>JAUQXK010000035.1 GCA_030834695.1 Desulfobacterales bacterium
ATATGATCTTGGCTGGCAGGAACTCTGATAGGTTTTGTCGTGGAGATATATCCAGCAGAAGCAGATTTTATCTTATTTTGACAGCTTCAGATTTTTAGCTGCGTGAGTATAGTCCTTTCCAGCCTCTCGGCCTCGGCTTCCAGCTGGTCCACCTTGTGACCCAATTCGGACTTAAAGGCCTCGTCCTTGAGGCTACCGAGATTGATGCGGACATTGTAGACCGCTGTGCGCACCGCCATTCGCGCTGCGAGCACGCCGGCGGCGCCGTCGGAGGCGGCGTTGGGGTTGCCTTTCGAGATCACGGCACGGCCGAGGTCCATGATCGCGAGGGCGTCCCGGGCGACCCCCAGCGGCACCAGGGCCGCCTGCTTGAAGGCCTCTTGAACCGCCCGGCTGCGGTCGGCTTTCTCCGCCTCGGTGGCCTTCGGCATCTGGAACGCTTTCAGCACCTGGGCATAAGCGTCCGAATCCCGGTCGATGTCTTGCAGGAGCTTCTGGCGCAGGCTCGAGGCTTTCTCGGCCACCGCACGCATTTCGGCATCCACATCTTGAAAATTCTTGCGGCCGATGGTGAGGTTCGCCACCATCTCCGTCAATGCCGCGGCCAATGCGGCATTCAAGGCGGCGGAACTGCCGCCACCGGGGACGGGATCGCCGGATGCGGTTTGGGCGAGATAGTCGACGATGCTCAGGTTTTTCAGCACGCCTATTCTCCTTGGTCGAGTTTGTTGAAGACGAGAGTTCCTCTCTTGATCACCTTCTCCACCGTGCTCACGCCGAGGTGGTATGGGATGAAGCGGTAGGACGGGTTTTCGAGAATGACGACATCCCCCTGCTTGCCGGGATCGATGCTGCCGATCATCTGCGCCCGATCCAGGGCGGCCGCGCCGTTGATTGTGAGCGCGGTCACGATTTCCTCCGGCGAGAGGTTCATGTAAAGCGCCGCCAGCGCCGCAACCAGCGGGACGGACTCCGAAAAGCAGCTGCCCGGGTTGAAATCGGTGGCCAGCGCCACCGCGCAGCCGGCATCGATCATAAAGCGTCCCCTAGCGTAAGGTTCGCGCAGGCTGAAGGCGGTGGCCGGAAGCAGGGTGGCCACCACGCCGGCTGTTGCCATGGCGCGCAGACCCTCGTCGGAGGCGTTGAGCAGATGATCGGCCGACACCGCGCCGATCTCCGCGCCGAGCTCGGCACCCCCCAGCCGGACGATCTCGTCGGCATGCAGCTTCGGCTTCAAGCCGGATTGGGCGGCACCGGTCAACAGCCGCCGGGACTGCTCGACGGAGAACACATTTTTTTCGCAAAAGACATCGCAGAACTCGGCCAGCTGCCGGCCGGCAACCTCCGGCACCACCTCTTTCAGCAGGAAGTCGATGTAATCGTCTTCGCGGCCCTTGTATTCGGGCGGAACCGCATGCGCGCCCATGAAGGTGGGGACGACATCCAGCGGATGCAGCCGATTGAGATCGGCCATGACCTCCAGTTGTTTGATCTCGGTTGCACGGTCCAGACCGTAGCCGCTCTTGCCCTCGACCGTGGTGACCCCGAAGGACAGCATGGAGTCGAGCCGCTTGAGTCCGGCATCCGTCAATTCTTGGAACGAAGCGCTGCGGGTGGCGGCTACCGTGCTGAGAATGCCGCCGCCGCGCTGCAGGATGTCCATGTAGCTGTCACCCTTCAACCGCCAGGCGTATTCTTCGGCCCGATCGCCGCCGAAGACGAGGTGAGTGTGGGAATCGACGAAGCCCGGCAGCACGGCCTTGCCGGAGGCGTCGATGGTTTCGAATAGCGATAAGTCTCCGCCCGAAGCCTCCAAGTCCGTCATGACCTCCGCCGTGGGGCCGACGCGGGAAATCCGTCCCTGTTCTATGACGACGGCGCCGTCCGCGATGATGCCGAGGTTCGACATCGCCCGGCCCCTTTTCGCGGCAAAGGCGCTGCAGGTCACCAATTCGGAGGCGTTTTTGATAATCAGGTTCCCGCTCATGAGGTGATCCTGGATACGGGATACGAGATACGGGATAACAGCCTTCATGCTCCCACGCCATCACTACTTTTTGCTTTGGTGACTCTCCTCGACCGATTTTCTAAAATTATGCAATTTCTTTCCAAGGGTGTTTAACCTATCGCTCAAATTGCTGTAAAGGTCTTTACTGGATAGAGAGCCTGTTTCAAAAAGAGTTTCCAAATGGTCGAGCGTTTCATCATTCGACGCGATGGCATAACTGAGGAAACGAAGGAATTCCTGTTTGCACTCTCGGCGCCCGTAACCCTCGACTATGGTTGATTTAACCGACTTTATCGATTTGCGTATCTGGCTTCCTTCCTCGAACATCTCGAATTTCGGTAATGCCTCGATGGTCATGCGGTGGCTATCAATTACAAGTTCTTTCGCAAGCTGCCATATTTCAAGCTTCTTGTAACTCATAGACACCTTCCCTCATCCAACCCCGTATCGAGTATCTCTTCTCTTCTTCTATCCCGTATCCCGCATCCAGTATCTCTTCGCTATTTCTCCCTCTTACTTTTGCTTCACGAATGCCTTGGCCACCAATTCTGCCAGCAGGCCCTCATCGGCCAGATACGGCAGCGTGATGTGGTCCGAGCCGGCGCGCAGTTCGTTGTATTGGATGCAGGTTTCGATGGACGGCTCGTTGCGGGCCCAGGCGCGGCGGGCGACCCCGCCCATGACGTCCCAGGGGATGGCGCGGCGGATGATTTCGTCGACGCGCGCGCTGCCGTCCAGCACCAGCCCGAAGCCGCCGTTGACGGCCTTGCCGATGCCCACACCGCCGCCGTTGTGAAGCGCCACCAGACTCAGCCCGCGGGCGGCGTTGCCGGCAAAGCAGTGGGTGGCCATATCGGCCATGATGTTGCTCCCGTCATAGATGTTGGCGGTCTCCCGGAAGGGCGAGTCCGTGCCGCCGGTGTCGTGGTGGTCGCGGCCGAGCATGACCGGTCCGATCTCCCCGGCTCTGACCATTTCATTGAATTTAAGCGCGATCTTCATGCGGCCCAGGGCGTCCTGGTAAAGGATGCGCGCCCGGGTGCCGACCACCAGCCGGTTCTTCAAGGCATCTCGGATCCAGTTGTAGTTGTCGCGGTCCTGGAAGCGTCGATCGGGGTCGATGCACGCCATGGCGGCCTGGTCGGTCTTGGCAAGATCTTCATCTTTCCCGCTCAGGCAGACCCAGCGGAAGGGCCCGTAGCCGTAGTCGAAAAGGATCGGCCCCATGATGTCTTCGACATAGGACTGGAAGATGAAGCCGTCGAGCGGGCTCTCGCCGTTTTTGCAGATGTCCCTGACACCGGCGTCATAGACCGCCTTGAGAAAGCTGTTGCCGTAGTCGAAGAAGTAGGTCCCGCTTTCGGACAGCGTCTTGATGAGCTCGTAGTGATGCCGCAGGGTCGCATCCACCATTTCCTTGAATCCGGCATGGCCGCTGCGCAGCAGCTCCGTGCGCTGCTCGAAGCTGATCCCCTGGGGGCAGTAGCCGCCCTCGTAGACCGCGTGGCACGAGGTCTGGTCCGAGAGCAGATCGATCTTGACGTCATGGTGGACCGCATACTCCAGCAGGTCGACCACATTGCCGTGAAAGGCGATGGCTCGACTCTGGCGTTTGCGCCGGTATTCGGCCGCGGCGGCGAATGCCTCGGCCGGATTGTCCGTCACCTGGTCGATCCAGCCCTGGTCGAGGCGGGTTTTGATGCGCGAGTGGTCCACTTCGGCGATGATGCCGACCCCGTTGGCGATGACGACGGCCTTGCCCTGGGCGCCGCTCATGCCGCCCAGCCCCGAGGTCACGAACAGCCGCCCGGAGAGGTCCTGGTCCGCCGGGATGCCGAGTTTGGCGCGGCCGGCGTTCAGGATCGTGCTGTAGGTGCCGTGCACGATGCCCTGGGGTCCGATGTACATCCAGCCGCCGGCGGTCATCTGCCCGTAGTTGGCCACCCCCAGGGCCATGGCGCGGTGCCAGTTCTCCGGGTCGTCGAAGCAGCCCACCATCAGGGCGTTGGTGATGATGACCCGCGGGGCTTCGGGCGAGGAAGCAAAAAGACCCACGGGGTGGCCGGATGCCATGACCAAGGTCTGCTCGCGGGTCAGCACCTCGAGGTAGCGCTTGATCAGCCGGTACTGCATCCAGTTCTGGCAGACCTGGCCGGTTTCGCCGTAGGTCACGAGCTCATAGGGGTAGAGGCCCACCTCGAAGTCCAGGTTGTTGTCGATCATCACCTGGCAGGCCCGGCCCTCGATGCAGGCGCCGCGGTAATCGTCGACGGGCCGGCCATAGAGGCGGCCGGGCGGCCGGAAGCGGTAGCCGTAGATCCGCCCGCGCGTCAGGAGCTCCTCCAGGAACTCCGGCGCCAGCGTGCCGTGCCACTTCTCGGGGATGTAGCGCAGCGCATTCTTGAGCGCGAGATTGGTGTCCTTTCGGGACAGGTTGAAATGCCGCGCCGGCGCCCGGCGGATTCCATGAACGAACTCGGGCATGGGCGGCAGCTCGTCGAACAGCGCCCCGAGGTGGATTTGCATGGAGTTGGTGATGTCGGTGTTGGTGATCACGATGACCTTCCTTTTGAAATCGCATATTGCGACTTCAAGTTGGTTACCTCGACGATTACCTAATATAGAACTTGATGCAATTCAACACACGAGCGAGAGGCTGAAACAGCAGCAAATTCGAGTCTATTGTTGCTTCCAGGATGGGACATATTCCCGGGCCTGGGCGAACATGGCGATCACCTTTTCCGCGGACACGTCCGGCTGGATGTTGTGGCAGGACGAGAACACATACCCGCCGCCGCGGCCCAGGGTTTCGATCAAGCCCTCGACCATTTTCCGGATGTCTGCCACGGTGCCGAACGGCATGGTTTTCTGGGAGTCGGTGCCGCCCCAAAAGACCAGCTTCCCGGCGTATTTCTTTTTGAGAACCACCGGGTCCATGCCGCGGGCGGTGACCTGGACGGGGTTGATGATGTCCACGCCGATCTCGACCAGATCGTCCAGGATATCCACGATGGAGCCGCACGAGTGGAACATGAGCTTGGCCGGGGTGAGCTCGCGCACGCGGCGGAAGAACCGGGCGTGCCGGGGCTTGATGTAGCGCCGATAGTGATCGTAGCTGACCTGGAGTCCGGTCTGGCTGCCGAGGTCGTCGCCGCAGCGAACTACATCCACCTCGGCGCCGAACCGCTCGAGCTCGCGCTCGGCGATGCGCAGAGTGATCTCGAGGACCGCATCGAAGAGCGCTTCAAGCACATCGGCCCCGAGGATGAAATCCGTGTACCAGCCCTCGAACCCTCGAACGAACTGCGTCAGATGCACAAAAGGCGCAGGCAGCGTCAGCACGGCCGCCGCCTCCGTTTGAGACCGGATCCAGTCCAGCCGTTCCCGCATCCCGTTCAAAAGGCCGGGGTCTTCAGGGTCGGGCCAGGGGTAGCGGGCCACATCCACCACCGTGATAGGTCCGGCGAGCGGTGCCGAGCGCTGGTCGTAGTAGTAGCCGCCCTCCGGGTGAACGCGTTCGACCCCCCACATGTCGCGGTAGGCACGGGGACCGAGCTCGGCCGCCAGCCCACGGGTCGGTGATCCCAGGATGATGGCGCGGGTGTCGATCCCGAGCTTCCGCAATACGGCCTCGTCCAGCACGGCCGCTCGGGTCATACGCTGCATGATCTCGGTTTGGGATTCGATGCCGAAATAGGCTTTCAGCCGCTCGTAGCCCTCCACGACGATGGAGCTGTCATGCGTGCCGCCGAGGTCCAATGGGACCCGGTCTGTCTCTTCGTGGCTGAGCGCTTTCAGGATCCGTTCTCGGCTTGTCAGATTTTCATGCATTGACGCTCTGCCCCAAATCTGTTCGGACGGTTTGTTTAAATCTTGATTTATCTTTTTATCAGTAAGTTATCATCTGCTTCAAGCAAAAAATCATGCAGCGTCGCATGCCTTCAGCATGCCGATTGGAAGAGATTATGGCTTGACAGACTGGTAAGATGTAGGATATCTGACAACCATTACTTCGGGGGTTTTCGATGGCCGTCAGACCGCTGAAACCCATCAAGAAAGAAAGCGTGCGGGTCCAGGTTTTCCGCCAGTTGCGCGATCAGGTGCTGCGCCGCACCTGGGCGCCTGGAACCAAAATTCCCTCCGAGCACGACCTCTCCCGGACCATGGGCGTCAGCCGGGTCTCCATCCGTGAAGGCATCCAGCACCTGGTCTCCCTCGGCATTCTCGAAACCCGCCACGGCGAAGGCACCTTCGTCCGCGAACTTAGCGGGGAGATCTACTTCAATTCCCTCATTCCCCTGATGGCGCTGGACGAGACCGACATCTTCCATGTTCTGGAATATCGCCGGATCGTCGAGAAAGGTACCGCCGCGCTGGCCGCTGAGCGCGTCACCGATCAAGACCTGGCAGAGATGGAGGCCGTCTACGACCGGATGGTCCGAGCCCAGGACGACGTGGCCGAATTCGCGCGGGCGGATCTTGAGTTCCATCTCGTCGTGGCCAAGGCCACCGGCAATTCCGTGCTGATCAAAGTCAACAACGTCCTGCGCAGCGTTCTGAGCGTTTCCATGGAGAACATCGTCAGCACACTCGGGATGCACGATGGGCTGCACTACCACCGCTTGCTGATCGAAGCGGTGAAGTCCCGCAACGCGCCGGAGGCCGAACGGCTCATGGAAGAGCACGTGGTCAGAACCATTGAGCGCCTCAGGCGCGAAGCCGGCACGGCCGCGCGCGGGACCCCGGCCGCCGGGGCCGCCTTGCCGCGCGCCGGCATCGAGGAGCGGCTGGCCCTGCACCGCGCCTTCTGGGCCCGCGAAAACCAACCCCGGCCGCTGGCTTCCTTCCGCGTAGGCGATTTTTTCTTCTCGCGCCATTTTCTGGCCGCCCGCGGGCTGCTCGAGCCGGACAAACCCATCACGCCGGAAATGCTCGATGTGGCCGCCTTCATTCCGGACTACGAGCGCATGTTCCAGGAGTCGGAGGCGATCGGACAGGACGGCTTCTGGACGGGAGAGCCCTTCACCGGCATCCCATGGATGGAGGCCATGCTGGGCTGCGCCGTCCGCGCGGGGCGCGAGAGCTTTACGTCCCGGCCCTGGCTGTCGTCACCGGCCGAGGCGCTCGAAAAAGTGGGTTTCGACCCGGAGAACCCCTGGCTGAAAAAATACCTCGAATTCACGACCGCCCTCGTGCAGCAGAGCCGCGGCCGATTCCCGGTGGGCATGCCCATCCTGCGCGGACCGACCGACATGATCGGCGCACTCCTGGGCCAGCGGGAAATGGTGCTCGACCTCATGATGGAAGACCCGGCGGTCATGCGCCGGTTGATCGAGCGGGTCACCCGCGCGTTTCTGTCCGTTATAGGTGCCCAGCGCCGGCTGATCCCGGATTTCCACGGCGGAAACGCCCTGGGTTTCTATCACGTCTGGGCGCCCGGTCCCTCCATCTGGTTTCAGGACGACCTTTCGGCCATTCTGTCCCCGAAGCTTTACCGTGAGTTCTTCCTCGATGCGGCGCGCATGATCCTTGGGGGCCATCCTTACACCGCTTTCCATCTGCACCCGGCTTCCTTCTTCATCATCGATGAGTTGCGCGGCCTGGAGGACCTTAAGGTCATCGAGGTGAATAAGGACATCGGCGGCCCGGGCGTCCAGGAGATGCTGCCGGTCTTGAGCAAAGTCATGCAGACGCGGGGCCTGATCCTCTGGGGCGACCTCACCATCGAGGACCTGGAAGTAGTCAAGCGTAACCTTCCCTGCCGGGGTCTCTGCCTAAACGTGGTCGCACCGACCCTCGCAGAGGCGCACGAACGCCGCAACTATATTCATAAATGGGAGTGATCGTTCATGACTGACACCGCAACCGTCAAGAAACTGGAACGCATGGCCCTGCAACTGCGCTTCGACCTGATCGAGATGATCGGGGTCGGCAAGGTCGGGCATTTGGGCGGGTCGAGCTCGATGGCCGAGATCGCGGCCTGCCTCTATTTTCACGCGATGCGCTACAACCCCCAAAACCCGAAGGACCCGGACCGTGACCGCTTCCTGCTCAGCAAGGGCCATTGTGTGCTCATCCAGTACGCGGCCTTGACCGAGTTGGGTGTCATCCCGCGAGCGGAGTTGAAAAAGGTCAAGACCCTCGAAGGCTGCCTCCAGGGCCACCCGGACATGGACCGGACCCCCGGGATCGAAGCCGTCACCGGCTCCCTCGGCATGGGGCTTTCCATCGGTCTGGGCATGGCCCTGGGCTTTCGTCTGGATCGGCGGCCGAGCCGCGTCTACGTCGTCATGGGCGACGGCGAACTCTCCGAGGGCCAGATCTGGGAAGCCGCCATGGCGGCAGCCGCTTTCAAGCTCGACAATCTGACCGCCTTTGTGGATTTAAACCGCGTGCAGGCCACCGGCCCCACCCGCGAGATTTTCGACATCCCGCAGATCGAGCGCAAGTGGGCGGCCTTCGGCTGGGAGGTGGTGAGCGTCAACGGCCACGACGTGGGCCAAATCCTGCAAGCGCTGGCGAAGGCGAAGGAAACCAGGGGCCGGCCGACGGTGATTGTGGCCGAGACGGTCAAGGGCAAGGGGTTTTCGTTTGCGGAAAACAACGCCGTTTTCCACAACAGCTCGCTGACCGCCGAGCAGCACCGCCAGGCGCTCTGCGAGTTGGAAGCCCGGCGGGCGGAGCTGAAATGAAATACAGGGTTCGAGGGGCCCAGGGGCCGAGGGTTCAAGTGAAGCAAGATCCGTTGGTCCTTTTCACTTGACCCCTTGGCCCCTTGAATCCTTGTACCCTTATCGGACAGAGCAAAACGAACTCATACAGATAAAACAGTCGTTATCATTGAGGAGACGCCGAATGACCCCTCATCCGAACATGCGAGAAGCTTACGGCCTGGCCCTGCTGGAGCTGGGTCGGAAAAACAGGGACGTGGTGGCGCTCGAAGCCGACCTGGGCAAGTCCACCCGCTCCGTACTGTTTCAGGAGGTCTTTCCGGAGCGCTATTTCCAGATGGGCATCGCCGAGCAGAACATGGCCGCCACGGCGGCCGGCCTGGCGCTGGCTGGCAAGATCCCGTTCATCCACTCCTTTGCCGTCTTCGCAACCGGCCGGGCCTATGATCAGCTGCGCAACTCGATCTGCATCCCCGGACTCAAGGTCCGCATCTGCGGATCGAGCAGCGGCCTTTCGGATTTCGGCGACGGCAAAACCCACCAATCGGTGGAAGACATCACCCTCATGCGGGCCCTGCCCGGCATGACGGTCCTGGCGCCCATGGACGGGCTGGAAACGGCCAAGATGATGGAGCGCCTGATCGACTGGCCAGGGCCGGCCTACGTCCGCATCAACCGCTCCGACCTGCCGCTGCTCTACCCGGCCAGTGAGCCCTACCACATCGGCAAGATCACCTGCCTGCGAAAAGGCTCCGATGCAGTCCTGCTGGCCACGGGGGTCATGGTCGGCCGCTCGCTCGAAGCGGCCCAGATCCTTGCCGAGCGGGGCATCGCGGCAGGCGTTTACAACATCAGCACGGTCAAGCCGCTCGACGCGGAGGCGGTCATCCAGGCGGCGGCGGGCGTGCGCGCGATCGTGGTGGCCGAGGAGCACAATCGTATCGGCGGCCTGGGATCGGCCGTGCTGGAGGCCTTGCGGGCCACCCCCCACCCGCCGGTCGAGCTGGTGGGCATCGAAGACTGCTTCGGTCTGAGCGCCGCCTGCTACGATGAAATTTTAAACCACTTCGGCCTGACGGCCCAGGCCGTCGCCGCGGCGGCCATGCGAACACTGGACGGAAGCTCAAGGCCCAAAGGCCACAGCTGAAAGGGAAGGAAGTCGTCATGTCGTCTGAAACCGTCGCAGCGGCTTCAAGAAGTGAGTGCATCAGCCAGGTCATAGACAAGACCCTGTCCTACGTGGTGGCGGCCCTGCTGGTGGCCATGTCGTTCACGGTCTTTGGAAACGTCGTCTGCCGCTACTTTTTGGACGCCTCGCTCGCCTGGTACGAGGAGGTGTCCCGTTTTCTGCTGATCTGGATCGTGTTTCTGGGGGCGGTCATCGCTTTCATCAAGGGCGACCACCTGGGGATCGACGTGCTGTTCATGGTCCTGCGGCCGAGATACCAGCGAATGGTCACCGTGCTAGCCGACGCCCTGGTCCTGGTGTGCCTGGCCATCATGTTCCAGGGCGGGTGGGAGATGGCCATCGACTCCCTCGAGAGCGGCTGGGTGGCCTCCTCGGTGCCCATCCCGTACGGATGGGTTTACATGGTGGGACCGGTCAGCGCCGCACTCATGTTCGTCCAATGCCTCATCAAGACACACGCCGACATCCGGGCGCTGAAGGGAGTGCCGGCATGAACGTCCTCTCACTTTTTCTCATGTCGCTGTTCGGCTTCATCCTGCTGACGGTGCCGATTGCCTTCGCGCTCTTCCTCACGGCGCTGGTCCTGGCGCTGGCCATGGGGGTCTGGTCGCCGGCCCTCATCATCCAGAACATCTTCCGGGGGATCGACAGCTTTCCGCTCATGGCGATCCCGTTTTTCCTGCTGGCCGGGGAGATCATGAACACGGGGGGCATCTCGGAGCGGATCATCATGGTGGCCAAGGCCATGTGCGGCCACGTGCGCGGGGGGCTGGGGTACGTGACCGTGGTGGCGAGCATGCTCATCTCGGGCGTCTCCGGCTCAGCCGTGGCCGACACGTCGGCGATCGGCTCGATCCTCTACCCGGTGATGAAGAAGGAAGGCTACGACCCTAAGAAAGCAGCGGCACTGTTTGCCGCCTCCACCACCAACGGCCCGATCATCCCCCCCTCCATCCCGATGGTCATCTTCGGGGTCATCGCCAACGTTTCGATCATCCGGTTGTTCATCGGCGGGGTCGTTCCGGGCCTGATCCTCGGGGTGGGGCTGATGATCGGCTGGTACTTCCATGTCCGGGGCAAGGCCCGCTACCACGTCGAGGGCCAGTTCAGCCCGACGGCCGTTCTGAAATCCTGCATCGACGCGTTCTGGGCCCTTTTCCTGCCGGTCATCATCCTGGGCGGTATCCTGCTCGGCATCTGCACCGCGACCGAGGCCGCGGTCGTTTCCGCCGTCTACGCCTTCGTCGTCTCGGTGTTCATCTACCGCGAGCTCAAGATGAAGGACATGCTGCCGGTGCTGGTCAACACCGTGCGCGGGACGGCCGTGGTCCTGTTCGTCTGCGGTGCGGCCATGGCGGCGGCCTATTTCATCACCACGGCCCAGATCCCGGAGCTGCTGGCGGGAGTGCTCCTCCAGCTCTCCGGCGACAGCTGGGTGATGTTCATGTTCTGGGTCAACGTGCTGCTGCTGATCGTCGGCTGCGTCATGGACCTGACCCCGGCCCTGCTGATACTCGGGCCGATGCTGTTGCCCATCGCGACCAAGTACGGCCTCGACCCGATCTATTTCGGCGTGGTCATGATCGTCAACCTCTGCATCGGCCTCATTACGCCCCCGGTCGGGAACATCCTCTATGTGGCCTGCGGGATCTCCAAGATCTCCGTGGCCGAGATTTCGCGAGCGATCTGGCCCAACATCATCATCGGCATCATCGTCCTGTTCATCGTGACCTACCTGCCGTGGACGGTGATGTGGCTGCCGAACCTAATACCCAAATAGGAGCGGCCGAGGCGGCCGTTCTGATTACCAAACCCAAGAAAGGAGAAACGACATGAAACGGACATGGATTCTGGTTCTCACCCTGCTGCTGGCTATCGGCCTGGCGGCCGATCCGGCACTGGCCCAGCCCAAAGTTCTAAAGGTTTCCAACGGCGTCAACGAGCAGCACCCCTCGTACCTGGGGGGTAAGAAGTTCGGAGAAATCCTCGCCGCCAAGCTCCCCGGCAAGTACGACGTGCAGGTCTACGCCAACGCCCAGCTGGGCGACGACGTGCGCGCCACGGAGGGCGTCCGCATGGGGACCCTTGAGATGGTCACCACCTCGGCCTCGCCCCTGACCGGCCTGGTTCCCGAGTTCAACGTGTTCGACCTGCCTTTCATCGTGACGAGCGAGAAGGCCGCCGACGCCATATACGACGGGTCGATCGGCGCCAAGCTGGGGGCCGCCCTGGAACCCAAAGGGATCAAGCTGCTGGCCTATTATGAAAACGGATTCCGGCAGCTGACCAACAGCGTGCGCGAGGTCAAGGCCCCGGCCGACATGAAGGGGCTCAAGATCCGCACCATGCAGAACCCCATTCATCTCGAGGCGTTCCGGGCCATGGGCGCCAACCCGACTCCCATGCCCTTCAGCGAGGTTTTCACCGCGCTGCAGCAGAAGACGATCGACGGACAGGAAAACCCCATCCCGACCATCTGGCTGTCCAAGTTCTACGAAGTCCAGAAGTTCGTCTCTCTGACCGGGCACGTCTACGGCCCGCACATCGTGCTCATCAACAAGAAGCTCTTCGACTCTTTCCCGGCCGAAGACCAGAAGATCATCGCTGCCGCTGCTCAGGAATCGGCCATCTACCAGCGGAACCTCAACCGCAAGATGAACAGCGATTTCGTGGCGGAGCTGAAGAAGGCCGGCAATACGGTCAGCGAGCTGACCCCCGAGCAGAAAAAAGCCTTCCAGGATGCCGTGGCGCCCGTGTACGCGACCTGGGAGCCTAAGATCGGCAAGGCGCTGATGGATGAATTCAAGGCGACGGTCGAAAAGGCCAAGTGACTATCAGCTCGCCGGCGTTTTCATTCCGTGGGGGCGGCTTTGCAGGAGGCGATCGACCCGGGTCGATCATCGCGGCGGCAAGCCGCTCCCGCATTTGATAGCGGTTTCCGCTTCCAATGGGAATGACCGTTTGGGTTCGGGGCCATCTATAGGAGACAGGGTATGCGATTGAAAGGCAAGGTCGCTCTCATCACGGGGGGTGCGCAAGGCCTTGGAGCCGGCATCGCCCGGCGTTTCGGCCACGAGGGTGCGCAGGTCTTCCTGGGCGATCTGAAGGAGGCCGAGGGCAACGTCTTCGCGGCGCAACTCCAGGCCGAAGGGGTCAGCGCTCGGTTCGTGCGGCTGGATGTGGCCAGCGAGGAAAGTTGGGTCAAATCCTGCGAGAACGTGGTGGCAAATGCGGGGCGGCTCAATGTCCTCGTCAACAACGCCGGGATCAACATCCGCCAGCCCATCGAGGAAATGACGGTCGAAAATCTGGATCTGATGCTGGCGGTTAATGTGCGCGGTCCGTTTCTCGGCATCAAGCACGCGCTGCCCTTGATGCGCAAAGCCGGCGGCGGCAGCATCATCAACATGGGCTCGGTCTGCTGCCTGATCGGCCACAAGTTCACACCGGAAGCCTACACCACCGTTAAGGGCGCCCTCATGCAGCTGACCAAGTCCGTGGCCGCTCGCTATGCAAAGGACAACATCCGTGCGAACATTCTCTGCCCCAGCACGGTCGAGACGCCTCTCGTCCAGGAAATGCTGAAAAATCCCGAACGCCGCAGCGAGCGCCTGGGCGAGGTGCCCCTGGGACGGCTGGCGAGCATCGACGATGTCGCCAACGCGGCGCTTTATCTGGCTTCCGATGAAGCCGCCTTCATCAACGGGGTCGCTTTCCCGGTGGACGGCGGTGTGACCGCCTGGTAATGAGAGCCTTGGGTTGAAGGGAAGATGTTATTAATCGTCTCGAAATAGTACCGTCATGCCGGACGTGATAAGCCTGCCCCGTACCACGATACGGGGGCATCCAGAACTGGTTGGATTCACTGGATTCCGGCTAAAGGCATGCCGGAATGACGACGTAAAGACAATTATGAGACCCTTAATAAAGCAGAAACGGGGAAGTCCACGGCGAACGTATCAACCGGGATTCCCCGTTTCTGCAAGAAATGGCTTGAGAAGGTGCTGTTATTTTTTCTTGGCCACCGGCTTCTTGGCTGCCGGCTTTTTAGCCGCGGGTTTCTTGGCTACCGGTTTCTTGGTGGCGCACTTGCCCTTGGTGGCGCATTTCCCGGCGGGTTTCTTAACTGCCGGCTTCTTGGCTGTCTTTACGGCTTTCTTAGCTGTTGCCATCACATCCTCCTGCTTTTGGATTAGGCGGCTCCGGATTAAGGATTTAGCCAGCCTGTGGATTGTATTAAGTTGAATTATAACCTACAATATATAGAGTTGCAATTGTTTTTTGAGTTTTAAGCTTCACCGGAAAGCAGGATTTTCCTTGAGCGGCGGCCTGCTTTACTTCCGCTTTCGGCCAGTCTAAGATTCCTCATCATATTTTCCATTGCGGAGATTCGATCGAATGAAAACCATCGTCCTCGATATGGAGAACATGACTCTCGATGGCCTCGTCGCGGCGGCGCGCGGGGGGGCGGTCGTGCGGCTGAGCGCCGAGGCGGAAGAGCGCATCCGGGCCGGCCGGGCGCTGGTGGACCAGTGGGTGGCCGAAGAGCGGCGGATTTATGGAGTGACGACCGGATTCGGGGCCCTGAGCGACGTGGCCATTTCGAAAAAAGACACCCGGCGCCTGCAGGAGAACATTCTCATGAGCCACGCGTCCGGCGTGGGTGAGCCGTTCGCCGCCGAAACCGTTCGAGCCGTCATGACGCTCAGGGTCAAGGACTTCGCCCGGGGCCACTCCGGCATCCGGCTGGAGACCGCCCGGCAACTGCTTGAATTGCTCAACCGCGGCATCCTTCCGGTGGTTCCGGAAAAAGGATCGGTGGGGGCGAGCGGCGACCTTGCGCCGCTGGCCCATCTGGCCCTGGTTTTGTTGGGAAAAGGCGAGGCGGTTTACGATGGGGTCCGCATGAGCGGCGCCGACGCATTGACCGCGTGCGGACTCCAGCCGCACCAACTCGAATCGGCCGAGGGGCTGGCGCTCGTCAACGGCACCCAGGTCATGACGGCCATCGGCGGGCTGGCGGTCTACGATGCCGACCGGCTTTCCCGATTAACCGACATCGCGGCGTCCATGACGCTGGAGGTGCTGATGGGCAGCCGCACCGAGTTCAATCCGCGGATTCACCAGGTGCGGCCGCACCCCGGCCAGATCACCGCTGCCGCCAACATGGAGCGCATCACCCGCAACAGCGAGATCATCTCCTCCCACAAAGACTGCTCGCGCATCCAGGATGCCTACACCCTGCGGTGTTCGCCGCAGGTGCACGGCGCGACCAAAGACGCCATCGCCTACTGCCGACGGGTGATCGAAACCGAGATGAACTCCTCGACCGGCAACCCGCTGATGTTCGCCGACTCCGGCGAGTTCCTGCTGGGCGGGAACTTTCACGGGCAACCGGTGGCGCTCGCCATGGACTTCTTGGGCATAGCCGTGGCAGAGCTGGCCAACATCTCCGAGCGGCGCATCGAACGGCTGGTCAATCCCAAGCTGAGCGGGCTGCCGGCGTTCCTCGTGAGCGACGGGGGCCTGAACTCGGGCTTCATGATCGCCCAGTACACGGCGGCCGCCCTGGTCTCCGAGAACAAGGTGCTGGCCCACCCGGCCAGCGTCGACTCCATCCCCACCTCGGCCAACAAGGAAGACCATGTTTCCATGGGCACCATCGCCGCGCGCAAGTGCCGGGAGATCGTGGCCAACACCGAGAACGTGATCGCCATCGAGCTGCTTTGCGCGGCCCAGGCGCTCGATCTCTTCACCAACATGAAGCCCGGCGAGGGGACGCTGGCGGCCTACCAGGTCATTCGCCGGTCCATCGCCCACCTCGACACCGACCGTTTCCTGGCCGCCGACATCAACGCCATGCGGGAGCTCATGCGCAGCGGTGAAATCCTGCGTGCGGCAGAGGAAAGAGTCGGCGAGCTGGCCTGAGCCGGAGCGTAATCGAGGCATGCCATTGAACTCGGACGATGTCATGCACAAGTTGACAGACTGGTCCCCGCGTCCGCGTCCGGACCGGGTGGCCCTCGCCGGATCCTACTGCCGGCTGGAGCCGCTCGACCCGTCACGGCACGGCGGGGAGTTGTTCGACGCGTCCATGGCGCCGGGTGCCGAGAGCCGTTTCCGCTATCTGTCCGATTCGCCGCAGGACCGCGCGGGCTTCGATGGCTGGCTGGCCCGCGCCGCGGCCTCGGAAGATCCGCTGTTTTATGGGGTGATCGACGCCTCAAGCGGACGCTGCGAGGGGCGCCAGAGCTTCATGCGGATCACGCCCGAGCACGGCGTGCTGGAGGTGGGCCACATCCTGTGGGGGCCGGCCGTCGCGCGGACGCGGGTGGCGACGGAAGCGCTGTTTTTGTTCGCTCGGCACGCCTTCGACGAACTGGGCTATCGGCGCCTGGAGTGGAAGTGTGACGCCCGCAACGACCCGTCGATGCGGGCGGCCCGCCGTTTCGGCTTCACCTACGAGGGCACGTTCCGGCAGCACATGGTGGTCAAAGGTCGGAACCGCGACACGGCCTGGTTCGCCATATTGGATGCAGACTGGCCGCGCCTTCGAAGATCGTTCGAGCGCTGGCTCTCGCCGGACAACTTCGATCAACTCGGGCGGCAGAAGGCGCGGCTGGCGGATTTCATGAAACCGCAATGAGTCTCTTTGCGGTGCCGCCGAGACGGCGACACCGCCCCCGAACGGCGGCCCGCGGTCTCCGGGCTGCCCGCCTTCACTCCTCGAACCAGCCCCCGCCGATGGCCTTGTAAAGGGCCACCAGGTCGGTCGACATGGCGCTGGTGCTCAGCACGAGCGTTTCTTCGGTCACGAACAAGGACCGCTGCGCGTCCAGCACGTTCAGAAAGTCGGTCTGCCCCTGAGTGTAAAGCGTCTTGGCCAGGCTCACGGCCTTGCGGTTGGCCGCGACGGCGTCGGCGAGCGACCGCCGGCGCTCCTGCTCTTTTGCCGCGGCGATCAAAGCATTTTCGACCTCCTGCAGCGCCGCGAGCACGGTCTGCCGGTAGGCGATGAGAGTCTGCTCCTGCAGGGCCTCCTGCTGTTCGATGGCGGAGCGCGTGCGGCCGGTGTCGAACACCCGCCAGCTGACCGAAGGACCCAAAGACCAGAACCGCTGGGGCCACGTCAGCCAGGAGCTGAAATCGCCCGAGCGGGCTCCCGCGGCGCCGCTGATCGTGAATTTGGGAAACAGCTCGGCCGTGGCGACGCCGACGCGAGCCGTGGCGGCGTGGATGTCCGCCTCTGCCCGGCGGATGTCCGGGCGTCGGCGCAGCAGATCCGAAGGCAGGCCGGCCGGGGCGGCCGGCGGAGCGGGCGGGATGTCGGCCGCCGGCGAGAGCTCCGCCATCAGGGCGGCGGGCTCCTGACCCAACAAGAAGCCGAGCGCATAGATCGACTGGCGGGCCGCGGCTTCCAATTGAGGGATTACAGAGGCGGTGGTCGCCACCTGGGCCTCGGCGTTGGCCACGTCCAGGCCGCTCACAAAACCGCCCTCGAACCGCTGGCGGGTCAGCCGGGCGCTGTGCTGTTGGGTGGCGAGGTTCTGCCGGGCGATCTCGATGCGCTGCTGAAAGGCGCGCAGCTCGATGTAGTTGCGCGCCACTTCCGCCGTCAAGGTTACCAGGACATCGCGGCGATCCTCCACGGCGGCTTGCAGGTCGGCATCGGCGGCCTCGATGCTGCGGCGGATGCCGCCGAAGACGTCCAGCTCCCAGCCGGCGTCGAAGCCGGCGTCGTAGGTGTTGGAGACGACCCCGCGGGTCTCGCCCTGCTGCCAATTGTCGGTCCTTCCCGGGGACCGGCTGCGCAGGAAGGATCCCCCGGCGTCGACGGTGGGGCCCAGGCCGCTGGCGGCGATCCCGCGGGCGGCGCGCGCCTGGCGGATGCGCGCTTCGGCCTGCAGCAGGTCCAGGTTGGAGCGGACGGCTCTTTCCTCGAGTGCGAACAGGGTCGGGTCGTCGAACACCGTCCACCAGTGCGACAGGTCGACGGCCGTAGGCTCTGCCGGGGAGGGCGGCGGGGCCTCGATCCAGCCGCCGGGAACCGCCATTTGCGGCGGCTTGAAATCCGGTCCGACCAAACATCCGCCCAGTGCGGACGCAGATAATAAGATTGTGCAAGCCATCGCCCACCGGCGGATTTTGCCGGCCGAAACAAGCCGCCGATCGTGCACCGGGCCATCTCCTCGAAATTGACCGGCAGCCATTGTGGGAGCGGCTTCCAGCCGCGATCGCATCACGGCGAGATGCCGCCCCCACCGAAGCACTTTGAAAGTCATCGGAAACTCCAGTTAAGGCAATAACGACCTAATTTGAGCAGCCCCATCGCCACGGGCGTCACTCGTAGCGCAGGGCGTCGATGGGATCCAGGCGCGAGGCCTTCCAGGCCGGATAGAACCCGAAAACGATGCCCACGCTGGCTGAAACCAGGACGGCGGCGGCGATGGCCGGCAGCGACGTCGCGACCGGCCAGCGCAACAGAAGCTCGACCAGGCGCGACCCGCCGTGGCCCAGCAGGATTCCGGCAGCGCCCCCCACCAGGCAGAGGACCACGGCCTCCACCAGGAATTGCCGGAGGATGTCACGCGCGCGTGCGCCCACGGCCATGCGCAGGCCGATCTCGCGCGTGCGCTCGGTGACCGAGACGAGCATGATGTTCATGATCCCCACCCCCCCGACCACCAGCGAGATCATCGCGACGCACAGCAGGAGGTTGGTCATCAGACGGGTGGTGGAGGTGAGCGTGTTGGTCATCTCGGTCATGTCGCGGATGGTGAAGTCGTCCGGCTCTCCCGTGCGGATGCGGTGGCGCTCCCTCAGGATTTCGGTGATCTGCTGGATGGCCGCCGGGATTTCTTCGGGGCTGCGCGCCGCAGCCAGCAGCTGGTCGATGTTGGCGAACCGCACCGGCAGCGGGGTGTTGGCCGCCTGGGTTTCGGACTGCTTGGGATAGAGCTCCGGCGCCGAGCCGGGGTAGAGCTTGTTCAGGGTGTTGACGGAACTGCTGGTGCTGCTGGCCGCACTCTGGTTGGGGTTGCTGAGGGTCGAGCCCGTCACCCGGTATTTCAGCGTGGTCCAGGGGGTCAGCAGGATGTCGTCCTGGTCGGAGCCCATCATGTTGGCCCCCTTGGCGGACAGCACGCCCACCACGCGGAAGGATATGTTTTTCACGCGGATTTCCCTGCCGATGGGGGATTCGCCCTGGAAAAGCTCACGCGCCAGCGTCCGGCCGATCAGGCAGACCTTGTTGGCGTTGAGCACGTCGCGTTCGGTGAAGGCGTCGCCTTCGGTCAGGCCGGTCCAGTCGCGGATGTCCAGAAACTCGGGAGTTGTACCGATCATCTGCTGGGGCACCCAGTTGCGGTTGCCGTAAACCACCTGGGTGCGGGCGCGCACGATCGGCGCGACGTTGCGCATCGCCGGGCTGTCCCGCAGGATGGCCTCGCCGTCCTGCGGGGTCAGCGTGGTGACGGAGCCGGAGCCGAAGCTCACCCCGCCGCTGGCGGCGGTGCCGGGCAATATCAGCAGGACGTTGGCCCCCATGGTGGCGATGGTCTTCTGGATGGCCGCCGAGGAGCCGGTACCGATTTCCATCATGGCGATGACCGCCCCGACGCCGATGACGATGCCGAGGGTGGTCAGCAGCGCGCGCATCGGATTGCGGCGCAGCGCCGTCATGGCCGTCCGTGCCGTGCGGTAGACTTTCATCCGATGCCTCCCAATTCCGCCGCCGGCGATGCGGGATCGGCGGGCCGGGGGGCGGCTTCGATTCCGCCCGCGTACGCGCCCTCGACGATCAAGCCGTCGTGGATATGGATGACGCGCCGGGCATGGCGGGCCACGAGCGCGTCATGCGTGACGATGATGATGGTGATGCTGTCCCGGCCGTTGAGCTGCTGGAACATTTCCAGCACCTCTGCGCTGGTTCGTGAATCGAGGTTGCCCGTCGGCTCGTCGGCGAAGATCAGCGGGGGATTGTTGACGAGCGCCCGGGCAATGGCCACGCGCTGCTGCTGGCCGCCGGACAGTTGCGACGGTTCGTGGTCCAGCCGGTCCGACAAGCCGACCTGCTCAAGCACCTTGCGGGCCTGTTTCCGTGCCTGGCGCTCGGAGAGATGCCCGGCCGTGTAGGAGAGCGGCATGGCCACGTTTTCCAGGGCGCTGGTGCGCGGCAGCAGATTGAAATTCTGAAAGACGAAGCCGAAGGAGTGGTTGCGCACCTGGGCGCGCTCGTCCGCCGACAGGGTCGACACGTCCCGGCCGTCCAGCCAGTATTCTCCGGATGTCGGCCGGTCGAGGCACCCCAGAATGTTCATCAAGGTGCTCTTGCCCGACCCGGACGCTCCCATCAGGGCGACCATCTCCCCGCGGGCGATCTTCAGCGACACCCCCTTGAGCACGGGCACGGCGATGTCGCCCAGGTGGTAGGTCTTGCAGATGTTGTGAAGCTCGATGAGTTCCATGAACCCTCAGGCGCCCGCAGACGGGCGCCCCTTTACCTGGGCCTGCCGGCTCCGGCGCTGGAGCCGCCGCGCGAAAAACTCGGCGTAAAGGGATTGCTGGTATCCGGTTTGGTGCCGGCCTGAAACTGCACGCCGGTCACGACGTCCAGCCCCTCGGCGAGGTTCTCTCCGGAGACTTCGGTCATGGCGCCGTCGCTGAGACCGGCCTTGACCGCGAGCGGGCGGACATATTCTCCCGCGGCCAGCCACAGGCTGGAGCGGCCGCCGGAGGCCGCGCCGCCCCCGCCCGGTCCGGAGGCCGCCCGGGGCCCCTCTCCGGGTCTCGCCTTGCCCTCCGCGGCCGCGGCAAAGGCGTCGCGGAACTCGGGCAGGACCTGCTCGGCCGTCGGCCTGAACCGCAGCGCCGCATTGGGCACCAGGAGCACGTCCGTCAACCGGTTCAACTCGAATTGGACATTGGCGGTCAGGTACGGCAGAAGGCGGCCGCTGGAGTTGTCGGTGATCACCTCCACGGTGTAGGTGACGACGTTCTGGGTCATGGACGCGTTGAGACGGACCTTGCCGACTTCGCCGCGGAAGGTCTCGCCCGGGAAGGCATCCACGGTGAAGGTCACCGGCTGGCCGGGGCGGATCTTGCCGATGTCCGCCTCGTTGACGGCCACCCAGACCTGCATGCGTTTGAGATCCTTGGCGATCAGGAAGAGGCTGGGCGCGTTCAGGCTCGCCACGACCGTCTGCCCGATGTTCACCCGGCGATCGATGATGACGCCCTTGACCGGCGACTTGATCGTGGTGTAGCTCAGATTGCGCTGGGCCCGCCGCAGGAGGGCCTCGGCCTGGGCCAGGCCGGCCCTGGCCTGGAGGATGGCGGCTTGGCCCACGGCGAGATTGGCCACGGCCGACTCGTAGGCCGACTTGTAGGCGTCGAAGCTGGCTTCGGCCAGCGCTTCGGAGGGACCGATCTTCTGGGCCCGCTGCCAGTCGCGCTCGGCCTGGTGCAGCTTGGCGCGCAGCTGGCCCAGATCGGCTTCGGCCCGCTGCAGCGCCGCCCGCCCGGACTGCACCTGGGCTTCGGCCTGGGCCGCGTCCGCTGAATAAAGCGAATCGTCGATCTTGGCCAGGACGGTTCCCTCTTCGACCACCGAACCGTAGTCGACCGTGCGGCCGGAGGCGTCCCTGCCGAAGGACATGATCTGCCCGGCGATCTGGGCGCCGACGTCGATCACCTCCTCCGGCTCCACCGTGCCGGTGGCGCTGATCGCAACCAGCAGCTCGCCCCGCTTCACGGCCGCCGTGCGGAAGTCCGCCGCCCCGTCGCCGCCGCGCAGCAGGTACCAGGCGGCCCCGCCGCCGATGATGCCCAGCCCGACGATTCCGGCTACGGCTCCCTTCATCCAACGTCCCATGCCCTATCTCCCGTCCTGTGCCGTAGGCCTCCGCAAGAATCCCTGTCAGCAAAGCCCGTTCGGTCCGCAAATCAACGCGTCATCTTCTATGACGATTTCAGCGAAATGTACGTTTACCCGGACAACAATAAGCTTTTTGCTTCGGTTCTGCAATGGAAGGAAGTGGAGGAGAACGGACCAATCGCCTTACCCAAAACGCATCGTGCCCGCGGCTGAAAAGAGGGGCTTTTTGACAATTGTGTCGTCATATGTCGTGAAATATGACGATGAAAACGACATCGTCAATTTCACCAATGTCGCCAACGACGCGCAGGTCGCCCGGACCACGGTCTACGAATATTTCGAGATCCTGAAAGACACGCTGATCCTGCGCGAGCTTCCCGCCTGGCGCAAATCGATAAAGCGAAAGCCGCTGGCCTCCTCCAAATTTTATTTTTTCGATGTCGGCGTGACGGCGGCGCTGCAGGAGCGGGAGTTTCGATCGGGCACGCCGGAATTCGGCGAGGCCTTCGAAACCTACATCATGCACGAACTGACCTGCTATCGGGACTATGTTCCCGGGGAGCCTTTGAGCTACTGGCGGTCCACCTCCGGATTTGAGGTCGACTTCATCGTCGGCGACCATACCGCGATCGAGGTCAAAGCCAGGAAAATGTCGCGTCATCCGACCTGAAGTCGCTGAAGGCCTTGGCTGAAGAAAACAGACTCAAGCGCTATCTCTGCGTCAGCCTGGAGGCTCGCCGCCGCCAGGTCGGAGAGGTGACCATACTTCCTTATTACGAGTTTCTTGATTCTCTGTGGGGTGGAGAGCTAACCTGAGAGAATCACGGGAGGGCGGTCTGATTTCATTCATTCAATGGGTTTGTTTTTACGAGATCGACCCGCAAAGCGTTTTGGAGTTACGATATCATCGTCATCTCTGTGATCCGTCATAGGGGAGAAACAGCATGGCTTCTCTGTTCACCAAGGCCAAGGAAAGCCTCGCGGCGGATCGCGAACGGGGCCTGGGGGACGCCGGGCGTCATCGATTCATCTGCTTCAGCTCGTAGCTGCTGATCTCGCGCATGTGCTCGGACGGGTGGACCGGGTTCTGCCCCTCGAAATGAATGTAATTGTAGGGGGTGCCGTCGTACCGGGCGCCGGTCGAGGTGTCGCGGGTGCCCCAGGGGTCGGTCTGATAGACCTTGCCGCCTTCCAGGTCCGACACCCAGTAGCTGTTGCCGCGCCGGTAGTCGTCCCACTTCGCGTCGGAGGCCTCTTTGCGCGCTACGCGCGCCTCGTAGTCCCGCTGGTTCTGCTCGATCGCCGTGTAGAGCCCCTGGATGGCCTGGCGGGTCTGCTGCTGCAGCACGCGCAGGTGGGCGAGGCCCTGCTCGATGTACCGCCGCGCATAGGCATCGTTGATCGAGAAGGACTTGGCCACGTGATCGAGGACCGGAAGGTGGCGGGCCAGATCGTCCGCCGGGCCCCAGACCCCTGCAATGATGCTGAACCACTGGCCGGCCAGGTTGGGCTGCGCGTTCAGCACCTTGAACCCTCCCAGGCACGGCACGCCCTCGGGCGACACCCAGCTGACGTTCAGGTCGGCGACCTCGCACTGCCGATTGATCTGGGACGGACAGGCGGCCGTCGACTGCGCATCGGGCTTTGCGGCCAGCACGCGGGTCTGGCGGTTCTTGAACTGAGCGAAGATGTCGTGGATGAAGGCCTGCGGCGGGCGGTAGGGCGCCACGATCACCCCGGGCTGGGGCGCCACGCCATAGGCCTGCGGCATTACGGTGAACACGGTGAACACGAAGCCGGCGCGGCCCTGCGGCGCGGCCGCCACGACGGCGCCCTTCTGCGCCAGGAAGGTCCAATCGGACGGCAGCTCGATCGACAGCGAGCGGTCCGCCGCTTGGCGGCGGACGAACTGCGGTTTGAGGGGCCGCGGTTCGCGCACGTGGATGTTGGTCAGGATGTCGAGCAGCAGGGCCCGGTCCTGCTCGATCCGGGCGGCCGGGGCGCGGTAGCTCCGCACCGTACACACGTTCGGGTCGCCGTGGAAGAAATACCGCCCCCGCATCGCCGTGCCGTCGGCCGTGTAGGCGAGCGAGACCTCCGCGCACGAGGGCGGGGTGTCTTTGCATGCCGATGCCGCGGTGACGGTCAGATCCGCGTGGCGGGCTTTGAGCTCGCGGATGCGCTGCGCCATCACCTGCTGCGCGTCGAGCCGCTGCGCGCGGTTGTCGGTGAAGGCGACCTCGGCGACGCTTCGGCCGTCCGGGCTTGACACCGCGATGTTCAGCTTCTCGCCCGCGGCCGAGTGGCGCAGCGTCCAGGCGGCCGGCTTGAAGAGCACGAACGGCGGGTTCTCCGAGACGACCGGCTTCATCGGCGCCTGCTGGGGAGGGCCGGCAAGGGCAACAGTACAGCAGGCACCGGCGATTGCCAGTATGGCAACCCACCGCAGGGCCATGGCGCAGCCTCCAAGATTCATCGTTCGCCAGGCAGTCGCTATGCTCGACATGGGTCTCAAGCTCCCTTTACGCCGAGGGTCAAGTGTCATTTTTGATTCCGAATTATGAAAGGAAACCGTCGAACTCCTTCGTCCAGATCGGGATGCCCTTGCTCGATGGAAATAGCGCGTGGCCATCGTTGCCGAACGGGGGCTGAATGACGAGCCTGCCCCTGCCCCCGGACTCCCGGAAGGCCGCGAACCAGGAGGTGATGTGCCGGGCCCCGAAAAACTTGTCGTTTTCGGCATAGTGCCAGAGCACGGGCACCTCTATGGTCTTCGCATAGCGGCGGATGGCGTCGGCCATCCGGTCCGGGCTGCACGGCTCCCCCGGATGGGAGTGCGGGCGGCCGCCCCGGCCGCCGGCAAAGTTGACCACCGCGATGACTCCCGGCACGCTCCGGCTCGCGGCCGCCAGCGAGCCGAAGCCGCCGGCCGACTGCCCCACTGCCCCCGAGCGTGTCAATGTCGCCAATCAATCAGGGCTATGGGAAAACAGTCGCGCCGCCAGCTCCGGTGACCGTGATCTGCTCGATGCCCGTCACGGTGATCATGGTCCCGCCGCCCACGCCGTAGATGAGGTTCAGGTTGCTGTCCAGAATAAGGACCGGCAGCCCGTTGGGATTGTTCACGGTGAGGGTGTCTGTACCGCCGTCGACAGTGGCGGTGTCATTACCACTTACGTCGTCGGCGATGGTATCCACTCCTGGACCGGCGTCGATGACCACTGTGTCGTTCCCGGCACCCGTATCGACGGGGAGGGCGTCGTCTGCCGCCCCGCCGTACGCAGGGCTCCGTCTACTTCTTCTTCTGCTTCTGCTGGCCCACGCGGACCTTGGCCGCCTCTGCCTTGGCGTCCGGCTTCACATGCGTTGCCGATGCACAGGCCCCCAGCCGCCACTTGGCGGCCGGGGTCGCCCAGATGCGGCAGACGTCGCCTTCGATGTTGCTACATCCGTCGCACTCCTTCACGATGGGAGATTTCTTGAGTGGCACTGCCATAGAGCACCTCCGCTTTTTTAACATCCCGTCCGCTCAAGGCTGAGGGTGGTTCATTGCCTTGATATTTCAGTCCAGATCCAGCTTTGCTCTGCACTGGTTGCATTGGGTGGCACCGCGGAAAACTTTATTGCCGCATCCGGGACAAACATAGCGGGCTTCTTCGTCCTGAATCCATTTTTCAGTGCCGACTTCTCGCCGGTATGGGACCGCGCGCAGGATGACCTTTTTCCCGACCGCCATCGGAAAATCTTCGATATGCCGACAGGGGAATTCATCGCACTGGTGGCAGCCCTCGTATCCCTTGCTTCGCGTGCAGTTTTTGATCTCACACTGCTCGCAGTGCATGAACCGATCGTCGGACAGGCACCCGCGGCAGCGGATGTCTTCGGCTGAAAGGCTTTCGCTATTGGGAAGCGTGCCCTTGCCGGGAGTTCCGCCCCGATAAAGCGTTGCCAGGCGCTCCTTGAATTTTGAATTGTTGTCGCGGTGGGCCATGTAAATGGCGCAGACGCCGCAATACAAGCCGCAGGGTGAAGCAAAATCGGGGTTGATTCTCATGGTTCACTCCTTCGGGATCTCGGCCAGCGTTTTCGGGTTCAGATTCGGATAGACGTTGCTGCAGATCGCTGCGATCGCACCCCTGCCGCACGCTGCCTGTTTCGGCTTGTAGGAGGTATTTTCATCTTAAGCAGGTTCGATCGACAAGGTCAAGCCGCCTTTCGCATGCTCGTTCCCGGTTGATTTTTCCCCTGCCGATTTGAGTCGCAGAAACGCCGGGTGAGGCATGTGGGGGCCGATTGCTTTGCTTGACACGCCTGCAGGCATCTCCTATAGTCCCACCCCCAACGGAAAGGATGTTTGAACGATGTTTGCCAAGAAGATCTCCGAGATCGAGAATCTGATCCAGAAGCAGGACGAGTGGCGCTGCCAGTGCATCAACCTCATCGCCAGCGAAAACGTCTTGAGCCAGCGTGCGCGCGCCGCGGGCTGCTCGGACTTCGCCCACCGCTACGCCGAAGGCCATCCGGGGGAGCGTTACTACCGGGGGACTTCCTATATCGATGAAATCGAAAGCCAGCTCAAGACCAATCTGAAGATCATCTTCGAGTGCGACCACTGCGAGGTGCGGCCGATCAGCGGGACCAACGCCAACGAAGCCGTGTTCAGCCGGTTCGTCGGTCCGGGCGACGTGGTCATGGTGAACTCGACGCCGGGCGGCGGGCACATCAGCCATCACCGCCGGGGGTCGCTCGGCAAGTTCACGCACAACATCATCGATTTCCCCGTGACGGCGGACGGCTATCACATCGACATCGAGAAGGCGGCCTACCTCATCGAGAAAACCCGGCCGAAACTGATCGTGGTCGGCAAGAGCCTTTTTCTTTTTCCGGAGCCCTTGGCGGAACTGGCCGAAGTCTGCCGCCGCAGCAAGACCCTGATCATGTACGATGCCGCGCATGTGCTGGGCCTGATCGCCGGCAAACGGTTCCAGCGCCCGCTCGCGGAGGGCGCCTGGCTGATGACGGCCAGCACCCACAAGACGTTTTTCGGCAGCCAGCGCGGCGTCATCCTCAGCAACATGGAAGAAGAGCCTTGGCGCAAGATCGACCGCGGGGCCTTCCCGGGCTCGTCCAGCAACCATCACCTCGACACCCTGGCGCAGATGGCCATCTGCGCTTACGAGATGATGGACTTCGGCGAAACGTACGCGGAAGACACCATCCGCAACGCCAAAACGCTGGCGGCGGCACTGGACCGGCTGGGCTTCGACGTCCAGGGCCGGGAATTCGGCTACACCGAAAGCCACCAGGTCGCCGTGAACGTCAGGGCCAACGGCGGCGGGGAGAAAGTATCCCGGACCCTCGAAGCCAACGACATCATCCTCAACATGAACATGCTGCCCCACGAGCCGCTCAGCAACCACGACCGGCCGGACGGCATCCGCCTCGGGGTGCAGGAGATGACGCGCTTCGGAATGGGTGAGCAGGAGATGGGGCAGATCGCCGAGCTCATCCACGCGTGCATCATCGGCAAGAAGGACGTGAAGGAGGACGTGAGCCGGTTCCGGTCTCAGTTCCGCGAGGTCCGCTACAGTTACGACAATTTCGGAGAGCGTCGCGCCGAGCCGTTGAAGCTGATGAAATCCGCATAGGATCCTTATCTCCGGACGGCCTCGTGAACGACACCGCGCAGCCTGATCAGAAACTTTCGCTCTTCGCGGGCGCCATGGCCGCGTTTTTGTGCGCGCTGTGGGGGGCCAACACCGTCGCGATCAAATTCAGCCTCTTGGGGATGGGGCCCTTCACCTCGGCGGCCGTCCGGTTCGGGATTTCGGTCGGGTTCCTCTGGGCGTGGGCCAAGATCACCGGCCAGGGCTTAAAGCCGGCCGCCGGGCAGCTGCGGCCGCTGCTGGTCAACTCCCTCTTGTTCTTTGTGCAGCTGTCCCTGGTTTACGTCGGCTTCACCATGACCAGCGCCTCCCGCGGCGCCCTGCTGACCAACCTGCAGCCTTTTTTTCTCCTCTTCCTGGCGCATTTCTTCCTCTCCGGAGACCGCATCACCTGGCTGAAACTGCTTGGATTGATTCTCGGGTTTGCGGGCGCGGCCTGTGTGCTGCTCGACCGGTACGACAGCAGCCGCAACCTGATGGCAGGCGACCTGCTGCTGCTCGTTTCCACCATCATATGGGCCTGCAGTGCGGCTTATACCAAGCACCTGGTCCGGAGCAGCTCATCGATTCAGATCGTGTTTTATCAGCTTCTGTTTGCCGTTCCGCTGTTTGCGCTGGGCGCGCCGCTGTGGGACGCGCCCATGATCACCCGGATCGACGTCGGGATCGCGGCCGCCATCGTGTTTCAGGTGGTGCTGACGACCGCCTTTGCATTCGTGGCCTGGACCCGGCTGATGCAAACCTATGGTGCGGTGGCCCTGCACTCGTTCGTCTTTCTGATCCCCGTGTCCGGCGTGTTCCTGGCGGCCGTCATTCTGGACGAGCCGATGACGAGGATGATCCTGCTGGCGCTGGTGCTCATCACCGCCGGGATTCTGACCGTTCAGCTCGGGCAGCGTCGCGACATGCAGGCGGTTCTCCCGGGCGGTTCGCACAAACGATGAAGAGCGCCACCGTCAAATCGGACGGGTTGCTGCTGGTCACCGCCGCCATCTGGGGTTTCGCCTTCGTGGCCCAGAGAGTGGGAATGGACCACGTCGGCCCCTTCACGTACAACGGCGTGCGCTTCGCGCTGGGCGCTCTCACGCTGGCGCCGCTGCTGTTGATGCGCACCCGATCCTCGGATGCGATCCCCGTTCCCATGACCCTGCGGGGTTATATCTGCGGCGGCGGGGCCCTGGGTGTGGTGCTGTTCGCAGCCGCATCGCTGCAGCAGGCGGCGTTGCTGTACACTACCGCCGGGAAGGCGGGTTTCATTACCGGTTTGTACGTCGTGGTCGTGCCGATCCTGGGCCTTTTCTGGGGGCAGCGTCCGTCGGCCGGCACCTGGGCCGGCGCCGGGCTGGCGGCTGCAGGGCTTTACCTGCTGTCGGTCACCGCGTCCTTCCGGATGGAATACGGTGACGGGCTCGTGCTGGTCAGCGCCTTTTTCTGGAGCCTGCAGGTGCTCCTGGTGGCCTGGCTGTCTCCGCGCACCCGGCCTGTGGGGCTGGCTTTCTATCAGTTTTCGGTTTGTGCGCTACTATCCCTGATGACCGCCGTCCTTTTCGAAACGCTTGAATGGGCGGGCGTGGTTGCCGCGGCCGGGCCGATTCTTTACGGCGGGGTGCTGTCGGTCGGAGTGGCTTACACGCTGCAGGTCGTGGCGCAACGCGACGCCCATCCGGCGCACGCCTCGATCCTGATGAGCCTGGAGGCGGTTTTCGCCGCTTTCGGCGGCTGGATGCTGCTGGGCGAGACCTTGAGCCTGCGAGGGCTCGTCGGCTGCGGCATGATGCTGGCGGGGATGCTCCTGTCGCAGTTGTGGGCACTTAGAAAGTGACTCACAAAACCGGACCAGCGGATGCCGGGTTTCTTCTGTGCGGCTGCACGGGAAAACGGACGAACGGGTGAACCTCTCATGAAGAACGTCGATCCGAAGGAACTGTCCAGGTTCGCGGCGCTGGCGCCGGTCTGGTGGGACCGCCACGGGGCGTTCAAGGCCCTGCACGACATCAACGGGCTGCGGGTCGGCTACATCAACCTCCGGGCGCCGTTGGCCGGCCGGAAGGTCGTCGACCTCGGATGCGGAGGCGGTATCCTGTCCGAGGCCATGGCGAGCCTGGGGGCCGAGGTCACCGGCATCGACGCCGGCGAGGAGCCGCTTGCGGCCGCGAGGCTTCACCTCCAGGAATCGGGCCTCCGGGTGGATTACCGACGGGCCATGGCGGAACCGTTCGCGGAGCGGGCGCCGGAGAGTTTCGACGTGGTCACCTGCATGGAGCTGCTGGAGCATGTGCCCGATCCGCAATCGGTCGTGGCGGCCGGCGCCCGCCTGGCCCGACCGGGCGGGGATGTGTTTTTCGCCACCCTCAACCGCAACCTCAAGTCGTTTCTCTTCGCCATCATCGGCGCCGAGATGGTCCTGCGGCTGGTGCAGCGCGGCACGCACTCCTACCGCCGGTTCGTCAAACCTTCGGAACTCACGGCGTGGTCGCAGCGGTCCGGGCTGGGCTTTCAGGATCTCACCGGGCTGCACTACAACCCGTTCACCCGCCGGTACTCTCTCGGCGGCAACACCCACGTGAACTATCTCATGCATTTCCGGAAGGCTTGACGCACCTGGAGCAAATCAACTAACATCTTTGAACCGGCCGGGCCTCAATCGTGACGATGCCGGAGGGACGAGGTGTGTGACATGAGCCAGGAAAAATTCAACAAAACATTCATCGTCCTGCTGCTGTTGTTCATTACCTCGGTGTTTCTGGCCATGATCTGGCCCTTTCTGATGACGATCCTCATGGCTGCGATCTTCGCGGCGCTCACCCGGCCCCTGTACCGCCGCCTGAAAGAATGGCTCGGCGGCCGCAGCAGCCTGGCGGCCTCGGTGTCCCTGTTCCTGCTCTTTTTCGGCATTCTGCTGCCGCTGGTCGGATTGCTGGGGGCCGTGACCGCGGAGGGCATCAAAGTCAGCCAGACCGCCAAGCCGTGGATCCAGAAACAGATTTCCGAGCCCGCCGAGTTTTCGGACCTGTTGAAAAAAATCCCCTTCTACGAACACATCCTGCCATACAAGGAGACGATCTTCTTGAAGGCCGGCGAACTGGTGGGGCGTCTCAGCACCTATCTCATCAACAGCCTGTCGTCGGTCACCGTGATGACCGCCCAGTTCATCTTCATGATCTTCATTTTCCTGTACACGATGTTCTTTTTTCTGGTGGACGGGCGGCGGATTCTAAGCGGGATCCTGCACTATCTTCCGTTGAAACAGGAAGATCAGGAGCGCATGCTGGACAAGTTCACCTCGGTGACCCGCGCCACGTTGAAAGGCATCGCGGTCATCGGAATGGTCCAGGGCTCGCTGGTCGGGGCCGCCTTCGCTGCGGTTGAATTTCCGAGCGCCATTTTCTGGGGGACGGTGGCCGCCGTCATGTCGATGGTTCCGGGGATCGGCACCGCGATCGTCTGGCTGCCCGGCGTGATCATTCTCTTCATGGGCGGGCACTACGGCGCGGCGATCGGGCTGCTGGCATTCTGCATCCTGGTGGTGGGCGGGATCGACAATTTCCTGCGGCCGCGGCTGGTCGGCAAGGACACCCGCATGCACGAGCTGCTGATCCTATTCGGGACCCTCGGCGGGCTCATCATGTTCGGCGTGGCCGGGATCATCATCGGCCCGATCATCGCCGCGCTGGTGGTGACCGTGTGGGAGATTTACGGCGTGGCGTTTCAGGATATCCTGCCCGGCCGGTCCGTGCCGATGCCCGCCGAGGAGAAGCAGGCCCCGGAGGCGCCCCGCATTCTTCTGGCAGCCGAGGATTCCGAATCAAAGGGCGGCCGGCCGCCGGCAGGCTAAGGGGTCTTGAGCTGCGCAGCCAGCTCGGCTGCGATCTCGCGGCTCAGCGTGCCCAACGCCCGGCTCTGAGCCGATACCAGATCGGCATATCCGGGCCCCGAGATTTTCTCCTGGAGGATCGAGGTCTTCACCGCGAGCGTCTTCTTGTGCTTCTGGTCCCGGATCGTCCAGGCCGCATTCAACCACACGCTGTCCCCCAGCCGGCCGTCGAAGCGATTGAAGGTTACCGCCACAAAATAGACCGGGTCGACGGCCAGGTTGTCGGCCATGACACTGACGCGGCGGTCGGCCAGCAGGATGCCCAGGCTTTCCACCAGAATCCGCGAAATTTCCTCCTTCAGGGTTCCGCCCCAACGGTTGAATTCCGAGAGCATGATCTGGTTTTCAGCGGTGCGGGTGACGATCTGCGGCCGGTCGATGGCCGCCGGAATCACCGCCGGGTAGACGGCGACGATGGTCCCGGGCGCGCCGCCGGCCCCTCCGGCCGGACGGGTGAGGGGGGAAAGCGTATAGAACTCGGTCGGCTGGCTGTGCCCGAAGCATCCGCTCAGCAGGGCAGCCAGCGCGCAGGCGATCAAGAGGCGGCGGGAGGCTATGGCTCCTTTTTTCATTGCACGGGCTCCTTTCCGGTCAGGAGGGACTGCGGCTGGCGTTCCAGGTAGTCGCTGAGTACGCGCAGGGCGCGAGCGGCGGATGCCAGTTCCTCCAGGGTCTCTTTCAGGCGCGACTGCAGGGGCGAGCCCGATTCCAGAACATCGGCCGCTGCGGCAAAGGAAGCTTGTGCTTTTTGCAAGGTGGCATTCACTTCCGGAGCCGTTCGGGTGCGCAGCTCCGCCGTCAGCAGCTGCAGCTCCTTGACGGCGGCGTTCAAGGACTTCACCGTTTCGATAATCTCAGGCGAGTTGGCGATGCGCTTGGCGCCCTTGATGGTGTCGCTGAGGTCGCTGCCGATCTGGTCGATGGGGACCCTGTCCAGCTTTGCGATGAGCTGGCTCACTTTGGTGCCGATCTCTTCAAGCTGGGTCGGCGTGGTCGGGAATTCGGTATATCCGTATTTGCCGTTGCGTAACAGCGCAGCGGGTTTGGCGTTGGGGAAGAAATCGAGCGCCACATAATTCTGGCCGGTCAGCAGGTTCCCCGTGCGCAGCTGGGCACGCAGTCCCCGCTCGACGAGATAATCGGTCAGATTCTCCCGAGTTACCCCATCGGGCAGCTTGCCCTGAAATGAGATCCGCTCCGGTTCGGCGGCGGCGATCACCGGGATTTTGACCTTGTTCGCTTTAAAGTCGAACTCCGACTTGATATCCACCACCTGCCCGATCGGGATTCCCCGGAATTCGACCGGGGCTCCCGGCGACAGCCCCCGGACCGATTCCTCGAAGAGCAGCACAAAATAGTTCTTTGTGCTGTAAATTTTCTCCCGGGCGGCTTCACGGTGTGTAAACAGCTTAAAAACGGCGTTCTCCGAGGCCTGCTCGTCCGGGTCGGAGTTGTTCTTGAAACTGTCGAAGGCGATGCCCCCCACCAGGATGGAGACCAACGACTCGGTGTTCACCGTGATGCCGGTAGCATCCATTTTTAGGTCCACCCCGCTGGCGCTCCAAAACCGCGTGTTGCTGTGCACAAACTGGTGGTAAGGGGCGTTCACGAAAATCTTTGAGACGATTTTGGTGCCGTCCTCGCTGAGATGGTAGGCCACGACCTCGCCGGCACGGATCTGGCGGTAGTAAATCGGAGATCCCACCTCGAGCGACCCCCGCCGGTCCGACTCGAGAATGAAGTGCCGGCCCGGCAGCCCCGTGGTCACGATGGGCGGTTCTTCCAGACCGATGAAACTATTGGCCGATTTTCCAGTCTTGCCGGGATCGATGTCGATGTAGGCCCCCGAGAAGACCGTTCCCAGGCCGTAGATGGCGCTGGCGGAGACACGCGCCCGCACCACCCAGAACCGGGTGCTTTCCGAGATGAAGCGCTCCGCCTCCTTGACCATCTGCGCCTTGACCACGACGTTCGAGGCGTCTTCGCCGATGCGGATTTCTTCGACCAATCCGATCTCGACATCCTTGAATTTGATCTTGGTTTTCCCGGCCTCGAGCCCATCGGCCGACTTAAAGGTAATGGTGATCTGCGGGCCTTTTTCCGTCATGGCCTTCACCACCAGCCAGCCGCCGATCAGGGCGGCCACCACCGGCACGACCCATACCAGCGAAAAGCGCCGCCTGCGGCTGTTGACGGACGCGGCGGGGAGTTCCGGAAAACCAGATTCCGAGCGGTGTTGCTCACTCATGCATCTTCTCCTTTGCATCCCAGATCAGACGGGGGTCGAAGCTCATGGCGGCGATCATGGTAATGACCACCACGGCGGCGAAGTGCAGGGCGGCCGGTCCGGCCTGGATCGTGGCCAGGGCCCCGAGATTCACCAAAGCCACCAGGATGGTGACCACGAATATGTCCAGCATGGACCAGCGACCGACCGCCTCGGTGATGAGG
>JAUQXK010000036.1 GCA_030834695.1 Desulfobacterales bacterium
AAAAAAAATCGCCGTGAAGATGAGATGATAGCCCATCGCTGCAATGCCGCTGCGGATTCCACCCATTAGTGGAACCGGTGCGAAAACATCCAGAACCTCGAACAGCGCGGACGCGAAAAAGCAAACTGCCGCAATGCGCCAGGTAGTACGGCCTTTCATTCTCGTTTCCATGATGTTAGCGTAGCCAAAGAGTTGCTTCGAATCAATACCTATCGACGCCGACCATGGCTAAAAGGGACGCCCGAGCGAGCGGGGCCACATCTTGATCCTTGACGAATTAGCCATAAATATAACGCTAAGCGCCTCCTTGATTCTCAAGGCGATCACGCATCAGGGCCTCGAGCCTGATATCTATTTCTGGCGGACCTCGGCCGGCAGTGAAGTTGACTTTGTCGCCGCCGCCGAGGGGAAGCTCGTGCCCATCGAAGTCAAATTGTCCGCAACGTCGCGGCCCGCCATAGCCAAGTCCATTCGTTCGTTCCAAGAGGATTTCAGCGACTTCGCCGCCCCCGGTTATGTCGTCCACCCGGGCGGCGATCGTCCTCCGATCGCGCCCGGGGCCACGGCTCTGCCGTTCGGCGAACTATAGCCTGCCTGCACACCCCTACCATCTGCGTTTATTGAAAAAAACCGCTTCCCTTGGTTTTATTTGGCGGATATAGTGCACCCGCCTGAACGGATGCCCGAACTGCTTCGAATAGTTTCGGAAGAATGGAGAAGACCGTTGAAAGAAAGGGCTTTCGCCTTCATTGAAGAGCACCGGGACGATGCGCTGCGATTGTGGCAAGAAATTGTCGACATGGAAAGCGGATCGGAGAACAAGAAGGGCGTGGATGCGGTAGCTGCACGACTGCGCCAAATCCTTGATGCGGCTGGCGCGGCAACGAAAATAATCGAGATGGAGAGGGCCGGCAACATGTTGGTGGCCGAGATCGGTGCCGGAAGGCCAGGCCCCGGGGTGGCCTTCATCGGGCATACGGATACGGTATTTCCCGAAGGCACCGTAGCGAATCGCCCTTTTACCATCAAAGACGGAATGGCCTATGGACCGGGTGTGCTGGACATGAAAGGCGGTATCGTTGCCATCGTTTGCGCCATCCAGGCCTTGAACGCCGCCGGGTATGAGCAGAGGCCGTTGAAGGTGATACTGGCAGGGGATGAGGAAGTCGCCCATAAAGACTCGGATACGGCGGAACGGATCATGGAGGAAGTGCGAGGCGTTGGGGCAGCCTTCAATTGCGAAACCGGGTTTCCCGATGACGGGATCGTTGTCGGCCGAAAGGGATCGGCAATGTTCGCCCTCGAGGTGAAGGGGATCGCCGCCCACGCCGGCAACGAACCGGAGAAAGGCCGCAGCGCCATCCTGGAGATGGCTCACAAAGTCATCGACATCCAGGGCCTCACGGATTGGAACGCCGGGATCACCTTCAATGTCGGGATCATCCAGGGAGGCACCGTGGTGAATGCGGTTCCCGACAGCGCGAAGATCGAGGCCGAGGTGCGCTATCGCGAGCCGGCGCAACTGCCTGGCATTCATGAGAGAATCCGGATGGTTGCCTCCAAGACCTACCTGGATGGCACCAGCACGACGGTTGCCATGAAGCCGGCCATCGCCGCGATGCAGACGACCGAAGGCGTCAAACGCTTATTTGAAGTTGTCGCAAAGTCCTATTCAGAATGTGGGTGGGGGACTCCCTATCAGAAATTCACGGGCGGAGGGTCCGATTCGGCCTACAGCGTGATGGCTGGGGTACCGACCGTCTGCGCAATGGGTGTCAAGGGCGGCCGAAACCACAGCCCGCAGGAATTCGCCGTCGTCGAGAGCCTGTTCGAAAGAGCCAAGCTGTTGGTGGCCTGTACCCTGAACCTGGATCTGCCGTGAATGACCGGGGGAAAACTGCAACGTGAGCAAGGGCTGGTTTGAGGCTGCTGTCCGAAGAACCTGATTGCCCAATGGATCCAAAACCGGTACAGAGGGAGATCGATTTCGTGATGTTTGGGGAAAAGCGGATATGAGCTGGGTACTCGTCGTCCTCACCATCTTAGGCCTGGCTGCCGGCGCACCGCTGGCCTACGTGGTCGGAGCCTCCGGGGTGCTCGCATTCGTGGCGACGGACCAGGTCCGGTACCTGGCCGTGCTGCCCCAGCGCATCTTCTCCCAGATCGACAACTTCTCCCTCATGGCCATGTGCCTCTTCATCACCACCGGAGAAATCATGAATCGCACCGGCGTCACCCGGGCGCTGGTGGACTTCTCCATGAGCCTGGTGGGTCGCTTCCGCGGGGGGCTGGGGTACGTGAACGTGCTCACCAGCGTATTCTTTGCGGGAGTATCGGGCTCCGCGGTGGCCGACGCCGCAGCCCTGAGCAGCACCCTCGTCCCGGGCATGGTCGAAAAAGGATACAAACGGTCCTATGCGGCCGCCATCACGGTGGCCGGCTCCATCATCGGCCCCATCATCCCGCCCAGCATCATCCTGATCTTCTACGGAGCCCTGATGCAGACGTCCATCGGCGGCCTGCTCGCTGCCGGACTGGTTCCCGGCCTTATGCTGGGATTGGCCCTGATGGTCGGCAACTACATCTTCGCCCGACGTCACCATCATCCGGGCGGCCGGGGCGAAGTCGTGCCGCCGTTTTTCCCCACCCTGCTGCGGGCCACGCCGGCCCTGATGCTTCCGGTGATCATCCTGGGAGGCATCGTGATCGGGGTGGTTACGCCCACGGAGGCGGCGGCCCTGGCCGTGACCGCCTCCATCGCGGCCGGCCTCTTCTATGGGGGCGTCAACCTGTCCATGGTGATCCAAAGCCTCAGTCGGACCGCGGTCCTGAGCGGCAGCATCTTCATGATCATGGCGGCGGCGGCGTGCGCCGCGTGGATCGGGGCGCTCGAGGGTTGGCCTGAAAGCCTCGCCTCCCTCGTGCAGCGCTTCGAGCTGTCGCGGGTGGGTTTTCTGCTCGTGGTCAACTTCGTTTTTTTTCTCGCGGGAACGATAATGGAGCCTCCCATGTGTCTGGCGCTGCTCGTCCCCCTGCTGGGGCCGGCGTGCGTGACCAGCGGCGTCCACCCGATTCATCTGGGGATCGTTCTCTGCCTCAACATGACGCTGGGCCTGGCCACCCCGCCCGTAGGAGGATCACTGGCCGTGGTCGCCGCCATCACCGGAGAGGACTACTGGTCCCTTTGCCGCGCCGTGATCCCGTTTCTGGCCGTGGAGGGCATCGTGCTCCTGGTGCTGATCTTTATTCCCGAAATCTCGCTCGTGCTTCCGCGATACTTCGGTCTGGCATGACCTCTCTGACGGAAAACGTAAAACACATAGGAGGTTCACTGTTATGAAACGAACGCTTATGCCGGTCTTCGCGATCCTTTCCATCCTCTCCGTCTTTATCCTGGCGGAGGGATCCCACGCGGCGGTGATCAAGATCGCCCTCGACTCTCCACCGGACATGGAGAACAGCGGCACCTACGTCTGGGCCAAGACCTTTGGGGACCACCTGAAGGCCAACGGTTTGGACGCCAAAGAGTTCGCGCGGGATGCCTTGGGTGCGGAGGAAGAAAAACTGGACCAGGTCACCCAGGGCCTTCTGGAGGTGAGCATGTCCGACCTGGCCAAGGCCGCCCAGCTGGAGCCCAGCATCTTCGGTTTTCATCTCCCGTACATGTTCGATTCCCAGGAACACATGGATCGGGTGGTGCAGAAGACCGATCTCTTCAAGAAGGTGAACGATGGCACCACCAAGAAGGGCGTGCGGGTGCTCGCCCTTGCTTCTACCGGCGCCTTCAGCGGTCTGGCCAACACCAAGAAGCCCGTGAATACGCCGGAGGATCTCAAGGGGCTCCGCATCCGCGCCATGGACAAGAACCAGGTCCAGTACATCGAGGCCTGGGGAGCCAGCACCACCATTGTGCCCTGGGCCGAGATTTACAACGCCCTCCAGACGGGCATCGCCGATGGATACCTCAACTCCGCCGTCGTGCCGGTGTTGTTCAAGCACACGGAAGTGATCAAATACTATTCGGACATCCAGTACGCCGCGGCCCTGCGGATCGCCATCTGCTCTGAGGAATGGTACAAGAAGCTCTCGCCGACGGATCGGAAGATCGTGGACGAGGCGGTCCTGAAAGCCACCGCAGCCAATCGGGAATGGCAGGTCCAAATCGAGAAAAGAGGCTTGCAGGACCTGGAGAAGGCCGGTGTCAAGGTAACCCGAAACACCCCCGAGCAGAGGGCGATGTTCGCCAAGCCGGCCCGGACGGTCTACGAAAAGGTGGTCGGTCGAGAAGTCGCCGAGACGTTCGTCAAGGCATCGGACGCCAATCGCTGAGGGGTGCCGGGGTGCGAAGAATCCTTTCTCGGGCCAGCCATTATCTGGACGTGGGCTGCCAGTGGGCGGCCACCGGATTTTTCGGCGGGCTGCTGATGCTCGTCCTCTTTCAGGTGGTCACCCGTTACATCCTCCGCAATCCGCCGGCGTGGACCGAGGAACTGGCCCGCTACTGCATGGTATGGGGCGGCATGCTCGGCGCCACCGTTGCCTTCAAGGGCGGCGCGGATCCCTGTTTGGTACAACCGCCGGCCCGCGGAAATCGACTATGGATTTGCGCGGCCATGTTCCTGAGGGCAGCCGTCACGGTGTCGTTTTTAGGACCGATTCTCTATTACAGCGACAAGTTTCTTATGCGGACCTGGCACCGGACCACGGAGGCCTTGGGTATCCCAACGGCTCTCGTGACCGTGGCGGTACCCTTCGCCGTAGCCGTCATTTTGTTTCATCTGCTCGCCCAGCTGTTGGCGGGGCCGGGAGCGGCCGGGGGGCAACGGGAGCAAACTCTGGATACGACTGCCTGACGATAGCTCAACCCGCGGAGCGCGGGGGTTCGTTTGAAAACGACCACCGGAGTTTCCAATAATCCACCGGGAAGGAATGCAGCATGCAGATTGTTGGAGCCGAGGCCATTCCGATTCGAATCCCTCTCAAGAAGCCCTTCACCATCGCGTTGGGGACTCTCACCCATACGAACCATGTGCTCGTGCGCATGACGGACGATGAGGGGCGCGTGGGATGGGGGGAAACCACCACCTTTCACTCCGTTTACGGATACGACCAAAAGTCGCTGGTCAACGTGCTCACGGATCACCTGATTCCTGCCGTGCTGGGATTGGATCCTCGGGATCGGGTCGCGCTCCATCAGCGGATGGAACTGGCCATCCCGTTCAACACCATGGCCAAGACCGGGATAGACTTGGCCACCTACGATTTAATTGCCCAGGCGGCGGCAGCCCCTATTCACGCAGTGGTCGGCGGGGCGCGGGTGGACCGGGTGCCGGTTGTCGGCGTCGTGGACATCGTCCCTCCGTCGCGGGCCGAGGAGATGGCGGGAGAGCTCGCGTGCAAGGGGTACCGTGTCATCAAGGTGAAGATCGGCCTGAACGCTCAGCAGGATCTCCAACGGGTGAAAGCGGTGAGAAAAGCGGTGGGGGATGGAATCCGTATCCGCGTAGACGGAAACCAGGGCTACGATCGGGCCACGGCCATGTGGGTCTTCTCGCGCATGGAGGAGGTGGGTCTCGAGTGGATCGAGCAGCCCTTGCCGCACTGGGATTTGGAGGGACTCCAGGCCCTCTGTCAACGTCTCGATACGCCGGTCGCCGTGGACGAGAGCGTCCACACACCGGAGGATGCCATGCGGGTCATCCGCACGGGTGCCGCGGATGTCGTGAACATCAAGGTGACCAAATGCGGGGGCATCGACCGATCCCAGAAGATCGCCGCCATCTGCGCGTCAGCCGGGATCCCATGCTACGTCGGAGGCTGCATCGAGACCCACCCGGGTGTTGCGGCTTCGGTTCACTTTTACGCGGCAACGCCCAACATCGTTTCCGCTGCCGAGCTTCGCGCGGAGTCGGCCTATGTGGACGATGTCGTGGTGACGCCCCTCGCGGAGCAGGACGGAGCCATCGCCCTGCCCAAGGGACCCGGCTTGGGGGTGGCCGTGGACGAGGAGAAAGTTGCACGGTATCGGGCATCCTTTTGACCCGCCGGGTTTTATGAACGGTTTCGATATCCGAGAACTCGTCGCCGACGACATCGATGCGGCGCTGCGGCGACATCCACCACCTCGCCGTCGCGGCTGAAGCTAGGCGAAACGGAGTTGGCCGCGCCCTGCTCGACGCTACGCTCTCCGCTCTGCAGCGGGTCGGCATCGGCAAGTGCCACGCCTTTGTTTTCCAGTCGAACCCCTCTTCGGCGAACTGTTCTGGGTACGGTCAGGCTGGCAGCGCCGGGAAGACCTGTCCGTGTATTCCAGAGTCCTGCAGCTCAACTGAAAAACCGCCTGTAAAATACCCAAATGCACGAGCGCCTTATTGGTGAGGCAGGGTGAAGTTAGACCGATGCCAGTGAACGTAAAGGGCAAAGCCCCACCAGCCCAAGAGTATCAGCAGGTACGCAACGGTCATCGCCTGCAGAAGCAGCTCTTTTGGCACCAGGCTCATAATATCCCGCGTGGTCGGGGTC
>JAUQXK010000037.1 GCA_030834695.1 Desulfobacterales bacterium
CCAGTTGCTGTTCAACCAGTACAGCGTCATCGCCGTGAATCCGGCCAAGTGCAGCAAGGCGCAGCTGGATCTGGCCACGAAATTCAGCGACTGGATTGCCGGTCCGCAAGGGCAGAAGTTGATCCGGGAATTCAAGCTGGAAGGCAAGCCTCTGTTCACCGCAAATGCAAAATGATGAAGTGGAACTGACGAGCAACGCCCGGTGAGGAGCGCGCCTCCCACCGGGCCGACCCCACGTTGCGGCTTATGGCGTGTGGACCTGCCGGGCCATAACCATTAACCACCCAACCACGCGTTCACATGGATTTCCTGGTTCAAGGATTCTTGAGAGCGATCGAATTGTTGTTTGCCGGGGACGCAGAGACCTTTTCGGCCGTCAGCGCCACACTGGTCGTGTCCGCCTATTCTCTGGCGGCAACGCTGGCGATGGGCTTGCCGCTCGGTTTCTGCCTGGGATATTTCGATTTCAGGCTAAAGAAACAGGTGCGGGTGGTGGTGGACACACTCCTCTCCCTGCCCACCGTCTTTATCGGTTTGGTGGTTTACGCCTTTTTCACCAACCGGGGACCCTTGGGTGAGTGGGGACTTCTGTTCACCCTGTCCGGCATCGCCGTCGGCTTGACCATCCTGGCGCTTCCGATCGTGATCGCCTTGAGTGCCACAGCCGTCGAGAGCATGGATCGCCAGCTGCGGGTCACCCTGATCTCCCTCGGTGCCAGCCGCCACCAGCTCTTTTTGAGCACTCTCTGGGAGGCGCGGCTATCCATATTGGCCGCCGCTCTTACGGCCTATGGTCGCGTTATGACCGAAGTCGGCATCGCCATGATGGTGGGCGGCAACATCAAGTGGCAGACCCGCACGATCACCACGGCGATTGCACTCGAAACCAACAAGGGCGAGTTCGCCATGGGCATCGCGCTGGGCCTCGTGCTCCTGTTGATCGCTTTTGCCGTCAACGTGTCGGTGTCGACCTTGCGCAAAAGGTATTGAGGTGGGCGAACCTCTCTACTTTATAACAGACCTCGTTCATGTGTATCGCGGCCAGGCGGTCTTGCGGATCGACCGGCTCGATATTCCGGCCGGCTCGATCGTCGGAGTGATCGGACCGAACGGAAGTGGAAAGAGCACTTTTTTGAAGCTGGTCGGGTTTGTCGAAAAACCCACCGCCGGTGAAATCGCTTACAACGGTAAGCCAGCGGCCCCATTCGCGCTGGAGGTGCGCCACAAGGTAAGCCTGATGCCGCAGGAGTCTTTTCTGATGAAGCGCACCGTGTCGAACAACGTCGCCTATGGTCTGAAAATCCGTAAGGACCTCGACCGGCTGGAGCTGCGCATCCAAACGGCCCTGTCCTGGGTCGGGCTCGACGCCGCTGAATTTGCCAAACGGCCCTCCTACGCGCTGTCCGGCGGCGAGGCGCAACGGGTGGCTTTGGCCGCGCGCTTGATTCTGAAACCCGAGGTGTTGCTGCTCGACGAACCCACGGCCAGCATCGATGCGTTGAGCGCCCAGCTCATCAAGGACGCTGCGCTGAAAGCCCGGAGCGAGTGGGGAACGACGCTGATCATCGCGAGCCACGATTGGCAGTGGCTTTACGGCGTGTGCGACCGGGTCGTTCATCTGGTGCGGGGCCGGCTCATGGGCTCCGGCCGCGAAAACATCATTTTCGGGCCCTGGGAGCCGGGCCCGAACGGGCTGTGGGGCAAAGTGCTCGCCGACGGGCAGCGCATCCTGGTGCAAAAGCCGCCGGAGGCTCTTTCGGCGGCGGTCATCGACCATGCGGCCATTGTTCCGGCCGAGCGGCCCATTCCGAACCGGGATCATCAAGTGAGCCTATCCGGTGTGATCACCCGCTTGGCGCTGGAAAAGGCCTCCGGAGACATCATCGGATCGGTGCTGGTCGCCAATTTGCCCTTTACGACAACCTTGGCCGAAAGCGAGGTCCGCGAAAATGGGCTTTATCCGGGACGCCGGGTGCAGCTCTTGTATGATATCACTTCCGTAAGGTGGTTTTAGCCGATGAAAATCTATCTGGGTTTTGATGACACCGACAGTCTGGATTGCGAGTATGGAACCGGAAAAGTGGCGCGCTGGTTTGCCGACGACCTGCCGGACGGCTGCCGGCTTTGGGGGGTGGTGCGGCAGCAGCTGCTGGTGGACGCCGCGATCCCCTATACTTCACACAACAGCTCAGCCTGCCTCATTATTGAGGCGTCCCGCAACGGCGACCTGATTCATGAGCTGCGCGGCCGGGCCGAGCAGCATCTCGAGCGGCACGCCGCTGCCGGCAGCGACCCGGGTCTCTGCTTGGCCGCCGAGGGCTCTCCGGGATTGGCCGGCCTCATGGAGTTCGGCCTGTCGTGCACCCGCCGAGTGGTGACTCAGGAAGACGCCCTGCGAGCCAGCGCGGGCATTCATGTGTCCGGTCATGGAGGCTCCAATGACGGCATCATCGGGGCTGCGGCGGCCGTGGGATTGACGGCGTCCGGCTGGTACGGGCGATTTATCGAGCTCGGGTCCCTGCGCCGGCTGCCGTCCGAGCTGCGGGTGGACGAGTTGGAAGAGCAGGGCATCCGCATCATGGCCATGGACCGGGATGCCCCCGTCCCGAAGCCTGCCGACCGCGTGCGGACCCGGAACTGGGTGCGGCCGCGCCTGTTGGGCGGCCAGCCGGTGCTGCCGGTCGTGCAACAAGTCCCCGGCGTATGGGAAACCATGGGCGGCCGACGAGGCCGCAAGAACGGCGGTCATTCCGTCGGCGACCGCTGAAACCCTCTTCGGTATCGGCTCAGCGTTTTGCGGTCTTGCGATAGGCCTTGATGAAACTCGCCAGCTTCTGCGCCTGCTGTTCCATGTATTCCGCCCATAATCCCAGCGTTTCTTCGCCTTCCGGAGTCAATTCATAGACCCGTTTGGCCGGCCCCCGGTCCTCCGTTTTCCATGAGGACTCCACCAGACCGGTTGATTCGAGATCTCTTAAGTGGCGGTAGATCATACCGGGCGGCGCCTGGCCTTCCACGAAACCGAACTCCTGGATGGTTTGGATGATCTCGTAGCCGTACGAGGGCTTGCGCCGCAGGCTCATGAGGATGGAGGGCTGGATGTAGCGCTCCGCTTTTCCGGAGCCGGTCCGGTGCGGGTTGCGCGGGCGGGATATTTTTGTTGACATATATCCTCCAAGGATATATATGTTAGTTAAGCTTTTCTGGATGGCCAACTATAGCGCAGGAGGTCTGCCATGGCGATTAAAATTTTTGTGCGTGAGCGACGCAAGATTGAAAAAGGCGAAAAAAAGCCGCGCTTCCGTGTGGTCGCGGTGAGCGGCGGCGATCTCAAAATCTATGCGGAGCACTTCCGCAAGAAGGAGCTTGAGCAGATCGCCCAAGAAACCGGCGCGGCAATCGTCTGGCTGGATGCCGGAAAAGGCAAGGGCGGCGGCGAGTCCGAGAAATGACCGCTGCTACTGGTGAATGACGGTTCCGACGTGCTTGCCCGCCAGCGCATCCCAAATGTGCTCGGGATGATTCAGCGCGTCAATGATCTGGAACTCCTTGAGGCATTTGGTGCGCTGGAGCAGCGTCAACACAGGCCTTTCGACGATGAGGTCATCCAAGTCCCTCTTCAGCAGGGCTGCGGCTGAAATGCGTTTGAAGAAACGGAGGTTCTTGCGTTTGGTCGGGGGCACTTTCTTGGGGTCCCGATCGTAGAGCCCCTTTTCATCCTTGAGGTAGATCAGGCTGCGGGCGCCGATATTCTCCGCCAGCAGAAACGCGCCGCAGTCCGTGCGATGCGGCGGGATCGAGCCGATCTCCGGCGGGTGCTCGAAAAACCCGTAGGGCGGAATGCCGTAGGTGATCGGCAGGAAGCCGAGGCGGCAGAACATGGTGAGCTGTTCCAGGTTGTCGCCGTGTCCGATCTTCACCCCGCCGTGTTTGGAAAGCAGGACCGACAGCATTTCGGC
>JAUQXK010000038.1 GCA_030834695.1 Desulfobacterales bacterium
CATGCTTACGGGGAATAACGATTTGATTGGAGTCGAGACAGTCAGCATCGGCTCCATTACCGAATGCACCGCGATGCCAAGGGAAATATTCAAGAGTGCCATCCTGGCTAATGCTGTTTCAGTCATTCTCTGTCACAACCATCCATCCGGCGATCTCAAACCAAGCAAAGAGGATGTCAGCATCACCAAAAGACTGATCGAGGCAGGTGAACTCTTAAGGATAAAAGTCCTGGATCATCTGATCGTCACACATAAAGGGTTCTACAGCTTACGGGATTGTCAGAAATTCCCAGATTGAAAGGAGGCTACCTATGCCGTTTGAAATGATTCATTTCCGTGATTCCGACAAGATTATTCGCAGAAAGAAACTGGCCGGGGATGTTAAGGCAACGCTCGAATACGTCCATGATGCCCTTCAAGGGACCATTCAACGAGGGGAGCTGATGAGACAGGCGCTCGCCGAAATGGGGTGGAGGGAAAACGGCTCCTTGAGCATACTGGACGGCCGCCGTTACCAATTCAAGGGATTCAAAAAGGGCATCGCTTTGGAGGGTAGTTTTGCATCCTTCGAATATCTGCTGACCGGATTGGCCCGGCTCCAGGTGGGATTCGACAAAAAGCAGATCGACGCCGGAATCCTTATGCTGACCAGTGCCCGCAGCGAGAAATCATCCCTTGGAACCAGTCGTGATCTTGCCGTTGCCGAGGTCGAGGCATTCTATCCGACAATTTCTATGCCGGTGGCCATCGCAGTATTTGATCTGGGGCCGCCGATGATTTCCGATGGGGAGGAGGAGGGAGGTGACGAGAATGGCCCACCCGTTCATGCCGATGAGGGCGGGGAGGAAATTCCGGAAATCGAACAGGGAGCGTGAAGATTCCGACTTTAGTGTTACGGATTCCAACTATTCTGCCCGGTTTGAATCTTCTGCTGCCGATCCCCGCCGTATAACCAGACCACTTCCAGCATTAAGTGCCAAGATCAGCACTGAAAAGATTTCCAATCAACTGTGACCGTATATGTCACGCCAATCCATTATGATCAAACCATGATCCCCGGAAAAGGAGGACTCTATGCCTACGAATATGACCACGCTCGGTGAGGTTTCCGACCGGGTCGATGCCCTGAACAAGGATTGCCACGATGCCCTGGTTGACGTTCACGAGATTTCTTTCCTATCCCATGAACGAATGAAAATAGGGTATAATGAGCACACCCTTCGGCCTGTTGCCCAGAGATCGATTGCATGGCGCTTGGGGATTCCCTACAACTATCTGGCGAAGTGCCCCCAGGAGCTCCAGGCAGAGCAGATGAACCACTGGATCAAGCACGAGAAACGAGAAAAGCTGTTTATCAGATTTGATGGGCAAGAGGAGATAAGGGCAATATTTACGACGAGATACAAACCGGTCGACAACTTTGAGGTCCTGGCTCGCCTGGATGAAATGGGATACACGCCTGATACCAAAGTCCAATGCTCCTTGGATGGCGAGTTCATGCTATTGTCGATACCGGACGGTCGCAGGCAGTTCAAAATCAATGGGGATAAGATGACCCCAGGCATCTCCATCTCGAATTCGGAGGTGGGTCTGGCCTCTCTGTCCGTGTCAGCGTTTTGCTTAAGAATTATCTGCACAAACGGAATGGTTTCCAAAACTGAAATCTCCGCTTCCTACAGACATGTCAGCACAAAGATTCTTACCGAGCTGCCCCAGGTATTCGAGAAGGTGGGAGCCGGGTTAAACAGGCATAAGGATCGCCTGAAGCTGTCCCTGGAGAGTCCTGTTGCCGATCCTCTTGCCACCATCGAGCGCTTTAATCGGCAGTTTGCCCTTGGGGAGCGGGAAAAAGACGCTGTAGCGTGGGGGTGGTCTCAAGAGTCAGGCGAAACCATGTTCAATGTGGTCAACACTTATACCAGGGCGGCGGCGATGGAGGGGTTGCCGGCGGAGAGTAGTTTTCGCTTGCAGAGAGTAGGGGGAGAGGTGTTGGGGATGCTCCATTGAAAAAGAAAGTGCCCCTTCGAGCTGGGAGGGGCATTCTCATTTAGTTTTTCAAAAAAATTTCAGCACATATGTCGTTATGGCCAGCTAACTATCCTTAAACACTCTCGATATTATTGCTAATGGTCCCGGATTTTTCATAAGGATCTTGTTGTGTTAAGCGGTGCGTGATAGACTTTCAAAAATGCAAGCAAATCCAGCGGACTGCAGAAGGGGCTTGGTTAATGAAGATCATCGACAATATCAACGCGTTACTTGGCGATGACCTAAAGGCCTCCCTGAATTCGAAAGATAAGCTGAAAATAGCTGCCTCATGTTTTTCAATCTATGCATATGAGGCCCTCAAATCAGAGCTTTCGAAGGTTGAGTCGCTTGAGTTCATCTTCACAGCACCCACCTTTGTCCCCAATGAAGTGACAGACAAACTCCAAAAGGAACACAGGGAATTTTTCATTCCAAAGATGGACCGGGAGCGAAGCCTTTATGGTTCAGAATTTGAGATACAACTCAGAAACAAGCTCACTCAAAGAGCTATAGCACGTGAATGCGCGGAATGGATGCAACGAAAAGCAACCTTCCGTTCCAATAAGACCAAAGCACCGATGCAGCAGTTTGCCTGTGTCCAGCAGGGGCAACAGGAAATTGCCTATATGCCGCTACACGGATTCACGGCAGTGGATCTTGGATATCAGCGCGGCGATGCCGTTTCAAATATTGTCAATCGGTTTGACGAGCCCGCCTTCACGACCACCTATCTTCAGCTCTTTGAACACATCTGGAATGACCCGGAGAAGCTGGAGGACGTAACGGCGGTCATCTGTGGTCATATAGCATCGGTTTATCAAGAGAATTCACCAGAGCGAATTTATTTTTTGATGCTGTACAACATTTTTAGTGAGTTCCTGACCACCAATCTGCTGAAGCGTCTTGAGAGCTCCGTCGAGGCATTCAGGCTGACTCTCGGCAGCTTGCATGAAAATAATGTCCAGATGTTGTCGCGAATCCAGGCATTCAGACAGTCGGGTGGCGGAACCGTCACAGACTGGACCGAGCGGCTTGAAACTCTGGAGGCCGAGGACGACGAGCTGCCGATACTTGGCGAGGATGAGATCGGCGGCAAGGTAAAGATCAGTCTCGCTGATATGGATCTGCCCTCGTGGGAAAACGACCTGTCCGGAGACCTTGCAATTATTGATGCATTGCTGACTTCGATGGACAAAATTAAAGCCGAGGACGACGCCAAGCTGCAACATCTCCAGAAGCTTATTTTGGATAAGATTGATAACCCCATCAATGATGGCAACAAAAAGATACTCCTATTCACTGCATTCGCGGATACCGCCAACTATCTCTACAATAACCTGGCAGAGCTTCTAAAAACCAAAGGGCTGCATACCGGCAAAGTAACCGGCAAGGACGCTCCCAAGTCTACGCTGAAAAAAGGATACGATTTTCAGTCGCTGCTGACTTTATTTTCACCGATCGCCAAGGAAAAAGCGTTGGTGCTCCCAGATGAGCCCGGCGAGATTGATCTGCTCATCGGCACCGACTGTATTTCCGAAGGCCAGAACCTTCAGGATTGTGACTATCTGGTCAACTACGATATCCACTGGAACCTATCACTGAGGTCTGCCGTCTGTTCAATTCACAAACGGATGAAGGTCGCAACATGAAACCATATTCCGACCTGCTCAGCGCCTCCATCCGCTCTATGATCGACGTGAAGGAGGAGAAGGACCTTGACAGCCTATTTTCGGGCGGTAAAACAACAGCGCTGCTCAACACAATTTCAGGTCTTGACGACTTTGAGCTCGTCGCCTTTCTTGTCATTCAGGAGGAAGGATGACAACAACGCTTTTTGAATACCCCAGAAACGCCGCTTTTGGTCGAGTGTTACCGAAAAGCAAAATTTATGAGCATGAGAGCCCCAGTTCGGCGATTAAAGAGCTTTTCATTAGGCAGGTGGAGCAGATCGCTTGGCAATATAAGCTTGCGCCGGAAACCATCAATATCAAAGGGACACCTTCTGTACCGGAAATTCAGGTTTTCAGCGTTGCCCTTAAAAATGGAGAACTCAAGACCGGGGTATTACGCTGCATTGATCAGGCAATTCCTTTTCCGATCATCTTTGAGCTTCGGTTCGACGGCAAGGTAAAACCCATTGCCTCCTTTAAGCGACCGAGTGAGGTGGATTCCGCGAAGTGGGTCGTCAGCGAATATTTTGATGGAGATTGGGTGTCTGGCGATACGCCTCGGAAACCCCTCCCGATAGTTTTTGACCTCGATGCGCTCTATGGGCACTTGCTAACGCCTTTGATGCCATATCCGGCTCGATCGGCCGAAAGCTTGCAGATGCGAGTGGAACGGATGGCGCTCATTCGGCAAGGTTTGACATGAAACTGAAGTTCAAAGTCCAGCCCTATCAGACCACTGCAGTTGAGTCCGTAGTCGACTGCTTTGCCGGGCAGGTGAACATTTCAAACACCGCCTATCGCATAGACCCGGGAATTAATAAGCACATGTCAGGCCAATATCAGCCAGAACTATTGGAACAAACCGGCTTTAGAAATGTTGATATACAACTAACCGATGCGCAGTTGATAGATAACATACAAGCTGTACAGCGGCCAGAGAATGCCGGATATCAGCGAAATCAGACAGCTGATCTGGTTGAAATTCTCATCGAGCTCATCAAATCAAACCCCGATTCCGGAGAGGATGTCCTCATCAGCGGGTTCGGGAAATTTTGCGTTAAAAAGAAGCGAAAGAGGCGAGGATGGTATCCGGCCATGGGGGGAAGGACGACTTGCGAGGGTCGGGAAGGCGTTTCAGAATTTAGCGTCAATTTTCAGCCAGTCTGTCAAATAACATGAAGAAACTGACCGATTGACTAAAAAAGAGACTACTGCTATCATCAAAAGTTGATTTGCTCTTTAAAATCCAGGTTTAGGGACCACTACAAAAGTCCATTGTCTACTGTTTTCTCCGGTTTTGGGAGCCCTTTAGAATGCACAGATGATGGAGCACAATATATGACAGAACAGACGATTAAGCCGATCGCATTGGAGAACTTGATTGTTGACATTTTCAACCCACGGTACCTTCCACAGCCAAGTCAGCGAGACGCCCTTGCTACCATCGCCCACGGTCAAGGCCAAAAGCTTGCCAACCTTGCTGATGATATAGTGGAAAAGGGGCTCAACCCGAGTGAATTACCCCTTGTTGCTCCCGCCGATCAAAAAGACATGTATGTCGTCCTTGAAGGGAACCGGCGCATTGCGGCTCTCAAGCTGATTGCTTCTCCACAGCTATTGGCATCTATCGGATTGCCGAAGAGACTCAACGAGCGATTTAGAGCCTTACACAGGGACGCTCAAGGGAATCTTCCGACCGAAATCAATTGCGCTGTGCTTGCGCGTGAAGACGCAAATCATTGGATTCAGCTGAAACACACTGGTGAAAATGAAGGGGTAGGGATTGTCACTTGGGATGGCCGCGCACGTCAGCGATTCCGGGGGTCTTCGCCTGCACTTCAAGCCATTGAGCTGGTGGAAAAAAGCGACTATCTCGATGAAGAGACGAAGAAGAATTTGCAGAAGATCTATATTACAAACGTCGAACGTTTATTGGGCACACCGGAAGCTCGTAAAGCTCTTGGCGTTGATGTAAAAAAGAATCAGCTCGTCATCGTCGGGCTTGAAGAAGAGGCTTTAGGGCGCTTAGCCATTGTAATAGGCGAAATCGCTAATAAGCGGATCAAAGTTTCGGACCTTGATTCTAAAGATCAACGTGTAACATACGCTCAGCGGGTTGCTGCCATGCCGCTTCCGGCGCTCCAATCTGCAACCAACAAAGGCGGTTCAGCAGGGGCATGTGGTATTAAGCCTGGATCAAGCAGACGAATCAATCCTGATCGAAAGACGCTGATACCTCGCGCTTTTAAACTGACCATTACTCATCCCCGCCTCAACCGAATCTATCACGAGCTTCAGAAGATTAGCGTAGATAGTTATGTAAATTGCTGCTCAGTAATGCTCCGTGTTTTCATGGAAATGAGCGTAGGGCACTATGCCCAAAGTAATAAATTGCCGCTGGAGGTTCAACCTAAAGCCAAAGCTGGAAAGCCAGCTCCCAAGGCAAGAGAAATGACGCTGCGTGAAAAAATTGCTTTCATCACCAAGCATATGGCCGACAACGGAATTTGTAGCAAGGATCAACTTCGAGGGATACGCTCGCTTATTGCAAATCGGGAGCATGTATTGTCAGTCGATAGCTTAAACGCCTACGTTCACAACAAAGATTACAGCCCAACAGCGACTGATTTGAAGGCAAATTGGGACAGCATTCAACCGTTCGTACAAGGTCTCTGGGCCATATAGAGAACAGAGACGATGGCCTATCCACCAAACCATAGTTTTTCCAGCCCCCTTAGATATCCCGGAGGCAAGGGCGCCCTCGCTAACTTTGTCAAGCTGATACTTACCCAAAATGCGCTGCTTGATGGGGAATACGTAGAAGTATACGCTGGCGGCGCAAGTATTGCGTGGTCACTTTTATTTGAAGAGTACGTACAACGGGTTCATGTAAACGATCTAAACCTGACATTGATGGCCTTCTGGCGATCTGTCTTAGAAGACACAGACGCATTTTGCCGATTAATTCAAGACACACCAGTGACGATGAGTGAGTGGTATCGACAACATGGCATACAGCAGAAGCCCACAGATTATTCGCCACTCGAAGTGGGGTTTAGTACTTTCTTTCTTAATCGGACCAACCGCTCCGGCATCCTGAAGGGGGGAGTCATAGGCGGAAAAGATCAAACAGGGCCATGGAAGATTGACGCTCGCTTCAACAAAAAGGATTTGGTCCGACGTGTCCAACGCATTGGCCGTTATACAAATCGGATCAGAATCTACAACCTTGATGCTGTTCACTTCATTGAAACGATACTGCCTGAATTGCCACTAAAGACCCTCGTGTATCTTGACCCTCCTTACTTCAAAAAAGGCCAAGACCTATACGAGAACCATTATGGGAAAAGAGACCATGCGATAATTGCTGACCTCGTTTCTAATCATATTGTCCAACCATGGATCGTATCCTACGACGCCGCCCCGGAGATATTGAAACTGTACAAGGACCACGGATGCATTCGTTACAGCATCAACTACAGCACGCAAGATCGATATTCAGGCTCTGAGGTCATGTTTTTCAATAAAGGTCTTAATGTTCCAGAAGCCGAGAACCCCATATCGATTAAGTTGCCCACCTTTAGCAATACACCCAAACGATTCGGTGTCACCTACGCCTCAGTACCGAAGTGAAAGAGGGAGGAGGAGCATAAGGAACTGGCAATGGGCATTTCCCCGATAGGCGGACAGCAATGGACATACGGCAGTTACTTTCGCGCAGAACAGATCTTAGTACTTTCGTAGTGCATCTTACCCGTTCAGGTGATGGCGAGACCGGCCATGATCGATTGGTGAGTATCTTGGCTTCCGGGAGAATCGAGGCCCGAACGCCGTATGGACAGGCCCTGAGTAGGATTGGTGACGATGCAGAGGGACGAGAATCACAGAAGGTCGTCTGTTTCACCGAAACACCGCTGGAACATCTTCATCTATTGGTGCAGCCTATTGAAAACCGACAATTCGAGTTTTCGAAATATGGTCTGGCATTCACGAAGAAAGTCTCTAGGCAGTCCGGCGCCAACCCGATCTGGTACATCGACATAACGCCGGGGCATGACTGGCTTACAGTCCCGCTAAACAGACTTGTGGAGACTGCCATTGCTGCCGGGAATTTTGCTGCCTCAGACCTTGCCAAAATCACTCCTTTCATCGAGCAGATGGGCACTCATCCAGAGGGTAACTACCGAAAGGAGTTTTGGTGGGAGAGAGAGTGGCGCTGTGGGGGAAACTTCCAACTGACCAATCGTTTCATTGGTCTTTGTCCAGAGGATGATATTAATGAGTTCTCCGGTCTTTCAACAGATCTCGGATACCATGCGGTATGGCTTGACCCAATTTGGGGTCTTGAGGAGATTATAGGCAGACTGGCCGGGTTCCAAGAAAACGAAATAAGGGTTTAGCAACAAGAGATTCAGCCTCTTGCCGGCAGGCTCTCTTGATTTGATCCACAATTAGTATACATTTTGCCTCAAAAGCATCAAATCGGTACCAGCTGAACGCTAAGTGAATTAATTTGGTTAACTGAGGGCACAATATGTCGCGGTCGACTCTGCCCCACGGCACCATAAATAAAGGGATGAAAAAGATAACCAGTCTCCTTGTTTCACCAGTTGCCGTCTCGAACTTCCCGAACGATCTTCAATATGGCGTGATCGGGCATACGCTTTAAATCCCGAATGAGCTGGGCGAACAGCTGGGGGCGCCTCCTGATGATCTCCTGAACGTCCTGGGATATCTTGCCGCTCAGCCCCAGCAGCACGTCAGGGTCCTCATTCAGATACTCCGCCAGCAGTCGGATTTTTTCCTCGGTCAAATAGGCGCTGGTCTCCCCGCGCTCGATTTTGCTGAGATAGGACGGTTCAACGCCGATATGGCCAGCTACCTTGCGCAAGGTGTAACGGCGGTCAGTTTCCCTGAGCGCCTCTCGTTTTTCACGGATATATTTACCAAGAGCGTTAATCATATTGTGTAGTATACAATACACAATAAGGCAAGTCAAGCGGGAATTTTGGAGGGGGAGGGGAGGAGCCGGAAGATCAGGAGGGGGCAAAAATGGGCCGCCCTCACTGCGTGAAAAACTGCGTGAAAAACGAAAAACTTTCCCTGGTTTTTGCCATTTTTTCCTGGCAAATTACCGCAAATATTCACGCAGTAAGATTTTGAAATGGTTATATATATCTGAAAAAATTACAAAATTAAAAAAATGTTGTGAGCCTTTCACGTCGGCAACACCGGTTCAAATCCGGTTGGGGACGCCACCAATAAAAACAAGGGCTTAGATAAATTTCTAAGCCCTTGATTTTTTTCGGCCGAAGTCGATTCCCACCCAGTTTCCCACCTCCGGCCCTGGTTTGCCCTTGTTTTTGGCCTTTATTTACGCCAAACTTTATCTGGGAAAATGTAGGGAGAGGGCGCAAGCTCTGAGGTTTTTAGAAATGCATAACAAATGGAGGGCGGGAGATGAAAGTTTTTATTAGCTGGTCTGGTGATAAAAGCAAGGCCGCAGCGGAGGCCTTACGAGATTGGTTACCTCTTGTTATTCAGTCCGTAATTCCTTGGATGTCCAGGAAAGATATTGCAGCCGGAGCTAGTTGGAATAAAGCGCTTGCAAAAGAACTCGGAGAAACAAAGTATGGAATTATTTGTTTAACAAAGATGAACTTAAATGAACCTTGGATTAATTTTGAAACCGGTGCAATTTCAAAAACCATAAACGATGATGCATTCGTTTGCCCTTATCTCATTGATTTGGAGCCTGGTCAGATACCACCTGGACCCTTAGTGCAATTCCAGGCCAAAAAAGCGGATCAGGATCAAACGTTTGAATTGCTGCAGGGAATAAACAACGCAATGCCTGAAAAGGAAAAAAAAGTTCCTGAGATTAATTTGGAACGGCTTTTTTCTAAATTATGGCCCGACCTAAAGCAGAAGCTCGATGAGTTGCCGCAAGATGAAGGAGGTGAAGCTCCACTACGACAAACGGAAGATATGGTTGCGGAAATACTTGAAATTGTGCGCGAAATTAATAGGCCGAGAGGCCTTTTTTCCCAGCTCTCTTCAGATTTTCAATATACCCTTCCAGCAACTGTTTCATTAAAGTCACCAGGCCTATCAGGCGCACTAGATGATATTCGAGTAGTTTTATCTTCTACTGCAAGTCCAAGTCCAAGCGAAAGTGTAAGCCCAAGTGCAAGCACAAGCCCTAGCGTAAGCGTAAAACAGGTCAAGACTAAAGCGCCTCAAGATCCTGAAGCAAAGTAATGCGCCCTCGCCACAAGCCCCACATTCAACGATCTCAGCCCGGCGAATGGTGTGGCATGGGCTGAAAACGGCCTTTCCCTGGCAGCTTGCCCTCTTATAGTTTCAAACGCATTTGTGTCTCTTAGCGGATGGTGATAACATCCGACTAATCACCGAAGCGACAACTCTCTGATATCGTTTCGGTTCCTCGGCTCGATTTGATTTCTCCGTTTGGCCAAGGCATATTTCAAACTGAAAATGGTTCTTTTGAAAGTGCACCTGACCTGATTGTAAAAAAGATTTAAACAGTGCGATATTGAGATTACCTGTAAAAATATCTGTGAGGTTATCATGGTTGTTCACAGCGAACCCAATTTTTCGGAAGAGCCTTTGAATTTTTGATCGGAGAGACCAAAATGAAGACACGATCGGTTTTTTCCCTTTTTTTAGTTCTGTTTCTTTTTTCATCTTGTGTTTCTTCTCCAATATCAAGATCAGTTCGGCTCTATGATATGGAAAAGGGCGTCACGATAGAAGCAGTTATAAAGGACGCTCGGCAAGTACATGGGCAAATAACAGCTAAGAATCAAATCACAGGAGAAGTTTTTATAGGTGAGTATAATTCGATAAGAGATGATATAGCGCGAAGAACGAGCGGATTAGGAGGTTCCTTTGGTTCTGGATATGGATCAGTTGGCCCCTACTCATTTTCACAATCTGGATATGCTTGGGCAACAGCAATAGGCTTCTCTTTTGAGGAAAACAACAGGATATACGGCGCAGCTACTATGGTTGGAAATAAAAATACGATTATCGAGGCGGTTTATTCAGTAGATAGGCAGTCGCTACACGGATACGGTGTCGCACGTGATAATCTTGGAGCGCATTATAAGTTGCATTTCTAGGTAGACCATGCGACATTTCAGCATTTTTTTTGTTTTATTATATTTCAGTTTTTGATTTTTAATTTTTGTAATTTTTCGGAAAATCGCCTATCTATTTAATGTTAGATTTAAATTTTTGGTTGTAGGCTTTTACTTTCAAAAAAATGCCTTATTATGAATGAAAAATTGAAAAACTGTATAAATCAGATTAATTGCCTCTATAAATCTTATTTCAAAGATAGGCCATTCGTAACGCGTTTATCCTTTCTTTTGCTTACCTATGGAGACCTACTTTCGATCAAATCACCAATTAATGGTTTAGACTATATATATCGTTTCCGGAACAACAATACAACGTTAGATGAAGATTTAAAACAAGCAAACAAATTAGATTTTTTTATATTTTTAATTTTTATTTTATGGATCGTAATAGTTTCTGTACCATTAAAATGGAACTTTGCTGCGCTTCAATGGTTTGCTTGGATATTTGGTTCTTATCGACTCTGGGATATTTTAAATCAAAGATTTAGAAGTATCTTTATCGATCCATTCTTTTTCAGTAAAGATCCGAACAAAAATTTCGAACAAAATAAAACAGGTCATCTAATTGATTCTTTCCGTTCTCTCCTTTTTGCTTTTCTTAACTATTTGGAAATCGTACTAATTTTCGCAACATTCTACAAGAATATGTCATGTGGATCCTTTAATGTCAACCTATCTGGATTCGATTCATTTTATTTTAGCATAGTTACTATCACTACACTCGGGTATGGTGATATCCATCCAGCTATAGAAACCATATGGCCTAAAATATTGATAACAATAGAGCTACTTATAGGGCTGACTTTCATTATTCTAATAATTGCTGCGGTTGTAGAAAAAATCACAAAATTTTATGGAAGCGAAAAACTACGAAAAAAGTAGCTATCAATAACTATCTGTATTAGGCATTTTTTCTTATTGGAATCAGAGTTTTCTACAAATGATTATCATCATATGTATAAACTCGCAGAGCCCAGAGCCTCTCGAAAATTACTACTTGTGCCTGTGGTAATCATATCACCAGGAAATCAGTATATGAAAAAATATTTGTTTGTGACAGCTTATTCACATCCACCACTCGCCGGGTCTGCGTTCCTTCACGATAACGCCCATATTGCCTTCCTTACCCTGTCCTCCTTTTCTCCGACCGAGCGGCTCTCCCCGACCGCTCGGCTTTATTTGTCCTAAAGTTTTCTCCGGACTGCCGATAATGGAACAAGGGGGGGCGGCGATTGGAACCTTTCACGAGACGAACTCGTTGACCATAACCCATAAGCCTTAGTGACTGACGCTTTAATCTCTAACCCATTCGCCGCTCCCCAGCAACCATCAACCCGCAGCCCGATCACCACTTGGTGAAGAAACCCATCCCACTCCACGACTTTTCACTTGCTGCAATAATCGGTGCCATGATCGTTGTTGGCGCCGTGGCCGCCTTCGTTGTGAATCTGCTTTTCGATTAGCCCCGGCAATCCTATAGCATCCGGTGGCCGTTGCTTGCCTATGGTTTCAGACTCATTTGTGTCTCTTAGCGGATGGTGATATCATCCGGCAAATCACCAAAATGCAAAATCTGTGATACTATCAATTCCCACGGTTTTTTAACCGTTTCGAATGCAAGAGCGTTGAAATTCCCACTATCTAACGGAGTTCATCGGAAAATATTGAATAACTTGTTAGCTACAAGAAGAGAAACATGAAGCTGATGGATGAAGCGCTTCAATCGCATTCTTGCGTAATAAGCGTCATGGGGGCTCACGCAAATGAAGGCATCGAGATAATCTTCGGCAGAAAGATGCAGGATATAGATAGGACTGGCACGACGTACTGGTTGATGAGGTCCCCAAAGGCACGTCCCCCAGAAGTTCAGGACATCTGCAAAACGAATACATCTTACGTAATCTTCATTGAACCTGCGTCCAAGGGGGGGGTGCGCCCAACCACGACAGAGGATGCCGCATCTCAGTTTTCGCCAGACAGGAGATCATGGAAGGCGCTGCCTTCCGGAATTGGCCCTGTCACCGGGAAACTTGATACAGCCGCCACCGCACTCGTATTAGACAGGCTGGAGACGGTTCCATCAGGGACGATCGACCTTTGGGCATACGGAGAGGCAGCAGGTTCGAGGACGCCACTCAAATTCATTCTTGGGTGTTCGACGGTGTGTGCAGTGAAAAATGATATGTCGTCTCATCCAGAACGAATGAAATCTAGGTACAGATCGGTTGTTGCTGTGGCCCGACTTGTAAGTCCATTTTGTGTGTGGTTGAAATGAATCGCTAACCAGGCGTTGTAGCTGGCCGTCACGCTTGCATTTAGCCCTATCGTGACCATAGGGAATCATGGGCGAAGGTGAGGGCGGGTGGCAAACGCGCCGCTTACCTCAAATCCGTTAGGCCGATACCAGAAGAGCACATGAACCGTTGGGGCATACCTGACTGGCTCGAAGAGGAAGTGAGGGATCGAGATAAGGTTTGCGTCTATTGTGGCATCCAGATGATCGAGCAGACGCCTCTCCCTGGGCATCGAAAGACTCTTGCAACATGGGAACACATTATCAACGACGAAAGTATCGTCACCCGTGAGAATATAGCCCGATGTTGTGTTGCGTGCAATTCAAGCAAAGGAACAAAGAATCTCGCTGATTGGCTGCAAACGAATTATTGTAAGAGGCGAGGAATTAACAAAAACACAGTTGCGCAAGTAGTGAAAGAGGTATTGCGATTCCAAGACAACCTTGATGTTAAACCCTCGGAGGGACTATGACATCAGCCACCATCAAGCTCTTCATCCCAAAGGGGGACGCTAAGAGTTTGCGAACAGCCGAAATCTCAAATTGGACTGGGAAGGCTGTAGCCGCTCCTCGTACTGAACTTGATGAACTATTATCGCGTGAGGAGCTTGAAAAAGCCGGAATATACATACTTACAGGTAGTGACCCGACGACCAATGCCCCTCGTGCATACATTGGCGAGGCCGAGGTCATACGCGAACGGTTGAAGCAACATAAGTCAAAGGAATTTTGGGTTTCGGCTATCGTCTTTGTAAGCAAGGACGAAAATTTAACAAAGGCCCATGTTAGATATCTTGAAAGTCGTCTTCTTGCTGAAGCGGCAAAGGTCAATAGATTTACGCTTGAACAAAATCAGTCGTCCGGCTCAAAGTTGCCCGAATCAGATCGTGAAGACATGGAGGTCTTTCTCTCGCGCATTCGCCAGCTTCTTCCCGTTCTCGGTTCCGATATCCTCTCTCCGATTTCCCAACCAGATACAACAGGCCAGCGTGGAGGTGTGCTTCATTGCCGTATGAAAGGGGCCGATGGACGAGGTCAGCGCACCCCAAATGGTTTTGTGGTGTTTAGCGGCTCCACAGCTGTATTGGAAGAACGTCCATCTATGGAGAAGTATCCATATGTATTGGCTCAACGCAAACAACTAATTGCCGAAGGGGTACTAATTGAGAGGGAAGGTTTTTTGGTCTTCACAAAAGATACCGAGTTCTCCAGTCCTTCAGCAGCGGCGGCTGTCATACACGGTGGTAGCGCAAATGGACTCATCGCATGGAAAACTGAAGGTGGCAAATCACTCAAGCAACTCGACGAGCAAACCTAAAAAATACCCTCATTACAAGCCCAAGACTCAACGATCTCCGGCCGGCCGGAAATAGCCACAGCAGCCCTCGAAGGATGCCGGGAAGCTTCCGCCGGATCGCCTCACGGCCAAGGGTCGGGAAGGTTTCAGCATGGAAGGCCGGCTGCTGCTGTTCGTCATTTTGCTGCTTCGGTCGTTGCAGCTCCCTCGGTGCGTTCCATACGCCCAGCGCTTCGCGGTTTGCGCCCAGGATGGTTTTCTTTTCTTCGAGCATGTCAAAACTCCTTGGTAAGCCGGATGCAGCCGCAGCCACACCCGGCGTTCAGGTTTTACCAGCCGGGAAGGCTCATCCGGCTGCGCTTGATGTATTCCGCTCTTGCTTGCATGAGTTCCCGGCGCAAGATGCTTTGTGCTTCGCTCTCAATCCGTCGCCGCATGTCCCCGGTGATGACGTTGCCGGACTTTTTCAATTCGTCAACCTTCGTCTGAACCTGCTTCGATGCCCGTTGCACAGCCTCAATCATGGTCTTGCTGCTGCCCAGCTCGCGCCCGATGCCCACTTCAGTGGAAAGCATGTCAAGATCGCGTTGGTCAAGAAACCCGTGAAACTTTCCGATGTCCGCCCCGATGGCCTTCATATCAAGCCCCGCGTGGTCGTGGTCTCGATCCTGAAACGCCTTGCCGTCTTCGCCCATGTGTGAATAATTAACTTCTACCGTTGTGTTTTCTGCCATTGCTTACTTCTCCTTTTGATGCGGCCCGCGTCAATGCAGGCCGGTTGTGGAATTAATCATCATCTTTCAGAATCTTCCAGGGGTCATATCCGCCTTCCCCCATGAATTTATCCATGAATCTATCGGGACTCCACTTGCTGTTTTTATAGTGGCCCTCGTTGTTTAAAATGTCCCACGGACTCCATTCTCGCGGTTTCTCCTGGTACCCGGGTTCATCAGTAGGCCAGCCGTATAGCGCAACCAGCAGATAGAGCACAGCAGCTTCTGCCGGGAAATCTTCGTCGGAAAGATCGGGGGCCATCTTGGGCAGGCCGTCGAGCAATTTCTCGAAACCGGCGCCCTCACGATAAATCACCCGTTTACTTCTCATCAGGTCTTTGAGAATGCTGGCGTGAGCTGCAATGTGGCCTTCTTTGTCTGTGTATGGCGGGCGGTTGATGGACAAGCGTTCCTGCACATGCCGGCTTGAGTTGAATGCTCGGATCGTATCGTCTTCAACCGGCGTAACGCGTGCGTAGATGTCTTCCACATCATACTTCACCGCCTGTGCCTGAACCTGGCGCAAAAGCTCCATGCCGTCCGTGAACAAAGCAAACTCGATAAGGAATAATTTGCGCGGGGCGTTGCTCGGCGGAATCTTGCAGAACTCAGCGGCCAGCACCACACAGCCGGGCTTTTCCTTCGGGAACACGAAACACAGCCGCGGGCGGTAGATTAAAATCTTTTCTTCCCGGTTCATTGCCTTAACGCCATTTTTCGCAAATTCAAACAGTCTGGGATAGTCGGCCTTCGGGTCCTCTGGTCGCCGGACTCTCTTTACTTCGAAATTTTCTTCTTGCATGTTAATTACTCCTTTTTTTGTCAGAGGGTTTCAAACGGAATACCTTCAAAGAATCCTTGGCCGGCCTTTTCCAATGCCATGGCCGCATAATTAAATGAATGCCGGAAATGGTCCGCGCCAAGCTTCACATAGACATAGCGCTTGCTGCCGGTTTCTTCGTCTTCCTCAAGTTTTTTGGCCGTGTTGTGCAGGTGTTTAGCGAACTCGCGCACCACGTCACACTCCTTCGGAAGTAAAATGTTTCGGTCCTGAATCAGCTTACCGCTGGCATCAAGTGATTCCGTGCGGTTCACCAGAACCGTCAAGTTCTTTTCGTTCCATTGCGGTGCGCCCTTCTGGTGCTCGTTGTAGAAATTCAGGAACACGCGGCCGGCGTGCCTCTCAGCGAATGCCCTTGCGTTGCGCTGCTCGGGTAGGGCATCGACCACCGCCCGGCCCACGGTGAAGCGCTTCATCAGGCCGTCAAGGTCTTCCCAATCCTTATAAACGCCTAAGTGCACAACATCGCCGGCCCGGTCGTAATGCGGTTTCAGAATGGTGACGTGCAAATCACTTCCCTGGTCAACGCCCATGCAACAGACTTCGCCGCAACTCGAAGCGATACCGGCATCGCCGCACAGGGCGAGCACTTCTTCAACGGATAGCCGGTTCTCGGCTTCAACGTAGGCAAGCCCTAGACACAGATTGTAAAAGTTTGATAGCGTGCGTGCGGTCCTGAACTTCCGCAACAGCTCGGCCGGGTCAACATATGCGCTGTGAAGCTGTGAATGCTGGTATCCTCTGCGGTCCGCGCCCGGCTTCTTGGCAACCCACTGGCCTTTCGAAATGTCCAACTCTCGGTTACAACCGACACACGCCCGGTAGGTGCGCCCTTTTCTTTCGTGCAGGCATCCGGGGAACTCATCCACCAGATTGCACCAGCGGCCGCAGCCGTCGCACTTGAGCAACCAGAACCGCTGGTCGGTCTCCTGAAACGCCCGGTCAATTCCGAAGTCCGGTAGGCTTGGGTTTGATAGCATGAGCACTTCCTTGAACTCGGAATGCGCCATGCGCTCCTGCGCCATTTCAACCGCGCTTTGGTCCTTAGCCTCATCCAGTTCTTCAAGTACTACTATATCTACCGGGACCGATTTCAGGCCAACACGGCTACCCTATTCTGACGCAGCTCGCGAAGACCCGGCGTGCTATCTTTGTCGAAGGCAAAGACTTCCAGGTTTTCTCTCGATTTGCACGAAAACTCGGGTTAGACGGCGTTGCTAATCGTTCCGACTTCGCGGTGATACCAGTCCAAGGCTTCAATCCCGGAAAAGTCCACGATATTATTCACGGGATGGAAACCACCCTCGGAGCAAAGGTAATTACATTGGCAGTCTTCGACCGGGACTATAGGTCGGAGGATGAGTGCAAGACTGAACTTGCTATGCTTCGAGAAAGCTGCTGGTCGGCACACATCCATTCGCGCAAGGAGCTTGAAAATTTCCTCCTCGTTGCTCAACCGCTGAGGCGCGCTATTGACCGACGCATAGCTGAGAGAAACCGCCGGGCAGGGACAGCTACTTGCTTTGACGATAACATTGGCGAACTCATATCCTCCCTTACGGAATCAATGCGACACCGTGTCGAAGCACGGTATCTTGCTCGACGGCGCCAGTTCGAGCGATCTTGTCGGAACAGGCGAGATGACTCTACAATCGAGGAGCAGCTGCTTGCAGAATTCGATGCCGTGTGGACTAACGCGGAGAAACGCTTATTAATCGTGCCTGGTAAGGAGACCCTTTCAACCCTCAACGCACACCTTCAGGACAAGTACCGAGTGACTGTGTCAATCTCATTAGTTGTGGATTCATTCTGGAAGGACGAAGTGCCCGAGGAGATGAGAGAATTGTTGAGCAGTTTTGACGAATTCAGACAAATCGTCGTGGATGAATGCGTGTAATAAGTCGGATTGAAAGCTCCTTCGATAAGGCATCCTTAACCGGTGGCCCTACCGAAGGAGTGCATCCCTATCATTGAGAATATCACCGTAAACTTTCTAAGTAATCTGCCATACTGACAACGAAAGGCACCCTATCAGACTTCTGAAAACGTGAGGTTGAGAGGCGGTACCACGGGCCTCGCCATTCCAATGGGGTTCGGTTTGGATTTGACACCAACAGCCCATCCGAGTTAAAAATAAGATATGCGGAATAAATCTGTAATGATTTTGCGTTGTTGGATAACTGAAAGATCATCCGACAATTCACCAAAGTGCAAAATCGGTGATACTTCCCAATGCTGATGTTTGAAATTTTGTACCCATTGACCTTTTGGTACATGATCCGATAAAGAGGTGTTGCAATATATCGCCGTCCCAATATAAAAACAAAAAGTGATATCTTTTCTTGATTTGGTTTAGCTGCCTTGCGTGGAATTAAACACAAAAAATGTAATATGGAGCATGCGCCGCCGCTGAACCGCCGTGTTAGGTTTCAGAAATTACACTCGCTCCGATAGCAGCAGTGATGACAATCTCGCAGACCCGGCAATAGATAACCACCCTATAATCATTGTTTGGCGCTTCGAAGGAGGTTTAGCCGATGACGATAAGTTCTATTCCTATAGTGCCACTCGCTTACGTTGTTGGCCTTCTTCTTGGAACAGTGCTTATTTTAAGCTCAATCTACATCTTCGTCAAGCACCGTGTATTTGGCCTTGGCGGTACAGTTCTAGTCGCGTTTGGCTCAATGTTGTTGGGCTTATCCGTTTGGACATCGTTTGAGTTCTCTGTAGACCCAGAGGGAAAAGTCACTGCTCGTTATACGCAAGACTTAGGTGCAAAAGCGGCTGATTTCAACGCGAAGGTCGAGCAGCTACGCCTTAAAATTGGTGAGTTAACGCAGGACATTTCAGCACTAAAGAGCGTGAATCCATCTGCGAAAATCTCTCCAGAAGTTGCTTATGAACGTGAAACGCGAAGGCAAATTTTTGCGCAGAACTCAAATTACTCCGTTCTCGTCTTTTATAAGTCTGAGCAGCAAGTTAAAGGTTCCGCTCTCGCCGACGTTTTGTTGGCTGCTGGGTTCAGGTCGTCAGCTACTCCCACTGATTTAAAGGAAGCGATTAAGCAGTTCAAGCCAAACCAAGCATGGGTGATATATACGCCCCAAGGAAAAGAGAAGTTATCGGACGTAGAGAAAATCCTCATGGCTTCTGTGCCAGGAATGCAGATCATTGTTGAACCAAAGCCAAGTGATCTGCGGCGCGGGGACATACAAATCCTCTTGTTTTAACTATTTATTGCAAATTAGCGCACAACATTAGGTTGAAGTGGATGCTAAACCAGTATATCGGACATATCACAGAGTAAGGCCACTTACGATATTATATTTACACCGCATTTAAATTTCTTCGGGTTGTATTCCACGAAGTTTTCTTCGATAAAATCCCTAAAGAGGGAATACCTCGCAGCTTGCTGCAGGGTGATTTATTTCGCTTGCTATTTCAATACGGCCAAAGGTATATTTTAAAGGTGATTGTAGTTGCCTTCCAATTTTTTACGGGGTAAAAAATATTTTCACCATGGACAGCGGCTCGGACTCGCCCTGATTAACACGTTTACGAACTCAAATAGGGCGGGTATTATTTTCTTACTTACCGAAGGAGGGAATAAAAATGAAAAACGACAGTTTTTTTCCTGAACTATCAAGAAGGCAATTCCTATCCATCACAAGGAACATGGCTATTGCCACGATTGCAGGGGGTATGCTGATGCCTGCAAGGCCACTTTGGGCTGCACCAGTCAAGGCAGTGTTAGGTGGTTTCGGAGCATCGGCCAATCCGCAACAATTCGGTAAAGCAACAGACTCCTTTCAAAAGGCTTTGGGTGCAAATGTGGAAGTTACATACGTTACCGTAAACTCGGGTGCACAAGTAGTAACTACAATTGCCGGTGGTAGCCTGGATCTATGCAACGCTGGCTCAATGCCAATTGTCGTCGGTTATGCCAATGGTGTAAAATTGAAAATAGTTTATATCCAGAAATATATTACTGACAGCGAATGCCTATGTGTGCGTAAGGGGAAGGGGATAAACAAACTGGAGGACCTGCGGGGACGGAACATCGCCCTTCCGTTCAACACTTCGGTTCACTACGCTATGCTTGCTGCGCTCGAAACTGTTCATATGACAAACGCTGATGTAAAAATAATCGATATGAAACCAGATGCTATAGTAGCTGCATGGAAGAGGAAAGACATAGATGTCGCTTTTATTTGGATACCAATCCTGAACCACCTCATAGATGACGGTGGCGAAATCATGATGACTACAGCTGACCTTCAGAAATATGGCGTACTGGCTTTTGACGGTATTGTTTGTAGAGACGAATTCAGTGCAAACCATCCAGATCTCGTCCTTGCCTATTTAAAAGAGTACGATAGAATCTGTAAACTCTATACAGAAAGCCCCGAAGAGGTCGTTAGCGTAACAAGCAAGTACGTTGGCATTACACCAGAACTCGCTATGGCAGTTGTGAAAGCCTTTCACCCTTTAACCCCTAAGGAAATGGCTACGAAAAAATGGATGGGACTACCCGGGGATAAGGATACTGGACTCCTGAAAACTCTAAGAAGTCAAGCAGAGTTTCTGAAGAATGCTGGTCAGTTGCCCAGAATGCCTGAAAGTTTCGAACCGGCAGTTGATGCCTCATTCCTCGCCAAAATGATCTAACTTGTTGGGGCCAGTGGCACGAAATGCTACTGGCCCTTCTATGTTAATTCGGGGCGCCAATAATGATAATTGAACCAATTGATCTTTATTCAAGCGAACGCCGTGAAAATGCCAAAGTACGCGTCCAATCAGTCTCCAAGAGATTCGGTGAGGGTGAGGCCGAAATTTCGGCTCTCGAACACGTCGATTTAGTTATACAAAAAAACGATTTTCTTAGTATTGTTGGCCCTTCCGGGTGCGGCAAAAGTACTCTTCTTAAAATTCTAGCCGGCTTTGAAAAACCGTCTGAGGGTGCAGTATTCATGGATAACAAACCTATATCCGGACCTAACGCCGAACGAGGTGTTGTTTTCCAGCAGGGCGCTTTATTTACATGGATGACTGTCCTCAATAATATCGCCTTTGGGCCTATGAGTTGCGGAAAACCAAGACATGAGTTACGTGATATTGCAAAACATTATATTGATTTGGTAGGTCTTGATGGGTTCGAAAATCGATACCCGTATGAGCTATCGGGAGGCATGCAACAACGCGTCGGAATCGCGAGAGCCCTTGCCAACGACCCCGAACTTCTTCTTATGGATGAACCATTTGCCGCCCTCGACCAACAAACGCGTGAGTTGCTTCAGGAGGAAATAAAGCGAATTTGGGAGAAAACACACAAAACCATTCTGTGGATTACGCATAGCATTGAAGAAGCACTATTTCTTTCTACTCATGTATTGGTTATGACAGCACGACCTGGCCGTGTTAAATCTAGTTTTATAACCGGATTTTCCAATGCAAAAGATCATTTAGTAACTACCAGTTTGGAATTCACACAAGCGAAGCGGAAAATATTCGAACTGCTTCGTGAAGAAGCGATCATCTCTGAAACTCAGAAAGATTAGACAAATGAACAATAATGATCTAACAGCACTAGAAAAATTGTTAACGCAAATTCCAGACAAATCCTGGCTGAGCGGTCACACGCGGCGCCAAGGGCTTTCTCTTCTATCATTCGCAGCTATATTACTTATATGGATCGGGCTTTCAGGTTCAGGCCTTTGGAAACCGATTGCAGATCCACTTTTTCTGCCCTCTCCTTTTGCTGTTATAAAAACTTTCTTCAGGCTTTTAAATGAAGGATACCAGGGGACAAAGCTCTACCAACACTTCTTATTTAGTCTGTTTCGTTTCAGTGTCGCTTTCATTTTTTGCGTTGTGGTTGGATCGGCGGTAGGTTTAATGATGGGCATGAGTGAAGCAATACGGGCCTTGCTCGATCCACCAATTGAGATTACGAGACCGATTCCAAAATTGGCAGTACTGCCACTGCTGATAATATGGTTTGGAATTGGAGAGTTGCCCAAGGTCGTTATTATTGTTCTTACTCTATTCCCGATGATGTCGATCGCATCTATGCAAGCAGTGAAAAGCGTGAGTATAAGTAAGATTCAGGCCGCACAGTCTCTAGGCGCCAACAAGCGCATCCTTTTTACCCGAGTCATATTGCCAGCTAGCTTGCCTGGAATCTTCACCAGTATTCGTGTGAGCTTAGGCGTTGGGGTCACAATGCTAGTTGCGGCTGAGATGATTGCCACAAGCAACGGAATTGCATGGATGTCTCTAAATGCAGCTGACTTTTTGCTCACAGACGTTGTACTTGTAGGGGTTTTAATCTTAGCAATTTTGGGTTACGGGTTAGAACAAATTGCTCGGATGATTGAAAAACGGGTGGTTCACTGGAGCGGCAAAGAAACATAAAAGATGTCATAGCTATTATACCAATAGATATAGCAACATAGATTACAGATTGAGGAGGAAATCGATGGAGAGACTTTTTCACGAAAAGGGAATGAACTGGGAGGAAATAGAAAAGACATTAAATTCTTATCGCAAGGACGACGTCGATTGGAAGCGTGGTCGGGTGCCATTATATGCCTTTTATGCAGACGATGATATATCGGAAATAGCTAAAAAATCATACATGATGTTTTTTACAGAAAATTCTCTTGGCCACAAGGCTTTTCCTAGTGTCGCCAAGATTGAATCCGAAGTCATCCGTATGGTAGCCCAAATTCTTAATGGTGATTCCGGAGTTGTTGGTAATATGACCTCTGGCGGTACCGAAAGTATATTTATGGCAGTCAAAACGGCACGTGATTGGGCAAGAAAAATTCGTCCAGAGGTCACTGCCCCGGAATTGGTTTTGCCAAGAACCGCACACCCTGCCTTCAATAAGGCGGCACACTATTTATGCATAAAAGTGAAACGGGTAAGAGAATCATCTAATTTTCGCGCGGATATATCAGCGATGGAAGTGGCCATTAACGACAATACTATCATGATTGCTGGTTCGGCTCCGTCCTACCCTCATGGGGTCATCGATCCCATAGATGAAATAGCTAAATTGGCTTCAAAAAGAAACATTTGGTTCCATGTTGACGCATGCGTGGGCGGATGCTTGGCACCATTCGTTAAGAAGCTTGGGTATCCAGTTCCTGATTTTGATTTTTCCATTCCAGCTGTAACATCGATTTCCGCTGATCTCCACAAGTATGGATTCACCCCAAAACCAGCCTCTACAATTTTATATCGAAACGAAGACTATCAAAAATACCAAAGCTTTACTTTCGATGAGTGGCCGGGTGGGGTGTATAAAACTCAGACATTCCAAGGCACGCGCCCAAGTGGCTCAGTCGCCGCAGCATGGGCTGTGATGAAGTATTTAGGTGAATCTGGATATCTAGAGATAGCAAATAAAATAATGAACATACGAAAGGCATTAATCTTCGGTATCAATGCAATACCTGGTCTAAAAATTTGGGGTGACCCGGATCTAAGTATTATTGGTTTTGGTTCAGATATAATTGATATTCATGCAGTAGGCGATAACATGGCCACAAAAGGATGGTTTGCTGCTCGCAACTTAGAGCCACCAGCTCTCAAACACATGTTGATGCCGGTACATGAGGTTATGATTGATGACTATTTAAGGGACTTGAATGAGAGCGTTAATAAAGTACGTGGTGAAAAAGTTGTAGCCGAGAAACGTGAGGTAATATATTAGCCTCCCCACTAACCCCCATGCCCGGGGTAGGCTCCAATCTCGTTTAACTGCAAACATCACTGTCATGGAGATTAAGAAGGGCAACTTTTTGTTCACTGATGGAAATGGGAATGAGAAATTGGAGGGCGATAAGATCATTGAGCCCAAATTTGTAATTTCATTTAGATAAACCCCCGGCTCTGCCGGGCGACTCCCGAAGTTTGACAGTTTCGGGAAAGCAGTGAAGCCTCCCTGGGCGTGAACCGCTCAAATTCACGAATCTGTTGGTCAGGTAATCCCAAACAAATCTTTCTCCTGAAAAGTGTGGATATGATCCTTACCCCAGCGAGCCATGATAGATTGCGCCTTCAGGATATATCCAACCAAAAATGATCATCCCCTTTAGGTGGTACTGACAGCGAAGGGAATCATATCAGTTTTCTGAAACCGTGAGGTTGACAGGCAGTACCCCCGGCGAGGGTAGTCCAAATTCTCCAGATCGGATTTGACAAGAACTGATTGACGGTGGTAAAAATAGAATATACGAAGTTAATCTGTTATGATTTTAGTTTGTTGGATAGATGACAGATCATCCGACAAATCACCGAACGGCCATTTCTGAGATTGTTTCAGCGAATCACAGTAGCCTGTTGCCCCCAGAACCCACCAGCGTCTGAACTAATCTGCAATTCTCTGAATCGATATTTTTGATCTTTTGGAATCCATGTCTTTATGCAACAGAAGGTAATGATCCTTTCATTTTAACATTTTTGAATTTTTCCAAGACAGAAAACCAATAGAAAATATTGCCAAAATACCGACTATTTCTAAATTCTTCGAAGGGAAAACCATCAAGATTGAAGCGATTAATAGGATAAACCGTGAGGGGATGTTCAGAATACCCGCTAAATATCCTACCTTGACAGCAGCAAGCGTTATTACGCCCAAAGATGTAACCGCAACGGCTATAAGAATCTCAAGCCAGCTCCCTGTCAGTAATAGGGCAGGTTGATACACAAAAGCGAACGGCACTAAAAACCCAGCTATACCGAGCAAAAATGCCTCGATTCCTGTCGACATTGGCTCTGATTGTGCCAAATTAGCGGCTGCAAAGGCTGTAACGGCATCGGGTGGGGTGATGTCGGACAACACTGCATAGTAGAAGACAAACAGGTGCGCGGACAATGCAGGAATACCAAACTTACTCAATGCAACCGCCCCAACGCTGGCGGCGATAATATAAGAGGCGGTGGTTGGTATTCCAGTCCCAAGGACGCTCACAATTGTAAATACCAAAAGCAAACAAAATAAAAGAGAGTCGCCTGAAGCCCTAACGATCATTGTGCTGAAAGACATGGCAATGCCGGTTTGAGTAATAACAGCGACGGTCATCCCTGCACACGCAAGAACTGCTGCAATTAGTGCACCGTTAACCATTGTCTCCATAACGGTTTTTAGAAGTTTTTTTGGAGTGATCCATGTCCTCCGGTCCAAAAAGCTTAACAAGAGAGTTATCCAAATGGTGTGAAAAGCAGATTTAGAGGGTGAGTAGCCATAGGCCATAAAACCAATAATTGATATGAAAGGCAAAATAAAGTACGCTTTGCGAATGACCTCACGACTGTTTGGTCTTTGTTCTTTTGTAAGGGGAATTATACCACGGCGTTTAGCAATAAAATGAACCATTGATAAAATTCCCAAGTAATAAAGGATCGCTGGAATCGCAGCAACTTTGATAATCGTGAGGTAAGGGACTCCAGTAATCTCAGCCATAATAAAGGCGCCTGCTCCCATAATTGGAGGCATGATCTGCCCGCCTACACCGGCGACCGACTCAACCGCTGCCGATTCCTTTGGGCTATATCCACACTTCTTCATCAACGGAATTGTGAAAGAACCTGTTGCGTAAACGTTGGCAACAGTCGAGCCTGAAACTGTTCCATAAAGTGCAGATGATATAACCGCCACTTTACCTGCACCTCCTGAAGCCCAACCTGCTAACCACACAGCCATTTTAACGAGAAAGTCACCAGCACCGGCGAGTGTCATTACGCCTGCGAATAAAATGTAAACAAAGAGCAGCTCAACGGAAAGCCCAGTGAGAAACCCAAAAAGTCCATCATCCGGGTTAAGATACAAAATCTCGGCGGCACGTTCCAGGGAAAAAGCGTGGCTATATAACATTCCTGGCCAAAACTGGCAGGTCATCAAATAAGTTAATACAACAGATACGGTTAAGGCGAACCAACGAGATATGGAACGACGAACAGCTTCAATCGCAAGAAGGGCAAACACCCATCCCAATACTGCCTCTTCCCACCGAACAGCGCTCACTGTAAAAAAACGCTTATCTAAGCGGTAGTGACTCAATATGACGTAAGCGCAGGCAGCTAAACTGATCCCGGCGGCGATGATGTCTAAAATGCTCGGACGACTGCTGGGCGAACGTTTTGTGGCAGGGAATAGCAAAAATACCATTGGAACCAACATCAAAAGATGCAACCCACGAAAAATCCTGGGCGTAGGCCCTCCGAAACCCGCCCAATAGTAATGAAGCAAACACGAAAGGGCCGCTGAAAAAACTGAGAAGGCATACCAACCGCCTGAAAGTTCTCTCATTCAAATAAGTCCACCGAATTTTTTTATTAATAATGAGACTGCTTTCATGAAGATGGTTCGATGATTTTAAAACTATTAATTGGCCCAGCCTTTTTCCTTATAGTATTTTAATGCACCTGGATGGGGGGGTACGCCGGGTGATCCAAGCAGTCCATTTTTTGGCTCATACACTGTGAGGCTCGGATGGACTTTGTGTAATCGCTCAACATTTTCGTTTATTGCTTTAGCTAAACGGTATGCGACAGCATCTTGCATGTCTTTGTGAACCATTATCGCACTGCCGTTGCAACACACCTGTAACGTCTCTTTGCCATTTTCCGCCTGCGGGTATGTTCCGGCCGGAATATCACAGGGTTCAAGTCCATATTGATCCAAGTGTTTTATGACCTTTTCAGAAAAAGGAATAATTCTTAAGCTCCGCCCAACAGCTGCCTCAGTTACTGCAGCAGCGGGGGCAGCATACCATGCCCAAACAAGGTCGATGTTGCGGTCTTTGAACTGGCTAACTTGGTAGGCGTAGTTGCCCCTTGCAATGTGGTAGCCTTTACCTGAAAGACCGTCAATGTTCGTCTTGTAAACCTCTAAAATCCGCTCGAGAACATAGATCTCAGAAGCACCAGGGTGAGACATGGCAATGCGTGGTTTGGATGAACCTCCAAAAACATCATCCATGGTCTTATAAGGTGTGTCAGTACCTGCGAAAAGATGTAAGTGGTTACGAATCATATAACCACAAGCAATCAGACGCAAACTCGAATGCTTTGTTTCGTAAGGGATCTGCCCATCGACTGCAGCCTTGTTCAAAAAAGGCAGCCCGAAAGCCATATCTACTTTTTTTTCATTGAGGGCTGTCGGGTTTTGAGCTCCACCACCCGGAAGGACTTTAATGATGAGTTCTGGGTCTGCTTCTTGAATCACGGTGCTGATTCCTGCTGCAATCGTGTACCAGCCACCTCCAACCGTGCCAGCCATCCAGGTTAAGTTGGTTTGTTCAGCAAGTGTGCTGCCGCCGGGTATGCCCAAAAGTAAAATTAAAAAAAGAGGCAGAAGCTTAGTATTTTTTCTCATTTTAATTCTCCTTTCTAAGTTGAAGCATGGTTTGTTTTTCACGTCCTAAGAATATGGTCATCTTTTAGCAAGGGTTTTCCTTTCGCATGTATTTCTCAATTCGGCTTTCATCTACATGAACACCTAAACCCGGCCCTTCTGGTATAAATACGTTGCCATTTTCATACTTGATGGACTGATCACCGATGTCTCCAGTCAGGAGCAACGGTCCAAAGAGTTCACAGCCATAATCAAGGCAAGGGACAGCTGCAGCGAATTGCAAATACGCAGCCGTCCCGATGCAGGTTTCAATCATGCAGCCGATATAAGTTCCCAGACCCGCTGCTTGAATTAGGTTATAAAAGCTCAAGGCTCCCAGTAAGCCCCCCATCTTTGTCAGTTTGATCGAAAAAATATCGGCAGCCCTATTTTTGATTAGCTCCAGACCACTGGTCATGTCATTGAGGCTTTCATCGGCCATTATTGGCGTGCGGCTCCTTTTCCGCAATTCCCTCAAGCCTTCAATGTCCCACTTGGGTAGCGGTTGTTCGCAAAAATCTAATTCAAGTTTTTCCATTTCAAAAATTGCCCTCGTGGCTTTTGGGACGTCCCAACCTTGATTAACATCAACACGCAAACTTATCCCACCTCCAAGCTCATTTCGGATAGTTTTGATCCGCTCAATGTCGGCATCCAATTTATCTGCGCCTGCTTTCGCTTTGAAAATGTTTATACCTCTTGCCATCATTTGTTTGGCCTCAGCAAGATCTTGACTAAGACTTCCGCTTGCCAAAGACCAGCTTAGAGGAACTTTATCTCTGAATCGGCCGCCTAATAAAGCGTAAATAGGTTGTTGATAGTACTTTCCAAAGAAATCTAAAAGAGCGAATTCGACCGCAGCTTTTGCAAATGAGTTCCCCTTGACCCTTGAATTAATTCTATTCAGGATCACTTTATATTCGAGCAAATTACTATTTTTGAGCAAAGGGGTGATGTATCTGTCGATAGTAACTTTAATGCTCTCTGCGCTCTCTTCTCCCCATGTCGGCCCCTGCAAGGTGGCAGCTTCGCCATAGCCGATTAATCCGGACGAACTAACCAACCGGACTAAAACAAAATTTACCTCTGCAATGCTCCCAAATGACATGACATGGGGTCTTTGAAGCGGGATGTCTAAAATTATAGTCTGGAGTTCCTTAAGGTATTCAGCTTGCACCATCCGTTCTCCTTTTACCGTCAATAAAAGAAGGTTGAATATGGCCGTGAAAAACGAATGACTGGTATGAATGTTTTTGAGCGCTCGACTTTTCAAACGATGTAAGGCCGAGTGAACGAAAAGATAGCCTTTTCTGCTATCATTGAACCTCAAGGGTGTCAATCTCATACCCATTGAAAAATTCGGACAGCCGGGTGCGCCACGATGCTGCACAGAAGATGGGGGTTTAGCCCCTCGAAGCCGACTTACAGGAGTAGGCTTTGCGTATTCCGAGGCAAGCCGGCTTCAAACCACCTCAAGCTGCAGTGGTCAAATCCATGGTGGTGAGCGTTGAGGAAAAGTCATGGCATAGGACTGTGGCAGGTGTGAATCAAGGAGATGAGCGCAAGCAAACCACGGATGAGGTGTCGAAACAGTAGAGGCGGTGCTAAAACCGAGAATCTAGGCTGGCCCCGGGATAAGCACGGCGGGAGCTTGTGTACTGGCCGTGCGGCATACGGCATAAAGGTGGCATAACCTTGGTTTAGGCTTTTGTGCGGAACATGGGAACCCGTCAGGTGATGGCAAGAGAAAACCAGATAAATGAGGACTACAAAGGGGGAAAGTATCGATGCACCGAACGGGGTGAATCATCCTGTAGTAGTGATGAAGGTCCTGAAAGGGGGCTGGAGCGAAGGGGATTGAACCAGGTTGCAGGCGGTGGCGGCCAACCAGGAGACTGGGAGGAGATGTTCTACTTCCTGCGTCGGCTTGGGACCGCAAGGTTCCAAGATCAAGGCTGGCAGGAGCCGTATGAATTGAGAGATTCACGTACGAATCTGTGGGGGACTGGAGGTGAAACTCATCCGGTCTACCCGACCGTCAAAATATCGCCTTTTTGAAAAAGTGAAGTATACAGCCTATTTGCACAAGGCGGTACCGCTGACCGAATATCATCGAATAGGAATCGCCGGAGATCCATCCGAACACCCACTGATCGCCTCTGGGTTCCAAAACTTCCTTCGTTGTTGCGCAGTCGCGATTATCGGGTCTGCTCCCTCTCGGGATGCATGCATTGGTGCCTCCGATGGTGCCGCCGCCTTTTCGGGAGGCGCCGAGCTGGAAGCTGATGCTGGCTTTCATCGTAGCGGCCATCATCTTCGAAACCTGGCTGTGGAGTCTGCATAGAGACGAACGCACAAGACTCAGTCAATGAAACGGCCAGGCGCTCCGCATAAAGCGGCTATCACGATAGCGACGCATCGGTTCGGCGGTACCGGGCGTGTAGAAGGCTTCCACCTCCAAGTAGGTGCGCCCTGCCTGAGAGCAAAATGAAATGGGCGGAAAAAGCTTCCGCCCACTCTGTCTCCCTTTAACTCTAATCGATTGGATGATTATGCTCTCTGCACCTCTGGCTCGACCGCTTTTGAGCTTAGGGAGCCAGCATAGGTGAGGAGGGCTGAGATTGGAACGGCGAATAGCATTGCAGTCACCGCGGGCAATAGCCCTGAGCGGTCCAGTACGACGAAGCTGATGAACCCGCCGATCATGCCTAATAGGGCTCCTCTGCCGTTAGCCTTTTTCCAGTAGATTCCTAAGAGGACGGGGAACAGGAAGCAGGAGATTAGTCCCCCGGCTGTCATCGCTGTCATTATTGATATCAATGGCAGCGGATATAGGGCCACTATTGTTACTGTCGCGCCGATTATGCCCGCCAGGATTGTCCCCAGCCTCATGATGTGCTTTTCGCTCGCTTTGGGATTAATGAACCCTTTATAGATGTCGTTGGTTGCGGCTGCGGTGGCGGCGAATATGAGGCAGTCTGTTGTCGTCATCGTTGTCCCGAAAAGCACTGCCGCGAAAATGGCCTTGCCGGCGCGCGGCAAAAACTCGTCGATGACCCTCATCAGTGCCATGTCGGCATTTTTCAGACTCGGGTCCAGGATTGACGCGGTCAAGCCTAGCACGACTGCGGTGAAGCCTACGATTATGGCTGCCATGGCGGTGCCTGTCCCGAGGGACCTGCGGAGGCTTTTTGAGCTTTGCGTGCTCATGAACCTCATGACGGTCATGGGGGCGACGCATCCCCATAAGGCCCAGGTCAACGCTATCCCCATTGTTGAGCTCAGCGGCATGCCTAGTTGCGCGATGGCGGGCTTGCTCTGGATTCCTGTAGCTATCAGTCCTCCGCTCGGCATGAAATAGAAGATGGCTGCGACGGCGATGACGAAGGTGCCGAGGCCGTCGAAGAGCCCTTCGGCGATGTTGGTGATGCTGATGGCGTACATCGTGCCCAACATGATGTAGGCGATGCTCGTGAACCCGGCGATCAAGACAGCCGTCTCATAGGGGATGTCGACCAGCCAGCTGGCCAGGAGCGCGCAGGCCTTTATCTGGGGGATCACGTAAGCGCTCATGAAGATGAAGGTCAGGATGGAATATATCCCGTGCGGCCCCTTTCCGAACCTGTCCTTGAAGAAGTCGCCTAATGTGAACAGCTTTCTATCTCTCAGCGGCTTTGCGACGAGGTAGAGCGCGAGCGGGAATTGCAGCGTGAATGCTGCGGCAACCATCGCCGCGAACGGCACTCCAAACTTATAGGTCAGGCCCACGATGCCTATGACAGAGCTGGCTGTGGCGACGTCGGCGAAAATCGCGAATGCGCCGGTGATGGTTCCCATGAACCGGCCGGCTACCCAGAAGTTCTCTTCCGACTCTCTTGCTTTTTTTGCGTAAACGAGGCCTACTGCTACGCAGGCCCCTAAATAAAGCGCTATCGTTCCTATTTCCAGCATCCGGATGGATTCCATTAGCAGCCTCCTTCTTGCAGGGTATATCGCGGATTCAGGGTTGTCTTATTCCTTTTCGAAGAACTCGCTCTTTTTGATGTAAATTAGTGCTTGAATAAGAAATAACGGGCATGCAAGAAGAAGGAGCCAAGTGCCCAGGTTCAGGCCGGAGATGATGATGCCCTTGGTTAAAGGATAAACTACCAAGGCCAGCAAGAGGTATGCTACAATCGATATGATCGCGTTTTTGACTCCGAGCATGGTAGGGCCTCCTTTAAGTTGTAGTTAAAATCACCAGCTGTTTTTCTCCAAGGCGGCTATTTCTCTTCACAGGTGATCATCATCACGCATCTTTTGCCTCCCTCGCCTATGGTCGGCTCCGCCCATTCCAGCTTGATCGGGTGCGGGCTTGCGGTCCCATAGTCTCCGTAGCACATCAGTTCCTTGCAGAGCATCGCGACCTCTTCCTCGGTAGCGCCCGCCTGCTTGAAGGCCTCGACATGTGGGCAGGAGTAGAACTCTTTCGAGGCGACCTTATCGTTGAGTATCTTGTACTCTTGGTCCCATGCCAGCGTCCCGCCTTTGCTTGACAGCTTTTTCATGAAATCTTTCGGCGTCCGGATATCGCCCATCTTCTTGCCGTTGAATTCGCCCCACCGGAAGCAGGCTTCCTGGACGAGCTTGTCGGCGTCCAGTCCTTTCTCTTTCAGGACTTTCCAGACGAAATAGACGAAAAGCCCCCGCGATCCGACCAGCTTCTTGACTATTGCCTTGAAGTCCTTTACGGGGACTGCCTCATCCAGTTTTAGCCCGTCCAGGTAGTCATTTATCTCTTTCTTGTCATCCGGATTTATCTGTCCGGAGACTGCCTTTTCCCTGTTGGTCTTTTCCATCGGTTTCGCTCCTTTATGTTTAGATGATTGCGCCATTCTTGATAACTGTCTTGACTTTTCCGACCTGCTCCATGTCCTCTATCGGGTTCTTGTGCAGGATGACGATGTCAGCGTCTTTTCCGGCTTCGAGTGTTCCTTTCGCCTCGCTGATGCCTAACAGATCGGCAGCGTTCTTTGTCATGGATTTTATGACTTGCATCGGCTTCATTCCGCAGGCCTGCATGCACTTGCATTCTTCCACCAGGTTCTCATGGGGATTGATAGGGCTTCCAGCGTCCGTGCCGAATGCTATCGGGACGTTTTTCTTGACGCATTTTTTGAACCGGGGCATCTTCTCGTCCATTACCCATCTGGATGCCTTTATCATGTAGTCTGCGACGCCTTTCGCTTTTCCCTGCTCTGCCATCTGCCAGTAGGCGGCGAAAGTCGGGACGAGGTAGGTGCCTTTCTCGACCATCAGGTCCATTGCCTCTTCATTTATCAGCGTCGCGTGCTCTACCGAGCTGACTCCTGCCTTGACCGATTCCATTATGCCTTCGAGGCCGTGCGCATGGGCGGCGCTCTTCTTCCCTGCCCTTTTGGCGACATCAAAGCAGGCCTTCAGCTCTTCGAATGTCAATTCCTGGGCGCCTGGTATCTCGTCCGGTTTTCCGAGCCCTCCGGTGGCCATAACCTTGATGAAGTCTGCTCCGGAGTGGAGCTGTTTTCTAGCCCCGGCGATGCATTCGTCGGCTCCGTTCACCTCGTGTCCGGAGAAGTGGCCTCCAGTCATGAGCAGGGCCTGACCGCCGCAGATTATGTTGGGCCCTTTTACCAGTCCCTGTTTTATCGCGTTCCTGATGGCTACGACTTCGAAATGCTTGCTTCCCATATCCCGGATGGTCGTGATTCCGGCGTTCAGGATCTTTTGGGCTATGACAGCTCCCTGCAGTGTCAGGGTGTAGCTGTCTGTCTTGCCCATGTCGTTCATCGGGTGCGTGCTCGCGTTCAGGGACAGGTGGACGTGGCAGTTTATGAATCCGGGCAATACGAAGTTGCCCTTTGCTTCCAGGACAAGTTCGTCTTCGCCTGGGGATTTTTTGATTGACTTGTCTATGTCAATGATTTTCCCGTTTTCGGTCCTTATGTCGCCCTCGAATGGCTTCGAACCCGTGCCGTCTATGATTGTCGCGTTTTTTATTAAAATTTTCATCCTTCCGGCTCCTTTTTTCGTGGTTATAGGATTTTTTTCAGCCTGTTCATCGCTTCGGACAATCGGTCTACAGGGTGTGTGAGCGCGATGCGGAAATACCCTTCTCCGTATCTTCCGTACATTGAGCCCGGTATCACCCATACCGAGATCTTATCCAGTACCTTGAAGCACCATTCTTTCGAGTCAGCCACTCCGGATGGCAGCGGAGCCCAGATGTAGAATGTCCCTTTCGGCGCCTCCACCTCGATGCCGCAATCCTTCAGCCCTTGGACGACGACGTCCCGGCGCTCCCTGAACATGAGGTTGCGTCGCTCCATGAATTCGTGGGAACCGGTCAGGGCCGCTATCGCCGCGACCTGCAATGGGTAGAAGATTCCCCGGTCCGAGTGGGACTTGATTTTTGACAGGCCGCTGATGATTTCATGGTTCCCGATGACGAAGCCCGTCCTCCATCCGCAGGCGTTGAAAGCCTTGGATAATGAGTTGAACTCTATCCCTATTTCCTTGGCTCCGTCCACCTGCAGGAAGGATGGCGCGCAATACCCGTCGAAGCATATCTCCGAGTAGGGGTTGTCGGAGATGACGGCAACTTCGTATTTGTGCGCCCAGTCCACAAGCCGGTAGTAGAAGTCCCCTGTGGCGTGCGCCGAGGTGGGGTTGTTGGGATAGTTCACCCATATCATGCGTGCCTTCCGGGCGGTCTCCGGCTTTATGGCTTCCAGGTCTGGGAGGAACCCGTTCTCCTTCAACAGTGGGACGGGTTCGATGATTCCGCCGGCTATCTTGACTCCGGCGACATATGCCGGATAGCACGGGTCTGGCACGAGGGCGATGTCTCCCGGGTCAAGGAGACAGGTGTGGATGTGGAATAGGCCGTCGGCAGAGCCTAGAAGCGGGAGCACTTCTTTTTCCGGGTCGCTCTTTACCCCGTACTGTTTTTCGTACCATCCGGATATCGCTTTCTTTAGTGGCAGGGGGGAATAGAAGCTGGGGTAATGGTGGTTTTTGGGGTCGTAGCATGCGTCGGATAATGCTTTCCTGAACTGCTCTGGAGGCTCTACGTCCGGGTCTCCCAATCCGAGGTTTATCACGTCTTTTCCCTCGGACCTCATCCGCGTCAGTATCAGGTTCATCGCTGTTCCGAGGTAGCCTTCAAAAGTGTCTAATCGGCGTGCGAGCTTCATCGGTTGGCCTCCCTCTCCCTGGTTTTTATAGGCTTTCATCTTTCTCGTATACGTTGCAGATGCAGCAGAGGAATGTGGACGGCTTGTCGCTGGTGTTTTTCATGCCGTGCGGCTCCATGCTCGGGATGTAGATTGATGTTCCCGGGCCGCATTTCTCCTTCCTCTTCAGGTCGTCGATTTTCGGGTCGAACTCCCAGCATTCGAATTCGCCGTCCAGGACATACATGGTCTGGTGGTAGAAGTGGTTGTGGATTGGGATGTAGCCTCCCGGCTGTATTGTGAAGAATCTCAGGCCGTACTCGGGATACCCGTGGCCGTCATCTCCGGATTTCGAGAGCCATCTCACGCTGGTCCCTACCACCTCCAGCTTTTTCCCCTTGTAAGGGAACTTGTCGATCTTTTTGTCCTCGCAGTTCTTCCATGAAATGACGTCCATCTCTTCTCTCCACACTTTTGATTTATGATATCTTCATTATCCTGTCCAATGACGCCTTGATATGCGCCGATGTGGATGCGCGGAGGCTGAACTCGTCCTTGCTCTCGATAGCCTTGATTATCTCGATGGCTTCGGTGAAGAAAATCTCTTTCTTCGTGTCCTGGTGGCTGGCCAGCCAGAACCTTATGTAATGGCATAGGAGGTCTCCCAGCATCTGCGACAGTTGGCTGTTATGGGATTCCCTGTAGAGCAGGCAGTGGAACCTGTAGTCGAGCTGGAACATCTCTTTTTTGGTCGCCTCAGCGCTCAGATTCCTTATCTCCTCCTCGATTGTCTTCAGCTCCTTCAGGCCTTCCGAAGTGATGCGGTTCATCGCCCATATATTGGCCTGCGTTTCAAGTACGGCGCGGATCTCCGTTATGTTCCTCATCCGGTTTAATGTCAGAGGGCTCACCGCGTAATGGGACCCTTGGCGGACTACCCACTTCTCGGAATCCAGCCTGGTCAGCGCAAGTGTTACCGGGTTGCGGCTGACCCCGAACTCCTGGGCTATCTCTATCTGGTTAAGGATGCTTCCCGGCGCCAGGTCCAGCCAGATGATCTTATCCTTGAGAACTCTGTATATTTCCAAAGGGTCCATATGGTAATTCCTCAATGAAGTTTGCGCTCGGTGTGCGCTCATGGTGCATGCATACTGCATAAGCATAGCGTGCAAGTCAAGAAAAATATTTTAAGGCATGACATCCTTGCCTCTTGAGCCCCGCCACATCCCAAAAGCCACAGCATCCTGATTTGGTGCTATATACTTTCAATCACCTATATTTGTTAATTTTTTTATCTTTATCCAATATGATACTTTTTATATATGCTAATTTTTCTTGCTGACCGCTTGAGGACTGCGCAGCTAACCGACAAGGCCAGCGAACAGGAATACTTAAAGGCCATGGCTTTGACAGCCGGCTGTGGAAGATCTATAAGAAGGTTTGGACAAGCCTTAGCGAATGCATCCCCAGGCGCTCTGCATCTAACAGCACGATGACACCGTAGCGGTTCGGCAGTACAGCGGCAGTATAACCCCTGCAGAAACCGGTATTCTGCGGGTTATTTGGGTATGCCCAGGTACAATCGGCGGTTATGCCAACCTATTGTAACAATATGAAAATCGGGTGATATCCTGCTGTTAGCGCTTTCTTGTTGTACGGACTTTCACGTCGGCAACACCGGTTCAAATCCGGTTGGGGACGCCAATACTTTCAATAGGTTACTGTTTTTTGCCAATGCCGCTTGGGGAGTAGACGGCTCCCCAGACGGCTTTTTTATTTCTGGAGACTCAGAACTGCGATCTTCTGGATATACGGCTTGAATTCCAGAACCTGGCCTCTCCTTCCGGAGAGTTCCTCCAAAGCGCCCCTTGCACGCACATACATAATAGCTCCTCAGCCGGAGCAGGCGCTAAAGTATTTTGGCCGGTCAGGTGCGGAACGGCCAGGGTCGGGATGGTTGAGGTGGATAGCGTTGCCTGCAGCGAAGCTCCTTTGTTCCTGAGAGAATCGCTGGTTCGCTCCATGGACTGATCCCGCGGATAGGTTATTGCCACCTTTACCCTTCATCTTTGGCCCATGGCTCCAGCCTTGCACACAATTAGTTAGACATCTCGGGAGACATGGGCTATGAGAAAATCTCAACCTGCCTGTAGCCCGAATTTGGTTTCGCGCTGTTCTCCTGCCCTTTCATGCTCAACTTGTCACAATGATCGAGCAGATAGTCGAGCTGTGGAAACAAACACCCTATTGCAATTCGCAGAGCGAGCACACACAGGGGAGGGACCATGCCGTTTGTGATCCGGCTAACAGCGCTTAAGGAGTCCTACTAGTTGAGCGACGAGGCCAAGGCCTTCGGTCCGCTCAAGAAAACCTCGATCTACCCCGGAACTCAGGCCGCTCCGCAGGAACTTGTGGTCAACAACCTCCAGGGCGGTTTCACCGTCTTGGGCCGCACGATCCAGGGCGGGCGCATTTGATATGAAGACGGGGAGGGTGGAAAGCTGATAGAGCTTGTCTCCACTGGAGGGGATTTTGACAACCGATGACAAACAGAACCCGACTGTAGCCAAACGGCACGGATCCGAGTCGCGGCGGGAGCAGTGGGGGCGATATCGGAAATTCAAGTCCGCACAAGGCCTCCAGGGCACGAAGAAACCGGTGAAGCATAAATAATCAAACGAAAGAGGGCGCATGAAACAGATCGAAGAGTTGATACGTTCGGCTTTGAAGTGGATAAACACGAAGATCAAAAACGAGGTTTCGCTCTGGCGGAAATAGACCGCAAAGATCCTCTGAACGGCAACAGGGAAGCATCCCACTTTGGAAGGTGAGGCATGGGGCAACTCGAAGAGTTCGAGCGCATCGACCTGATCCGCGCCGACCTGAAACGACAGCGCGATCACCATGTTTGCCGGGTAGAAAGCATAAACCCAAACTTATCGGGTAGACGATCCAGTGCACTGGAAATCTACCGAAAGCTCCGCCGACTGGAACGATTAATCGCTGCACACGACCGCCATATCGAGCGCTTGCGCGGCGTCCTGTCCTAAGAGTTGAGCACGCAAGCGGGCGCAGAAAATGAGGAGCCGGCTGCAATGCTACGGACCCCAGGTGGTCTACTGCAAGCGCAGGCTAAGGGAACCGGTCCTGTCATGACGGGCGAATGCTGGACTACAGCAGGCGAGGGATGGCATTTGAAACAGGTTTGGCGCCCGAAAAAGGCTTAGGTCAATCCCTTAAGTCCTTTTTTCATTGCTACAGAGTGAATAACTGCGCTAATTTTTTTAGAACTTTTAGAGGTTTTGCAGTTCCAACAACTTGAGGACATCTTTGGTATCGGTATAGCTGCCTTCCTCGTTGCGATGGCTGTCTGCGAACCCACGCTGCGAGAATGGGGTCCATACCGTATTTTTTATTAATAGCCGACTTATTTGAGGGTTTAGCCATGAGGTTGGATGCAATGCATAGGGAAAGGCTAAAGCTTTGCGGGGCTTTTTCATCAAGCTTCCAAAGAAGACTTCAAACGGAATGATTTGAGAGATATAATTAGGATTATTGAGTTATAAAATCATTGTTATTAGCTGGTTAGCTCACTATACAACATCAAACTCGGGACAGAAGTGAATCCTGCGTATACCAACTTGCTCCCGACCAACATATCCTTTTATATCACCGGTAAGGTTTAATTATGAGTCAACCGAATTCAATCAGCCTTATAATTCTTGGGCGACTGGCCATATTGATTTTTTTGATTGCCTTCATATGTTAGCTTACCATCAGCATTCCCCCACTCTAAATTCTTCTCTCTGATCTATCTTAAGGCGGATGGTTCCCACTTTTCCCGAACAATGGCTTGGGGGAGAGGATTCGGAGCGCTCGCATCTTGCTGAAACTATCTGCCACACACATGCGGGCACCATGTTGCACTTCACCGCTAAAACAATTGAGGATAAAGACTATGGACATGAACATTAAGAAAGTCCGTATGAAAATGAGGGGTGGCAATGCCAGTTCGCCGAAAAATTTCAGCCGCAGAAAATTTCTTTCTGCCGCAGCGGCCGGGGCGGCGGCGTTGGGCTTTCCCATGGTTGTAAAGGCTCAAGGGCCGATTACGATGAAATTCCAGAGCACCTGGCCAACCAAAGACATTATGCATGAGTACTCTCTCGATTTCGCCAAGAAAGTGAACGACATGACCGGCGGGGACCTTAAGATCGAGGTGCTTCCAGCCGGTGCGGTGGTGCCTGCTTTCGGCCTTCTAGACGCGGTCTCCAAAGGCAACCTCGATGGCGGCCATGGCGTGCTAGTTTATCACTACGGCAAGCAGAACGCGCTGGCGCTGTGGGGGTCGAGCCCCGCCTTCGGCATGGATGCCAACATGCTGCTGGCTTGGCACAAGTACGGAGGCGGCAAGGAACTTCTATCAAAGATTTACGCCTCTATTGGTGCGAACGTGGTTTCATTCCCCTACGGCCCGCATCCGACCCAGCCCTTGGGCTGGTTTAAGAAGCCCGTGGGTAAGGCGGAGGACCTCAAGGGTCTCAAGTTCCGCACCGTGGGGATTTCCATCGAAATGTTCACCGGCCTGGGTGCAGCGGTGAACGCGCTGCCCGGAGGTGAGATCGTGCCTGCCATGGACCGTGGTCTCCTGGATGCAGCGGAATTCAACAACGCCACCTCCGACCGGTTGCTTGGCTTCCCCGACGTATCGAAAGTGTACATGCTGCAAAGCTACCACCAGAACGCGGAGCAGTTCGAAATTCTGTTCAACAAGGGCAAGTTCGATGCGCTTCCGGCCAAGATGAAGGCCATCATCGAAAATGCCGTGGAAGCAGCCTCAGCAGACATGTCGTGGAAGGCGATCGACCAATATTCCAAGGACTACGTGGAACTGCAGGCCAAAGACAAGGTCAAAATGTACAAGACGCCGGACTCGGTGTTGCAAAAACAACTCGATGTCTTCGACGGGATCATGAAGAGGTATTCGGAGAAGAACCCCTTGTTTAAGGAGGTACTTGAATCGCAAATGGCGTTCGCCAAGCGAGCGGTAAGCTGGGATATGGATACTAATGTGAGTCGGCGCATGGCGTATAGCCATTACTTCGGTGCCAAGAAGACCCCGGAAAAGAAAAGCTGAAGAGTTTCTCTGCATTAGAGATCAGCCATCCGGGAGGCGATCGAACTCGGATGGCTGATTTGTGGATAAGACTTCTTAATCGACTGCAGTTTAGTTTAGGTTGGCAGCCTTTTTGGGCAATCAGGCTTGGAGGTAGGTTTGGACAATCTCAGAGAGGCCCTCTTGGCGATATGTCGGAGGATCTGTTAGCTATCCAACAAACCAAAAGCATTGCAGATTAGTTCCGCATATCCAATTCTTACCTCCGTCGGCCCACCCATGTCAAACCCAAACTGAAGGAGGTACGCCATGAAAGTAGCCTGTGCCGCAAAGATCTGGATGGATTATCACCGGTCGCATTCAATAAAAACACCTTACGATCCTATGAGTCAGTAATTACGCCCTTCTGCCGGGACCATGGCAATCGGGAGCTGGCGGAACTCACGGTTGATCTGGTCCAGACCTTTCTGGAGAGCATCACCAACGGTCGTAAACCCCAAGCCCGGAAAATTCGCTTCGCCCATCTGACATCATTTTTCAATTTCATCCACAACAACCTGAGCCCAGATTTCCAGAACCCCTGCAATTCACCGATGCTACGGAAGCTGTTCCGCCCGAAAATCACCACCAACTGGAACATTATCGAAAAGGAAGCTGTCGATGAGACCATGTTCCGTTCGGCGAAAATCCGAAATCGTCTGATCCTGGAATTGATGGCAAGAGGGAGGTATGCGCATCGGTGAAGTGCTCAAGCTCACCGCCAGTGATCTCCGGGACCGGAAGTTGACGTTGCGAGAGCCTAAAAGTGGAAGAGAACATGAGGTGGCGTTCATTCCTCAGAAGATTGCCGATCGCCTCCGGGAATATGCCGCCAATCGATGCAGGACCGGCGAGCATCGGATTTTTCCAATCCCCTATGGGACCGCCCGAAAGATGGTGGCCAAAGCTGGGATACTGGTCGGCGTTCCTCTCCGACCTCACGATTTGCGCCGATATGCTGCCACCTATGCATCCCGATCCGGCGTTCCAATTGAAATCGTCAGATAGGTGACCCTCCGGCATTCAAATTTCTCGACCACGCAGCGCTACCTTGGAAAAATTACCGACACCGAGGCCATGAGATGGATTGAAAATCTGTACGCCTAAAATGAAACGGGGTGGTCCTGTTCTATGGCCGCCCCTTATTGACGGTGATTGAGGCCTTCTACCTCACGCTTTCAGAAATCTAATATCCTGCCCATGGCTGTCAGTACTATAGGACGGCGGTAACCAATTTTCGTTGGGTATAACCCCCGCGGCACAATCTTATCAGGCTTCTCCAGCCAAGATCATATCTACACTTTTTATGAATACGCTTTGTTTGAAATTAACTAACCAACACCATCAAAAACTAAAAAAATTCCGGAGGTTGGATATCGCCGATGTTCACATAATCAGTAAATGCGTAGTGAAAGCCTTCTGCCAAGATTGTATGTTAGGCTTTTTTCGGCGTCCGCAAACCGAGCGACTCAACACCGAACGATAAGCTTGTTAAGGCCGTGTTCGCTGAGACAGACGGTCACCGTGCACCCCTCGCGACACGCACGCAGCACGACCTCCGCTATCCCTTTCTCTTGCGATCTGATGTGGTGACAATCGGAACAGGACTCAAGGACAAAACCCTTGAAATCACCGAAGCAATCGAAAATCACCTCACGCACCTTTCCGGTAAGCTGTTCGGGTTCTTCAGGGTGGACTTCACCTGGCAGTCCAGGATCATCCGGCGATGCTGGAATCAGGGAGGGGTCGACTCCCAGTCCGGCGATCTGATCACCGAGCTGAGACAGATACCGAACGAAGACCGGGTGCCAGGTGTCCGTGACTGGAATCGCCTGGAACACGTAGCGAAGAACCGCGAGGTTGCGCACGAGCTTCCGAAGTAGAGGCTCACCCGATCCCACCACCACCCTGACCTCGAAGGCGCCCAGGACGCGCCGGCGCGACAGGTTTACCTTCGTCCTCTTGTTTTCACCGCGGACATCCGCCCAGAAGGTCAGTCCGGTGTGATGCTGCACGTCAACGGAATACCGCTGCCCGTCTCGGACCGTTAGTGGAAGCTGCAGCGTCAGGAGGCCAGGTATCGCATCCCGGATCTCGCCCGGAATCGGGATGTACGCGACGTCACCGACCGTAAATAAAACCGTGTTCGTATCCACCTTGGTAATGATCCGCGGTCCTGGGCGAAGGCTCTCGGCTAAGGCAATCACATCGTCCGCTTTCCACTCCGGCAGGTAAAGATTCGCGACCGTCTCGCGTGGCAGATCATTCCAGCGGAAAACGAGTTCGTCATAACGAGCCTGCTGATTCGACTTGGAAGCGACCGCTTTGAGCTGCGCTCCACGCGTCGACAGCGAAGGCTTCAACAGAAACGTGTGCTGTACCCGGTGTGTCGACTCGATTCCGGGATTGTCGGATTCAAGAATCGCCAGGTTCCGCTGCGCGAGCCGGTCGCTCGATGACGGTGTAGCGCCGTTCGAGATCGGATCGGCCGCGCCCGGCTGAAACCGAATTTCAGCAACCAGACACTGGTGAATTCCCCGCACGAGCTGCAGGATCGGAATTCGGTTCGTAAACGGACCATCGTTTCCGGATGGAACGTTCACAGGAAACTGCGGCTCGGTCTGATTGAAGTCGAGCCAGCAGCCGAAATAGGTGTGCGCTTCAACTCCTCCTGCGTGGACAAGCGTCTGCTTGTTCGTGTTGTCAGGCTGCGCTGTCATGCTCTGCGACGCCGTGTTGACCCGCCGCTCCGCGAAATACGGAATCGAAACGATCTGATTTCCGACGCCGCTGAAGAAATGGTTGATGCCGAGCAGGGGCGTCGTTCCTCCGGAGGTCCGGCGATAATTCTCCATCTGCGCACCCACGGCACTCGTGTAGCTCAGATCCGATACCATCGTATTGAACGTTCGGAAGAAGGCCCGCACATCGACTGCATCCTGCGAGTTCGCGCGATAGCGAACCTTGGCCAGCGCGAAATTAAGAACGCGCACCCCGCCTACCGTGCGCGAAAGCTCGAGCTCATTCGTCGAAAGACTTTCGAAAGCAGGCGCATCCGCATTCCCATACCCGCGCAGCTCCGCAAGCAGCGCTTGTATGTAGTTGTACGGAGCGTCAGCGACAGCATTCGGATCTTGGAGTGTAATCGAACTCGATCCGTGCACCTTCTGGCCCGGCCGCAGTTGAAACACTCGCACATCGGTGCTCAGCCAGGTCACCGGCCCATCGAGCATATACGGGCTCGGCTGATTTACCAGATGCATGAGCGCGACATCCGTTATGCCGCCAAAGGCCGCCTCTACAAAAATGTCGCGCTTCTCCGCCGTGAACGCCGACGTGCCGTTGAAGTGGACGCGGTAGGTGAACAGGATACGTTGCGGCGTCGCAGGAGCGCCGGCGTTCTCTAACACCACGCTTGTCTTGATGGCGGTCATCGTGGAGATCTGCGACCCGCCGATGGAGCTGAGGAATCGGATGGTTGGCTCGGCAGCGGGAAGACCCAGCTCGGCCGGTGAAAAACCGTCGTAGATGACGTAGAACGCCTCCTCGTAGTCGGCGATCGAATCGACTCCGTCCTTCGAAAAGGTGTCGCGATTGGTGACGATAAAGCTGTCGATGCCGATCGCCTCAAGGCCGAGGCCCATCAGACCGGAGGAGACATCCTTGATGATCTCCTGCATTTCTGCCCACGCCGGTTGGAATTCGGTGCCCCACTCGACGGTGAAGGACAAGGCTTTCGACAGTCCGGGATTGGTGAAATGGCGGCTGTAGGCATAGTCCTGGTTTGTCCCCGACGTCGGATACAAGGAAAAGCTCGGCTTGGCTACGTAGTATTTCCCCCGCACCTCGCCGAGCGTGCGGGTAAACGCCTCGGACAACGCAATCAGGTTCGAGAGATCGCTGTCCGGAATATATTCATCGTAGTCGTCGCCAATGAGGCCGCGTTGGTGATTGAATGCTGGGTTGTGGAAGTTTCTTGTGGTATCGGCGACTTGCACCTCATCGTTGCCCCAGACGTAGAGGATGTCCTCCGAATAGCTGTGAACGTCGACATACCAGCGGATCCGCGTGTAGGTATCGAAGATGTGGTTGATGTTCTTGGTCTCGACCTCGCTGTGAGGGGTGTTCCCATGGTAAGTGTCTTGCCCCGGATCGGAGGACGCAACGTAAACATTGACGGCCGCGGGAGCGAATGCTGCATTGAAATCCCACAGAAAATCCTGGTTGCGGTTGATGTCCACTCCGATTTTCGACGCAACGCCCCCGCTGTTGGCCGGATTGCGATTCTTGCGCCACAGGGCCGCCGTCGTTTGCGAATAGTTGCGGCCGTCCGGGTTGACGCACGGAAAGATGATCACATTGATCCGCTCCATGAGCGCCTTGACTTCCGCGGCCGAAAAGTACTTGCCGCCATAACCCACGCCCGTTCCGCCGGCATAGGCGTCGCACAAATCGGTGGCGAGATTCACTAGGATCTCGCAGCTTCCCCATTCGCGCGCGTGTACTCCACCCGATAAGTAATACGCGTCGACCGTGTTCGCCGCCGCCACCCCCAGGCGGACGGCGTGGGTGACGCGGCCCTCAACTGTCGTGTGTGGAAGCGTGATCAGTTCACAAATCGTCGGATGAGCGGCGCCGAGTCCGATCAGGGCGGACTCCACCTCGGTGACATTCATGTATGGCATCGTAGTTACCTCTTCTCGCCGATTCCGGTTGGTTTGACTTTTCCGCCCTCGAAGCGGTCGATCTTCGAAACCTCATTCTGACGCTGAGCCAATACCTTCCCGTAGTTTGCGTCCTCTTCCTGTCGATAGCCAAGCGCCCTGACCCGCTTTGCTTCCTCAGGCGATGCATAGAGAACGATGCGGAATGAACCGTCGCTCTCGCGCCTCGGAGCGCCGCAATCGAGCGAGACCTGTGCTTTCGAAAGCACCTCGTTGAGTGCCTGCTGGTCGGGCAACCAGAGGGTGATCTTCACGATGTCTTCCATAGCGCCTCCCTTGTCATCTCAATGATCGATTCCCAGCCCGCCAGGGTCACTGCTGACAGCAAGACTACGATACCTTGTTTCTGGATGGTCTTTAAACTTCAAATAATGAAAAAAAATGCGGCGTTCTGTTGAGTAGTCGCAACAGAATACTTTTTGCGCTTGAGTAGGAACCAGATCAGAATAGGAAGAAGAGAACTGCTGGCCGAGAGCCGAGTTTACTTTTACAATTTCCTATACCATTGCCGGCAATTGGGGTAAATACTGTCAATCATGTATATCTTGCTGGGATTTGCGGCAGGCGCTCATCGAACAAGCAAACCGTCGGGTAGCCCTCTATCGGTTTGGGACAAATCACGAATCGAGGAGGTTGGTGATACGTCGGATGTAACGAAGGCATTCAACAATCAATAATCATAAAAGATTAGTGCCGCATGTTCCTTTATTACCTCCGCTGCGCTATTTAAGTCAAAGTTTTTGTAAATGTTCACCGGGACGCTAGTGAAACTTACACGAGCCAGCCCAGATTGGGCGTTTGCTCTTTGAAATAGGCTTTAACGGACTCCACCAGGGGTGGGAAGGTCGGCTGGTTTCGCAGCCGGCAGGTCTGCCGGAAGGACAACCGCCGCTCTACCCAGCGATTGCCCTTCTCGCTCTGGGTGGCGTTGGAGCGTTTGCGCCACAGTACGGCAAAACGCAGCGCCCGCTCGGCGAGGTTTGGAAAGCCCACTGGCCTTGCGGATCAAATGCGCCAGGCACGCTTGCCGTTGATTGACCCAATTACGGTAAAGTCCCTAGTTGTCGCTGACCAGAATCCCTTGCCAGTTGTCAATCAACGCTTCAAACGCCTTCCGGGAACGGTTGGAATGCACGATGAAGAAGCTGGCCAAACAGTTGGTCATCGCCCACAGCCACTTGATGGCGCCGGCCTGCTGCCAGCTGGTCTCATCCAGATTATGAGCAACGGTGGTTCATATCTTACTTCTAAGGTTTCAGGAATCGTCACGCGCTGGAAAATATTCCTGGAAGCAGTCGTATAATTTTGTGTATAGAGGTTTGCGAAAACCGGCAACGATATTTTCCAGTCTGCCAAAAGGCATCCATCGCCAGGAACTGGCCTCGCCGCCTCCTTTTACGTCTATCGTGTTCTCATCGCCCCTGTAGCGAAATAGAAACCAATATTGAACCTGGCCTCGTCCGGTTTTGGATTTTCTAAATTCAATCGGCAATTCATAGGCCAGAGGTTCTGGATGGGGTTGGATGAGTTCAAGATCGTTCTTCCTGATGCCGGTTTCTTCGAAAAGCTCACGGTATATTGCTTGAAGAGGCTCTTCGTCATGGTCGAGCCCACCTTGAGGCAACTGCCAGGATCCAGGGATTCCCTTTCGTTCAGTAGCGAAAACGAGCCCGGCTTCGTTGAGGATTACCGCGCCGGCTCCAACCCTATAATATTGCGCTGGCAACGTCATCAGTCCCTCTGCAGATTAACGATGTAAGAAATAGGGTTAAAATAATCGGCCTCGACCCAACCGAACGATTTCTCGCGGCGCTCGAAATGACGTATGGGCGGGCTTTTTACAGGATCATCATTAGCAGATTTAAAGATTCAAATAGGTTTCGTTGATTTTGTCAAAGTTTTTCTTGCTATCACCGGCCCGTTTCCGAATTTCTGGCAGTCACGCCAGCGAGCGGGCGAGGTTTTCTCCGGCTGTTTATCCACCCGGGCGCTAACGCTAATATGATAGCGGCGGCGGTGATTCTTTCGGGCGTCTTCATACAGGAAAAATGTCTATTCGGTGGAAAATTCAGGTTGTATCTGGATTTTTTTTATAGCTTGTCCGCGTTGTTGAGGATATCCGATTGATAGACCTTTTCGGCCCGATCCGACGGGCTTACCTCTTCAACAGCCACCGATACCGAGCGCTCACTGAACTTTAAGATAGCCACTACATCCTTCAACTCTTCCTGCGCGGCGATGCCTGCAACTTTAAAATTGCATACTGCAACCACACCCAGCGCTATGGCGCTATTCTTCAGAAACGTCCGACGCAAAAACTGTTGGCGCAACCAATCGAGCCTCCTTGCTCGCAAGAGCCCTTATATTGCGGGAGGCAGGGTCCTTTTCTCTTTGAAATATTCCATCGCTCTCAAAACAAAGCGGGCGTAGGCTCCGGCTTGTCCACCCCCCATTTCAATGGCGACATCGATCGTCTCGTAAATTTCCTGGTCAGTAGCTCCGGACTGTTGGGCTTGGTCCAGGTGCCACTCCATGCATGGTTCGCACTTGGTGACGATCGAGATGGAAAGCGCCATCAGTTCTTTTGCTTTCTTGGACAGCGCGCCATCCTTGAATGCTTTTTCCTCTAACTCAAGAAACGGCCTATACGTTTTCACGTTGTTCAGGAATGTCAGGTGGAGTTTCTTTCTTTCCTCGGTGCTTTGGTCGATCTTCTGAAAGCTTAGGTCCTGCATATCAACCCTCCGAATTGGTGTCGACAAACACGCGCAACCTATCATGGGATTCAATCGGGGTCCACCCCGATGGGACACCGCATATCCCTTCCTTTACCCGCCTCAACCGGCGCCCATATTTTTGGGCATCGGGGCTCGAGAGCCCGGCCGCACTCGGAAAACCTTTAGGGGTTCAATGACGATTTAGGCTGGGGGGCGAATCCCTCCGCGCGCCATAACAAAAGCATAGGGGCAACAGGCCAGACCGGTTGCCCGGCCTTTTTGATTTTCAGCAGGTGTGATAAAAAGGGTGTATTGTAATGGCATGAATCGGGAATGCCAGAGTAGATTATATTGACAGCTTCTTTATGACGCCCATTGCCGATGGCCCTTCCAGGAAAAACCCAAAGACCCGAAATAGGAGAGCAAAGATGAACGACAAAAGCACCGCATATCTGATCGGTCGAATCACGATCAAAGATCATGAAAAATGGGCGGAATATCGAAGCAAGGTCGGTGCCACCATTGCTCCATGGGGTGGCGAAATCATCTGCCGAGGCAAATGGGTGTCCACCCTGTGCGGCAAGCACGATCACGCTAACGCACTGGTAATGCGCTTTCCAGATTCGGGCGCCGTGAAAAAATGGTATGGTTCGGCCGCGTATCAGACGCTCATCCCCATTCGGGAGCAAGCGGCGGACATGATTTTAGAAATTTATGAGGCTGTTTCCTATCCGCAATCATAACAATATCAAAGGCCTAAAACTGCATGTGCCCACCGTTCTCGAGCATTCTGAGCCGCTGACGTTTCACCGCCAGTTGGCAGCGGCTGGTGAATATCGAACAGGAGTTTACGATTCACCTGAGACGGCCATATCAACGGGAAAAGACATAGGCTAAATCACACATGATCGTACAAGAGATTTTCGCGAAGTCTGTCCTTTCCAAATCGCAAATCCAAGACTATGCCCTTAATCCATACGTGGGGTGCAGCCACTCCTGCCGCTACTGTTATGCTGCGTTCATGCGGAGGTTTACCGGTCACAGAGAAAAATGGGGCGAGTTCGTCGATATCAAAGTCAATGCTCCGGACCTGCTGGTTAGAGAAATCGAAAAGAAGCGGATGGGCAGGGTTTGGGTCAGCGGGGTCTGTGACCCCTATCAGGCGGCGGAAAAGAAGTACAGACTTACGGCTCGATGCCTGGAGGTTCTTTTGAGGCATCAATGGCCGGTGACCATTCAGACCAAGTCCTCCCTGGTACTGCGGGATATCGAGACCCTGGTGAAATTTGAAGATGCCGAAGTCGGCTTTTCCATAACGACCGCTGATGAAAGAATCCGGAAGCTCTTCGAACCTGGGGCTTCCCCGATCAAAGAAAGGATTTACGCCCTGGAGGTTCTTCATTCCAGAGGGATCAAAACTTTTGCCATGATCGCCCCCATTCTTCCAAGGTCTGGCGGGTTGATAGAGCAACTTCCGGGAAAGGTCGATCATGTCCTGATAGACAGGCTCAATTATTCCTTCGCAAACCGGTTCTACGAGACAAACAATTTGAAATGGGCCAAGGAAAGCGCTTTTTTTATTCACAAGGCCGAGGAGTTGAAGGCGGGCTTTCACAGAAGGAACGTTCCCGTACGGGTGCTTTTTTAAGTCGTTTTGTGCCGTGGGGCCATAGGTGCAAGCGCTGGCCCCGGAAAAAAGGACAAGCGTTTAAGTGAAAACTCTGATCTACTGGACGCAGGGATCATGCGCCCCTCAAGGAGAGCAGGCCATGAAAAGGGCCGGACGGAATCACGCGGCAACCTTCAAGGCCACGGTGGCGATAGCGGCTTTGCGCGGGGATAAGACTCTCGCCGAGTTAGCCCAGCAGCATGATGTCCACCCGAATCAGATCGTACAGTGGAAGACCCAATTGCAAGAGCGCGCTACGGATCTGTTCGTAACGGCGACCGAGCGCAAGGCCGTAAGCGGTCCCAGCGTCAAGGACCTGCGCGTCAAGGTCGGCCAATCGGCAATGGAAAACGATTTTTTGGCCGGCGCGCTCGGTCGTATCGACGATGCGAGCGCCAAGCGATGATTGATCGGCAGCACCCGTTGCCGGTGGTAATGACCCGGCTATGAATCGATCATTCGGTTGAACGGAGGGTATTGTAATGGATCGTGCTAAAATCGAATCGATCATCCGCGCGAACGGCTATGATGATTTCAAATGGATCTCTGGCAAGGAAGTGGTGGTTTCCCAGTGGCCGAGGTTCAAGTGTATGTACGGGTGCTCCAGCTACGGGAAGAAGGGCTCCTGCCCGCCGTCGGTTCCCTCGGTCGCCGAATGCCGGGAATTTTTCGGCGAATACGAACATGCTGCCGTCATCCACTTTCAGAAAAAGCTCAACCAGCCGGAAGACCGGAAAGAGTACAGCCGCAAAACCAACGCCAAGTTATTGAAACTCGAAAAAGCCGCCTTCCTGGCCGGGCATCAGAAGGCGTTTCTGTTGTTCATGGACGAATGCCGGATTTGCGAAGACTGCCCGGGCACGCGCAGCGAATGCAAAAACCTGCAGCTCTCCCGACCCTGCCCGGAGGGGCTGGGAGTGGATGTATTCGGGACCGTTCGAAAACTGGGATTTCCGATCGAGGTGCTGACGGATTATGGGCAAACGATGAACCGGTATGCGTTTCTCATGGTGGAATGAAGGGGAGGCGATGAGAAGGAGCAGAGACTCTTTCAAACGGGAATGCACGGGAGAAAAGGCGGGGCGGATTATTCGGATTCGAATTTTCCTCCGTCAGCTTCGGCATCCGGGTCTTTCAAAACAAAAACACACTCATCCAGATATTTTTTGACCACCTCCCAGCCGCTGTTTTCCTCATCGTAAAGCCTTCTTGAAACAATGCCCACATCGACGGCATCGGGAGAATATTTCTTAACGCCATTTCTCAATGCCTTGTGGGCCGATGCAGACGAAGCAATCAGCAGAAGGGCGATCAGAAAAACCCAACGCCTCGCCAAGCTCAGCATTTCGTGCTCCTTTTTGGGTAAACCTGCAAATTGCGCGGCGATCTGGATTGGCCATGAAGATGCCCCGAGCATAGACGCGTTTGGTAATAATATAAGCGAGTTATTAAAGCAATGGGACGGGGAGGGGGTTCGGGCGGCGACTTGAGACCGATTCGGTTGAGTCTTTCAGGCAGGCTTGATGTTGAACACCCCCGGGCGTATCATTTGATCGAAATGCAATGAAAAAGCCATCGGCCGGGTGGGGGTGAATATGAAAGCAAGGAACGATCTGCTAGGACTTGTGATAATCGCTGCAATGACGTCATGCGCCGGTTCTGCATTGGCCTGGGATACCCGCTGGCAGTTCAAGCAGGCGGCCCCGGTCGTCCAATACGGATCAGGCCCAACGGACCTAGAGATGCGGAAAAAATTCGATTCCAACTCGATGAACACGTTCAAGGGCACAATCGACGGCGGCAGCGGCTACACGGTCATGCGAAACCTGAACGGGGAAACCATGCGCGGAATCATCGATAGAGACGGATCCGGGCTCCTGCGCGACCAGAACGGTAAACTTTACCGAATCAATACCCGCTGGTAATTTATTTGAACTCTGCGGGCAGCAGAAGGCTGCCAGGCGCTGACGGGGAGGAATGCCATGGATGTATCGATCGCAATCCGGGGGAGGCGAAGCGTCCGGTCCTACAAGAGTCAGGAGGTTGAAAGCGATAAGATCGAGAAGGTCCTGGAGGCCGGCCGGCTTTCTCCTTCCGCCAACAACCGACAGGAATGGAAGTTCATCGTCGTTAAGAACGCAGAGACCAGAAAGAAGCTTGCCGCCGCAGCGATCAATCAATTCTTCATCGGCCAGGCGCCGGTGGTCCTCGTCGCCTGCGCCACCGAATCCAAGGCCGTGATGCTTTGCGGCCATCCGACCTATGCGGTGGACGTCTCTATCGCCTTTGCCTACATGCTGCTCCAAGCCCATGAACTCGGCCTGGGGACCTGCTGGATCGGGGCCTTCAGAGAGGACGAAGTGAAAGCGGTTCTCGGCGTGCCGAAGCATGTTCGGGTGGTAGCCCTGTCGCCGTTAGGCTACCCCGCCGTGGAGGCCTTGGCGCGAACCAGGAAGAGCCTTGACGAAGTTGCCTGCTACGAGGTCTATCATCACTAGACCGGCAGCGAAATACGCAAATACCGTCATGCCGGACTTGATCCGGCATCCATTACCGCTCTGGATTCCGGCTTTCGCCGGAATGACAAATCTTGGCATATTTAATTGACGAAGTAATAATTCGCTTCAACCCGGCAGGGGTTGAGACTCGTCTGCGGAACCCATCGGGCGTCCCAAACCGGCCCTAAAGAGAAAGCGGCGCGGCTTGTCTTCATTGCGGTCCCCATGGTAGATCACAAGAAAATTCAAGGCGGAAGCCCCGCCCGGATCAGGGTGAAAGCGGAGGTTGGTCATGAATGAGTGCGGATTATTGAAGGGGAAAAGAATCCTGATCGTAGATGACGAAGTTGATGTTCTGGAGACTCTGGAAGAGCTTCTGGACGGATGCGAGATCAGGAAAGCCAACAGCTATACTGAGGCAAAGAGACTCTTTGAGACAGAGAAATTCGACATCGCGATCTTGGACATTATGGGAGTCCAAGGATATGAGCTGCTCGATCTGTCCAATCAGAAAAGGGTTACCGCCGTCATGCTGACGGCGCATGCGCTTGAGCCCGAAAGTGTTAAGCGTTCTTACAAAGAGGGCGCGGCGTCCTTTCTGCCCAAAGAAAAAATGACGGATATCAAACTGTATCTCTGCGATGTGTTGGAGGCGCAGCAAAAAGACCGAGACCCCTGGTGGCGCTGGCTGGCGCGATTCTATACCTTCTGGAAAGAGGAATTGGGCAAGGACTGGCGGAAAATCGATCAGGAATTCTATGATAAGCTTAAAAAATTGTAGGGAACCGGGTCGCTTGAAAAGCGAAACGGTGCACGGAGAGGGGCTGGAAAAGGAAGGCGCTTCGCCGGGTCGGTCTGCTTCATATAATTTTCTCTCCTTGTGTTTCAAGTTGGAACGGGACCCCCCGCGGTCGCCCATTTTCGAATCGGTTCATGGCAATTGACAGTGCGCCGAAGGCGGTGCTAAGTTTTTCGCAAAACGGCAGGCAATTCTTATGACCGGAAACCAAGGAGAAAAAGCGTATGCGCGACATCGATTTCATGGCGGTTTATGAACGCGTGATGAAGCAGATCAAGGAGGGCGCATTCCTCACGGTCAGGGCCGGAGAGGCGCTCAACACCATGACCATCGGGTGGGCCGCGATCGGCATCGCCTGGAGAAAGCCTATCCTGATGGTGATGGTGCGGAACTCGCGGCACACTTTCGGCATCATCGAAAAGGCCGCCGACTTTACCGTCAGCGTGCCCGGCGGCGAGGCGAAAAAGGCGCTTGCGTTCTGTGGGACCAAGTCCGGACGGGACGTGGACAAGTTCAAGGAATGCGGGCTGAAGGCCGCGCCCGGCCGCCACGTCGCTTCTCCGATCATCGAGATCCCGGGGATCCACATCGAGTGCCGCATCGTTTACAAGAACCCGATCGACCCGGCGCTTTTGACCCGCGATTATGACCCGCTCTATCCCGCGAAGGACTATCACACTCTTTATTTCGGCGAGATTCAGGCATGCTACGAGGCCTAGCATGGCGGCGTGCGGCGGCCGAGACTCCGCGGCGCACCGGTTTGCTTGCCGGAGTGATAACGATCCTTTCGGTATTTCAGGGGGACGCGCATGCGGGCATTGCGTAAGCTGAAGCGAGGAGAGGGAGAAGTCGAACTCGTTTCGGTCCCGGACCCTCAACCGGCCCGCGGCGAAGTGCGGGTGCGGGTTGAATGCGCCGGCATCTGCGGGACCGACATCCATATCCTGCACGATGCATACGGAAATCTTCAGCCGCCGGTGACGCTGGGGCATGAGTTTGCCGGTGTGGTCGCCGGGGTGGGCCCGGGAGTTCACGGCTGGAGCGACGGGGAGCGCGTCGCGGTCGAATCCCTCGCCGGTTCGTGCGGACGGTGCCGCTATTGTCAGGCGGGCGAAACCCAGTGCTGCCCGGAGCGCCGGGCGTTCGGGATATCCGCGGACGGGGCTTTCGCCGAATACGTGGCGGTGCGCGCGACGGCCCTGCACCGCCTGCCCGAAGGCGCCTCCTTCCAACAAGCCGCCATGGCGGAGCCGCTGTGCGTGGCCGTGCACGCCGTTCTGGAAAAAAGCAGCGTCCAACCGGAGGACACGGTCCTCGTCACCGGACCCGGAACGATCGGCCAGTTGGTCGCGCAGGTGGCGCGTTTATCGGGGGCTTCGGTCATCCTGGCGGGGACCTCAACGGACCGTGAACGTCTGGAACTGGCCACGGCGACCGGAACGGAGCATGCAATCTTCAGCGACCGCGAAGACCTCCCGGCTGCGGTCGGCCGCATTACGCGGGGGCGCGGCGCGGATGTGGCCTTCGAATGCGCCGGCGTCGGGGCGGCCGTTCGCAGCTGCCTGGCGGCGGTCCGCACGGGCGGCCAGGTGGTTCAGGTGGGCTTGGCGGGCCGCCCGCTCGAGATCGACTACGATCGGATCTGCCTCAAGGAGATCACCCTCTGCGGAAGCTTTACGCACAACCACCGGACCTGGCGAAAATCGGTCGCACTGCTGAGCGATCCGCGTCTGAAGCTCGACGCTCTGGTTTCCGGGGAGTTCCCGCTGGAGCAATGGCGCGCGGTCTTCGACCGATGCGAGCAGGCGCAGGGCCTGAAGTATCTGCTCAATCCCGCTTTGCGTTGACCTTCCTCCCAAGCATCCAGCCTTTCTAAAGTCCCAGCCGCTGCAACGCCGCCGGCGTGGGGATTCCGTCTTCGCCCCATCCGCGGAGCTCGTAGTAATCGCTCAGCAGGCGGCCGAAAGGCGGCAGCTGGTTGGTGAGCTCCGCGCCGGTGCGGTTACGCGTCAGGAGGCGCGGCGGCAGAAAATCGTCCTTGCGGCTGATCCCCGCCCGCGTGTTGAACAGGCGTTTCAGGTTGAAGACGCGCTCGCCCACCTCCATCAACTCGGGGACCCCGACGTCGCGGCCGACGACCGCGGACAGCCAGCGGGTGACATCGCTGAGAGTCACGGCCTTGCCGACCTGCGTGAACCGGCAGATGATGAGGCAGTCCAACGCCGTCTGCATGTTCTGCAGCTTGGCGGTGAACTCGGCCTTGCCGTCGATCTGGTAGGCGTCCTGGGGCTGATCGATGCCGATCTCGGGCGCGGTCAGGCTTAACTCATAGGGGTGGCTCCAACTGGCGTTGTGACAGGCCCCGCGGGCGGCGGTGGCGTAGTTCAGGGCATGGCTGAAGAAACGCCGGGGGTCGTGCGCCGACGGCTCGAGGCCTTTCACATGCACCACGAACTCCACGGCATTCCGGCCGAGGGCCTTGGCCATGCGATACGATCCCTCTCCCATCAACGCCCCGATGCCTTCGCGCCGGCCCATTTTTTCCACCAATGCGACTAACGCCGCGGCGTTGCCCCAGGTCGCATCGATCCCGTCCGTGTCGCTGCAGGTGAGCAATCCCTTCTCGAAGGCTTCCATGGTGAAAGCGATGGTGGCGCCCGTGGAAATAGTGTCCAGACCGTAGCGGTTGCAAAGGTCGTTGGCCTTGCAGATGGCGGCCAGGTCATCCACCAGGCACTCCCCGCCCAGGGTGCCGAGGCTCTCGTATTCGGGACCGGCGCCGTCCAGCGGCCCATACGGGCCTTCGGCGATTTTAACGTGCCGGCCGCAGACGATGGGGCAGTTTAAGCAGGCTTTGCGGCCGGAGAGCACCGTGTCGTGCATGGCCACGCCAGTGATTTTTCCGACGCCGTCCCAGCGGCCCTGGGCCCAGTTCTTAAGAGGAAAGTTGCCGATTTTCTCATAGGTTCCGATGCCGCCCGATGTACCGAACTTGCGGAAGGTTTCCGTGACGGTCTTGATGTGTTCCATCCGCTCCTTGACGCTGGCCTCCAGCCGAGCGGGATCGGCCAGCGGAATCTCGCGGGTGCCGAATGCCGCGATGGCTTTCAGGTTTTTGGAGCCCATTACGGCGCCCAGGCCGGTGCGGGCGGCCGTCCGCACCACGTGGCCGATGTGGGGGATGCTCGCGATGGGGGCGAGCTTCTCGCCGGCCGGCCCGATCACGGCCACCGTTGCCTTAGCAGCCGTCCGTCCCTTGACCCAGGCCGCCGATTCATAGGCGTCCAGTCCCCAGATGGGAGCTGCGTCACGGATTTCAGCGTGCTCGTCGTTGATCCAGAGGTAGACGGGCGCGTCGGCTCTGCCGACGACGACCAGGCCGTCATAGCCGCACTTCTTGAAATGAACCGACCAGGACCCGCCCACGTTGCTTTCACCAAAAATACCGGTGAGCGGCGAGCGCGCCATAACGTGGTGGCGGCTGGTGGAAGGCACCCGGGTGCCGGTGAAGGGGCCGGTGAAGGCCGCCAGCATATTTGCCGGTCCGAGCGGGTCGGTGGAGGCGTCGGTTTCGTCGTAAAGAATGCGCGCCCCGATGCCGGCGCCGCCCAGGTAACGCTGCATCCATATCGAATCCGTTTCGCGCGTCTCGATGCGCCGGTGCGTCAGATCGACGCGTAAATACCTTCCGAAATAGCCGTGCATAGCCAATCTCCTTTCCAACACCTTGACATGGCTCTTAATCCAAAATAAAGCCTGAACCGATGGCGCCTTTCAGCAGTCTATCCGCCGGTGGCGGCCAACATGACTTTAATGATGTCCGAGTTCGCGACGGATTCTCCCAATCCGATCAGACGGCCGCCCCTGAAGAAGAGTGCGCGGGCCAGGATCGCGTCTTCGGATCGCGGACCACGGCCGGCGACGGCTTGCAGGACTTCGGCCGGCAGACGGGCAATTAGTTCCATGAGCAGGACCGGCTCGGCGATTTCAACACGAAGGTCGCATCGGCCCAGGCTGCTGCTGAACGGCTCTGAAAATTCGAATATCATGGCCGGACCTGAAACAATTCTATCGATGAGCGCAGAGGCGGTGCGCGGTCCAATCTTCGCGTTTGATCCTGCTGCGTTCCGCGTGCAGCAGGCGGGCGGCCTCATGCCGCTGCGCATTCAAAAAATGAGCCACAAGCAGCATCGGGACGCGTTATGCGGCGGATGGCCCGCCGGAAAGCCGGCCGGTCGGCCGGCTGACCTTCGCGATAGCCGGGCCAATTCTCAACGTCTTTTCTTCAGTCGATTTTAACTTAAATCAGCCGGTTGCCGGCTCTGCCGCGGCGCGCTCGCCGTCATGATCGTTTCCGGGTTGTCCTAGGAATTTCTGTCATATCTCGTAAGTTTATTCCTTTGCGGTGATTCATGTTTAAGCATAAGGGATTCGTTCGATTTTAGAACATTTGTCCTAAATCGAAACACTCCTTCAGCCTTATTCCGAACGGGTTTATTCCCGGATTCAGCGGCACCCGGTGTTTAACTATATATTAAAATTGGTGATTCCAATATCCCCAAAAAGCCGGATCAAACTTCGGCGGCATGGCACTTGGATTGCAGAAGGAACCGCAATTGTCTCAGGCATATCTGCGCTCGGGTGGGGGTGATATCCTGCCTTTATTTTTTCGTCTTTTCCGATACTGGGCCGCACGGGTTCATCGCGGCCGCGTGAAAACCGACGAACGTCTTCCGCAATTGGACTCTTTAAGGAGCTGCGACAATGGAGAATGGTTTTAAACAATTTTCGCTGAAGGGCAAAGTCAGCCTGGTGACCGGCGGGGCGAGAGGCATCGGGTTGGGGATCGCCAGAGCCCTGGCCGGGGCCGGCGCGGACGTAATGATCGCATCCCGGACCGAAGCCCAATTGAAGGCGGCCGCCGCATCCATTTACGAAGCCTGCGGCCGCAACGTCGGCACGTTCTGCACGGATGTCAGCGACCTGTCCGGCCATGCCGCCATGGTCGAAGCAACCCTGCAGCGGTTCGGCCGCATCGACGTCCTGGTGAACAATGCCGGGTCCAACATTCGCAAGCCCTTTCTGGAGGTCGACGAGGCGGACTACGACACGATCATGCAGATCCAGCTCAAATCGGTCTTCTTCCTGAGCCAGCGAGTGGCCAAGATCTTGAAGGCGGCTGGCGGCGGCAAACTGATCAACGTAAGCTCCCTCACCAGCCAAATCGGTGTCCCCAACATATCGATTTACGGAGCGGCGAAGGGCGGCGTGTTCTCTTTGACCAAAAGCCTGGCGCTGGAGCTGGCCCCCTATCACATCAATGTCAACGCCGTTGCGCCCGGCTACGTTCGGACCGCCATGACCGAGGCGGCCTTCAGCGATCCCAAGCGCCTGGAGTGGATGCTGTCGCGGATCCCGCTCGGTCGTTTCGGCCAGCCCGAGGACATCGCTAATGCGGTCTTGTATCTGGCCTCGCCGGCCGCTGACTATCTGACCGGCGAGGTGATTGTCATCGACGGGGGCTGGCTTTCGGCCTGAACCCGAGCGATCGGCTCTTTTTATAGGAGGCATCTGATGATTTCCTTTGACAACCCCGGATTGAGCACTCTCACCACGCCGCGGCAGGTCATGCTGGGGGACGGTGCGGCTGCCAAGCTGGCCGATCTCCTGAAAGGCTGGCAGGTTCAGCCCGGCCGGGTGCTGCTCGTGGCCGACCGCGAAGTCGCCAAGCTCGGCCTCATCGATGCCGTCAAAGGCCCGCTGGCGGCCGGCGGGTATGAAGCCGGCGTCTTCGATGCCATCGTCGGCGAGCCCCTGCTCGAGACCGCCGTCGAGCTGACCCGCTTTGCGCGCGAGCAGGCCTGCGGGGCGGTGATCGGCGTGGGCGGCGGCAGCGCCATGGACATGGCCAAGCTGGCCGCGGCCCTGGCCGCCAATTCCGGCGAGGTCAAGGACTACCTGGGCATTGTGACGTTCCCCCGGCCGCCGTTGCCGCTGGCCCTGGTGCCGACCACCGCCGGCACCGGCGCCGAGGCCACCAGCGTGTCCATGCTTTCCGTCGAAGGCCGCAAGGCCATCGTCTTGAGCCCGCAGCTCATTCCGCTCGCCGCGGTGCTGGACCCGGTCCTGACCCGCAGCCTGCCGCCCCGGGTGACGGCTGCCACCGGCCTGGATGCGCTCAGTCACGCCTGCGAAGCCTACATGTCCGTCCGGGCGACCCCTTTCACCGACAGCTATGCCCTGACCGCCACCGGGATCATCGCCCGCTGGCTCAAGCCGGCTTACGACGACGGCACGAACATGGAGGCGCGCCGGGCCATGCTCTTCGCAGCCTACCTCGGCGGGGTCTGCCTGAATGCCGGCGTGGTGGTGGGGCACTCCGTGGCCTACACCATCGCCAACCGCACGCGCACGCCCCACGGCATCTCCTGCACCATGGCGCTGCCCTACACCATTCTTTTCAACCGCGCGGCCCGGCCCGAGCGGCTGAAGGCCCTGGCCGAGGTGGCGCTGCAGTCCCCGGCCGCCACGGCCGTGGATCTGGCGCTGTGGGTCGATGAGCTCAATGCGGTCCTGGGCATGCCCCGATCCCTCAACGAGATCGGCATTCCTGCGGCCGGCTTGGATGAAATGGTGGAGGAATGTCTCAAACGCTATCCGCGCCCCACCAATCCGGTCGAGTTGAACCGCGAGCGGCTCAAGCCGCTCTATGAAGCCATGCATGCGGGCGATGTCCGGGGGTTTGCCCGAACGTGCGGTAATGGTTGAAGCGTCGCAAGAACATTAACCCAAAGGAGGCATCTGATGAAAAAACCGTCTTGGACCCTGTGGCTTGTGACCACCCTGCTGATGTTGACGATAGCCGGACCGGCCGCTGCTAAAGATCTGCAGATCGGGGCGTTGTACCCGCGCTCCGGCAGCCTGGCCCTGCTGGGCGAGGAGAGCTGGCGCGGCGCCGAGATCGCCCGTCTGGAGGCCAACAAGAAAGGCGGCGTCGGCGGAGACCAGGTCGTGTTCGTGAACGCCGACGGCCACGACGTCGCCGCGGCGCGCGCCGAAGCCGAGCGCCTGATCGAGCAGAGCAAGGTCGGCCTCATCCTCGGCTCCTACGCCAGTTCCCGCAGCATGGCGGCCACGGAGGTCGCGGCCCGCAAGAACGCCGTGTACTTCGAACTCGGCGCCATCGCCAACTCCATCACCGAGCGCGGCTACCAGACCGTTTACCGCACCTGCGCCACGGCTTTCAACTTCAGCAAATCCCAGTCCAAATTCATCGCCGAATGGCTGGCCCCGCAGCTGAATAAAAAACCGTCGGAGGTGAAGGTCTCGATCGCGCACGAGGACTCCGATTACGGCACCTCGGTGGCGGACAGCTTCAAGAATGCTGCCAAGGAGTTCGGCATCCAGGTGGTCTCGGTGGAACCCTACGCAGCCAATACCTCGGATCTGTCGCCGGTCATCTTCCGTCTCAAGAAGGCCGCACCGGACATCGTCATCGCAGTCTCTTATGCCCAGGACGCCATCCTGCTCTCGCGCCAAGCCGCCGAGCTCAAGCTGGGCATCCCGCTCTTCGGCACGGGCGGCGGCCACAGCCTCAAGAGCTTCCAGGAGGCGCTCGGCGACAAGGTCGAAGGCGTGCTCAACGTCGATTTCACCCAGTACGAAGTGAGCAGCGCCTTCACCCCGGGCTTGAAGGAGTTCGTCGCCCTGTACAGGGAAACCTTCAAGGAAGATCCCAAGTCCGGCCACTCCCTGGCGAACTACATGGGCACCAAGGCGCTGTTTGACATCCTCGCCAAGACCAAGGGCAGCGTCGAAGCGGACGCGTTCCGCAAGGCCGCCTTGGCCATGGATGTCCCGGAGGGCGCCACCAGCACGGGCTGGGGGGTCAAGTTCGGCGAAAACGGCCAGAATCAGCGGGCCAATCCCTTCATCATGCAGTGGCGCAACGGCAAGCTGATGACCGTCTGGCCGAAGGCCGCCGCTCTCATGGACCCGGTGCTGCCCAAGTAGGCGCACCGTGACCATCCCGGCCGGGCGGCAGGGCTTCTTCGCGAGGCCGCCCGGCCATTGTTCTATTTTCGTGCAACCGGCGGGGGACGCCAGGAGGCGGGGGCATCGATGGAACTGATCATCCAGGTGCTGGTGTCCGGATTGCTGATCGGCGGCGTGTACGCGTTGATCAGCGTCGGGCTGAACTTGATCTTCGGCGTGGTGCGCATCATCAACTTCGCCCACGGCGAAGTGTTGATGCTGGCCATGTACGCGGCCTTCTGGCTGAACAAGCTCTTCGGAATGGATCCCTATGTCTCAGCCCTGCTGGTTCTGCCGGCGCTGTTCCTGTTCGGGGTGCTGCTGCAGCGGGTGATCGTACAGCCGATCCAAGAAGCCTCCGCCAACATGCAGATCTTCGCCACCGTGGCCCTTTCGCTGATCCTGCAGAACCTGGCGCTCATTTTCTGGAAGGGCGATTTCCGCACGGTTCAGACCTCTTACGCCATGTCCACGCTGGAGGTCATGAACATCATCATCAGCGTGCCGCGCCTGATCGCCTTTCTGGTGGCGCTGGCGTCCATCCTGCTGCTTTACGGCTTCCTGAAGCACACCTTCCTCGGCAAGGCTCTGCGCGCCATCGTCGAGGACAACACCGTGGCCCGCCTGATGGGCATCAAGGTGGATCGCCTCTATCTCCTGGCCTTCGGTTTGGGGGCGGCCTTCACCGCCTTGGGCGGCATCTTGCTGATTCCGTTTTCATCGGTTTACCCGATGGTGGGGGGGCCTTTCACCCTGATCGCCTTCATCGTGGTCGTACTGGGTGGCCTGGGCAGCATGAGCGGCACGTTCCTGGGAGGGCTGTTCATCGGCGTGGTGGAATCCTTCGGCGGAACCTATGTCTCGCCGGCCTTGAAGGAGGCGATTTACTTCGGCATCTTCATCCTGGTCCTGCTGGTCAGGCCCCAGGGGCTCTTCGGCAAAGGCAAGGGCACAGAGGAGATCGGGCTAAAGTGAGTGCGAAACGTTTGCAGCTCTTGGGGGGCGTCCTGTTCGCGGCGATCATCGCGGTTCCGGCATTCGTCGAATCCCGCTTTATCCTTCACATGGTGACGCTGATCTTTTTTTACATTGCGATGACGTCGGCCTGGAACATTCCGGTATTCGGCGGCAAGATGTCGCTGGGCCATGCTGCATTCTTCGGCCTGGGCGGTTACACAGGCGCTATCCTCTATGTCAAGTTCGGCGTGTCGCCCTGGATCGGGGCGGCGGCGGGCGTGGCCGTGTCGCTGCTGGGCGGCGTGGTGATGACGTTGCCGTTGCTGCGCCTGCGCGGGCCGTTTTTCACCCTGGCCTCCATCGCCTTTGCGGAGGTCCTGCGTATGATCGCGATCGACTGGCGCAGCCTGACCAACGGTTCCGTCGGTTTGAATATCCCCTTCAAGCCCGGCTGGGCCAACCTGACCTTTCAGAGCGGCAAGCCGTTTTACTTCTTGTCCCTGATCCTGGCCGTCGCGGTGGTGTTCGTCGCCTACCGCCTGCGGCATTCCGCCCTCGGCTTTCATCTGCGCGCGTCGGCCTCCAACGACGAAGCGGCCCAGGCCCTCGGGGTTGATACCCGCCGGGCGCATTTCATCGCCCTGCTGTGGAGTTCGGGCTTGACCGGGCTGATCGGCGTTTTCTATGTCTTCTTCATCTATGTCGTGGAGCCGAGCACCATGTTCTCTCTCACGCTGTTCTCGCTGCAACCCGCACTGAACGGCATCATCGGCGGTATCGGGACCATCTGGGGCCCGGTGATCGGCGCCATCGTCATGACCCCGTTCGGCGAGTACCTGCGGTTTTACCTGGGAACGATCCAGCAGGGTCTGAACTACGTGGTCTATGGCGTTGTTCTGATTCTTACCGTGAATTTCATCCCCGGCGGGATCGTTTCCCTGGTGCGCCCAAAGCGCTCGAACCGGTCCGATGGCTCCGGATCATCTTCCGACACCAAGGAGGCACGCTGACATGCCGCTTTTGCAGGTCAAAAACCTCACCAAACGCTTCGGTGGATTGAAAGCCGTCAATAACGTGAGTTTCGACATCCAGGCGGGCGAGATCGTCGGGCTGATCGGTCCCAACGGCGCCGGCAAGACGACCCTGTTCAATCTGATCTCCGGCATCCTTCACCCGGAGGAAGGCCACATCATCCTGGACGGACAGCCGCTCAATCAACTCTCGCCGCCCCGCCGCAGCCTGGCCGGACTGGGCCGCACCTTTCAGGTCGTGCGGCCCTTTGCCATGACCGTCCTGGAGAACGTGATGGTACCGCTGCTCGCGCGCGACCCCCATATGGACAAGGCCCGGGATTCGGCGATGCAGATGCTTGCACTGCTGCGGCTGGAGCATCTGGCGGACGCGCAGCCGGACAGCCTGACCCTGGCTCAACGCAAGCGGATCGAGGTGGCCCGCGCGCTCGCCACCCGCCCGAAGCTGCTCATGCTGGACGAGGTATTGGCCGGCCTGAATCCGACCGAAATCAGCGAAAACCTGCCGATCATCCGTCAGGTGCACGAGCAGGGGGTGACCATCTTCATCATCGAACACCTGATGGATGCGCTCATGGCGGTGTCCCAGCGGGTGCTGGTCATGGAACTGGGCGCGCTGATCGCCAGCGGCACCCCGCAGGAGGTCACCAGCAACGAATGTGTCATCAAGGCTTATCTCGGCGAGGAGACACCCACGTGCTGACCATCGAAACCATCAACTGCTTCTACGGCGATTTTCAGGCTCTGCGCGACGTCTCCATGCACGTCCCCGAAGGCAAGATCGTATCCCTTCTGGGCCCTAACGCGGCCGGCAAGTCCACCACCCTGCGCAGCATCAGCGGCATCGTGCGGCACCGCGGCGGCCGCATCGTTTTCGACGGTCGGCCGATCGGATCGCGCAAGCCCGAAGACATCGTGGAGTTGGGGATCGCTCATGTGCCCGAAGGCCGCAAGCTTTTCAGCACGCTGACGGTGAAGGAAAACCTGGAAATGGGGGCTTACTCTCGGCGGGCCAAGCCCAAGGTGAAGGCGAACCTTGAAAAGGTGTTCGCGTTGTTTCCGGTGCTGTCCGAGCGCCGCAACCAGGTGGCCGGGTCGCTTTCAGGCGGCGAGCAGCAGATGTGCGCCATCGGCCGGGGCCTGATGGCCGATCCGCGGCTGCTGATGATCGACGAGATGTCGCTCGGTCTCTCGCCGATCCTGGTCCAGCAGATGTTCGCGCTGGTCAAGACCATTGCCGCCTCGGGCGTCACGATCCTCCTGGTGGAGCAGCAGGTGCACCACACCATGGCGATCGCCGACCTGGCCTTCATCATGGAAAAAGGCCACATCGTGCTGGCCGGCCCCACCCGCGAAATCGCGGGACACGCCCACGTGAAAAAAGCCTACCTGGGCATGTAGGCAAGAGGCGATCGGACCGGATGAAAGCCTTCGTCAAATACGGCAAGAACCCTTATGAGGCGGGACTTTGCGAAATCCCGGCGGCCGAGCCGGGCTCCGAGGATGTTCTCCTGCGCGTCGCCGGCTGCGGCATCTGCGGCAGCGACCTGCACGCCTACCGCGCCAGCTACGGCTATGAATGGGTCCAGCCGCCGGTGACCCTCGGTCACGAGTTTGCGGGCACGATCGAAGCGGTGGGCTCCGCCGTGAGCGAATTCGGGGCGGGAGATGCGGTCGTCGTGATCGGGATCCAGGGTTGCGGTATCTGCCGGTACTGCCGCAGCGGGGACACCAACCGGTGCTACGACCGCAAGGTCATCGGCCTCGACATGAACGGCGGCATGGCGACCCACGCCGTGGTCAACCGCCGGCACCTGATCCGGCTGGCGCAGGGGATCGATCCGGCGCTGGCCGCCATCGTGGAACCGCTCTCGGTGGCGGTTCACGGCCTGTCCCGCGTCGAGGTGCGCCCGGCGCTCAAGATCGTGGTCACCGGTCCCGGCCCCATCGGCCTGCTGTGCGCCGCCGTGGCGGCGCGCAGCGGCGCCGAGGTGCTGATCTGCGGAACCTCCGCCGACGAGGGCGCGCGGCTGCCGGCCGCCCGCCGGCTGGGCTTTGCCACCGTCAACACCGATCAGGTGGCGCTGCCCGAAGCGGTGGCCGGCCATTGCGCCGGGGAACCGCCGGACCTGTGGATTGAAGCCTCGGGCGCCACCGCGGCCCTGGAGGCATCCATCCGGCTGTTGGGCCGCGGCGGCAACCTGCTGGTGGTCGGGATGTACGCGAAGGAATTCACCTTCTTCCCCTCGACGGCGGTGCGGGCCGAACTCCGGTTCTCCTTCGCCTATGCCTCGACGTATCGCGACTACCGCATGGCCATCGAGCTGCTCCGCACGAACGCCATCGACCTGCGGGCCCTGGCCCAGTTCTATCCGCTCGATCGCGCGGAGGAAGCCTTTCGGGAAGCCGAGGCCGGCCGGACCCTCAAACCCATTCTCGTGCCGTGAACCCAACCGACGGCCTGCATCTGCCGAGGCCTCGCCATCGAACGGAGGACCCATCCCATGTTCATGTCATTGATCCGCAAGCGTCGCAGCATCCGCCGATTTCTGGATAAACCCGTCGAAAAAGAAAAACTCGATCTGCTGGTGGAGGCGGCGCTGCGGGCGCCTTCATCACGCGGCGTCAACCCCTGGCATTTCGTGGTGGTGACCGACCGCGAGATGCTGAACCGGCTCTCGCAATCCAAGGAGCACGGATCGGCGTTTTTAAAGAATGCCGCCGCCGGCATCGTGGTGTGCGCCGACGCGTCCAAGTCGGACGTGTGGGTGGAGGATGCGTCCATCGCCACCACCGTGATCCACCTGGCCGCAGCGTCCCTGGATCTCGGAAGCTGCTGGATCCAGATCCGTGAACGCATGCACGCGCCGCAGCAGACCGCGGAGGCCTATGTGGCGGAGCAGCTCAAGCTGCCGGCTGCGCTCAAAGTGCAGGCGATCGTGGCGCTCGGCTATCCGGACGAGAGCAAGACCCCGCATGCCCGCGAATCTCTCCCCGATGCGCAGGTGCACGCGGGGTTCTATGGTGTTCCCTATCGATAGCGGCCCCTTTCACCCGATGCCGTCAGACCGCCGCCAACGGGGATAGGATATCCCGGTAGCTGATGTCCAGCGCGGCAGCCACATCGACCACCGCCGGCCGGCCGCAGGCCAGGGCTTCCTGCAGCGCTGCGGCCAGCTGAGCGGCAGTTTCCGCCCGGAATCCGGCGCATCCCATGGCCTGGGCGATCGGTGCGGCGTTCATGAAGGGAAACTCCGACGCGATCTCCCGCCCGCGCTGGAAGTGCTTCACCCACCCGAGCGCGTTGTTGTTCATCACCACCACGACGATGGGGATGTTCTCTTCCTTGGCCGTCAGCAGGCCGTTCATCGACATGCCGAAGCCGCCGTCGCCGCACACGGCGATCGCTTGGCGCTGCGGATGGAGCAGCTTGCAGGCCAGCGCCGCCGGGATCGCATAGCCCATGCCGCCGGTCGCGGCCGGCGAGAGAAATCCCCCGGCCGAGCGGGTTTGATAAAAACGGGTCATGAAGAGCCGGTTCTCGCCGGCGTCGCAGGTCACCATGGCGTCCGGTGCGCTGGCCTTGATCAATTCGGTCACGATGCGCTGCGGCAGCAGGGGGCTCTGTTCGGCCGCGTACTCCGGTTCGTCGAAGTAGCCGTGTTCGGCCCGAACGGCTCGCACGGCCTCCGTTCGAGCCTGAAGGACCGCCGCATCGAGCCGGCCCGGCGAAAGCGCGGCCTGACCGAGCTGAGCGAGCACGGCCGCCGCGTCGCCGATGAGCACCCGGTCGCAGGGATAGGTCCAGGCCGCATTGCGCGGCTCGATGTCGATCTGGATCAACGTCTGCCGGCGCGGATCGATCAATGCGGTGTTCTCGAAGGCGGTGTCGCTGGGGGCGAGCTTGGTGCCGACGGCCAGGACCACGTCGGCGGCGGCGATGAACGCATTGGCGGCCGGCAGGCCGAAGGTGCCGAACACCCCCAGGGCCAGCGGGTGGTTTTCCGCAAAGACGCCCTTGCCGGTAGCGGTGGTGGCGACCGGCGCACCGAGCGCTTCCGAGAACCGCCGCAATTGGTCGTACGCCCGACTGATGCGCACGCCGTTTCCGGCGATGATGACCGGCTGGCGCGCCGCGGCCAGCAGCGCCGCGACGCGTTCGATTTCGGCTTCGTCCGCCGATTGCCGGACCGCCCCGGTCAGATAGCCGCCGGTCGCATACACGTGCGGAGCCTTGCCGGGGCCGATCGTCCCCTTGAGAGCCGAGCTGTGGTACAGGAGCGCCACGGGTCCGGCCTGGCCCGCAACGGCGTGCTTGACCGCCATCTGAGTGTGCTGGACGGCCTGCACCGCGTCGTGCGATTCAAAGACGGCCTTGACCGCTCCGGCAAAGCTTGCCCGGGCGTCCCAGGTGCCGTATTCACCGGTGCCCGACTGGTAGGGCGCATGCTGGGAAAAAGGCGCGCCGTCGGTCAGGTCGGTCAGCAGCAGCATCGGCGAACTGCCGAGGCGCGCCTCCAGAACGCCGAGCAGGGCGTTGGATAAAAGAAAGAGACCCTGCCCGATGACGACCCCGGGTTTGCCGGTCAGGCGGCCGTAGACCTCGGCCATGACCCCGGCGAGGGATTCGTGCCGCACCAGGACCGAGCGGATCTCGGAGCGACAGTCGTACAGGCCGTCATAGACCTGCATGCTGTTGCCCCCTGGGACGCCGAAGGTCATGTCGATGCCGCATTCCACCAGCACCCTGGCGATGGCCTGCGGAACGGTCAACGGGTTTTCCGAAAACTGGCGTGCCGGCATGCGTCCTCCTAAATGATTGTTCGTTTCACCCTGATGCTGGACCCGTAAAGAGTCCCGCGGTTAGGTCATTTTCCAAGGAAATCGATTTCAAAATCCACCCGCCCCCTTTGCAAAGGGGGGAGACCGAGGGATTAGACTTCAGTCCATGAACTGGCCGCCGTTGACGTCGATGATTTCACCGGTGAGATAGCCGGCGCGCTCGGAGCAGAGAAAGAGCGCCACTTCGGCCACGTCCCGGACCGATCCCACCCGGCCGAGCGGGATCGTGGCAAGGTAGCGGTCAAAATCGCCGCCGGTGATCGCCTGGGTCATGTCGGTCGCGATCACGCCCGGCGCGATGGCGTTGACGTTGATGTTGAACGGCGCCAGCTCCCTGGCCAGGGACTTGGTCAGGCACATGACGGCGGCCTTGGAGGCGGAGTAGTGGGCGCCTACGGCGATCCCGCCGACCTTGCCCGACACCGAGCCCATGTTGATGATTTTCCCGCGGCGCCGGGGCTTCATGACCTCCATCACGGCCTGAGAGCAGAGAAACGTGCCTTTCAGGTTGACGGCCAGGACGAGGTCCCAGTCGCTCTCGCTGATCGCGGCGATGGGCGCGACCCGGCAGATGCCGGCGTTGTTGACGAGAATGTCGATGCGGCCGTGGGCGCCGGCCACCTGATCGACGGCGGCGCGCACCGGGCCGGCCGCGGAAACGTCCACGGTTGCATGCGAGGCCGCGCCGCCGTTGCGGCGGATCGCTTCGGCTGCGTCCCGCGCCGCGGTTTCCTGCACGTCCCAGAGGGAGACATGGGCGCCCTCCGCAGCCAAGGCCTCGGCGATGGCCCGGCCGATGCCGCTGCCGGCGCCGGTGACGGCGGCGATTTGGGTCATGGTAGTTCCAGGGTTAGGTGGGACTCAATGATTGTCCTTGGGGACAAACGCCCCGCGCTTGCCGCGCAGGAAGTCGAGGTCGGCGCCTTCATCGGCCTGCAGCACGTGGTCGATGTAGAGCTTCCAGTAGCCGCTCGA
>JAUQXK010000039.1 GCA_030834695.1 Desulfobacterales bacterium
CGCATGCTATCTGATCGCGACGTCCGGTTCCACCGGGGAACCGAAAGTCATCCTCGGCAGCCATTTCGGCTTGTGCCATTTCATCCAGTGGGAAATAAGGGAATTCGGCTTGAACGAAAACGTCTGCGGCAGTTTTCTCTCCCATCCGACCTTCGACGTCAGCCTGAGGGACATCTTCGTCCCGCTGTGCTGCGGCGGGACCCTGGTCATACCGGACGAGGCCACCAAGCAAGACCCGGCAGCCCTGTATCGTTGGTTTGAAAGCAATCGGATCAGTCTCACCCACATCGTACCGACGTTGTTTCGACTGTTGACCCAGGCCATTCAAAGCCATAAAACCGACGCAACCGTGTTGCCTGCGCTGGAATGGGTTCTAACCGCCGGCGAGCCGCTGTACGGCCACGATGTGTTCCAATGGAACCAGGCGGTCGGTGAGCATGCGAAACTGGTCAACATCTACGGCCCCTCGGAAACCACATTGGCCAAAATTTTTAACCGCATTCAACCCTCCAAGTTGACGGCCCAGCAAATCGTGCCGCTGGGGAAGCCGATTGACGGGGCCCGGGTGATGGTCATCGACGGCAACCGGCTATGCAATATCGGCGAAGAAGGCCAGATTTGCATCGAAACTAAATACCGGAGCAAAGGCTACTACCGGAACCCGGATCTGACCCGATCCGTTTTCGTTCCGAACCCGGTAGACCCGGAATCTCCCGAACCGGTTTATTTGACCGGCGACATCGGGAAATGGCTCGAAGACGGGACGCTGCAGTTCCTGGGGCGAAAAGACGCCCAGATCAAGCTGCACGGCAAACGAATCGAGCTGAACGAGATCGAAGTCGCCCTGACCCAATACCCGCGGGTGCAGATGGCTGCGGTGGCGCTGAAGAGCGATGACCAGGGAAATCAGCGCTTGGTCGCCTATATCGTCTCGAAAGAGGAAGGCGGCCTGAAGGTGGAGCCCATCCGCCGGTTTCTGCTCGAACGAATTGCGGATTACATGGTCCCCAACATTTATGTATTCTCGAGCGCTCTGCCGCTGACCTCCAGTGGGAAGATCGACCGCCGGAGCCTTCCGGATCCAGTCATGACCAGGCCGCGATTGGAGCAGAGCTATGTCGGGGCGTCAAACGAAATTGAGACAAGACTGGTTGAGTTGTGGCGGCAGCTGCTCGGGTTCCAGCAGATCGGAATCGATGATAATTTTTTCGATTTGGGAGGCAATTCGATCCTTGCGGCCAGATTGGCGGTTTTGATCGGAGAAAAATTCAACCGGGAGCTTCCGGTTGTAAAGATTTTCGAATACCCCAGCATCCGGCTTTTTGGAAACTTCCTTCGCCAAGAAGACAGCGGGCCAACCCGGTTGGAAAACCATGATCTACGTGCCCAACAGCGGCGCTCCAGCAGAATGATGCAGCGCAGGGCCCGACCTCTGAACCGATAGAATCGGCGAAAAGGGAGCTTACGATTTCGATGAAAAACCTCCAAAATAACGATTCCGAAAACTCTTCAGACGACCCTCAGCAGAACGGCTTGGAAGGAATCGCCATCATCGGGATGGCGATGCGATTTCCCGGTGCAGATTCGGCGGACCAGCTTTGGCATAACCTGTGTCAGGGAACGGAGTCGGTGACATTTTTCGGGGACGACCAACTCGACGCCTCCGTTTCCCCAGGCACCCGGCAAAATTCGAAATATGTCAAAGCGCGCGGGCGAATTGTCGGGGCCGATCAATTTGACGCATCTTTTTTCAAAATGAGCCCGCGCGAAGCCCAAATCATGGACCCGCAGCACAGGCTGTTTTTGGAACTCGCATGGGCGGCTCTAGAGGACGCCTGCTATACCAACGACTTCAAAGGATTGATCGGCGTCTACGGCGGGGCCGGGTTCAACAGCTATTATAAAAACCACGTGGCGCCGGCTCAGGAACTGATCGAAATGTTCGGCGACCACGCCACCGATCTCGCGAACGCTCCGGACTATTTTTCGACCCGGGTGTCTTACAAGTTGAACCTCAGTGGACCCAGCCTGAGCATCTTTACCGGCTGCTCCACATCGCTCGTCGCAGTTTGCCAGGCATGCGACAGTCTGATCAGCTATGGGTGCGACCTGGCGTTGGCTGGAGGAAGTTTTGTTCAGTGTCCGCTCGACACCGGCTATTTATACCGGGAAGGTGAAATTTTCAGCCCGGATGGACACTGCCGGCCTTTCGACGAGAATGCCGGCGGTACGGTCTTCAGCGATGGGGTGGGCCTGGTTGTCCTGAAACGGCTCGGCGAAGCCTTGAGGGACGGGGACAACATCTACGCCGTCATCAAAGGCTTCGCACTCAACAACGATGGGTCCGACAAGGTCAGCTTCACCGCGCCCAGCGTGAATGGGCAGGCATCGGTCGTCGCGCTGGCTCAGGCCAACGCCGGCATCGACATTGAGAGCATTATCTATCACGAAGCGCACGGAACCGGCACCCGGCTGGGAGATCCGATCGAAATTGAAGCCCTCACCCAGGCCTTTAATCTGAAAACCCGCAAACGCCAGTTTTGTGCGATCGGCTCGCTGAAAGCCAATTTAGGGCATTTGGACGCCAGCGCCGGAGTGGCGGGCCTCATCAAGGCTTCCCTGGTGCTCTTGCACAGACAGATTCCCCCGAGCGTCAATTTCCAGAAACCCAACCCTCAGATTGATTTCGAGAACTCTCCCTTTTTTGTAAACACCCAATTGATTGAATTGGGCTCCCATGCGGGACCGCTCAGAGCGAGTGTCAGCTCCTTCGGCGTCGGCGGAACCAATGCGCATGTGGTTCTGGAGGAGGCTCCTCCGCGGGAGGCGGGACCTGACGCGCGGCCGTGGCATTTGATTCCGATTTCAGCGAAGAAACCAGCTGTCCTGGAGGAGGGCTGCCGCCGGCTGAAACGTTATCTTGAGAATCATCCGGGCATTAACCTTGCGGATGCGGCGTACTCGATGCAGATCGGCCGCAAGGTTTTCAACCATCGCAGGATCGTCGTTTGCCGCGACACGCAGGATGCCATTCAGAAACTATCCGCTCCTAAACCTCCATGGGTGGTGACGCACCAATCGGACGGTGCCCCTCCCAATGTCGTTTTCATGTTTTCCGGGCAGGGCAGCCAGTATATCGACATGGGAAAGGAGCTTTACCAGAGCGAACCCGTTTTTAGGGATGCCGTCGACACCTGCGCCGGAATACTGGAACCCCTGCTCTCCATGGACCTGCGCGGTGTCATGTACCCCGGGGCCGACGAGATCGAGGGGCGACGCGAGCAATTGAACCAAACCGCCTGGGCCCAGCCGGCTCTTTTTACCGTTGAATACGCGCTGGCCCAGCTTTGGCAGGATTGGGGGATCCGGCCGAAAGCCATGGTCGGGCACAGCATCGGTGAATATGTGGCGGCTTGTCTGGCCGGGGTGCTCAACCTCGATGCCGCTCTGGCAGTCGTTGCCGCGCGCGGGCGCTTGATGCAGGAACTTCCGCCGGGCGCCATGCTCGCCGTGGCGGCTTCAGAGCCGGAGGCGGTTGCGTTCATTAACGACAGGCTTGCGTTGGCTGCGGTCAATGCTCCGTCGATGTGCGTAATTTCAGGAGATTTCCAGGCGATCGAAGAGCTGGAAAAGAGGCTTGAACAGGCCAAGATCGGACACCGGCGCCTGGTCACTTCGCATGCATTCCACTCGCATATGATGGCGCCGGCGGTCGAGCGGTTTGCAGCGGAGATCGGGCGTCATGAGCTCCGTTCCCCGAAAATTCCGTTTCTTTCCAATGTCACCGGCACCTGGATCACCCCCACCGAAGCCACCGACCATCGATACTGGAGCGAGCACATCCGGCGGCCCGTGCGCTTTTCGGACTGCATGGCATCGCTGAAGAATGAGGCCAATCCGATCCTGCTGGAAGTCGGTCCCGGGAACACCCTTTGTTCGCTTGCCGGCCAGCAGGAGCGGCAGCCCTCCGGTTTTTCGGTCTTGTCTTCGCTGCGCCACCCCAAGGAAGACAAGTCGGACATGGCCCATATTCTGACCTCGCTGGGAAGGTTGTGGCTGGCAGGCGGCGAACCGGATTGGCCGGCTTTTTACCGGAACGAAGAGCGTCGTCGAATTTCGCTTCCCACCTATGCGTTCGAGCGAAACCGATACTGGATCGAGTCGGGAAAGCGTGCCTGGGCAGACTCGTCGGCCGCAGCCGGTTTTAATCAACTGGATGGGAAGGATGATGACCATCCGGATTCCGGAGCCGATGCGGTTTCAGCTGAAGAGACCGGCCGCCAGGGCAGTCAAACGCCGACACATGAAAATCGGATTGAAAGGAATCTATCCGTCATTTGGAAGGAGTTATTGAATCTCCCGGCCATCGACCCCGACGACAATTACTTTGAGTTGGGCGGGAGCTCTCTTTTTGCCGTGCGGATGTTCGAACAGATCGAGAAAAAACTGGGGCGAAGGCTGCCTTTGGCAACTCTCTATGAGGCACCGACCATCCGGCAGCTTTCCAAGAGGATTGTCGAGATAGAATATTCGCCCTCTTGGTCGTCCCTGGTTGAGATTAAAAAGGGAAACGGCTCGAAGCCTTCCATCTTTTTCATGCATTCCGAGGGCGGCAATGTTTTAGAATATTGGCCCTTGAGCAACTATTTTTCCCCCGACCAGGGCGTGTATGCTCTGCAGGCCAAGGGCTTGGAGGGCGAGGCTGTCGTCAGCCAGACCGTGGAGGAAATGGCCGGGAACTTTTTGTCCGAGATTGAACGGATCCAGAAAAAAGGGCCGTTCTATCTGGGAGGGTACTGCCTGGGCGGGCTGGTAGCCTATGAGATGGCCAGACAGTTGATAGACAGGGGCGAGAAGGTAAATTTCCTGGCGCTGATTAGCGCCAGGACTCCGGCATATTTAAGAATGGGCAGTTCCAATGCGACGATGCTGAAACGGTTTGCGGGGCGACTATCCGAACGGGTGCGATTGGAATGCGACAATTTGTCCCATTTGAACTGGAATCAAAAATATAACTACCTCCGCGAAAGACTGATGCGTTTTAACAACCTGGTTCAGGTCAACTGCGAAATTCAATTGGAGCGAGTCTTCTCCAAATTTAGCCCGAATGCCAATTGGCACTCAAGAGACTACATTCTGTACCAGTCCGTTCAGAACCAAGACCATGCATTCATGAACTACGATCCAAAGCCCTGCTCCACCAGCGCCGTCATGTTTCGGGTGAAAAACAACCCAAGCTTTTTTGTAGAAGATGATCTCCTGGGTTGGTCCAAGCTGGTTCAGGGAGACATTCGTACCTTCGAAGTGGACTGTTTCCATAAGAACATCATGAAGGAACCAAACGCCAGGACGGTCGGCCAGAAGCTGAGTGAGCTGCTGCTGGCCGCTCAAGCCGGGGGCGATTGATGAACGCGTTGCCAAAGCTCGCCGAACCGGCGGCTTCCGATTTCGATAATGGCGATCGACCGATCTTGAATGGGGCATCCGACCATCGGCCCTCTCGCAGGGTGTTCTTGCATGGCGTGGCGGCGCTGGGGCTGTTCTCATCCCTGTTTTCCGGCATGGCGGGGATATCCTGGGCTTCCGTTGAGGAGTTGTTCAACCGGATCCGCGGACGCCTGATGTCGAACCCGGAATTACCGTCGGAAAGCGAGCGCGGCCTATCCGGGCTTCCGGAGGGCGGAGCGGCTATTTCTCTGGAAACCGCGCTGAACTCCCGTTGCACCAGCGACAAAGACGGCGATCCCAAGGTGTTTCACTGGGGCATGTTTGATCTTATTAAGAGGCTGCGCCAGGAGGATATCCGGCATATCGTGGAGAGCGCCATGCTGCCGAATATCACTGGCAAGGGTGCCGATATCCTGGTTTCCGGCAACGAACTGACGTTTCGAGTCGAGGGGGCATCAAGGGGGTTCAACCGGGACAGATTGATGGTCGAAAGCGGCATGCAACAGCAAGCAGTTTGTCTCGCATGTGCGGCTTTGGGCGCAGGGATGGTTTTTCATGGAATGGGCACAGAGGGTACCAAAACCAGCGATGGGCATATCGCCACCGTCAGAATGGAAATCGACGCCATGCAGCCTTCGTACGGAGGCTCTTTTTGGACCACTGACGCTCCCGGCGACCCATGGTTGAAAGGCAATCTGCCGGAGCCGGATCGCAAGGGCCGCCGCCCGCTGCTTAACGTGCTTTCCGGATTAAACCCGATCCATTCGGGCCATAAACCTGTGACCGATGAATCCCTCGGGCAGGTGCTCTGGGCCGCTCGCGGTCGAACGCCGCATCTTTATAAATCCAGGCACTGGGGGCTGACCATCCCCACCGCGCAGGGAGAGCAAAAAATCTCGGGAGTCTTCCTCCTGCGGGGCCATGGGCTTTTCGAGTACATCAACCATGCCAAAGGCAAACCCACGCACGCGACGGAGCATCTCAGGGAGCTGCCGGCAGAAGTGAACCGGAAGATCCGGCACGAACTTAATGCGGATGGTTGTCTCGTGGTGTTTGCGCGGAACGAGGAATTTGCAAGGGCCTTCTGGGAAACCGGATACCAGCTTCTGAATGCCGCATTGCAGGCGGCCGCTCTGGGGCTCAGCTACCGGGCCATTCTGCTGGACGAAGCTCAGAGAGCGCTGGTTGAGTCCGCCGGGATAAGGACTCCTGTAGCTGCAATCGCTCTGCAGTGACTGGGGGCACTCATCCAACCTATGCAACTTTCGGAAAATTGCGAGCGGATGGACACTGGCATCGACATCTGGATGGCGCAGGCGGACCGTCCGGAGGCCGAAATCCGGCAGTGTGCCGGTATGCTATCCGATGACGAAATAGACCGTTCATCCAGATTCCGTGCAGCCCGAGACCGGAACCGATACATTGTCCGGCATGGAATTCTTCGGTTGTTGCTATCGGCCTATCTGCGCTGCGAACCCGCTGATGTTGAAATCCGCACTGACCCCAAGGGCAAGCCGCATGTGATCGATCGGGCGTCCGAGCCGGCCATGCAGTTCAATGTTTCCCACTCCGCAGGTCTGGCGGTTTTGGCCTTTGGCCGTTGCGCGGGCATCGGGGTCGACATCGAAAGAATAAACGGTTTTGAGTCGATGCGCGAAGTGGCGGCGCTTAATTTCACCTCAACCGAAGTCAACGAATTGGACAGCGCCCCGGAAGCTGATCGCATTGGAACTTTTTTTAAATTATGGACCCGCAAAGAGGCGGTGTTAAAAGCAAGCGGAGAGGGATTGCTGATTCCTGCAAGCTGCGTTGATGTGTCATCTCCTGTTGAAGGTGAAAAGACGTGGATCACACGAATCAGCGATGCCTCGCCGGAGAGCGAATACCGGTTGACCGATGTAAAGGCAGCGCCCGGTTTTGCAGCCGCAGTAGCAGCGGCTGGCCGCCATGGATTGACATTGAGGTATCGGCGCTATGAGTTCACAAAGATGAAAAACAACATTATTACAAATGGTTGTATGAATAGCCCGTCGAACTGCATCCGCCCAGCCAGCACTTGCGGCTTTTAGGTGAAGGTCGGTACCGGCCGATCGCTCTTTTCTCCTGAAGATCCGGGGCTGCAGCCTGTGTCGAGATCATTCGTTGCGGCAAAGAGGCTTCCAAGTTTTGGCATTACCAGGGCTATGGCTGGCCTATTTCTTGGACCTCATTAGCGAGGTATGTGCAAAAAGCTATTAAATATAGAAATATTTTAAACACTTTTATTTAATAAAATACCCTTTTTTTTGTTTTTTTTGTTAAACAAAACGTAACAGTTTAATTATATTATATAAAAAAAATAATAGGAAATCTTTATCTCAATGGCATGCAAAATGCTTTGCGCTAACTAACGGACGATATCTATAATGAAGCGGCTATCATTTTTTATACTAATTATCCTTTTCACCACATATGCCTTCAGCATATCCCGTGCGGGCATGTTCGAGGTTGAAAAGAACGGATTAATCCCAGATTCATCTGTAGATTTGACAATCGACTATTACGCCGCGATCAAGCCGGTACCGAACCTGGGAACGCATCATTTAATAGACCTTGATGCCTCTGATGCATTTTCATTCGATAGGAGTATCGAAGGCTTGTCGTCACCGCATATTTCGGATACATTCGGTAGGGGGGTCGGCGCGCTTTTTATCACCGGGCCTATTATTAGCGGACACAACTCGGTTCTCGATTCATCAACGATGCTGTTGCTGGGCATAACCTTAGTCGGTCTATCGGGATATTTTGGAAGAAGGAAATTCAAAAGATAACCGTTGCTGCGGGCAAACGGCCATCGACCCAAAGAATCGACCATAAGAAATTCTCAGTTTGACGTTAACCATTTGAAAGGATCGAGGATCATATACCTGCGATCCTTTTTTTATCCCAATAATTACATGAAACCAGCCGCGGCCGGCCTATCCGACGGATTGGCAGTTAACGCATTACCAATGCCCGAAATGAGGTCCCATATCTATTTTGCCGGGCTGATTCTGCTTGGGGTGTTGGTGTTTGCCTCACCGCTTAGCGCTGTGGGCAAACTTGTTTTCGAGAACGAGACGTACTCGCATATTTCTCTGATCCCTCTGGTGAGTCTGGTCCTCATCGCGATTCATCGAAAGAGCATCCTGGCCGGAGCTGGCGGGAAGCCTGTTTTGGGGTTTTCCATCTGTACCGGGGCGATTATCCTCTATGGTGTGGCTGCGGTTCTTCGAGCCTTTTTTTATCCGCCGACACTTCAAGGCCAAGGCGAGCCGAACGATTATCTGAGCCTTTGTCTGGCCGGTTTGGTCGCCTGGGTCGTCGGCAGCTTTCTATCGGTCTACGGGCCACAGGCTTTCAAAAGGGCGAGGTTTGCCCTTCTGTTCCTGGTTTTCGCAATTCCGATCCCGACATTTCTGTTGGATGGGGTAGTTTCGCTATTGCAATATGCATCCGCCGAGGTCTCCAACCTTGTTTTCATGCTCAGCGGGGCCGCCTATCACCGCAACGGTTTGGTTTTTGAATTTTCCAACGTGGCGGTTCAGGTGGCCGAGCAGTGCAGCGGGGTGCGGTCGAGCCTGTCCTTATTCATCCTCAGCACTGTGACCGGCTACCTGTTCTTGCGAACCCTCTCCCGACGGTTCATTCTGGCGCTTGCCGTCTTCCCCATCACCGTGTTCAAGAACGCTCTGCGGATCGTTACGATGACGCTCCTGGCCGACCAGATAGACGTTCGGTTTTTGACAGATCACTGGATCCACCGCGGCGGCGGGATTCCGTTTTTTGCGTTTGCGCTGATGTTGTTCATTCCTCTTGTCTGGATGCTGCGAAAAAGTGAATTTTCACTCCGAACAACAAGCAGGCGGCAATAGAGAAGTCATTCGGGTAATTGTAAAAAGGTATAACTTCGCAATTTTTTTTTAGTGGCATAAAGTTTGAATCAAAAAGGCCTGATAATAAGTTACATCAGGTGGCGTAATCCGTTGAACACGCCAAAATGCGGTTTCCGGAGATTATTGCATAATGGGCGATGTCTGTTTGGATAGCGGTCCTGTCGGCGCGAGCCTGCCGAGAACCAACCGCGAGAATGCTAAGCGTTGCAGAGGGCCGCGCGTCCTTTCCTACAAGTTCGCTCTGGTCGCTATCGATCTGGCCGCTGCGTTGGGTACGGCTGCCGTCGGCCTCTGGACGGAGCGGCAAGGGGCTTACGCCGATTTGCATGGGCTTCAACAAATCATATTTTTGAGCTTTTATTTGATACCGTTAGCTTTTTTCCAAAACTTCCGCCTTTACAGCTACCATTTGATTTTTTCCCCCAAGTACCACCTGCCCAATCTGGCCAAGGCCGGTGCCTTAGGGCTATTTACCATCGGGGCGATTGGATTGACCTACCGCTGGCAGGAATTCATGTCGCCCGATTTGTTTTTGCCCGTCGTGATCGGATTTGCGCTGGCAGTGCTCATGGCCAACCATATCCTGAGCAAGCCTTATCGCGAGCAAAGCATTACCGTTCTGCTAAAAGCATTGGGCCTGGCCTTTTTTGCAGTCGGACTGCTCGGAATCGCAGGCCCGCTCGACCAACCGATCCTCACCCTCCATTTTGACGAACTCATCATCGGAGTGCTGATGGCCGGCTTGGTTTTGACTTTGACCCGTTGGGTCATGGTGCATCTGGTCTTCAATATTTACTTCCGCCGGAATTTCCGTCGTCAGGTGCTGTTGATCGGTATGAATGAAGACGCGGAGCGCATAACGGATCTCATCATCCGGCGGAAGGCTCCTTTCTGGATTGCCGGAACCATAAGCCCCCAGCCCTTCGACCGGCTGATGTCCGCGGTTCCCAAGAGCAACCTGGGAAGAATTCAGGATTTGGAATCGATTCTCGGCGAATACTTCTTCCAGGAAGCGATCATCACGGACGAAACCATTGAAAAAGCAGAATTGATCGACCTGCTTGATTTTTTCACCACCAAGGGCATCAACGTCTGGTTCATACCGAAGCTGATGCCGATTATCGGGATAAAGCTTTACATCGACAACCTTTGCGGCATTCCCATGGTTCGACTCAGCCATCGGTGGCACCAATGGGTTTTCGAAAAGGGCAAATATGCATTGGATGCAGTGGCGGCCCTGCTTGGTATTGTGGTGGTGCTGCCAATTTTCGCAGCCTTTGCGCTGGCCATCAAGTTGACGTCGCCAGGGCCGGTATTCTACCGGGCCCAGGCGGTGGGCAAGGGCGGGCGGTCTTTCAGAATGTTCAAGTTCCGCTCAATGATCACCGGCGCCAGCAAAGACATCCACAAAGATTATGTCACCCGCATGATCAGCGGCGAGATTACCCAGGATGGCTCCGGAAAGACGTTAAAAATTATCAACGACCCCCGTGTCACCCCGGTGGGGCGGCTTCTGCGAAAGACCAGCCTCGATGAACTGCCCCAACTGATCAACGTCCTCAAGGGCGATATGAGCTTAGTCGGCCCCCGGCCCTGTCTGCCCTATGAGTATGAAGTTTATAAGGACTGGCACAAAAAGCGCACCGCCGTACGGCCAGGGATCACGGGGCTGTGGCAGGTGGTCGGCCGCAGCGAAGTCAGCTTCGAAGATATGATTCTGCTCGATCTGTACTACATTTACAACCGAAGCATGGAGCTGGATTTCAATATTCTTTTCGAGACCGTCTTCGTGCTGCTCAAGAAGAAGGGAGCATATTAGATTCCAATCCGGCAATCTGAAAGCAATTAGCCCGGCCATCTCTCGGATAGGCAATTTCGTCGCGCTTTCAGGCAATGATTTTGTCAACGAGACAAGCCCGAGAAAAAAATATTTACATCCTTTTACCGTTTTGATAGTTGTCTAAAGAAGTACCGCCGTGCAGGCACTCTATTTATGCGGCTAGGCTCGAACGGCTCGGATGGTTTCGCACGAAATGCAATCGAGGGAGATTTGATGCATAAAAAGCATCGTTCATATTCGTTCTGGCTGGTTGCGCTCTTTGCCGCTGCTTGGGCGCTGTTTATAACCCACTCGGCATCGGCGGCAGACGCCACGCTGGCATGGAATCCAAACAGCGAGGTCGATTTAGCCGGGTACGGGGTCTATTATCAAAAATTTCCGCCGGATCCGCAGTATGATTTGTTCGGTTATGTGGCCCTCGATGAACTTGACGACGCCGGCAACCCAGCCTTAACCGTTTCGGGTTTAGACTCGGGCAGCCAATATCAGTTTGCCGTCACGGCCTATGATTCCGCCGGCAATGAAAGTGCTTATTCAACCCCCGTTTGTGCCGAGATCGGTTCAACCAATTCCATCATCAGCTGTCCCGCGAGCCAGGGGAGCGGTGGTGGCGGCGGAGGAGGCGGCGGCGGTGGCGGCGGATGCTTCATCAGCAGCGCCCTATCCGGCGATCATGATGGTTTCGGGCCGTCGTGGACCGGGTTGCTGCTGCTGAGTTTCCTTTTGTCTATCATAGGGAGAAAACGCCGGGCGGAATAAAATTAGCTTCGAATGATCTCGAAGAAAATCCAAGCCGGATGGGCATGATGGTGCCCATCCGGCTTTTTATTTCAAGCGCAAGTTCTTGCAGAATAGATACGTTGATTTTACAGTTACTAGACCGGCAGCGAAATACGCAAATACCGTCATGCCGGGCTTGATAAGCCTGCCCCGTACCACGATACGGGGGCGTCCACTCCCGCTCTGGATTCCGGCTTTCGCCGGAATGACAAACCTTGGCATATTTAATTGCCGAAGTAATAATCGTGCCAATTCATATATTTTTGCGCCAGCGGTGGTGGGCGATGCCGAGCTTTCGGACCCGATAGTTGAGGGCGCGGGGAGAGATGCCGAGCTGGCGGGCGGCGTCTTTCTGGATCCAGAGATTCTCCTCAAGGGAGCGCACGATCATTTCCTTCTCCTGCGCCGTCGTTAGCCTCAGCATGGCGGGGGGCGCTTCCATTGTTTCGCCCGGTCGACGAATTTGCGGCAGCAACACGCTTTCCGGTCGGATGCAGGTGCCTTCCTCCATGAGGATCGCGCGCTCGATGACGTTGGAAAGTTGGCGGATGTTGCCCGGCCAGTCGTAGTCATGCAGCCGCCGCAGAACCTCGGGCGAGAATCCGTCCATTCTTTTTTTAAGGGAGCGGCCCAGCTTTGCGAGCAGGTAGTTCGCCAATGGTTCGATATCCGCAGCTCGTTCGCGCAGGGGGGGCAGATGGATCCGCAGCACGTTGGTGCGATAGTAGAGGTCTTCCCGGAAGTGGCCTTGGCTGACCAGCGTCTCGATGTCGCGGTTCGTGGCGGCAATCACCCGGGCATCGGTTTGAATGGTTTTGTTCCCGCCGAGGCGCTCAAAGGATTTATCTTCCAGCACCCGTAACAGCTTGGACTGCAGGCCAAAGGAAAGCTCGCAGAACTCGTCCAGGAATAACGTTCCGCCGTGGGCTTGCTCGAAACGCCCCACGCGCGTCTTGTCGGCGCCGGTGAAGGCGCCCCGCTCGTGTCCGAACAACTCGCTTTCGAGCAGGGTTTCCGGAATGTTGGCGCAGTTTACCTTGATGAAAGGTTTGCGGCGGCGCGGGCTGTTGAAGTGAATGTTGCCGGACACGAAGCTTTTCCCCGTCCCGGTTTCTCCGGTAACCAGAATGGTGGATTCGGTCTGGGCCAGCCGCCGAATGCTCTCCATGGCCTGTTGCATGGCCGGGCTGGTTGAGATGATGCGTTCGGTGTCGTAGATGACATCCTGTTCGCGACGCAGGTAATCGATCTCGTTTTTAAGGCTGCGGTTCTCCAGTGCCCGGTGAACCGCCAGCTTTAATTTTTCGGCCACGAACGGCCGCGTCAGGAAATCGGCGGCGCCGGCTTTGACGGCATCGACAATCAGGTCGGCCTGACCGCATGGCGAGGCGACGATGACCGGTGTGGACGGGGACAGCTGTTGAAGGGTCCGGAGCGTTTCAGCCACGGGCCCGCTGCTCTCACGGACATCGAAAAGGATCAGGGCGTAAGCTTCCTTCTGCATGCGGTTGCACGCGTCGGCGATCGTAGCAGCCAGGCTCAGGTTAAAGTCCTGAGCCAGCGCATCCGCGCAGGTGCGCACGTCGCTGTCGAGTTCTCCGATGATGAGAAGGCTATCAGACATATAAAGATTGAAAACGGTTCACGGTTCACGGTGAACGGAATGAGTTTGGTTTCTTTTATCCCTGCACCGTGCACCGTGCGCCGTGCACCAGTTCTTTCATTTTGCAATGCCATTTCCAGGCGGAGGCGATGATATCCTCCAGGCGGCTCTGTTCCGGAACCCAGCCGAGCCGGTCCTGCGCTTTACGGTTCGAGGCAATCAGGATCGGGGGGTCCCCCGGCCGGCGTGGCCCGGTTTGAATCGGAAGCGGCTTGCCGGTGATCTGTGCGGCCTGACGGATGACCTCTTTGACCGAATAGCCTCGACCCTGGCCAAGGTTGAAAACGCCTCCCGAGTCGCCTGCCAGAAGCCGTTCGAGGGCCAGCACATGGGCACGGGCCAGGTCGGCGACGTGAATATAGTCGCGGACGCAGCTACCGTCGGGTGTCGGATAGTCCGCGCCGTAGACCTGGACCGGCCTTTCGCCGTCCCGGGCCGCGTCCAGAATCCGAGGGATGAGATGGCTTTCTGGGTCATGCCACTCCCCGATCTGCGCCGCGGGGTCGGCCCCCGCGGCATTGAAGTAGCGCAAGGCCATCCAGTGCAGTCCGTGGGCCCGTTCGCAATCCGCCAGGATACGCTCCACCATCAGCTTGGTCCGGCCATAGGGACTGAGAGGGTGCGTGGGGTGCTCTTCATCGATCGGCACGTGTTGGGGAGTGCCATAGACCGCGGCCGAGGATGAGAACACGATGTTGCGAATGCCGTGCTGCACCATGGCCCGGATCAACTGCAGCGAACCGGCCACGTTGTTTGCATAGTACTTCAGCGGGTCCGCCACCGATTCACCCACCTCAATGAAGGCAGCAAAGTGCATGACGGCCGTGATCCGGTAGCGTGCACAAACTTCATCCAGACGGGCCGCATCGCCGATGTCGCCTTCGAAAAATTCCCCCCATCGAACGTGTTCCCGATGCCCTGTTGCCAGATTGTCGTAGACCACCGGATGAAACCCGCGCAAGGCGAGTTCCTGGCAGCAGTGGGCCCCGATGTATCCGGCCCCGCCCGTGACGAGGATGTTCAAATGAACCCCTTTTGTCCCAGAAACAGCAGAATCTCCTGAGCGGCTTCGTCGGGCGTGATGTGGGTGGTGTCGATGCGCACCTCCGGGCTTTCCGGCTCCTCGTAAGGGTCGTCGATGCCGGTGTAGCCCTTGATCAAACCGGCCCGGGCCTTGGCGTACATGCCCTTGCGGTCGCGGTTTTCACACACGGCCAGAGGCGTGGCCACGAATATTTCGATGAATCCGCCGTAGGCCTCAATGGTGCGGCGGATCTCGGCGCGGGTCTTGGCATATGGGGCGATCGGCGCACAGATGGCGATCCCGCGATTTTTGGTGATTTCGGAGGCGACGAATCCGATGCGCTTTACGTTGATGTCGCGGTGTTCCTTGGAGAACGTGAGCTCGCTGGACAGGTTGTGGCGGACGATATCCCCGTCGAGCAGCGTCACCGGCCGATCGCCGCGTTCCAGAAATTTGGAATACAGGATCTTGGCGATGGTCGATTTTCCGGCACCTGAAAGGCCCGTCATGAAGATCGTGAACCCCTGGCGATTCGGTGGGGGATAGGCTTTTTCAAGCTCCGCAATCACCTCCGGGAAAGTGGCCCAATCCGGAATGCGCCGGCCCTCGCGCACGCGCCGGCGGATATCCGAGCCGGACAGCGAGATGACCTGCGTCCCCTCCGGGATTTGGTCGGCATGGCGGTATTCGTCTTCGAACGGGAGATAAACCATTTCCGGAAAAGAGACGATGGTGATGCCGACTTCGGCCGCGTGATCCTCCACGAACCGGCAGGCGTCGTCGCTGCCGTAGAAGGGCCTGCCGTCGGGTCCGCAGCCCGGGCCGGCGTGGTCGCGGCCGGCGATGAAATGCGTGCAGCCGCAGTTGCGGCAGACGATCGCATGCAGGAGCGCTTCGCGCGGGCCGGACATGCGCATGGACAACGGCAGCAGATTCAGCAGATAGGCGTCCGCCGGGTAATGTTGGACGACCTGGCGGTAGCAGCGCACGCGCGTGTAATGGTCGAAATCCCCGGGCTTGGTCATCCCGGCCACCGGCAGAATAAGCAGATTGGCCCGGGCCTGACGCATGGCCTGAAGGGTCATTTCGAACTGAGGCCGGTGGAGGGGGTTTTCGGTGACGAAGCCTACCATGCGCTTCCAGTTGAGCTTGCGTGCGGCCCCGCGGATTTCCGCCGGCGACAGCCGGATCTTCTTAAAGTCGAAATGCAGGGGCAGGCTCACGACCTCCAGCTTCCCGCCGACGTAGTAGGCGCCGGTGCGGTTGAGGAGATAGTCCGTGCCGGGGTGGGACGGGTCGCCGGTGCCGTAGACCTGCACGGCCTCCCTTTCGCGGTCCACCGGCCAGATGTCCTCGATGTGGAGAACCGCCAACAGGAACCCTTCCGCATCCCGCAGCGCCGCCGATTGGCCGGCCTCGAGGCGGCGCGCCTTGATCTCGCTGACGTCCAGGCAGATCGGCAGCGGCCACAACGAGCCGTCCTGCAGCCGCATGCGGTCCAGCACCGGCTCATAGTCGGCCCGGGTCATGAACCCCCGCAGCGGCGAGAAGCCGCCGGTGGCCAGCAATTCCAGGTCGCACAGATGGCGTTCGCTCAGGGTGATGTCAGGCAGATTGGTGGAGATCTGCTTAAGCAGAGCCGCCCGGCTTTCGGCAACAACCAAGCTAACGAGCGGGCCTCCGTGGACAGATTCAATCGTATCTTCGGTCATGGTCGATTTTCGGCACTCGGATAATAGACTCGCAACTCCGATTTCGAACAGCTCGCGCCGCCCAAATAATTACGTGCCATACTATCAGAATTTATTGCACATATACACAGTTTTTTGCGAGTCGCGCACCCCGCTCCGCCGCAGGCGTAGAAAAAAATGCTTGACTTTTCTTCCGCGAATTAAATATAAGTCTACCACAATTCGATTCTATCTGACTTCCTCCTGTCCACTTATTCAACTGCCTCGAAGCGAAAGTAGTTTCATCCCTGTGCGGTAAATGAACGGTTCCTCCCCAAAGGCATCCGGAATACATTTGTTGGATGGATGTACCCTGGAGGAAAATCATGGAACCAAAGGACCGGTCGGATAATTCCATCGCCCTCCAAGAACCGTGTCAGAACCGATGGGGGGCGATCGCCAACGAGCGCAGGACCGATTGGCGATCTCCCTCCCAATTGCCTCTGAAGTTCATCATCGCAGAAAAACCGAACCACCGAAAACCGAATCATCGCACGAACGAATTCTTCAAGTCCCAATCCCCTACCATATTCCCAGGATTTGCCTTGTTCGAGTTCAGACAGGATCCTACGGGAAAGCCCTGCGATTTCAGGTGCGTGGAGGTTAACCGGGCGTTCGAGCAAATGATCGGCCCCAGGGCCGGCCGAATCGCCGGGACCGAACTTTCAATGGCCCTTGCTGAATTGGAACATGCGTGGATGGATCTTTGCCTTCGAGTGGTGCAAAAGGGAAAAGCTGAACAATTGCATCGGTATTTCCCTGCGCTCGGCAAAAAATTTGAAATTCATGTGTTCCGCCCGGCGTTGGGGCACCTCGCAACATTGCTTTTTGATATCACGGCCCTCGAACAGGTCAAGCAGATGTTGCTCGAAAGCGAAGATAGATTCCGGAGCATCGCTGAAAACGCAGACCACGCCATTCTTATCAGTCACACCATCAACTCCTCGTTTGTGTATGCAAACCGATTTGCGGAAAAAATGACGGGATACTTCGGTAACGAACTGCTCAAACTCCGACCGGCACACCTGGTGGGAGCAGCCGAAATCGCCAGAATAAAAACCTGCTTACGCCATGACCGTCGGGAAAAGATTGCTCCGAAAAGGTATTCGGTCATTTTGGTGCGCAAAAATGGGCAAACGCTGCCGATCGAAGTGTACGGGGCCAGAGTGACCTGGCACGGCCGGCCCGGATTCTTAACCCAGTTCCGCGACGTTTCATGCTACAAGCGGGTCGAAGACAGGCTAGAAAGAATAATCGAGAGACTCCATCGTCAAATGCAGGAAAAGACCACCTTGTTGACCCATACTTCGGGTGAGCTGGAAATGAAGAGAAAAGAGCTCCAATACTACAAAAAGGATATCGAGCGAGCGAACCTAGAACTGGTTCAAACCAATACCGCCCTGGCGGTGCTTGCCCGCAACATTGAACGCAGCCACGAAGAATTCGAGAAGAAAATCGCCGGCATTATCAGTTCGCGGATTTCACCGGTCATCGAAGAACTCAGGCAAGCAAAAATCCCGGGAAAATGTCTGGCGGCGCTGGACGTCATAACGACGTACCTGTCCGACCTCACTCCGGGCGTGGCCAAAGGTCATGATGTGATCGTGTCCTTGTCGCCCACGGAAATGCGCGTAGCCCTGATGATCAAGAAGGGCTTCAGTTCCTGTCAGATCGGGCGATTGCTCAATATTTCGCTGGATACCGTAAAAACCCACCGACGCAATATCCGCCGCAAACTGAGCTTGCGCAACTCCCCCACCAACCTGTCCGCCTTTCTTCAGCATAAGATCGGCAGCCATCCATGCATGGAAGAATCATCGGATCTAAATGCGACTTGACCCAGGGTTTGTGCGACGTCGCGTCCGGCACGCGCAGCGGTCAACGTCGGTAGGTCGAAGTGAAGGAGCCGATCAGGGGGTAGTAGATATACCCATTCTTTACTCCTATTTAATCATCCTTGAAAGGCGTCCAAATCTCCTCTAAGAAAAAGTCGACGCGTAGCACTTGCCTTCCATCAAGTCGTCCGGCGGTTGAACGAGATCATCCATCAAGGGTTTCGCTGGAGATTCATGAATTCCGAACGCAGACGGCATAAACGGTTTCTCCCCCTGGATCAAAACGTATTTGCTGCGCTGGGTCGCAGCTTCACCAAAATCGGAAAAATCAGAGACATCAGCCTGGGGGGGCTTTCCTTCGATTACATCGTCGGCCAGTGCGTGCACAACGACGACTCAACGGTGAATGTCTTCCTGACGGACCGGCCCCTACATATTCACAATGCGCAATGCCAGGCGATTTACGACAACTGCATATCATCGCCCGAGGCGATGAGCGATGTCTCATGCTTTATGACCGTTCGACGCAGCGGAATCAGGTTCGTCATGTTGTCCGCCAAACATCAGGAGCAGATTGAACTACTTCTAGATCTGTATTGCTTCAGCTGTCCGTGAACACGGCTGATACCTGATACGCCTCACTCGCTCGCTCAGAAACTCGTTCCGTGGTGCTGGCCCAACTCGCTGTATTGGTAATGCAGGGAGCGGAGCTATGCGCACCGCCCGCTGGACAAAATTCCAACCCGTTTTGGCGCCATGTGAGTCAGATGTACACGGACTTTTTCGGATTCGTTGAAAAACCTTTCAATCCGTCACCGGATCCGAAGTTTCTTTATTTGAGCCCATACCATGAAGAAGCGCTGAAGGGGATCATTTATGGAATACATGAACGACTGGGCATCTTTTCGGTCACCGGTGAAGTGGGGACCGGAAAAACGACCGTACTGTACACCGCCCTTCATTGGTTGAGCGAGAGCACGCGCATCGCGTTTCTGACGAATTGCAAGCTGGAATTCGATGATCTGCTGCGGATGATCCTGTCGGAGCTTAACATCGCCAACCTTAACGACCGGTTATCGAAAATAGAAGCCTTGGAAAAGCTGAAGCAATTTTCGATGGAGCAGTTGTCCATCGGAGGAACCGTCGCTTTGATCGTGGACGAGGCTCAAAATCTATCGAAGGAGGATTTGGAGCAGGTAAGGCTTCTGTCCAACATCGAAACACCCAGCGACAAGCTGGTGCAGATCATTCTGACCGGGCAGCCGGAACTCGACCAGAAGCTCGAAGACTCCGATCTTCGCCAGCTGAAACAGAGGATCTACAGAAGATTCCATTTAAAAACCCTTGATCCCGATCAAACGTATGACTACATCCGGCACCGACTGAAGCTGGTAAGTTGTCTCAACGGCGATTTTTTCAACGCATCGACCACCGATGAGGTCTGGCTGCACACCGAAGGGGTCCCCCGCAAAATCAACATCTTGTGCGACAACGTACTCCGGATGGCGTTTGAACGGAAACTGAGGGTGTTGGATCCAGCTCTCGTTTCGGCAGCTGCCTGTGAACTGCACTGGTGAAGGAGCCAACCGCTATCGAAGGGGATTTTGCCCATGCAGAGTCGTAAGCGCCGATTGAATTTAAACTATTTGCTGGATCTGGCGTGGCAGAAACGTTTCCATATTCTCGTCCCGTTGATCGTTTCGCTGGCCGCCGGGCTCCTCCTCGCCTTTCTGCTGCCAAAGGTCTATGAGGCGCGAACCCTGATTCTGGTTGAGCCTCAACGGGTGCCGGGCGAATACGTGCGAGCCATCGTCCCACAGGATATCCGTACCCGAATCGGAACCATCACCCAACAGATCATGAGCCGCTCCAATCTGGAAAAGGTCATCGAAAAATTCAACCTTTTCTCGGATTCTATGCACCAGAAAATGTACATGGAGGACAAGCTCGAGGCCCTGCGGGATCAGATCTCGGTGCGGGTTTCAAGAGCCCATGGCGGCGCCGACGCCTTTTCGATCACCTACCGGGCGGGAGTCCCGGAGACCGTCATGGAAGTGGCGAACACCCTGTCGACGCTTTTCATCGAAAGCAACCTGCAGGTTCGGGAAGAACAGGCTCAAGGGACGAGCAGTTTCCTGGACGACGAGTTGGAAAACATACGGACCCGGCTGGGCCGGATCGAGTCGGAACTGCAGCACTACCGCCAGCGCCACATGGGGGAATTGCCTGAACAGCTAGAAAGCAATTTAAAGTTCTTGGAAACCTTCCGCATTCAGATGGACGAAAGAAAGGAGCGGTTGAGGAACGAGCGCAACCGGTTGCTGGTCGCCGACAATGACATTGAGCAGTTGAAGATCGGGATACAGCAAGGGCGGAAAGATGCCACGCCGGTGAGCCCGGGATCGCCCGAACCATTGGGCGGGGCGAGTCTCGAGCAACTCAAAGGCGAGTATAAAAGCCTGAAGAGTCTATACACGGACAGCCACCCCAACGTGATCCGGCTGAAAAAGCGAATCGACGACCTGGAAAAAGAACAGTCGACCGATTTGGCAGCGCTGGGCGGCAAACTGGAAGTTACCGGTTCATCCTCGACCGCGGTTAATTCGATGACTCGGCTCATTGCGGAACGAGTGCGCCAGCGCGCGGCCATCCAAGCCTCCATCAACAGCATGCAGGAGGACATCAACAGAATCGATCAGCAAATCCAGGATTACCAGAAGCGAATCGAAAGAACCCCAAAAAGAGAAGAAGAGCTTTTCGCCTTAAAACGCGACCACGAAAACATGCAGGCGGCGTATAAGTCACTGTTGTCCCGCAAGTTCGAAGCAGATATGGCCGTCAATATGGAGCGGAAGAAAAAAGGCGAGCAATTTGAGGTGCTGGATTATGCCAAGTTGCCGGAGAAACCGGTCTCACCCAACCTCAAGCGGATTTTTGCCATAGCCTTAACCGTCGGAATAGGGCTGGGGCTGACACTGGCGGCGGCCCGGGATTTTTTGGACGAGAGCATTCGCCATGCGAATGATTTGGAAGGGTCCGGCTTGACGATTCTGGCAACCATCCCCAAGTGTCGAACGCGCAGAGCCGCTCGGCGCAGCACCCTGATCAATCTCTTAACGCTCGGTTCGATTTCGGTCGCTTGTCTGTTGACTGTAATTCTCGGATATGTGGCCCTTCGCAGTTGATGAGAGTGGGCGGCGCCGCCTGGCAGCAGTCGGATATCATTCGCATCCAATGTCGACCGGCAGAAAATTATGAGCTCCAGACAACCAAGGAACAGGACATTGCAGAAACAGCAGGAACACAGCGCTCCAGTCAATCCACAGCCGAACAACGATGCCCCGCAGCCGACGGATCCTTGGACAGAATTCCCAGGGCTTAAACCGGATGATTTTGAAGCCATGCGATTATGCGATCCGGCGACCGGGCATCTGCTGAAATACGATCCGGCGACGGGAGCCATGGACAGTCATAGCATTAGCATCCTGAACGAGAAGGGGCTTCTTCAACGGCTGTTGTCTCATGGTCTGATTGTCTCCGGTGGAAAGCTGACCGCCAAAGGGATGCGCCTTTGCGAAGAACTGGCGCCCCCGGACCGGGCGGCACCACACCCGCCGATGCCGGAAGAAAGCTCGATGCTGGCACCCGACGAAGACATCGGTGGGATGGGCCGGCAACGCGACAGCAACGTCGCCTCCAAGTGGTCAGAGAAAATCAAAAAATATCGAAGTGCCCCTGAAAAGATCGGCTTTTCCCGCCGAGAGAATCCGACGGGCACAACGCTTCATTCTGCGCAGCGGTCGCGGCACGCATCCTGGAAGGCGGACGAATCGCTCGTGGCCGTCCGGTCGCCGGAATCGCACGAAGCCGAGCAGTTCAAAATGTTGAAGACGTGTATCCTCTATCCACCGTCCGGGACTCCCCCCCGTTCGATCCTGGTGACGAGCGTGGACCCGGGCGAAGGCAAGTCCTTCATCGCCGCCAATTTGTCCATCTGCATCGCCCAGAACCTCAACCAGCACGTTCTGCTGATCGACTGCGACCTGCGCAAACCGTCCCTACACCATTTGTTCGGTTTCGGGGAGGTACCGGGTCTGAGCGAATACCTCTCCGAGAACAAACCAATTCCATCCCTGCTGCAAAGAACAGAAGCGGAACGGTTGTGCATTTTGCCTGCCGGACGAAGGCCGCAAAACCCTGCCGAACTCCTTTCATCAGCCCGCATGGTGGCCTTGTTGAAAGAAGTGAAGGGCCGCTACAACGACCGGCTCATCGTGATCGACTCGCCGCCTTCAACCATGACCGCCGAGCCCTCGGTCCTGGCAAGGCAGGTAGATGGAATCCTCATGGTCATCCGATATGGCAGAACCCGGCTGGTCAACGTGCAAAAAGCGGCCGAACAGCTTGGAAAAAATAAAGTCATCGGCTGCGTGATCAATCAACACGAACCCACCATTCAGGAATATTATGGATACAAGAGATATCCGGGTTATGGGCCATCGCCGTCGTTGAAGGCTCGCAAGCGCATGTGAGGAAGCCAGTTTCCATTGCTGCCGTCGGGGGCAGCCCGGGGTCATCCGTCGGAAAAAATGTTTGAAGAGCGCGAAAAAGAACTCAAATGGAAGATGCTGGGGTGGGACTGCGCCATCGCCGCCGCAGCGCTGATGGCGGCTTTCGGGCTCCGAATCGTTCTGCCCGGCGGTGACGTCGAAATCGACCCCCTGGCGCACTTTTCCATGCTTCCGGTGTTCCTGATCCTCATGCTGTTTTCACTGTCGTATCACGGTGCCTACCTGAGCCCGATCAACGCGTCTTTTCTGGAATTTACATGGTCGATTTCGCGCGGGCTGCTGATGGCCATCGCCGGTTTGTTGGCCATCATGTTCGCGATGAGGATCCGCTACTTCAGCCGCGGCGTGCTGGGGCTTTTCAGCCTCATGCTGTTTTTCGGCATTCTCTCTCTCCGCTTTTATTACATTTGGATGCTCAACCGATCATTCCGGGACCAAAACAATCTATATAAAGTCCTAATTATCGGCACCGGCAACCGCGCGATCCAACTCGTCAAGGCGCTCCGCAAGAATACCGCGAGAGGAATCGACATCATCGGTTACATAGACCCGTATTCGAACAAGGCAGACGTCCACCTGCCTGAATCCTGCGTCCTTGGCACGACCGCCGACATCCGCGCGATTTTCAAGTGCCATGTGATCGACGAGGTGATTATAGCGATCACCCGCAGCATGTTCGAAGACGTCGAAGAAATCGTCCACGTCTGCGAGCAGGAGGGAGTCAAGTTCAGGATCATGGCCGATTTTTTCGATTTGCAGGTTGCACGGGTTAGCTTGGGAAAAATCGGAGACATTCCGCTTCTCACGCTGGAGCCGGTTGCGCTCGACGAAAGCAAACTCGTCGTCAAACGATTGATCGACTTTGCCTTTTCGGCAATGTGCATCGTTATCCTGCTGCCGCTTATGGCCGTCGTCGCCCTGGCGATCAAAATCGACTCCAAGGGACCGGTTTTCTTTGTTCAGGAGCGAGTCGGCTTCCGCAAACGTCATTTCAAAATGATCAAATTTCGATCGATGCTCGACGGCAGTGACGCGAAAATCGAGGAACTCGAAAACCTCAACGAGGCCGAGGGACCCATTTTCAAAATCTCGAATGATCCCAGGATTACCTCCGTCGGGCGATTTCTGCGGCAGAGCAGCCTGGACGAACTCCCCCAGCTATTCAACATCCTAAAAGGTGAAATGAGTCTGGTGGGGCCACGGCCCATGTCGGTGCGGGATGTCGAACTTTTCGACCAAAGCATCCAGCGCAAACGGTTCAGCGTGAAGCCCGGTCTCACATGCTTGTGGCAGGTTTCAGGGCGAAGCAACCTGCCGTTTTCCAAATGGCTGGAACTCGATCTCGACTACATCGACCACTGGAATCTATTTCTCGATTTCAAGATCCTGCTGAAAACCATTCCAGCCGTGCTCTCGGGCGAGGGTGCCGAGTAAGGCCTTGGGGCCAAAAGGGATTGTGCGTCGATCACGAAGCCCGCGCCGGGGATCTCGACCAGCGAACGTTTGCGCCGGATGCCGCCGATAGGCTCCCGTGGAGCTGCTTTGCGTCATGCGGGAAACCGGCTCCAGAGAATGGACGGATGGAATCCATGACAACCGTCGGTGCAGCCAACCTTCGAACGGCCAGTTTTCTCGGCGTTCCGCTGGCCGTCATATCCATGGACCGGGTCCTGGATCTCGTTCATGAAACCATCGTCGCCCGCGGCCGCCTCCAGATCGGCGTCGTCAATGCGGCAAAGCTGGTTAACATGCACCAGAATCGGATGCTGCGTGAGGAGGTGTTGTCTTCCGACATCATTCTGGCGGACGGAAGCGCCGTGGTGTGGGCGAGTCGAGTGCTGCGTCAGCCGCTTCCCGAGAGGGTGGCCGGCATCGATTTGATGACTCGCATGCTTCAAAGGGGCGACTCGGCAGGCTATCGGTTCTTTCTGCTGGGAGCGACGGAGGAGGTATCCGCTGCGGTGGCAATGCGGATCGGCAATGATTATCCCGGCGTCCGGATCGTCGGACGGAGAAACGGTTACTTTGCAAGCGATGAGGAAGCGGGCGTCGCTCATGAAATCCTTCATGCCAAACCGGACATCCTGTTGATCGCCATGAGTTCGCCGAAAAAAGAAGGGTTCATGGCCCGATGGAGCCGAAAAATCGGGGTGCCGGTATGCCATGGAGTCGGCGGCTCCTTTGATGTGATGGCCGGCAAGGTTCAGCGCGCGCCCGTGACGTGGCAGCGATTGGGACTGGAGTGGCTGTACCGCCTCAAACAGGAGCCGCGGCGGCTTTTCAAAAGGTATCTGCTGACGAATACGCTGTTTTGCTTGCTGACATTGAAAGCGATGGGCCGGCAGCTGACCTCGCGAGCGGCCGAATAGGTTTTTGCACCGAGCATCCTCGAAAGGACGACACCGCTTGATACGGCTTCTGCTTTTAACGGTCTTTGCCGGCGGCCTGGCCGTGCTCACATGCCGGGATTGGTATAAATCCTTGTGCGGATTGATTCTTTTGATGGCGGTTGTCGAACATCCCGACATGCCGAAAAGCATTTTTGGAATCCAGGGCCTCAATCCGTGGAACATTCTGTTGGTTGTTGTGATTTTCGGCTGGGCGATCAGTCGGAGCCGCGAGGACCTCCGCTGGGACTTGCCCGGCCCCGTCACCCTGGCGCTGGCGGCATACGTCCTGGTGATTCTCATCGGGATGGTTCGCATGCTGGCCGACATGGACAACTTCATCGACATGGCCGCGGCGGTGGAAGCCGAGCCGCCCACGTTGCTGAGCCTGATCAGCGAACATTTCATCAACTCCTTGAAATGGATTATCCCGGGGCTTCTCCTGTTCGACGGTTGCCGGAGCGTGGATAGGTTTCACTTGGGTCTATTCGCCGTGCTCGGGGTGTATTTTTTGTTGGGGATTCAAGTGATCCGCTGGATGCCGTTTGAGACCGCCCTCAGCGGCGGGGACCTGACCGACAGGAGTTTGAAAATCCTCCTCAATGAAGTCGGCTATCACCGGGTCAATCTTTCCATGATGATGGCTGGAGCGATGTGGGCGGTGCTGTGTTCCAGCTATCTGACGCAGCAGATCGCGCTGAAGGCAGCCCTGATCGCCGGGAGCCTGATCATCCTGTTCGCGCAGGCGCTCACGGGAGGAAGGACCGGGTACGGGACCTGGGCCGTCGTCGGACTCTTTCTCGGTGTGTTTCGTTTCCGAAAATACGTGCTGTTGATCCCGCTTGCGGCGATCTTGGTCAGCGCGTATGTCCCCGGCGTCTACGAACGGATGATCCAAGGGTTCTCGCAGGAGACGCAAGGCTCCGAAGAGCAGCTGGACGTTGCCCAAGCCATGGAGGAAGGGCCTGATCTTTACCGGGTGACGGCGGGACGAAATATCGCCTGGCCGTACATAATAGAAAAAATAGAGGAGGATCCCTTCGTCGGCTACGGCCGCCTGGCGATGAATCGAACCGGCATATCATGGTACCTCTGGAGCCAGTACGGCGAGAACTTCCCTCACCCGCACAATGCCTACCTGGAGTTAGTCTTAGACAACGGGGTGATCGGGGCCATCCCCGTACTCCTCTTTTATCTCGTTATCATCAAGTACAGTCTCAGCCTCTTCATGGATACCCAGAATCGTCTTTTCGTCGCAACCGGCGGTGCGACGCTGGCTCTCGTCGGTGCGCTCTTGATCGCATCGATCGGCAGCCAGACCTTTTACCCGCGGGAAGGCGCCGTGGGAATGTGGTGCATGATCGGCCTGATGCTGAGGGTCTACGTGCAGCGCGCCGCCGCCGATACCCGCCTCGATGAAGGAGAAACGGTTCATGACTTCTCGTGGACCCGCAACGGGCAGGGTGAATCATACCCTCCCGCGGCCGGGTAACGGCAAGATCCGCATCGCCTATATCCTGTCCGCCAGCCACTCGGGGTCAACGCTTCTGGCCATGCTGCTGAACGCCCATCCCGAGATTTGCACGGTCGGCGAACTGAAAGTCACCGCGCTGGGCGATGTCGGCCGTTATCGGTGTTCGTGCCGGAGGCTGATCGGCGAGTGCCCTTTTTGGGATCGCGTCTCCACGGAAATGGCCGCACGCGGACTGGATTTTAGCGTTGCCAACCCCGGCACCGACTTCCGAACGGGCGCCAGCCCGTATGTTTTGAAACTGCTGCAGCCGCTGTATCGCGGGGGAGTGCTCGAGCAGGTCCGGGGCGTGCTGCTCCGGATGTCTCCGCGCTGGCGGGCGCAGCTGCCGAGGATCCAGATGATGAATTCGGCGCTCATGAGCGCGGTGCTGGCGCAGACGAAAAAAGAGATGATCGTCGACTCGTCGAAGATCGGTCTGCGGCTGAAGCTGCTCCTGGAGAACCCGCGGTTGGATATCAAAATCATCCGGCTCATTCGCGACGGTCGAGCGGTCAGCCTGTCCTATATGGATCCGGCCGCCTTTGCGGATTCCAGGAACGAGGCCCTGCGCGGCGGCGGTTCGGGGGGGGATCGGCGGTCGGAGAGACTCCCGATGGATCTCGCCGCCAGGGAATGGCGTCGCAGCAACGAAGAAGCCGAGGCATTGCTCAGCCGGGTCGACCGTGCAAAATGGGTTGCGATCCGCTACGAGGAGCTATGCCAGGACCCCCAAAAAACGCTGAAGGAGATTTTCAGTTTCCTGGAGGTCGGTCCGGAAGATCGGTGGCGGGGCTTTCGAACAGTCGAACATCATATCATCGGGAATGGAATGCGCTTGGACGCCTCGAACGAAATTGAATTGGACGAGCGGTGGAAACGGGTGCTCACCGTCGACGACCTCGAAGCGTTCGAGCAGGAAGCCGGTCGCACGAACCGACTCTTAGGATACGCATGAAGACCATTGCGGCCCCTTCTCCAGGATCCGGGCGAACCGTCTCCTTTCAGGGCACCTCGAAGGTGCGGCCGACTGAAGCCGATTTGAGCGGGCGGGACCGATTGCTTCGAAACGTCGTGGCCAGCTGGGCCGGTCATCTGATTTTCATATTCGCCGGGTTCGTCCTGCCGCGAATGATCGACCGGGAGATCGGCCAAACCGAGCTCGGTATTTGGGATTTCTCCTGGTCGGTCGTCAACTATTTTGGAATGGCGGGTCTCGGCATCGGCTCATCGGTGAACCGATACGTAGCCAAGTACCGCGGGACCCAGGACACTCAGAAGCTCCGGACGGCGGTATCTTCGGTTTTTGTCGTCCAATTGATCGCCAGCATCATGATTGCCGGGTTGACCGGCGCCGCCACTTGGGCGATTCCCGCTTTTTTTTCGGACCGGCTCGGCGGCTATCACGTAACCGCCCAGTACGTCGTGCTGCTGCTGGGTTTGAGCCTGGCCGTGCAGATGGCATTCGACACGTTCAGGGGCATCATCACGGGCTGCCACCGTTGGGACGTGCACAATGGGCTGAATGCCGGCGCCCACGCGCTGACAGTCGGCGCGATGATATGGTCCATGCTGCAGGGGGGGCGGCTGATAAGCCTGAGCGCGGTCTACCTCTGCGGCTCGTTGCTCACCGAACTGATACGGGTTTTCCTGGCTTTTCGTATTTGCCCGCTTATTTCGATCCATCTCAAGTACTTCAGCCTGCGCCAGGCATGGGCGATGCTGAAGTTCGGAATCAAGGGAATCGCCGCGGGCATCGCCTACGTGGTCATCTTCCAGGCCACGAGCATTTTGATCGCAAGCCACATGGGGCCGGCAGCACTGGCCGTTTTTTCCCGGCCGGCGTCGCTGGTCCGGGTGCTCGAGAATATGATCGCCAAATTCGCGATGGTTCTGACACCCACGGCCGGATCTTTGCAAAGCACCGGCCAACTCGAGGAACTGCAACGCCTTTTTCTTCAAAGCGCTAGAATCGGTGTGTTTCTGACCCTGCCGGGGGTGATTTTCCTGATTTTTCTCGGTAGTCCCATCCTCGAAATTTGGATGGGCGCCGCCTATGGGTCCGGAATGATCGTATCCATATTGGCGGTGGGGTTCTTTTTGCCCATCTCCCTGCAGTCCGTTTTCAGCATTCTGACCGGAATGAATCTTCACGGACGGGTGGGGTTGGTCAGTTCGCTGGTTTCCATCTTAATTTTCACGGCCGGTGCATGGGTTTTGACGCTCACCGGATGGAACCTCGACAACGCGTCGGTTCTGCTGGCGATTTCATTCAGTGCGGGGATCGGCGTAGTGCGCCCCGTTTATGGATGTCTGCAGCTGAAAATTCCGATCAAGCGGTTCTTGAGCCGGACGATTCTTCCACCGCTTGCATGCGGATTGCCGTTTGCTGCTTGCCTGGGAATTAACCGGGTCTTCATAATCGACCGCCCCGTCGTTTCGACCGTGGTCGGCCTTGTCACCGCTGCGGTCATCCTCGGGCCGTTGTATTGGCGTTATGTGGTCCCGGATTCCAAGCGCATAACGTTACGATCCTGGATCCGAATCCCTTTCACGTGCAGAGCCAAGCCGGCGAGCGACGTCTTGAATTAGAAGGCGGCGCCCCGTACAGAGCCACACCCCCGGCCGTCCGCGCTTAGCCGTATCGCATGATCTGGAAATGATGTTTGCCCTCAATGCCGTTCACGGCGTAAATCCAGATGCCAAGAGCAGAACCGTGCCCGAATGCCTATCGATTCGCAAAATTCCTTATCCGTACCGCGCCATGCTTGCGATTTGCAGCGATTTGGACGAGACCCCGGATCGACAGGCCTATTTCGAAACCGCCAAGTTCTTGAATACCTGCCAGATGACCGCGATGGGCGCAGGGGTGGGTCTCGAAGTCGGCAACTCGATCTATTTTGATATGCCCGGCCCTCAATTTTCGTATTGGAACACGGACGACCACGGGCGGGGCATGATCGCGGACTGTATTCACTCGGGGCACATCGACTGCCTGCATTCCTATGGCGACCGCGCGACCCAGCGCAGTCACGTGGAGCGGGCGCTGGAGGCACTGACGCGCAATAATTGCCGGCTGGAAGTATGGATCGACCATGCAACCGCACCGTCCAATTTCGGGCGAGACATCATGCGGGGACGCGGCGATCTGCCTTCGGCGGAAATCTACCATTCCGATCTTTCGTGCCAATGGGGCATTCAATTTGTGTGGCTGGGGCGTGTGACCAGCATCATCGGCCAGGACAGCTCGTGGAATTTATCAGGTATCTGGAACCCGAAAGAAAAAATCAGCTCGACGGCCACCGGTCTGAAAGAGGCCGTCAAATGTTTGGCCGGAGCGCTGGGCCGTTCCAAATACGCCATGCACAAAGCCAATGAGCTCATCCAAGAGACCACTCTTCGGGACGGAAAAGCGGTGGTTGAATTCATGAGATTCAATCCGAACTGGAAGGGGGTAAGCTGGGGCGCCACCGCAGATGAAATTGCGGAAGTACTGCGGCCGGCGATTCTGGATCGGCTGGTGCGGCGAGAAGGGATCAGCATACTATACACTCACCTGGGGAAGATCGGCGGGTCGTCGAAGATCTTCAAAGCGGCGACGATAAAAGCGTTCAAGACCCTTGCCCGGTATTCCCGAGACCAAAAGATACTGGTCGCGGCGACCCAGCGAATCCTTAAATATCGGAGAGCTGCGGGAGATCTAAAGGTTAGCTGTGCATCGGCCGGCGACCGCTTTCTCATCAGGCTGGACTCGCGCTATCCGGAGGATCTGGACGGGATCACGGTGTACACCGGGCAGCCCGAAAAATCGGACCTTTTCATCAATGGCCGCGCCGTTCGCCACTTCCATCGAAACCCGGCGGACCCAACCGGCCGAAAGAGCATATCCCTCCCCTGGAAAAAACTCGAATATCCCGTTTAGCCTTCGGTGCACGTGAAGAGAGACGATTCGAACATGGCCAGTGAGCTGAGAACGGACCTGCTTTTGGATTGGCCGAGTGTCTATTCGCTGGAACGAGAGTGGAACGGCCTGGTAGAGCAGTCCCGAGCGAACATCATTTTTTTGACATGGGAGTGGTTTAAAGCTTGGGCCACCCTGTCTGATCGCTCCATCAAGCCCTTCGTGATCGTCGTGAGGGACGCACGCGGGGCGCTCGTGGGGTTGGCCCCGTTTTATCTGGCCCGATACCGTTTGCTTAAAATCCTGCCGTATCGCACGCTTCGAATCATGGCCGACTACGCCACCGGCGCCGAATGCCTGGATTGGATGGCCGTCAGGGGATCTGAAACCCAAGTCTGTCACCGAATAGCCCAGGCGATGAAAGCGGCTTCCAGACGCTGGGACTGCATGTGGATGCCGCATGTGCCCGCATGGGGGGGCGCCAGCCAGCGCATACGGACCACCTGTCTGGCACAGGATTTTTTCTGCCGCCAACGGTCGATCGAGTTCGGGTATGTCGAGCTTCCGGAGACCTTCGGGCACTTCTTGAAGACCTTGTCCGCCAATCGGCGCAGCGAACTGCGGAGGCAGCATAAAAACCTTGCAAGCTCCCATGGCGTAACCATCACGCGCTGCCGCGAGGAAGCCGATCTGGGGCGGTATCTAGATGCGCTTTTCGACCTGAACCACCGGCGGTGGAGAAGCCGCGGCCAAGACGGCACCTTTATCCGCAAACCCGGCGAGGCGCTGTTTTACAGGAAATTTCTTCCGGTCGCCTTGAAAAAGGGCTGGCTGCGGCTCTACGGGTTGGAGGTGGACGGCGTGTTCAAAGCGGTCCAGATCGGCTACGTCTATAACGGCGTCTTCTATCAGATGCAGGAGGGGTTCGATCCCGATTTCATCCAAGGGGTGGGCAATGTTCTGCGCGCCCGAACCATCGAGGACTGCATATCAGAAGGATTGAAGGGTTATGATTTTCTGGCCGGCATGAGCGAGCACAAGCGGCGATGGGCCTCAACGCCGCGCATGGGCCACCATCTTTTCGTCGGAAACCGGAATTGGAAAAATCGTCTCCTGTTCTTCAAGGAAGTCTGGCCGACCGGGAGGTACCTTCGTCCCTGCCTGCTTCCATCGGCGAACGCGGCGCTGCCCGAATGAGGCTTCGAAGCCTTTCCGGACGGGCGTGCATCATCGATTTCCTTCGGCTCTCTGGAGGGCTGCGACTGATCCGGTCGACCCGTCGGGATGCCGTCACCATTTTGATGGTGCATGGCGTGATGGATCGCGGAGTTCCGTCCTCCTGGCAGCCCCTGCGGCCTCAGCTGGCGCGGCGGGACCTCCATCGATGCCTGGAACGGCTTTCAAAGTACTACCAGTTTGTGAGCCTCGGTGAAGCCGTCGATATGATCCGCGGGGAGGCTGCGTTTAAGCCGCATCGTCTCGTGCTGTCGTTCGACGACGGGTACCGGAATCAACTGAAGCATGCCCTGCCGATTCTCGAAGCGTTCAATGCCCCGGCCGTCTTTTTCCTGGCGACCGGGCCGATTGAAAGCCGGAAGCCGTTCTGGTTCGATCGGCTGGACTACGCCCTACAACAGGCGACGGTTGCAGGACGCAAATCCAGAATCAACGGCGGCGATGCGGTCGAAATAGCCGGCGGCCATCGCGAGGCCCTGGCCGCGGCCTACAAACGGCTTCGGGATTCGGCCAAGAGAATCGCCAGACCCGATAGCGAGATGGTGGCAGAAATGGAGTCGTTGGCCGAGGCGCTCGAAAGCGAAAGCGGGAAGAAGCTGGGAGACATCTTCGAAGTCGACGACTGGTCCGCTCTTTTAAGCTGGCCGGAAATCGCCGCTCAGGCCGGTCATCCGCTGGTATCCTTCGGGAGTCATACGGTCGACCACACCCGACTGGGGTGCGTCAGCGAAGGCGAGGCCGCTTACCAGGCCAAAGCATCCAAGGAGAAAATCGAGCGGCACACCGGCCGCGAGTGCCGATTTTTCTGTTATCCCAGCGGCAGTTTCAGCAGGGCCTCGACTCGGGTTCTGAAAAACTGCGGCTACACCGCCGCCGTGACCACGCTGGAGGGGCTGAACCGGCGCAACGACCATCCATTTACGCTGCGCCGGATCAACCTCCCGACCGCGGGCGGGACGAGCGAGCTGCTCTGGCAGGCGCTTCAGCTGCCGCAGCCGGGTTTTCTGTTGGGGCGGAATTCCAGACGAGCTTTGGCCGCAGAGAATCGATTGGGTGACTGATGCCTCGGATCTGCATCGTGGCGCATTTCGCGCTGGGAGCCATGCTTGGGGGATTCAACGGCCACTGTGGCGGCGTCGAAAGACAGACGAGCATCATGGCGCGGTGGCTGGCGGGCCGAGGCCACACGGTGTCCCTGATCACCTGGGACGAAGGCCAGCCGGAAAACCTCCTCGTCGACGGGGTTCGGCTGATCAAGCTGTGCCGACGCGATGAGGGGCTGCCGGGGCTGCGTTTTTTCCACCCGAGATGGACCAGCCTGAATTCCGCTCTGCGACAGGCCGATTCGGAGCTGTACTATCAAAACTGCGCCGAATACGTGACGGGGCAGGTCGCCGGGTGGTGCCGCCGAAACCGGCGTCGCTTCGTGTATTCGGTGGCGAGCGACCCGGATTGTGACCCGCGGTTGCCCGAAATGCATACCCGCCGAGAGCGGTTCCTTTACCGGTATGGTTTAAGGCACAATCACCGGATCATCGTCCAGACCGAAGCGCAGCGGCGCATGCTCTCGGCCGGGTTCAAACTGGACGGCATCCCGCTGCCCATGCCGTGTCCCGGACCGGCTGTTTCCGAATACACTTCCCCCTCACATTCTTCGCCGCGGTTTCGCGTGGCCTGGGTGGGACGGATCGCCCCGGTCAAACGCTTCGATGTTCTTCTCGATGCGGCCGAGCAACTGCCCGATATCCGGTTCGATGTGGCCGGTCAACCGGATTCCCCGGGTGCTTACTCCGGCGCGTTGTACGAAAGGGCCAAAGCGATGGGGAACGTAATGTTTCACGGACGCATCCCCTCGCAGCGGATGCCCGACTTCTACCGGAAAGCGTCCGTCCTTTGCTGCACCTCCTCCTATGAGGGGTTCCCGAATTCGTTTCTGGAAGCGTGGAGCCACGGGCTGCCCGTCATATCCACCGTCGATCCCGACGACCTCATTTCAGAAAGAAAGATGGGAGTATATGCCGACCGCCTGTCGGCGCTGGTCCCCGCGATCCACCGGCTCGAGGAGAACGTCGCGGAATGGCGGTTGATGTCCGCCAATGCCCGCAGCTACTACCTGGAGGCTCATGCGGTCGAGCCCGCCATGAGGCGGTTCGAAAACCTTTTTTTGAAGGTGCTGGAGGGCGGAAAACGACCATGAAGGTCGCCGTCGTCACCAGTTTTCCACGGAATCCGGACGCGCCTCAGGGCGGGGTGGAGGCGGTGAGCCTTACGCTCGCCACGTCCCTCGCCGAAATATCGGAATTGGAGGTCCATGTGGTGACGCTCGATTTCCAAGCGCGTGTCCGCACGACGGCGGCGTTTGGGAAGGTCACGGTTCACCGTCTACCGGCTCGAGGCGGCAGTATGCTGTTGGCCGCCACCATCCATGGGCGCCGAACGGTTTGCGATTTTCTGCGGAAGCTCAACCCCGACGTGGTTCATTCGCACGACACCTACGGGCTGATGGTCAAAGGCCTATCCGTGCCGAGAGTGTTCACCGTCCACGGCTTCATCCATGCCGACACGCTCGTTTCGGGGAGCAAGCTGCCGAGATTGAGATCAACGGTCTGGAAGCTGTTCGAAACCGCCGGCTGGGCCGACCAGCCGCATATTATCGCCATCAGCCCTTACGTCCGCGAGCGGATATGCGGGGTGGCCCGGGGAGTCATTCACGAAATCGAAAACCCGGTCTCGGAATCTTTTTTCGCCGTGAAGCGGGATGAAGACCCGGAGGTCGTGTTCAGCTCCGCTGCGATTTCGCCCAGGAAGAACACCCTGGCCCTGATCGAGGCCGTCCAGATCCTGGCCGACGAAGGACGCTCCGTCCACCTGCGCCTGGCCGGCCGAATCGACGACCCGGGGTACGGGCGGAGGGTGGAGGCGCGGACCCGCGCAACGGCCCCCCGCGCGAGGATCTGCCTCCTGGGCGCCGTCAGCACGGAGCGGGTGCGGTGCGAGCTTTCCCGAGCGGCCGTGTACGCCCTGGCGTCGCTCGAGGAAAACGCGCCCATGGGAATCGAGGAAGCCATGGCTGCAGGGGTCCCCGTGGTGGCATCCAATCGCTGCGGCATGCCCTTCATGGTGGGGCATGGCAGATCCGGGTTCCTCGTCGACCCTGAAAACATATGCGATATCGCCGCCCGTTTGCGATTGCTGCTGGACAATCCCAGCCTGCGAGCCGGCATGGCCGCTCAGGCACGCGCTCATGCGCTCGATCGCTACCACCCGAAGAAAGTGGCTCAGCGGACCCGGGACGTGTACGAGCAGGCGCTTCGCGGCTGCCGCTCCGCTCCGCTGCCTCGACGCCCATTTCCCCTGCGGAGCGCGACCGGCATTCGAGGGTCGACCGGAGCGGAATGAAGAACGGCTGCCGCATTCGTTCCTTTAGGTTCGGCGAGTTGGACGATGCTGCCATCGCCGCCTGGGAGGACCTGGAGCATCGGCCCCTGGAGGGCAACGCGTTCCTGTCTCCGAGCTTTGTGATTCCGGCGATGCATCATCTCGCAGCACCCGAGGAGCGGCGCAAAACCCTTTTCGTCTTCGTCGAGACGACCGCTGCGGCGAAGGAAACGATAGGGGCCGGCATCTTCGTGGAGTCGCCGGGCAGCCTGGACTTTCCGGTGCCGCATTTGAAGGCTTTCCGCACGGCGCACTCCTATCTTTCGGGCCTGCTTCTCGACCGTGATTATGCCCATGAGGCCGCCCAGGCCATTCTCGAATTCATTTGCGGCAAGGCGAAGTGGCATGGCGTCGAATTCGTGGATACCCCGGCAGACAGTCCCCAAGCCGGGCTGCTGCATGACGTCGCCAAGGAGTTCAGGGCCAGTTGGCATCGAATTTACGCGAGTCACCGCGCCGTGTTCAATCCGAACGAGGGAGGGGAAGCCTACTTCGAGGCCAATTTGCCGGGGCGGCGTCGAAAGGAGATGAGGCGCCTGATCCGGCGGCTGGAGGAAGCGGGTCATGTTCATTGGAAGACGGCTTTCGGCAGCGAGGTGGAAGAATCAGCCGTCGATGGTTTCTTGAAATGCGAACACAAGGGATGGAAAGGCACGAAGAAGACTTCGCTGCGCTCTAAAGCCGCCCATGAGAATTTCTTCCGGGAGATGATCCAGCGATTCCGCGAACGCGAACAGCTCTTCTTCACCGAGTTGTCCGTGGGCGACCGCATGATCGCTTCAAACGTCAATTTGGTTTCGGGCGGAGCCGGCTTCGCCTTCAAGATTAGTTACGATCCCGATTTTGCCAAGTTCGCACCCGGTCTCCTGAACGAATATGAATTTATCCGGCGGGCTCCCAGCCTGCCACTGCCGCTGTCCTATGTCGACAGCTGCGCCGACGAGGGATCGTTCATCGATCAGCTCTGGGTCGGGCGGAGAGCCCTGGAGTCGGGGGTTCTCGGGACCTCGCTGCTGGGCAATATCGTATTGGCCCAAATCGGCCGCCTACGGAGGCTGAAGAATTGGTATTCCCCCTCCCAGAAGCCGGAGAACCCATCATCGTGAGCAATCGGCCGAAGGAACCAGAAGCGCGCAGAGTTTCCGTCGTCATCCCGACCTACAACCGGGCGCAGATGGTCGTGCGCGCCGTCGAATCCGCGCTGCGGGCGGTCGCCCCCGGAGACGAGATCATCGTCGTCGACGACGGGTCGACCGACCGGACGGACCTCGCTTTAAAAAAATATGCCGGAAAAATCCGGTACATCAAAACCCCCAACCGGGGGGCCGGGCCGGCCCGCAACCGGGGTGTCGAGGTGGCCAAGTGGGATTGGATCGCGTTTCTCGATTCGGACGACGAATGGATGGACGACCACCTGCGCCTGCATCGGGCATTGCTGGCAAAAACGAGCGTTCTCTTTTCCTTCAGCAACTTCGACGTGCACTATGACGACCAGCCCGAACCATGCCATGCTCAAATGCGACTGGTCACGTGGACCCGGGACCGCCGGAGCTGGGACGATATCCTCGGCCCGGGAATCCCCTACAGTCGGTACGCTTCCCTGCCGCCCGGCAGGGTTGATTTCTCCGTGCGCACCGGGAGCCTGTACCATCTTATGCTGAGGTCTTCTTATACTCCGGCCTGGACATCGGTGGTGCGGCGCGATGTGGCGGGGGATGCCTTGCGGTTCCCGGAGGACCTGCCCACCTTCGAGGACTACGACTGTTTCATCCGGCTGTCCAAGCTGGGCACGGCGGCGTACTTGGATTGTGCGACGGCGATCAACCATGGCCACGGCGGTCCGAGGTTGCAGGCCATCGACCGCATCGAGAAGGCCCGGGCCCGCATGGCCGTTCTGGAGCGAAACTGGGGGCGGGATGAAGCCTATCTGCGCGATCACGGGGAGGCGTACCAATCGGTCATGGACGAAATGAAGCGATACGAAATCAAACAGCTGGTGCTCCAGGGGGAAACCCAAGCCGCCCGTGACCGCCTCAAAGAGGTGAAAGGTGTCCCAAGGTCCATCAGGCTGTTGAGCCGGTTCCCCGGCTGGTTCGCTAAGCTTCTCGCCAGCCGGTACCTCGCCGTAAAGGCTGTTTTGAAACGGACTCGACCGATGGCTCTCGCGAACCGGGCCGCATGGAGCTGCCGGCCGCCACCGCGGAAAGGCGTGTCCTCGGGAACCGTATGAGCGTCCGTGCAAGGTTGCATTTGCAGCAGAGATCCCAGAATCAGGGGACCCGGCCAACTTCGAAAGCACCGACCAAACAGCTGAGTTTCAAAACGGGCCTGCCGGACCGCTTCGGTGGATCTTGCGCCGGTGGGAGCGAGTCTTGAAATGATCAGCGGAAAACAAGGTGTTATGGCAACGACGAACCCCGGTCCGAAATTCATCCAACGATCTTTGGAATTCGTCCTGCCGCCGAGCGGCAAGGCCCGGGCAGCGCTCCGGGGTCTCCCCGGTGCGGGAGCCGCCGCGCGAATTCTGGAGAGACTCCCATACCGGCGGCGCTGCTACTCCATCTGCAAGTGGCCGACGCCCCTGCCCTCCCAAGCAGCCGCCACGTTAACCGCAGGCGGATTCACCGTACGGGAGGCTTGCGAGGCCGATCTCCGGCGCATGGAGTTGACGGAGACATGGCGAAGCTGCGAGCTGTACGCGAGCTGGCTGAGGGATGGGCGGACGCTTCTGCTTCTCGAGGAAGCGGGGCGGATCGTGTCCTACGTGTGGATGGATTACGGCCCGGAGTTCGTGATCGAACCGGTCCCGGAGATGCGCTTCCGCCTGGCGTCAGACGCCTACTTTTCAGACGAGGCCTATACCCCCCGCGCGCATCGCGGCCGGGGCCTGAGGCGCCTGACGTTCATCGCCGAGCTGCTTGCCGCCCGCGAAAAGGGATACCACTATCTGGTTTCCTACTTCAACAGCAACCGCGCCATGGCCGAGGGCATGCGCAATTTCATGCGCACGGGCGCCTCCCGCGGCGTGCTGCTGAAGCAGATTCACGTTTTGCAGTTTGCCGGATTACGGTTTGCCCGGTTGAAAGAGAACGCGAGCGACCCTGCCGTGGTTCGCGTTCCGCCGGCGCTCAGGCATTAGGGATGAACGAACCCGTTGTGAGCCCGTCCGGATTAGGCGGCTGAAGGTCTACTTGGGAATCCTCTATTCAAAGAGCCCCGTCGCGCTTCAGGCCATCTACTGGTCGCTGAGAGGATGCCAGTACAAGATGGTGAAGGAGGGGCCGCTTTTCAGAAGGCTGCTCGCCGAACTGGAAAAAAATTCAGGTGCCGACGAAGAAACCCTGCGGGAGTACCAAGAGCGGAAATTGAGACGCCTGGTCGCCCACTGCTATGAAAACGTCCCCTATTACCACGAACTATTCAGGCGGCTGCACCTGAAACCTGCGGACATAGCCACCCGCGACGGACTCCGGAAGCTGCCGTGCACGGCCAAGGAGGATATCCGCACCCATCACCAGCAATTCATCGCCAGGAACGTGAACAGGCGGTTCCTCAGCATGGCTCGGACCAGCGGGACGACCGGCAAACCGCTGGTCCTTTACAGGGACCGGTTTTCGATCGTGGTCGAGAACGCCATGATCTGGCGGTTGTACCGGTGGGCCGGGGTCAACCCGGGGGACCGCATCGCCACCTTGAGGGGGTACCTGATCCAGGCGATCGACGACATGGAAAGGCCCTTTTGGAGACACGACTTTGCCCTAAAACGCCTGATCATGTCCTCTTACCACATCAGCGCGCGCACGGCTCCGGACTACCTCGAGGCGCTGCGGAAATTCGACCCGGCGGCGATCGAGGCATACCCCTCTTCGGTCTACAGCCTCGTGAGGCACCTGAAGGCCAGCGGGGCGGAGGGCTTGAAGCTGAAAGCCGTGTTCACGTCGTCCGAGACGCTTTACGGATTCCAGCGCGAGGCGATCGAGGAATTTTTCGAGTGCCGGGTCTTCGACTTATACGGAAGCGCCGAGCGGGTCTGCGCCATGGGCTCCTGCGAGCACGGTCAATACCACCTCTTCAGCGACTACGGGATCACCGAGTTTTTGGAGATCGAGGGTGAAAATCGACCGGGGTTGTTCGAAATCGTTGCAACGGGTCTGCACAATTACGCCATGCCGATCCTGAGATACCGGAGCGGGGACCGGGTGTCTCTGCCCGACGGGAGAGGCCCCTGCCGCTGCGGGCGGGGGTTTCCCCTGATAAAGAAGGTCGAAAGCTACCGAGCGGATGAACACCTGACGACTGCGGACGGGAGACGCCTTCAGAGCGTGGAGCAATTGGCGGAAGGCTTGGAAAACGTCCTGGAATACCAACTGGTCCAGGAGGACCGTGCATTCGTCAGGATTCGGGTGGTGACCAGCAGGCAGTTCAGCCGGGAAGATGAAAACCTGATCCTTCGGAAGGCGAGAGAGCGTCTGGGCCACTCAATGAAAATGGTCGTGGAGCGGGTCGAGGCGATCGAGCGGACCGCGAACGGCAAATACCCGTTCATCGTGAACAAGCTGCGGGAGGCGCCGGCGGGTTCAACATGAAAAGGGTCTTGATGATCGGATCCGGGAAACAGGTCAAAGGAGGCATCTCTGCGCTCGTCAGCAATTATTTCGATTCCGGGCTGGTCGATGCGCATCGCGTATGGTACCTGGACAGCCATGTCGACGGCACCAAACCGGTCAAGGCCTTTCAATTCCTCAAGGCTGCCGTCAAGTTCTTCTACTATCTTTCAACGGCTCGCATCGACATCGTTCATGTTCACAGCGCCTCTCGGGCCAGCTTCTACAGAAAAAGTTTTTTTCTGTGGGCTGCGAAAGCGTTCGGGCTCAAGTCGATCTTCCATCTCCACGGCGGTGAATTCGGCATCTTTTATCACCAGGAATGCGGCAGGTTGCGGAAGTGGTTCGTCCGGAAAACGCTGAGGGCGGCGGACGCCCAGGTCTGCCTGTCGGCTCACTGGTTTAAAATACTGTCCGAGATCTCGGAACAAAGCGCCAGCATCACGACCCTGCCCAACTGCGTCAAAGAACCATCGCGGAAAAAAGACCACCGCGAAGCAGAGGAAGCCTGCGTTCTTTTCATGGGGAAATTGGACCGGGGCAAAGGGGTGTTCGACCTGATCGACGCCGCCAGTGGTTTGAAACGCGACGGGAAAATGGTCCGGTTCATCCTGTGCGGCGACGGCGCCCGCGAAGCGCTGCAAAAAGCCGCGGCGGAAAAGGGCGTGGCGGACCGCGTCGATTTCCCGGGCTGGATCCGCGACAAGTCCTTTTATTACTGCCTGGGCGACATCTTTGTGCTTCCCTCCTACAATGAGTGTATGCCCATGGTTCTGATCGAGGCGGCCTCCTACGGCCTGCCGCTCGTGAGCACCCGGGTGGGGGGGATACCGGATATTGTCGTGGATCAACGGAATGGATTCCTGGTGGAGCCCGGCGATGTGGACGCGCTGAAGGACAGCATCGCGGTACTTGCGGATTCCGTGAAATTGCGGCGGGAGATGGGGAGTGAGGGGATGCAACTGGTCGCCCGCGCTTTTTCGACGGAGGCGGTCGCCGCCCGGCTGTCACAGATATACGAGAGCCTTGCGTAACTAGACGTCCAAACGGGAAATCCGTGGTTTGGCGACTTTAACCCTTAGGTCTCGGAGACTCGAACGATGAGATGCCTAACCCTACGTGCAGCGATAGTCCTTTTCAGCCTTTTTTGCGCGTTTCTGTTCGCGGGCGAGTTGCCCGCCTACGTGCCCCCTATCGGTGTCCCTGACCCGGGATTCGGCATCGACGCCGTTCGGCCGGACAGGCCCGGCACCTGGGATTCCGAAATTGCGGGGTATTACTATGTCGACCGCACGGCCCCGGGGTGCTCGGATTCTCAGAGTTTCGGACATCCGGCGTCTCCGCGCTGCACCATTCCCAACCCGGTGCCGGCAGGCTCCTACGTCGAAGTTCACGGCATCTACGATTACACGGTCAACGGCGACAGCGACATTGCCGGAAACGGGACGGGGGGGGCCTGGACCGCAAACCAGTCCGGACCGGCATGGGTGGTCGGTTTGCCTTCCGACCGGCCGATTTTCACCAACCGGCTCATCCTCACCGGCCAGCACCTTTACGTGGACGGGATCAGCGCCCGATGGGACGCCGAGGATGAGTGCATCATCGTGAGTTCCTATGCCGGCGCGCCCAATTCGGAATACATCGTCGTTCGCAACAGCATCATCGAAGGCAACCAGCTGAACAGGACCTATGCGGTGGTGGTCGGAGGGCTGAGCGAAGCGGACACGATCGCCAATGTCGTCGTTTACAACAACCTTATATTCAACCATGGGGATATGGCATCCGGGGACCAGGATGCCGACTGCCTCAACGCCGGCAATTTCTCCAACCATGTCTGGTTTCTGAACAATATCGTGCATACGGCGAGCGGCTCCGGAGGCTGGGCCGGCGGTGCATACGGAGGGGCCGACAATTGCCATCATATCTATTTCGGCTACAACCTCGTCTACAACACGCGGCAATCGGGGCTGTCGGTCAAATACGCCACCGATGTCATCTTCTCCCAGAATCACATCCGGGACATCGTCGACACGGCCTGGTCGCCGAGCAAGGGCATCGGCTACCAATATGCACCCCAGAGGCTCTGGATCCTGTACAACGAGATCCACGGGGCCCGGTACGGAATTTACGGTGGGAGCACCGAGCCCGGCGCATGGTACATCTATGCCGTCGGCAACGTGATTTACAATATTCACGGCTCGGCAGAATATGCCGGTGGCTCCTGGGACGAGGCGGGCATCATGATGCAGGGAGGCACATTCAATGCAGTCATCCACAACACGCTGGTTGATTGCGATGCGGGCATAAACGGACCCGCGACGGATGTCACTTATTACATGGAGAACAACATCGTCCAGAATGTGGCCCGGGCGAACGGCAACCATGTTTTCATCGAGTATGCGACTTCGAACTCGGTGTTGCGGAATTCGATTCTATACCAGAGCAGCGGTGCGGAGCGGATCAGGTGGGGCGGCACGGCATACAGCCTGGGTGGTTTCCAGGCCGCGGCGGGGAAAGGGGAGAACTGCCTGAATCTGAATCCAATGCTCGCGGATGCGGCCGGCAGCGATTTCAGGGCCAGTCCGGGCAGTCCCGGAATCGACAGCGGCCTCTCCGAATCCGAATTGACCGCCAACGTGTACCAGACGTTTCGCATCACCTATGGATTGGATATCGCCATCGATCCCAATCGGGTGGTGCGCCCTCAGGGCAATGGGTGGGATATCGGTGCGTACGAATTCGGAGCACCCGGTACCGGGAGGCCTGCGGCTCCACAGAACTTGCGGATCGTTTTCTAAGGGGTTCGCACAAATCCGATGTTATGCCCTCGTGGGGCCAGCGGAGGAGGTCTTGTCGGCATGAAGCATAGAGAAGGACCATCGCGCTCCAATCGGGCTGTCATGGCCCTAATCGGTTGTCTGGTCCTGCTTGGGGTGTTGCCCGGATACGCGAGAACTCTCTACGTCGATCCGGACCTTGGATCAGCCTGCTCCGGGCGATACGACCCGGCCGGCCGGCGCTGCGGATCCGGATCGGAGACGGCCATGAAGGATCTGGCGACCGGCCTTTCGGTCCTGCAACCCGGCGACACGATCATGCTGCGGGCGGGTTCCTACGGGGGAACCATTGCCCCCCCGATATCGGGGATGGACGGCCGGCCCGTGACGATCAAGGCCTACCCGGGAGAAAAGCCGATCGTCACGACACCGCTTGCGGTCGGAATCACCATGGACCGCAAAGCCTTCATCACCATCGAAGGACTGAGCTTCAGCCGGGTCGGAGGGTTCGGGCACATCTACGACTGCAACAGCATTCTCATTCGCAATTGCTCCTTTTCCGGATCGATTTTCTCGGGAACCACGGGTGCTCTGAAATTCGCACGCAGCACGCATTGCAAGATCCTTAACAGCACCTTCCGCCAAGGTGCCAGCGACCTGCTGATCCTGCAGGACAATTCAGACCGGAACATCGTGGAGGGGAACGTCTTCGACGGCGCCGGGCACAGCTTGATGAGCGTCCGGTGTTCGAACTTCAATATCGTGCGATCCAACACCTTCAGGAACCCGAAGCAGAAAGCGTTGGAGATATACGACTGCGAGGGCGTCAGCGACGCGCCGGTCCGGCTGGATGCTACGAAGCGGAACCTCTTCGAGGCCAACGCGTTTGTCCATACGGCTGCTTCGGATCGAATCTACAAGTTCAACGCGATTCAGCACGGGGGGCAGTTCACGATCGTGCGCCGAAACGTCTTCATGCACTGCGAGGGCGGGGGGGTCAATTACCAATCGTACCCCAACGAGTCCATCTACGTCTACAAGAACCGTTTGTACAACAACACTTTCTACCATAACCGGTGTTATGCGGTCATCGGAAACTCCGGCGACGGCTCACAGTATTTCGACAACGTGGTAAAAAACAATCTGCTTTACCGGAACGCGGACTGCAGCGGGGGCGGTCGCCAGATCCACATCGAGGATCCCTCGGCGGTGCTCCTGTCCGGAAATGCGCTGGCAATCGTCGATCCGGAGTTCGTGAACGAGCTTGGGGACGACATGCATCTCGCCGCAACGAGCCCCCACGTCGATAAGGGCGCTTTTATCACTCGGACCGCCGAAGCCGGCAGCGGCACCTCCCTTCGCGTGGCCGACGCGGGCTATTTCACCGACGGCTTCGGCATCCCTGGAGAATCCGGCGATGTGGTGCAGCTTCAGGGGCAACCGAACTCGGCCCGAATTCTCGCGATCGAATATGCCACCCACACCCTCACCCTGGATACCCCCCTGGACTGGTCGGCTGGCCAAGGCCTCCACCTCGCTTATTCCGGCAGCGCCCCTGATATTGGCGCCTTCGAGCGCGGCCAGCTTTTAGGAGGGGCGTCCGGCCGCTTCCCCGCGAGGATCGCAAAAATCGCGGAATAGGAAGGTCTTTCGGATGCAATCCCTGACCTGGTACACCCAGCGCCTGCGAACCATGTCTCCGGCTGAGATTTTATGGCGGCTCCGGTCGGCGGCCAGAGATTTTTTGGACCGGTATCGTTTGGACTTTCAGATGTATCCTGCACCGTCGGATGTCTGCCGCCGCGCCGGCTCCGCAAACTCATACGGTTTCGAGGTTTGGCGTGCATTGGATGCCGTCGGCGGGACGGAGATACCGGCCGACTGGAAGCAAACGTTGATCCGGCAGGCCGAACGAGTCGTGGCTCACCGTCTGAGTTTTTTCAATCTAAGTGAGGTTTTCCTCGGGGACCCGATCGACTGGAATCGAGATCATGCCCATGGCAAGCAAGCTCCGATGGGATACTCGCCGTCGATCGATTATCGCGACTTCCGAGTCACCGGGGACTGCAAGCTGGTGTGGGAGCCGAACCGGCATCACCAATTAGTGGTTTTGGGCCGCGCCTACCAGGCCACGGGGGACCGGCGTTACGCCGTCGAGGCCGTCGCTCAGATGCAATCGTGGATGGACCAGTGCCCGTTCGGCAAAGGCATGAACTGGCGCAGCCCGCTGGAGCTTGGGATCCGGTTGATCAACTGGGTATGGACGATCGATCTGATCCGGGGATCTGGATTGGTCGCGGGCGAATTTCGCTCCCGCCTGCTGCATGCCGTCTACCTCCACCTGTGGGAAATCACCCGCAAATACTCGCGCGGCTCCTCGGCCAACAACCACCTGGTGGGCGAAGCAGCCGGCGTATTCATCGCCTGCTCTTTCTTCAACGAAATGCCGAATGCGCGGAAATGGCTGGATGAGAGCCGCGCGTTGATCGTCCGCGAGATCGTCGCGCAGACCTATGAGGACGGATGCACGCGCGAGCAGGCCATGGGCTATCATTTTTTCGTGCTGCAGTTTTTTCTGATTGCCGGGCTGGTGGGGCGCTACACCGGCCGGGATTTTCCGGAGGCTTTCTGGACGCGCTTGGAAAGGATGTTCGCATTTGCGGCGGCCATGACCGAGGGCGGCGAAACCGCACCCATGTTCGGCGACTGCGACGACGGCTACGTTTTGGACTTGGGCGGCCGTTCCGAAGGCCTGCGCGCCTGGCTCGGGGTGGCAGCCGTTTTATTCAACCGATCCGATTTCAAAGCTCTGTCGGGGAAATTTCCGGAGCCGGCCCTATGGCTTTTAGGCGCACCGGCCAAGAAGCGCTTCGACAGCATCCCTTCGATGCGCCCGGGCCGCCAGATGGCTTCGAAAGGCTTCAGGGAGAGCGGTTACTACCTCCTTCAATGCGGATCGTCTCGGTGCCGAGAGGGTGTCAGCGTGGTGGTGGACTGCGCGGAGCTGGGGTATAAATCGATAGCGGCTCATGGCCACGCCGACGCGCTGAGTTTTGTGCTGCGCGCCTTTGGAAGAGAGGTCTTCGTCGATCCCGGGACGTACGACTACTTCACCTACCCGGAGTGGCGCGCCTATTTCAGAAGCACCCGAGCGCACAATACCGTCACGGTCGATAACCAGGATCAGTCGGTGATGCTGGGCCCCTTCATGTGGGGGCACCGTGCTGACTCGCGCTGCGTCGAATGGGATCCGTGGCCCGGTGGGGGGGGGAAGATCGTGGCCGAACATGGCGGTTACCTCCGGCTGAGAGATCCGGTCGTGCACCGGCGAAGCATCGAACTGGACCCTAAAACCCGCTCCGTGACCATCATCGATGAAATTGCCGCAGAGGCGAACCACCACCTTGCGATTTGCTTCCATCTGGCTGAGCACTGCCGTGCATCGGCCGATTCGGCCGGCACATTCCGGATCTCGCTGCCTGAGGGGGAGCTCACCCTGACAGTCGATCTGCGATTAAATGCGACCCTCGTCGAGGGCAACGAACCGTTCAAGGGCGGCTGGGTCAGCAGAGGCTATCATCGAAAGGCCCCGACGCTTACCCTCGTTGCCGAAGGGGAATGCCGCGGCCATGAAACGTTTCGAAGCGTCATAGCCATGGGAAGCGGGAAACTCTGAAATCCGACCGGAGCTTTGCCGGAACGTGCGGAATACGGCCGGTACCGCCTGGCGGGGGTCTTTATCCGATTTAGAAGTTCAGAAACTTCGGAGAGAGCTATGATACAAAGACGCGACAAGATTTATGTGTTAATAAGCCGATGCCTATCGTTTTTCTTATTCGCTTTCTGGGCTTGTCCGCTGTTTTCAGCTGATGTGACGATTGCCTGGGATGCGAGCCGTGAACCGGATGTCAGCGGATACTACATCTATTTTCGAAAAGGGTCCGAGGGGCCGCCATACGACCTGCTCCGCTATGTCGGCCTGCAGGAAATCGACCCGGGCAACCCTTCTGTCGTGGTCACCGGGCTCGAGGACGACGCCGTCTATTATTTCACGGTTACGGCTCTCGACACCGAAGACTATGAGAGCGGCTATTCCAACTCCGCTTGCGGCCAGATTGCCGGTGGAACCATCCGCCCGTGTTCCGCCGAACCGGACGGTGGCTCCGGGGGGAGCAGCACCTCCGCCGGCAGCGGCGGCGGAGGAGGCGGAGGGTGTTTCATCGGCTCCCTGCGGGCGGATTGATTCGGGATCAACCGTCCGTCGAATCGACTCGCAGCGGCTTTGACATCCTGCGAGCCTCCCAGCGGTTTATATAACCATGCGGGATACCGGATTTTAGGCGTCCCGCATGGTTTTTTCATTTTGCGGGGATGACCGGAACGGCCGGCTTGACTTCTGCCTTCTTAGGGCTGATGATGACGAATCCCGCCGCAGGGCGCCCGAACGCCGCTGCAGCTCTGGACCTGCGTATGGAAGACGAGACTGGCAAATCGAAACCCCTCGTGCTGGCACCGGCCGGCAGCAAACCCTCCTTCCTGGCGGCGCTGGCGGCCGGGGCGGAAGCAATCTATTGCGGGCTGAAGTCGTTTTCAGCGCGGATGGAGGCACGCAACTTCACTCTCGACGAGCTGCGCGGACTGGTGGACCTCGCCCACCAGAAAGGCACGCGCGTCTATGTGACGCTCAATACGCTGCTCAAGCCCGACGAGCTGGACGCCGCCGGCCGGCTTCTCGACCAGTTGGGCCGGCAGGTGCGGCCCGACGCGGTCATCGTCCAGGACCTCGCCATGGCCCAGTTGGTGCGCCAAACCGGCTTCGACGGACAGGTGCACTGGTCCACTCTCTCCAATGTGAGCTTTGCGGCGGCGCTGCGGCTGATCCAGGAAAAGCTTCCGATCGACAACCTCGTCCTGCCGCGGGAACTTACGGTGGATGAGATCAAGGCGGCGGCGGCCGCCTGTCCACCGGGTCTGAGTCTCGAGGTGTTCATTCACGGTGCTCTCTGCTACGGGATCTCCGGGCGCTGCTACTGGAGCAGCTTTTTGGGCGGCAAGAGCGGGCTGCGGGGCCGGTGCGTGCAACCCTGCCGACGGATGTACACCCAGGATCGCGAGACCCGTCGTCATTTTTCCTGCCTGGATTTGAGCCTGGACGTGCTGGTGAAGGTTTTGCGGGGGATCCCCCAGGTGCGCACCTGGAAGATCGAGGGCCGCAAAAAAGGGCCGCATTATGTTTATTACGTAGTGACCGGCTATCGGCTGCTGCGCGATCACGGCGCGGACCCCCAGGCGAAAAAAGACGCCCTGCATTTTCTGTCGCGCGCACTGGGCCGCCCCGGGACTCACTACCATTTTCTGCCGCAGCGGCCGCAAAACCCCATTAATGCCGATGAGCAGACCGGATCCGGGTTTTTCGTCGGGCGCATCCAGGGCGGCGGCCGCCAAGCCTTCTTCAGCCCCCGTCAGGAACTGCTGTCGGGCGATTTGCTGCGCGTCGGCTACGAGGACGCACCCGGACACCGCATCGAACGAGTGGGCCGGTCCGTGCCCAAGGGGGGGCGCTATTCGCTGCCGGCCGCGGCCGGAGGCGTTCCCAAGGGCACCCCGGTTTTCCTGATCGACCGGCGCGAGAAGGCCCTTGAGGACCTCATCCGGGAACTGGAAACCGAGCTGGCGCGTGATGCGACGGCGGATACTTCTCCGCCTTCCGCCTTCAAGGCTCTGCTGCCGCGGCCCGCGCAGACCGCCCTCAAGACGGTTGAATTGAAGGTTTACCGGCAGCCCCCGCGCCCGCCGCTTCCGCAACCGGTGGGCCTGTGGCTGAGTCCTGAAACGATGGCAGCGGTTCCAGCCCGTTTCCACCGCTCGATTTGGTGGTGGCTTCCGCCGGCCCTTTTTCCGGATGACGAAGCGACGGTCCGGGAACTGGTCCGCTCGGCCCGCGGCCATGGCGGTCGTTCCTTTGTGCTGAACGACCCCTGGCAGGTTGCCCTGTTTGCGCCGGACCCAACGGAGGTAACGCTCTGGGCCGGTCCGTTCTGCAATCTGGCCAACCCGCTGGCACTGGAAACCGCGGCCGGTCTCGGCTTCAGCGGAGCCATCGTCAGCGCGGAGCTGGCCGCGGCCGATTTTCTGAACCTTCCCGGGCGAAGTCCGCTGCCGCTGGGTGTGGTCGTGAGCGGGAACTGGCCGCTGTGCGTCGCCCGGGTTATTTCCGCCGACCTTCAGCTGCAGTCGCCCCTGCGCAGCCCCAAGGGAGAGGAAGCCTGGGCGGTCCGCCACGGTTCGCTGTACTGGGTTTTCCCCAACTGGGAGCTGGACTTGCGGGAGCAGACGGAAATGCTGCGCCGGGCGGGCTACCGCCTGTTTGTGCACCTGGTCGAACCGGTGCCGCCGGCCGTCAAACGGAAGGAGCGGCCAGGGCTCTGGAACTGGGAAGGGGAGTTGCGATAAAGATCGGCACACGGCGCACGGCACCAGGCACACGGAAAGCTTAATAAAGGGTTCACGGCCTGTAGCTCAAGGTCCGCCGCGAGGACCATCCCAAGCTAGATGTTCACGCTGCGCCCAATGCCGAATTTGGATTTGTTTCTTTTCCATGTGCCGGTAGCCTTGCGCCGTGTGCCCTTTATTTTTTTCTCCTCAGCCGCTCCATCGCCATGCGCAGGCTGGTCTGCATGCGGCCGATGGCCTGAGCCAGGAGGCCGATCTCGTCGCGCGACTGGACATCGATCTTGACGTTGAGGTCGCCGAGACTCATGCGTTCGGCCGCGTCGGTCAGCTTCATGATGGGGGTCGCCAGGGCGCGCGCTGAAAACCAGGCACAGGCGGCTGCGAGCAACACCGTCGCCGCCAGCAACGCCAGCGCGAAATTCTGGATGATGGACAGGGCTTCCAACACCTCCTGTTCCTCCTGCATCAGCGCCAAGATCCATCCGTAGTTGGTGCGGCGGGCGTGCCCCAGCGAGGGCTGGCCGTTTTCACCCGTAAACGCAGCCGTCATGGTGGTCCACCCCTTCTTGCGGAACTCGGCGATCAGAGGGTGCGTGTTGAGGTTTTCACGCTTTTCCACCAGCTGCTTCTTCGGGTGCGAGAGCACAAAACCCTTGTCGTCCACCAGGAATGCGAAGCCGGTGCTGCCTTTCTTCCAGTTCGCGACCTGCTTGGACATATCCTCCACGGCCATGGCGGCCGCCATGACGCCGACGATGCGGTTGTCCTCTTTGATGGGAACCGCAATCACGAGAGCCGGCACGTTCGATGTCCGGCCGACCACGGTCTGCCAGCCGACGGCCTTGCCGGCCAGAACGTCCTTCACATATTGACGGTCGGCGTAGCTCACCAACGGCTGACCGTCGTTGCGAGCGACGTTCATGCCGTTGGGTGCGACCGTGAACACCAGATACATCCAGGGATATTCGCGCTGGACGGCCTTGAGCGCCGCCTCCTGCTGTTCCCGGCTCATTGCGACCATTTCGGGCAGCTTGGCCACGGTGCGCAGCACGCTGAGGTTGGCGTTGACCCACGCGTCCACCTGATCCCCCAAACCCTTGGCGGTTTGGGCCATGATCGCTTCGGAATCGCTGCGGATGCGGTCGCTGGTCTCCCGAAACGTGAGGAACCAGAAGATCCCGAACGGAAGGAGACTGATCAAAAGCATCACCAGGAGCGTTTTCCCGAACAACCCGAAGCGCACTTTTTGGGGAGGCGCGATCTCCGGCGTCTCCGCGCGTTCCAGTGCGGGCTCGATCGCGACCGGCGCCGGAATCGATAAGGCTTCCGCCGGGTGGTTGATGCCTCCGGCCGCGGCTGCCGGGTCCATCGCCGCCGGGGGTGGTTCCGGCGGAATGCCGGCGTCGAAAATGCTCTCGGCTACCGGGACCGGCTGCGGGGCCACCGGGGCCGGCTGCGGCTTGGAAACATGAATCATGTGTCCGCAGGCCTTGCACCGGACCTTCGCGGTTGCCGATTTCATCCGGGTTTCGTCGATCCGGTACTTCTTGCTGCAGGCATCGCAAGTGATGTCCATCATACGCAGGCTCCTGGTCTTACGGGTTCAATTTGTTGAGGATCGCGATCATTGCTTTCTTGAAGCGGATCCGGCCGTCTTCATCAGGGATTTCCAACGCAACCCGGTTGATGACCTCGGCGGCTTGTTCCACCGGGATGGCGGCGGCATCGAGATTTAACTCGGCCACGCTGTCTTCAACGACGATGTCCGCCATCGGCCCGATCATGCGGGCCAGGTTCATTCGGAGGGACGGTAAAAAACTCTTGCCCACCAGCGCGGCCGCCTTCTGAACCGTCTCGATGAGACCCTGCTCCAGAAGCTTATTCAAGTTCGTTTTGAAGGTGGCCGCGTCCATTTCCACTTCCGCAGCAATCTGGTAAAGGCTCTTGCGCTCGTCGATCGCCAGCAGCAACCGAATCATGTCCGCATCGAGGGATACGGGTTCGAGATCCTTGCGGATCCGTTTGCGGAAGTACATACCCGCGGCGCTCTTTGATATGAAATCCATGCCGTCACGCTTCGTATGTTGCGGCGGGCTGCCGGAGGCGGGATACATTCTTCAACGCCGCCCCGAGCGAGGAAGTAATCGTGCGTCCGTCAGATTCACGTCGCAAGATAGTCGTGCGACCTTGCCCGACGGAGTCCGATCAGATTGGAGTTTTGGATTTCTTCTCGATTTCCTCCTTGAGCTTTTTTTCCATTTCAGCAAACAGATTCTTCTTCTTTCCCGTCTGCTCGGCCTGCAGGGATTCGATTTTCTGGGTGAAGCTGCGTTGCAGGTCCTGGAACTTTTTGACCTCATCCTCCAGCCGGCGCCCGATTTCCCCCCGTGGGATATCTTCGATCTTGAGGTGATCACGGATGAACAGCCGCGCGCCAAAAGAACCCTGCACGGATTCCAGTACGCCCAGTTCCACGAGCCGGCGACAGATGATACCGGCATGCTCGGTCGAGAAACCGAGCATGCGGCAAGCGTCTTCGAGCGTGGCCGGCCGTGCATGGGCGTGCTCGTGCAGTCGGATGGCGGCGACCAGCAGATGGGCTTCCGAATAGAGATCCTTGGATTGGCTGGGCATGGCCATCGACGCCGTCCTCTCTTGACTTCACTGAAGGTTCAGACTAACATTTTCGGATAATTTGTCAAGCCGGGGTCTGCTCCCGGAAAACGCGATTGAGACAACCGGTGGAGGACGAGATGACCGAAATTGTTGAAGTAAAGGCAAGAGAAATACTGGATTCGCGCGGAAACCCTACGGTAGAAGTAGATGTTCACCTGGCCTGCGGTGCCCAGGGTCGCGCGGCGGTTCCATCGGGCGCCTCCACCGGCCAACGGGAGGCGCTGGAGCTGCGGGATAAACGCTCCAAGCGCTATGGCGGCAAGGGCGTGGAAACCGCCGTCGCCAACGTCACCCGCCGCATCGCCCCGGCGGTCTGCGGTCTGGATGCCGCCGACCAGACCACGCTCGACCGGCGCATGATCGAACTCGATGGCACCGCCAACAAATCCAAACTCGGCGCCAACGCCATTCTCGGGGTTTCCATGGCCGCGGCGCGTGCGGCGGCGGAGGCGTTCGGCGTGCCGCTTTACCGCTACCTCGGCGGGATTACGGCCCATGTGCTGCCGATCCCCATGATGAACATTATCAACGGAGGCGCCCATGCCGCCAACAATCTGGATTTCCAGGAGTTCATGATCATCCCCTTCGGCGCCGGCTCGATCGCCCAGGCGGTGCAGATGGGTGCGGAGACGTTTCATTGCCTGAAGGCGATTCTGAAAAAGCGCGGCCTGAACACGGCCGTCGGTGACGAGGGCGGCTTCGCACCGGATCTCGAGTCGAACGAAGCGGCCATTCAATTTATCATGGAAGCCATCACGGCCGCCGGATACCAGCCCGGCAAAGACATCGGCATCGGCATGGACGTGGCCGCGAGCGAGTTTCATCAGGGCGGCAAATACGTCTTAAAATCCGAAAACAAACGTCTCAGCGCGACCCAGATGATTGATCTGCTCGAAGGACTGACCGAGCGCTATCCGATCATCTCCATCGAGGACGGTCTGGCGGAGGGCGACTGGAGCGGCTGGAAATCTCTGACCGACCGGCTGGGTGGCTCGGTCCAGGTGGTGGGCGACGATATCTTCGTCACCAATCCCGGAATTTTTCGCAAGGGGATCGAACAAGGCATCGGCAATTCCATTCTCATCAAGCTCAACCAGATCGGAACCGTCACCGAAACGCTCGATGCCATCGAGATGGCCAAAAACGCCGGGTATACCACGGTGGTTTCACACCGCTCCGGCGAGACCGAGGACAGCTTTATTGCGGATCTCGTCGTGGGCGTCAACGGCGGCCAGATCAAGACCGGCTCCCTGTCCCGCAGCGACCGGATCGCCAAGTACAACCAGCTGATCCGGATCGAAGAAGAACTGGGCGAGGCCGGGCGCTTCTGCAAGGCGGTATTCTAGACGGCGGGACGAGGCGCTCGCTTCTGACCCCGCGAGGTGTATTTATGCCATTCAACACCAAGTTCATTTTCGTGACCGGCGGGGTGTTGTCTTCGCTCGGTAAGGGGCTTGCGTCGGCTTCCATCGGTGCTTTGCTGGAAAGCCGGGGTTTGACGGTGTCGCTGCAGAAACTGGACCCCTACATCAATGTCGACCCCGGCACGATGAATCCGTTCCAGCACGGCGAGGTGTTCGTTACCGACGACGGCGCCGAGACGGATCTGGACCTCGGCCACTACGAGCGGTTTACCACCGCCACGATGGGCCAGCGCAACAACTACACGACGGGCAAGATTTATTATTCGGTCATCAGCAAGGAGCGGCGCGGCGATTACCTGGGCGGAACGGTGCAGGTCATTCCGCACATTACGGACGAGATCAAGAACTGCATCAAGGGCGTGGCCGACGGCGTCGATGTCGTCATCGTCGAAATCGGCGGGACGGTCGGCGACATCGAGAGCCTGCCGTTTCTGGAGGCCATCCGCCAGTTCCGGGCCGACGTGGGGCGGGACAATGTGATCTACATCCACCTGACGCTCGTGCCCTACATCAGCACCTCCGGAGAGGTCAAAACCAAGCCCACCCAGCACAGCGTGAAGGAACTGCGCAGCATCGGCATCCAGCCCGACATCCTGCTTTGCCGCACCGACCGGTTCTTGTCCCGGGACCTCAAAGCCAAGATCGCCCTTTTCTGCAACGTCGGCGTCGACGCCGTCATCACCGCCAAGGACGTCGGATGCATTTATGAGGTTCCGCTGGTTTTCCACCAGGAGGGGCTCGATCACAAGATCGTGGAGCTGCTCAACATCTGGACGCGTGCCCCCAAACTGGATGCATGGGAAGAGGTGGTGCGCCACTTCAAGGAACCCCAGCACGACGTCACCATCGCCATCGTCGGCAAGTACGTGAACCTGACCGAGTCCTACAAGAGTCTGAACGAGGCCCTGCATCACGGTGCGGTGGCCAACCGCAGCAAAGTCAACCTCTACTTCGTCGATTCGGAGAAGCTCGGGAAGGAGAACTGCCGCGAGGTGCTGGCGAAAGCCGACGGTATTCTGGTGCCGGGAGGGTTCGGCAGCCGCGGGGTCGAGGGCAAGATCTGCGCGGCGCGCTATGCCCGGGAGCAGGGAGTCCCCTATTTCGGGATCTGCCTGGGAATGCAGATCGCCGTCGTGGAATTCACCCGGCACGTCGTGGGCCTGGAGAAGGCCAACAGCTCCGAGTTCGACGAGTTCACCCCCGATCCGGTGATCTACCTGATGACGGAGTGGTTCGACGAGCGCACCCGCACGGTGCAGCGGCGCGACGCCAGCTCGGAGAAGGGCGCCACCATGCGGCTGGGCGCCTATCCCTGCCGCCTGACGGTCGGAAGCCTGGCGCACCGCGCGTACGGATCCGACGAAATCGCCGAGCGCCACCGGCACCGGTATGAATTCAACAACGCCTACCGCCAGCGGCTCGAGGAAAAAGGCCTCGTCTTCTGCGGCACCTCGCCGTCGGGGGACCTGGTGGAGATCGTCGAACTCCGCGATCATCCCTGGTTCTTGGGCTGCCAGTTCCACCCCGAGTTCAAATCGCGGCCGATGGCCGCCCATCCGCTGTTCCGGGACTTCATCGGTGCGGCGCTCGCGCGCTCCCAGAAGAAGCTCGCTGCTTGAGGCTCCATTTTTTCGCGGAGCCTTTCTTGACCGATCAAAAAGACAGCCCCTCGCCAGCGAGGGGCTATTTTTTTATGAACTCCTTCAGGGTGCGGCGGGCGCATTCGGGGCAGTAGCTGGAGGTGACGTCCAGCCGGGCGCGCTCCTGGATGAACCGCTCCACCGGGACCCATTCGCCCTGGCCGGGAATCTGGCCGGCGTCGTCGCGGATCTTTTTGCAGACGCAGCACATGGGCAAGATTTTCTGGTAGAGGCTGATCCGGCGCGTCAACTCCAGCTTCTCCAGACAGCGTTCAACCCGGAAGAACATTTCGGAAGACTCGCATGGCTTGAGCATGTAGTCGTCCGCTTGACTGCGCAGGGCCTCGATTGCGGAGAGCATGTCGCCGAAGCCGGTCAGGATGATGACCATGGCGGTGTCGTCGATCTCTTTGGATTTCTTGAGCACCTGGATGCCGTCGGTGCGTTCCATGATCAGATCGGTGATCACCAGATCAAAGCGCGCACGCTGCAGCAACTCGATCGCCTTCTCGCCGCTGTTCACCCGTGTGACCCGATACCCTCGGCTTTCTAGATCCTCGCCGATCCCCTCGAGGATAAAGGGATCGTCATCCACCAACAAGAGATTGTATTTTTTCGGGGCATGTTCCGGCATGGACGTTCACCTAACCCATCGTCGCCGCTGGCGGTGATGGCCGATTGCATACCACGGGAAAAAGGCAAAGGCCATTCACGTGTTATCGATCCTGCAGCCCGTACTTGGCGATCAGCCGGGACAGATAGGTGCGCTGGAGGCCCAGGTTGCGGGCGGCGAGGCTGCGGTTGCCGCCGCTGTGCCGAAGGTGGAGCGCCAGGAAATCGCGCTTGAACGCATCCACCGCATCTTTGAAGGAGCGCTCGACGTGCCCGTCCGAAAGGTTCGTCTGGCGGGCGAATGCCGGCAGGTCCTCGGCCGTTATCTCCGGCGAGTTGCCCATCACCACCGCCCGTTCGATGGCGTTCTTCATTTCGCGGACGTTGCCCGGCCAGCTGTAGGTCTGCATGCGATCCAGCGCCTCCTGAGAGAAGCACACGGGGGCCGAGCCGCGCTCTTTCCGGAACAGGCCCAGAAAATGATCGGCCAGCAGGGGTATGTCCTCCTTGCGCTCCCTCAGGGCGGGCATGCGGATTTGAACGACATTGAGGCGGTAATAGAGGTCTTCACGAAAGCGGCCTTCCGCCACTTCGCGGTCGATGTCCCGGTGGGTGGCGGCGAGCGCACGCACATCGACGGGAATGGACTCGTTTCCGCCCAGCCGGTAAAAAACCCCTTCCTGGAGGATCCGCAGGAGTTTGGACTGCATGGTCGGGCTCATTTCGCCGATCTCGTCCAGAAAGAGGGTGCCGCCGTCGGCCAATTCGAATTTGCCGATCTTGCGCGCGACGGCACCCGTGAACGCCCCTTTTTCATGGCCGAAGAGTTCGTCTTCCAACAGGGCCTCCGGCAACGCCGCGCAGTTCAACACCACCATGGGGGCTTCCCGCCGGAGGCCGGCGCGATGGATCAGCCGCGCCAGCAGTTCTTTGCCGGTGCCGCTCTCCCCGACGATCAGCGTGCTGGTCTTGGCATTGGCCACCTTCAGGGCGTCGGCGATAGCCTGCCGGATCGGCCGGCTTTCGCCGACGATTTCGTAGCGCAGATCCATCTCGGTCTGCAGGTCGCGGATGGATTTGCGGTCGCGGTCGATGCGGCGGGCGTTGGCGATGGCCACGGCCGCCACCTCGGCGAACACGGCCAGCAGCGGCATGTCCTCGGCGCGCAGGACCCCTCCGTCGGCCTTGTCGATGATCTCCAGCACGCCGATGACCTCGCCGTTGACCGTCAGCGGCGCGCAGGCGATGGAGCGGGTGTTGAAGCCGATGGACGCGCTGATCCGGGGCTGCCAGCGCGGATCCTGGGTGACATCGGGGATCAGCAACGGTTCACCGGTGGCGGCCACATGGCCGGCGATCCCTTCGCCCATTTCGACCTGGAACCGTTTGACGTCGGTTCCCTTTTCGCCCGTGGCGACCTTGAAATAGAGCCGGCGCGAATGGGGCTCCACCAGCAGCAGCGAGCTGGCCCGGGCGCCCATCATGCGGGTCGCGGCGGCGACGATCAGCTCCAGAAGCTGGTCCGGGTTCTGCACGGAACTGACCCAGAACGAAATCTCCCTCAGATGCTCAATGGCGGGAGACGCAGGCGTTGAAGATCGGCGATTTTTCATAAGACCCTTGAAATTGACAAAGCCTGCCGGGTTCAAGCGGCTTTCGTCCGGGCGACGATGACCTCGCCGATCTTTTCGGCGGATCGGCCGAAGACTTCGTCGACGGGCACCTGATCGAGCATGGCATCCTCCCAGCTCACGCTGTTTTCCTGGACGATGTTCTTGATGTGCTCGTATTTGCCGCCCAAGGCCCGGATTTTCTGATTCAAGGGCACGCGCTCCTTGAAGGCGATGTGCAGCAAGAACAGGAATTCGACCCGGTTCCCGCCGTTCGGCGAAGCGGACAGCAGCGGAACCACCAGGATGCTGCGGTCGTCCTTGCGGCCCTTGCCGATGTAGACGTTGCCCTGGCGTACGATGATCCGCTTGCTGCCCTTCAGGGTTCGATCCGATTCGACGCGGGAAGGGACGGCGGCGGTCGCACCGCGCTTGTGCAGCACTTCGATGGTGGTCGCCTCGCCCGGCTCGCCCAGAAGGTTGAGGCCGTCAATCCGGTAGAGCACGGACCCCTCGATTTCACGGATGATGCCCTGCACGTTTTTCAATACGATCAGGTTGGCGGGGGTGAGTTGGGCGATGGAGAAGTTTTCGGCCGCCAGGGCCGCGAAGACGATGCCTTCCAGGCGTTCGCTGATGCGGCTGGTGCCGACCGTGACGGTCTTGGCTTGGTGCTTGATGGCATCCACCGGGCGAGCCAGAAAACCGATGGCCTCCGCCAGCCGGCCGGACAGCGTCTGGAGCATGTTGGCGGCGGTACCCTTCAGGCCGAAGTCGAGCTCGAAATCGGAAACCTCCAGGCGGCCCGCCAGGTACTTGAGCAGCAGAGTCAGGTCGGAGGTGGCGTCGAAGCCCACGGTGGTCGGAAATTGCCGGCGCGAGCGGCGCTGCCGGAAGGCGGAATAGAACGCCGCAATTTTTTCCCTGAATTGCCGGTCGAGGACCAGCTCAAAAATGTCGATTCCGCCGCCGGCGGCTTCCCGGATGGTCTGCTGGAGGTCTTCGTGGAAGCGATAGAGGAAGCGCGATCCGTCATGGATCGACAGCGCGGCGTGGTACCCCCAGAGGTGCCCGACCAGGGTGTTCAGGATCGGGGCCAGGTGCTCGGCGACGGCCGGGACCTGGAACACGTCCTCGGCATAGGGGTCGAAGCGGTCCTCGCCCTCGTCGCAGATCACCACCGGCGTTGCCTTGTGGGCCTTGAAAATGGCGGTGTCCTTGATGATGTCGCCGATGACCGTGGGCCGGGTGCCGGCTGCGCAGACGATGATCAGCGGCTCGGAGGACAGGTCGATATGCTTCTTGTCCTCGACATAATCCGATGAAATCGTCTTGTAACACAGCTCGCTCAGCTTGATGCGGATCTCGTCGGCCGAGGCTTTGTTGGGGCCGCTGCCGACCGCAGCCCAGTAGGTCTTGGTGACGGCCAGCCGTTCGGCCGAGGCGTGGATGCGCTCGGCCATGGCCAGCACGCGGCGCATGTGGTCCGGCATGGCCAGCAGCCGTTCGATCTCGGCCGATATGAAGTCGGCGTCGCGGCGGCCCTTTAGGCCGGCGATGTGGAGGCCCAACAGCGCGCCGGCGATGATCTGGGCATAAAATGCCTTCGTGGAAGCGACCGACATCTCGATGTCGCGGCCGCTGCTGGTGTACATCACGCCGTTGACCTTGAAGGTGAGGTCCGAGTCCCGCCGGTTGACGATCGCCAGCGTGTGCGCCCCGCACTGGCGCACCATGTCCACCGAGCGGTTGGTGTCGGTGGTGGTGCCCGATTGGCTGATGGCGATGACCAGCGCGTCCGCCATGGACCGGCTGTCGCCGGCATCGCCCAGGAAAAATCCGCTGAATTCGGATGCCTTGAGAGCCTGAACTTGGACAGCCGGGTCGTTGAGATAGTAGTTGAGGATGTTGGCGCAGGCCAGGGCGGCCACCCCGGCCGTACCCTGGCCGATGAAATAGATGCGCCGGATGGAGCCGTCGGCCAGCGCGGCGTTGATGCGCTCCGGAACGACGCGCTCGTCGAGGGCGACCACGCGCCGTCCGTCTCCGCTCTTGATCTTCCAGCGGTTCTGAAGCGTCTTGGCGACCGAGGCCGGGGACTCCGATATCTCCTTGAGGAAATAGTGCGGATAGTCCTGACGGTCGATGTCGCGCGAGGTCAGGGCGGTCTGCTTGAGGTTGTCTTCGGTCAAGCGGCAGGGGGTTCCGTCGTAATACATGGAAGTGATGCCTTCCAGCCCGCCGCCGGTCTGGTCCAGGACAACGATCTGGCCCTGGGTCTTGCCGCTGCGCCCTTCCACGACCGACTCTCCGTCCAGCTTGATGTACGTCTGGGTCTCCTCGATGAACCCATACACCTCCGAGGTGGACATATAATGGTCGGGTGCGATGCCGACGAAGATCGCCTGGCCGCTGCCCCGGTGGGCCAGAAAGAGTTTGCCCGGGGCCAGATCGGTGTGCATGGCGATGGCGTGCGAGCCTTTGAAGTCGCCGACAGCCCGGCGGAAAGCTTCGGCCACCTCGAAGCCCTGGCGCAGGTAATGCTCGATCTGCAGGGGAATGATCTTGGTGTCGGTGGTGACCTCGGCATGGATCTGGCGACCGCTGCGCTCGACCGCCTCCCGGAGTTCCTGGAAGTTGTCGATGTCTCCGTTCAGGCAGGTGTGGATGATGCCGCTCTCGCCGGAATCGGCGTTGATCACCTGGTTGTCGACCGGGTGGCAGTTCGCCTCGGTGATGGCGCCGACGGAGGCCCAGCGCGTATGGGCGTTGATCGTGTGAAACTGCAGGGGGAAGCGCATGAGCGTCTGAAAAATCGTATCGGCGGCGATGTGCCGGCGCAAACAGCGGATATTGTCCCCCAGGCTGCCGATTTCGACCGCAACCTTGTAGGTGAACGCCACGGCGACCGTGCCGTCGCGGCGCTGGACGTTGATGCTCTCGTTCAGCAGCGGCTGCTTTGCGCAGCGGCGACCCCATTCGCTCTGCAGGTCGCTTTTTGCCAGGGCGGAGGCGAATTGTTCATACGGCGCGGCGTCGAGCACGAAAAGCAGGGAAACCCCGGCCGAATCCCGGCCGCGCACCTCCATGCGGTCGATGCTGTTGAGCACCGCGTTGAGGTTGCGGAACACCATCACCGCTTCCGGCGTGGGGGGGGCTTCGGCCTGGCCCGACAAGTCGTTCACCTTGGCGACGTTCGCCAGAACCTCCGCCCGCAGGCACCAGGCGATGTCGCGCAGGCGGTCGATCCGCAGTGCCATCCGGTCGACGTCCGCTGCGTTCAGGCGGCCCATGACGTCGTCGAATTGACGCCCTTCGGTCTCGGCATGGTCCGCCAGCGACCGGGCCAGGTGATCGACCTCGGACTGCAGCCGGTTGTCGCTGCAGAGCCGGGTGAAGGTATGGGCCCGTTTCAGGGACTGGACCTGGCGCCAGAGCGACTCGATGCACGCCTCTCCGCCCAGATAGTTGACGGATAAGCCTTCGGCATCAAACCGCCCGGCGGCCAGTCCGTTGCTTCGCACCTGGTCGGCCAGGGCGGCGAGATCCGCCAGCGCAATCGGAGGGGCTGGCCGAGGTGGTTTGAAGGCCACGATCCCGGCAATACCGCAGTCGAATATCGTGTTCCGAGCCGGGAATACCACCAGGGATCCTTCCGGTACGCGGGATAGGCAACGGCCGAAATAGACCCGGAGCGTCCGGATGCGGTGAATTCGATCGGCGACGGCGTGCAACAGCGTCAAAACGGAATTGAAAAGAAGGCCGGAAATCGACGTCAGCATGGCGGTCTCTCCTTCGAATGACGGTCTCCGGAGCCGCAACGCAGGGCTCGGAGACGGGGATTTGCATGGTTGGCGATTGAATCCTCCCCGCGGCAACCTACGGGGAGGATTCATTTGATGCAAAATGCATGCAGAAAACATGCCGTTAAATGGATAGCTCTTGCGCGGCCGGATCCTATCGCAGGGCTGCACCGGGAGTGACGGCCTTGTCGGGCATGATCAGCACCGGGCCGGCATCTTCGCCAGCGGCCAGCAGCATGCCCTGGGAGAGGATGCCCATGAGCTTGGCCGGCTTGAGGTTGGCGACGACGATTACTTGACGGCCGATCAGGGACTCGGGCGCATAGTGCTCGGCGATGCCGGCCACGATGGTCCGGCGCTCGCCCATGTCGATGTCCAGTTTAAGGAGTTTCTTGGCTTTGGGCACCGCTTCGGCGTTCACGATGGTGGCCACGCGCAGGTCGATTTTGCGGAAATCGTCGATGCCGATCTCCGGTTTGATCTCGGCTGCGGCGGCTTTAACGGGCGGGTCCGCTTCCGCCGCCGCAGCGGTTTCGATGCGTGGAAAGAGCATCACGGCTTTGGGCAAACGGGTTCCGGCGGGAATCGGCTGCCACAATTTCAGGTCCTCCAGTCGATAGAACGGCGCGCCAGGGTCCAGTCCAAGATGCTTCTGCATGCGCGCAGCGGTGTCCGGCATGACCGGGTAAATCAGCCCGGCGATGAGCCGCAGTCCTCTGAGCAGGCTGCCGATCACGGCCTCCAGCTGGCGGATGGTGGTCTTTTTCTTGGCCAGCTCCCAGGGAGCCGAGACGTCGATGGCCTTGTTCAGCCGGCCGATGAATTCCCAGACGACGGCCATGGCTTTCTGCAGCTCGAAGGCTTCCATCGCCCGCGCATATTCCGCGATCGTGGGCAGGGCCTCGGACCCGAGGCCCAAACCGAATTGGCGCGCCATCTCCGGATCGACCTCGGGAACGACCCCCTCGAAATATTTGTGGGTCATCGAGACCACGCGCGAGAAGAGGTTGCCCAGGTCGTTGGCCAGGTCGGCGTTGATCCGTTGCACCAAGGCGGCCTCGCTGAAGCTCGAATCCAGGCCGAAGGTCATCTCGCGGATCAGGAAGAAGCGAAACGCGTCCAGACCGTAGCGATCCTTCATCTGCAGGGGTTCGACGACGTTGCCGATGCTCTTGGACATCTTGCCCTGTTCGACATTCCAGTAGCCGTGCACGTTGAGGTGGCGGTAGACCGGAATGCCTGCGGCTTTCAGCATGCAGGGCCAGTAGATGCCGTGGGGTTTGAGGATGTCCTTGGCCACGATGTGCTGGGCCACCGGCCAGAGCCGCCGGAACCGTTCGCCGTCCGGGTCGCCGAGAGCCGAAACGTAATTCAGAAGGGCATCGAACCAGACGTAGGTGACATAGCGTTCGTCGAAGGGCAGGGTGATCCCCCAGGTCAGCCGGGATTTCGGCCGTGAGATGCACAGGTCTCCGAGAGGTTCCCGCAGGAAGGCGAGAACCTCGTTGCGATAACGCTCCGGGCGGATGAAGTCCGGGTGGGCCTGAATGTGCTCGATCAGCCAATTCTGGTACCGGCTCATGCGGAAAAAGTAATTCGCCTCGCGGATGGTCTCGGGCTCGCTCTGGTGGTCCGGGCATTTGCCCTCCACGAGCTCGCGTTCGGTGTAGAAGCGTTCGCAGCCGAAGCAGTAAAGCCCCTCGTATTCGCTGAAGTAGATGTCCCCGGAATCGTAGATCTTCTGCAGCACCCGGCGAACCACCTCCATATGTTCCGGGTCGGTGGTGCGGATAAAGTGATCGGGCTGCACGTTCAGGTTCGGCCACAGGTCGCGGAACAGCTGGCTGATCCGATCGACGTAGGCCCGCGGGGCCAAGCCCTCCTTTTGAGCGGCGCGAACCACCTTGTCCCCGTGCTCATCGGTGCCGGTCAGGAAGAAAACCTCTTCCGATTGCATCTGATGGAAACGGCGGGCGACGTCGGCCACTATGGTCGTATAGGCGTGGCCGAGATGCGGCCGGGCGTTCACATAATAAATGGGAGTGGTGATGTAGAAGGTCATGGAGTGTCCTTTGCGCAGCAGCGAGACGGTCTGATCATATGCAAGGGCGCGCGGCGCCACAAATTCGAAGCACAAAAACCGAAATCCGAAACCAATTCGAATGACCCAAGTTCCAAAACAGACTCAGACCTGCCCCGTCGGCTGCTGGATGCTGGCAACGGGCGTTTCGATTTCGGAGCCGTCCTCCAGGCGTACCGTCAGTCTTTGGCACACGGCGTTGTGGCGGATCACCTTGCCCTCGCCGCTAGGGGTTTTAACGATGGAACCGATCCGGGGCAAACTTCGTTTGAGGCTCATGTAGGTGTCGTACTCGTAAACCAGGCAGCACATCAGCCGGCCGCACTGGCCCGATATCTTGGTTGGATTCAGGGACAGGCTCTGTTCCTTGGCCATGCGGATGGACACCGGTTCGAACTTCTCCAGGTAGGAGGCGCAGCACAGCTCCCGGCCGCAGCGGCCGATGCCGCCGCACATCTTGGCCTGGTTGCGGATGCCGACTTGGCGCATCTCGATGCGCACCCCCATTTCCTTGACCAGCATTTTCAGAAGCTGCCGGAAGTCGACCCGGCCGTCCGCAGTGAAAAAAAAGGTGGCCCGGCTGCCGTCGAACGATTTCTCGACCGCAAAGAGGTTCATCTGCAGGCCCAGATCCCTGATGCATTTGCGGCAGAACGCATGGGCCGCCTTTTCGTCATCCGACTTTTTCTTGAGCTGCTCGATATCCTTCGCGGTGGCCAGACGATAGATCTTCTTCAACACCGGGCCGGGCGGGGGTTCTTCCGCCATCCTCGGCGGGACCGCTACGGTCCCGAAGCTCAGTCCCTGCTCGGTTTCGACAATGACCTCATCGCCGGGCGCCAGCACAAACGCCCCGCCATCGAAATCATAGACCTTTCCGGCGGGCTTGAAGCGCACCCCCACGATTTTTATCGTCATAACATGGCCTTCTATTGGAAAAATGGGAACCTCTCTCGAAATCCAACGCACGAAACTCGAAACGAGCGCCAACGGTCGAAAAAAACAAACCCCTTTACATGCCGGCTGCGGCCGGGGCCGAGGCAGCCAGGGTCAGCCACAGCGCTTCCAGGGTGAGCCGCGGATTCGAGTTGGCCCGGATCCGCCGCCGCGCTTCTTCTATCGCCCGTCCGGCCCGGATCAGGCATTCCGGGTCGCTGCGTCGCGATGCTTCCAGAATCGGATCCTTTAAATCCTGGTGGATGATACGGTCGGGGCTGTAACGGGCCACAGCCACGTCCCGCACCCAGGTGGCCATCAGGTCGAGCATCTCCGGGATATCCTCCTTGGCCTGGGACGATTTTTCGGCCAAGGCCAACAGCGATGTTGTCGGACGCTGCGCCAACTCGGCCATTTCGGAGAGGATCCATTTTCGTCGTTGGACCCAGCCGCGACGCTGCATCGCCAAGGCCCGGGTCACGCTGCCGTTGGCGAGTGTCGCCGTCAGTTGGGCGTCTTCGGGTGAAAACCCGTAGGCTGCCGCGAGCATGGCGGCTATGTGGCGCCGGGCAATCGGCTTGAACCGAATGTGCTGGCAGCGCGAGACGATGGTCGGCAGCAGGTCGGCCGTCTGCGGTGCCGTCAGAATCAATATCGTGCGGTCGGGGGGCTCCTCCAGCATTTTCAACAGTGCGTTTCCGGCGGCCGGGTTCATCCGGTGAGCCTCCGCGACGATCGCCACCCGCGTCCGGGCCTCGTAGGGTTTCATGGCCAGCGACTGGCAGAGGCTTCGGATCTGGTCGATCTTGATCTGGAGACCGGAAGGCGACACCCGCAACACATCCGGGTGCCGGTCGGCTGCGATCCTGCGGCAGGCGGTGCATTCGCCGCAGGCCTCGCCCCGCCCCTCCACACGCTTTCCCGTGCAGTTGCACGCCATGGCGAAAGCGGTTGCGGCCGTCCGTTTGCCGACACCTTCGATCCCGGTGAATAAAAGGCCGTGAGGAATGGACCCGCTGGTCAGGAGGGATGTGAGGACTCGGATGGATCGTTCCTGATCAATGATCGCGTCGAACCCCGGCACGAATCTAATAGTCCACGCGTTCCTTGAGCTCTTTTCCGGATTTGAAGAACGGAAGCTTCTTGGGCCGGATGCTCACCTTTTCACCGGTTTTCGGATTCCTGCCGGTGTAGCTTTTGTATTCTTTCACGAAAAAGCTGCATAAGCCCCTGATTTCCACGCGTTCCCCGCGCGCCATGGCATCCGCCATGTGATCGAAGAAGATCTGGACCACTCGCGCAGCCTCGGCCTTGGAAATGTTTGCTTCGGTCTTCAGTGCGGAAATCAACTCCAACTTGTTCATACATCCTCCTTCGGAGTGGCCTTAGAGCGGGCGCTTAAGGTAAAGCTATATTACCGAACTTGATAAAATGTCAAGCAGTTATGCGTGAATGGCCGGCAGGGTCTCGATGTCCGTGTCCTGAACCTCGACGCCGGCGAACTGCCCCAGCGCCTCGATGTTGACGACGACCCGGCCCTGGTTGCGGTAGCGGACAAAGGTTCCGACGACTCCCGTGAGCGGGCCGTTCACCACCACGACCCGGTCGCCGGGCTGCAGCCGGTTGCCGGTGACGATCGGCATCTCCGAGGCGACCATTATCTTCAGGGATGCGATGGTGTCCTCGGCCACCGGGACCGGGCCCTGCTGGGTGCCGATCAAGCGCACCACGCCGGCGGTCTTAACGATCTCCAAGTGCGTATGCGGATGCAGATCGGTCTTGAGGAAGACGTAGCCCGGAAACAGGGGAATGTGGATCATGACCCTGCGGTCGCGGCGCGTGCTGCGCACCCTTATTTTGGGCAGGAAGACTTCCATGGATTTCTTCGAAAGCCCGTCGGTAACGACGCTTTCGTGCCGGCTGCGGGTGTGCAGCACGTACCACTGTCTCATCAACCGTCGATCTTCCATGTTATTTCCGCTCTCCAGCACCAAAGGCGAACGATTGTGGATTGCACCCGTAGGGTGTCTTCGAACGCTTTTTTCTTTTGATGTTTTTTTCGGGTCCGGTTGGGCCCGGAAAATCAGAACCCGAATTCCCCCATCCCGTGCAACCGGATCCGCAGGCCGAACCCGATGTCTTCTTCCTCCAGCCCGAAGAGGGTTTCGACGGTCCAGCATTGGCTTTCATATATAAACCCGATGGAATAGCTGTCCGCGCGGTCGTAGATGAAGTCGCGCTCGTAGGAGCCGATGAGAGTGACGCGTTCGGTCAGCCCCAAACGAAACTTGGTGAGAAGCGAGTTGACCGATTTTTCTTTCTCTTCTTTTTCCTGCTCGACGAATCCGCCGGTTTCATATTCGTCCACCAGCGGGTTGTCGGTGTCGATGTTGTAGCGGTACTGCACCGTCAAGCGGTTCCTTTTGCTCGGGGCCAGCGTCACCCCCGCATTGAAAAGGTCGAACCGGTCGTCATAGAAATCGTATTTGGCCTCGCTGTCCAGGCTGATGACGGACGTCGGTGAAAATGTCAGTTTGCCGTCGAGGCTTGAGAACGGGTTAACGTCGCGCGCGGGCTGGTTGTAGACATTCCGGGAAATGTCATAATATTGGCCGATCTTGAGGCGCAGGAAGTCGTGGTAGTCATATTCGCCGGGGGAAATGATGGTCCCGCCATCATTTCCCTCTGGCGCAGCCGCCGGCTCGTCTTCGGCGGCCTTGAGGGCCTTGGAGGTCAAGGTGTTCGTCACCGCATAGCTGATCCGGGTGCGTTTTTCGAGCCGGTCCCGGGAGTCTACGTTGGGAAGGTTGTCCTGGTCGACCTCCGGGACATAGGTGAACGCGAGCTCCGGTTTGACCGAATGCTTGACTTTCTCAAAGCCCTCGCGCTCCGTCGCGTAAACATTGTAAACTTCGGTGGAAAGCCCCAACCGAGTATCATAGATCTCCCGGTGCAGGTACTCGTCGTCCGACCAGGCATCGGCTTCATCGGTCTTGTATTGGTCCCACATCGTCTGGCGCAGGCCGACGGAAGGCTCCAGGGTGAAATACGGCCGAAAACTGTAAGGGTAGTAAAGGCGCGGCCAAAGGTCGGTGCGGTGAATGCCGAACCCTCGATCGCGCCAGAAGTTGTCGTACTCCGAATTCAGGTTGTAGAAGAACGTGCTGTCGAAGACCTTTTGCTTGGGGGCGTTGAATCGTACGACCGGCAGGCGCTGGGTGACGTCCTTCCAGTTCTGGCCCTTGCGGATATCGTCGTAAAACTGGGGCCCGGCGCTCAGGTACGCCTGGGACCACCTGCGGTTTACCTGGAGGCGGCTCACCCGCACGGGGTCGTCGTAGTCGTCCAGGGTCCGGTTCATGAAATTCTTGAAAAAGAGGTCGGTATCCTCGAAGCCCATGTAGCCCTTCTTAAAGTCGCGCAGATAGTCCTGATCGCTGACGATGTCCAGCTCCATCAGGCCCTTGAAGCCGGCGGGCAGGGGGTTGGAATGGCTCATCCGGAACCAGTAGCGGTCGCGGTTGGGTCGCAAAAAGACTCCGCCGCCGTCGTCGTAGCCGAAATCCTTGCTCGAGTTGCCCTGGCCGTCGTCGATCTGGTCGTCGTGCAGGAAATCGAACATGAGCGCGCCCTTGGCCTCGCGGTTGAGATAATACCGGTATTCCAGGCCCTGTTTCAGCCCGCGGCGGCTCATGTAGTGTGCGTAGAAGGTGGCGTCGGAGGTGTCGTCGATGGCCCAGTAGAACGGCTGATTGTAGCTGACTCCCTTGCGCTCGCTGTAGCCGATTTCCGGGAACAGCAAGCCGGTCTGGCGTCTGTTCCGGGCCGGGAAGGACACAAACGGGTAATAGCCGATGGGGACGTCGCGCACGTAGACCACCGCATTCCAGGCCGTGCCGGAGCCGTCCTCGTGCACCTGGATGTCGTTGCCCCTGAGCTTCCAATCCGGCGGATGGCCGTCGCAGGTGGTGACCGTGCCCCGGTCGAGCCGGTAGAGGTCCGGGCCGACCTTTTGGATCCGGTTGCCCTGGATGTGGTAGTTGTTCTCCCGGATGAAGATCATCCCGTCGTCCAGATAGCCTTTTTCGCTTTCCAGATCGAACTCCAGATAGGACCCGGTCAGGACGTCCTCGCCGGCCGTCACCATGACGTTGCCCTCGGCGTAGGCCATGGCGGTTTGCGCGCTGTAGCGAATGGTGTCGGCCGTTATCGTCCGATCCTGCTTGCTGATCACCGCGTCGCCCTCGGCGATGTACTCGTCGTTGGCCTGGTCGTAGCGGAGCCGGTCGGCCTCGATGTTCCACGGCACACTGGCGTCGAGGGGAACCAAGTGCGAGCCGGAGAGGGAGGTTTCGGCCGTCCGGGCCGGCGACGCAAACAGGAGAGCCGCCAGGCAGAAAAGCACGCCGCCCAATGCCGTCCGCATCCACGGGGGGATACCGGTCCGGTGGTGGATGGCGGCTGGATTCATGCGGGGCGGTGCCTCCGTTTGGGATATGAGGGGTGTCGTGCGTGCGGGCGCAGAGGGTCGACCAAAGCCTCGCCGGCCGATGCTTGAAGCCCGCCAAAATTTAAGCTATAAAACCAACCTGGCCTGAAATGTCAAGCAATTGCTGGTCACGAACATTCCGGGCAATGGACGTGTCTAATGCGGCCAGGTCCATCACCGGCGGACTTCGGCTCAAGATGCACCGGTCTAACGGCCGAAATGACACAGCGGAGTGATACACCGGAGTGATACAATGGACATCCTGCTGACGAACGACGACGGAATTCACTGCGAAGGCCTGTGGGCGCTGAACGCTGTGCTGCAGCGGGCGCATGCGGTCACGGTCGTCGCACCGGACCGCGAGCGGACCGCCGTCAGCCACGGGATCACCCTGCACCAGCCGCTGCGCGCCGACCGGATATCCCTGAACGGCTGCGGTGCGGGCTACGCCGTCAACGGCACCCCGGCCGACTGCATCAAGCTCGGCATCCTGGAGATTTTAGGGCGCAAACCGGACCTGGTGGTCTCCGGGCTGAACCCCGGCGCCAACGTGGGCGTCAACATCAACTATTCCGGAACGGTGGCCGCCGCCAAGGAAGCCGCCTTGGGAGGGGTGCCGGCCATCGCCGCCTCCATCGCCGGCGGCGAGCCCTACCACTATCGAACCGCAGCCGAGTTCATCGGCCGCCTCTCCGAGTTGGTCGAACGGCGCGGTCTCGTGCCGGGCACGTTTCTCAACGTAAACGTGCCCAACCTGCCGGAGCCGCAGATCGCGGGAGTGCGGATCAGCCGGCACGGCCTGTCCATTTTCAAGGAAACCATGGAAAAGCGCGTCGATCCCCGCAACCGGACGTACTATTGGCAGGGGGCGGACATGCAGGTCTTCGACGAAAACCTGGATATCGACGGGGCCGCCCTGCGGCACCGGTACATCACCATCACGCCGATCAAATGCGACATGACCGACTATGAAACGCTCACCGACCTGAAGCAGTGGGGGATCGACGGGTGCGAGGGGAGTGTCTGATTGATGGCTGCCGAAACGCCCTTGTTCATTACGCTCGAAGGCGGCGAAGGCGCCGGGAAGACGACCCAGATCGTCCATCTGGCCGGCCTCCTGGCGGAGCGCGGGGTCAAATCCCTCCTGACCCGCGAACCCGGGGGCACTGCGATCGGAAAGCGGATCCGGGCCGTCCTGCTCGACCCCGACCATGCCGGCATGGCCCCGGAAACCGAGCTGCTGCTTTACATGGCGGACCGGGCCGAGCATATCCAAACCGTCATCCGTCCGGCCCTGACCGACGGCACCAGCGTGTTGTGCGATCGCTTCTTCGATGCGACGATCGTGTATCAAGGGGCCGCCCGGGGGCTGAGCGCGGAGTGGATCGGGCGGCTGCACGATCTGCTGTTCGCGGGTCTTAAGCCGGACCTGACCCTGCTGCTGGACCTGCCGCCCGAGGCCGGGCTGGCGCGCGCCCGGCGCCAGCTGGAGCAGGGGGTGCGCGCCGGCGGGGAGGGCCGCTTCGAGGCCGAGTCCCTGGACTTTCACCAGCGGGTGCGGATGGGCTACCTCGCCTTGGCGCGTCAGGAGCCCGAACGGTTCCGGGTGATCGACGCCGGCCGGGACGAGGACCGGGTGCGCCGGGACATCCTGGCCGCCGTGGAAATGTTTTTGAACCGGCGTGGTGACAAGCCGCCAAGCAACTGACATGAATACCCAGAACGCCACCGTGCTGGACGCCATCGGCAACACCCCCCTGGTGGAGGTCCGGCGGATGAACCCGAACCCGCGGGTGAAGCTGCTGGCGAAGCTGGAGTACGTGAACCCCGGCGGGTCCATCAAGGACCGCCCGGCGCTGTACATGATCGAGGCCGCCGAGCGTTCCGGCGAGTTGACCCCGCAGAAGATCGTCGTCGAGGCCACGAGCGGCAACACGGGGATCGGCCTGGCCATGGTCTGCGCCGTCAAGGGCTACCGCCTGCTGCTGGCCATGTCCGAGTCGGTCAGCGTGGAACGCCAGCGGATCCTCAAGGCGCGCGGCGCTGAGATCCTGCTCACGCCCGGCCACCTCGGGACCGACGGCGCCATCGAAGAAGCCTATCGGCTGGTGCGCGAAAATCCCGGCCGCTATTTCGCCGTGGACCAGTTCAACAACCCGGCGAACTGGCAGGCCCACTATTACGGAACGGCGGAGGAGATCTGGCGCCAGACCGGCGGCGCGGTCGACGTGCTGGTCGCCTCCATGGGCACCACCGGCACGCTGATGGGAGTCTCCCGCCGCTTGAAGGAGCACAAGCCGGCGGTGCGCATCGTCGGCGTCGAACCCTACCTCGGGCACCGCATTCAAGGCCTCAAGAACCTCAAGGAGGCCTACTGTCCGGAGATCTTCGAGAAGCAGCGCCTGGACGAGAAGGTCAACATCGAGGACGAGGAGGCCTACGAAACCGCCCGGCGCCTGGCCCGGGAGGAGGGGCTGCTGGTCGGCATGAGCAGCGGGGCGGCCCTGGCCGCCGCCGTCAAGGAGGCCGGCCGGATGACGGAAGGCACCCTGGTCGTCATCCTGCCCGACGGCGGCGAGCGCTATCTCAGCACCCCGCTCTTCGCGACCCAGGAAGCGGTCGATCTCAACGTCTACAATCTGTTCAGCCGCTCGCGCGAGAAATGGGAGCCGCTCAAGGCCGGCCAGGCAACGGTTTACACCTGCGGCCCGCGGCTGCAGCGGCCCCTGCAGCTGTCCGAAGCGCGGCGCTTCGTGCTGGCCGACCTGCTCTGCCGCTACCTGCGCTGGCGGGGGCTGGCCGTGAAGCAGGCCGTCGACATCATGGACCTTGAGGAGGCCGGCGGCGGCGCGGGAGAGGGGGGCTCCGAGGAAATCGAATCCCGGCGGCGGCTGGACGGTTTCCTGCAGGACCTGTCCCTGCTGCGCATCCGGCCGGCGGATCACTTTCCGCGCAGCCGGGACCACGTGGAGGACATGACGGCCCTGGCCCGCAAGCTGGCCGACAAGGGTCTGGCGTACGAGAAGCTGCGCTCGCTCTACTTCGACCTGTCGCGGGTTTCGGACTACGGCCGGCTGTCGGGCGTCGACACCGCCAAGGTGCGGGTGGGCGCCACGGTCGATCTGGCGGATTACGAAAAGCAAAACCCGCGGGACTTCGCGCTCTTTCGGCGCTGCCGATTGTCCGAGCTCAAGCGCGGCGCTTTTGTCCGCAGCCAGTGGGGCAATGTGCGGCCGTCCTGGCATATCCAGACGGCGGCCATGGCCATGAAGCACCTGGGGGACTGCTTCGATCTGCACGTCAGCAGCCGCGAGCTCGTCTTTCCGCACCACGAAAACGAGAACGCCATCGCACAGGCCCTCCTGGGGAAGCCGCTGGCGCGCTGCTGGGTCCACGCGGAGCGGGTGACGGGGACGGCGCCGGGTCTGGCGGAACTGACGGAGCAGGGGGTTTCGGGCCGCGAGATTCGCTACTGGCTGCTTTCGGTGCACTACCGCAAGCCGCTGGCCTATTCGGCGGACCGCCTGGCGGACGCCCGCCGTTCGCTGCAGCGGCTGGACCGCTGCGTGCAATCGCTTCGGCAGATCCACCACGGCAGCTCCTGCCCGGATCTGGACCAGCTGATGTACGATCTGCGCCAGGGAGTCCGGCGGGCCTTCGACGACGACCTGAATCTGCCGGGGGCCCTGGCGGCCCTTTTCCATGGCGTCAAGCGCATCAACGCCCTGGCGGCCGACGGCCGCATGGACGCCCGGGGGGCCGGGCGTCTGCTTGCCCTGCTGCGGGATCTCGATGCCGTCATGGCCATTTTCGATTTCAGCGCCGCCGGGGACGTGCCCGCCGAAACCCGCGACCTGATCGAGGCGCGCGGGCGGGCACGGGCCGAGCGCAACTGGGTGCTGGCGGACCGCATTCGGGACGAGCTGCAGGCGCGCGGCGTCCGCGTGCAGGACGCCAGGATAGGCTCAGGGGGCTTATAGCCGGAATTATTCAACCTGCAGCGAATTACGAAAGAACCGTCGTGCCGGACTTGATAAGCCTGCCCCGTACCACGATACGGGGGCATCCACTCCCGGCCTGGATTCGGGCGCCCGCCCTGGACATGATCCGAGGCCTGCCCTGGACCTGTTCCAGGGTTCGCCGGAGGGACGACTCTCAAGGCAATCGATTTTAAAAAATCGCCCGAACCCCCGTTTGTCAAAGGGGGAAACGGAAGGAATGCAGTTGATTGATTTCGTTTGCGATAGAATGGCGCGGCGCGCCATAACCCGTTATTACCAAATCATCATTTAAAACAAATCCGACACCGGTTTGGAGCAATATGACAAAACCGATTTATTTCCCCCATACCTATATATCGCCCGCAACCGCGGCCGCCATCCGGTCGGTCTTCACGGCCGTGGCGGGGTACCGGCCCGGCGCCGGCCGTCGGACGCCGGACCTGCAGGAGCTGGCCGAGGCCGGATTCCTGGAGATCGTGGCCCTCGCGCCGGACGACGAGGAGCGGTTGGACCGGGTTCTTCAGGAGTTCGAGCGCTGGGGGCGCATGCTGCAGGGCGGCGCCGGCCTGCTGTCGGTGTTTTCGTCCAACCGGCCCGGCTCGGACCCGCTGACGGCGGACGGAACCGCTGCCCAGATCGCCTCCGAAATCCGGCGTCGGGCGGCAGGTGCGCCGCCGGCGGCGCAGGAGGCGCTCATGCGCTCCGCGGCATTCCTGCAGCTGGCCCACGAGGCCGACCGGCAGCGCTGCGAGGTGAGCGCCGAGCTGCAGCGCTGCGCGCGCGTCCATGCCGAACTGCTCGATGCGCTCGCGGGCGAGGATGCCTGGCCGCGCCCGGGGGCCGTCGCGCCGCCGGACGGCTTTCCCGCGCCGGAAGGGAATTCGCTCCTGGAGCAGCGAGTCAGAGCCTGGGCCCGACTGTTTCTGCAGCGGCCATGCGCCGGCCCGGTGTTCGTCACGTCCAGCCCGGAGGTGGTCGACCTGCTTGCGCAGAAATTTCCGTCTTTGCGCCGGATCAACCGATCGGCGCTGGAGCGAACGGCGTGTCCAAGTGCAGTTCCCGGGTCGCCGGATGCCGGAGACTTCATGACGCGGCTGGAGATGCTGGCCTCCCGGCCTCTGCCGGATGCGGGTCCTTCCGATGAAGGCGCCGACGACGACCCATTGGTCTATGCGGTTCCCGACGTATCCCCGCTGCGGCTGTTCACATGCCTGGCGGAAGGCGGTGAGGCGCCCGAAGCAGGGGCGGCGGCGACCTGGCGGCATACCGTCGTCGTGGAGGTCCCCCGACGAACCCCTCCATGAACCTTTTCAAATTGGCTGCGGTTTCCTGCGGTTAACACCCCGGTCCGCGTTCCTCTGAGCCATCATCCGTATGTTGACCAATATAAGTCGTGCCGACCCCAGCCATCCTGAAAAAAATGAGGGACAATGCTTGACACGCATATTTAAATTGGTTATTGACTCAGCCGAAACGAACGGAATGGCCCTGAGCGGCCATGGAATCATAAACCACCGAAAGGAGATTTACTGATGGCTTTCAACCCCTCCGTCGACGAAGAAAAGTGCGTTGGCTGCGAAGAATGCGTGGATGTCTGCCCGGTCGAGGTCTTTGAGATGCGGGATGGAAAATCCGTCCCGGCGAACGCCGAGGAATGTCTTGGCTGCGAAAGCTGCGTCGAGGTCTGCTCCGAGCACGCGATCACCGTTGAAGAGACCTAAACTCCGCCGATCCGCTCGCCCCCTGGCCCGGCATCGCGGCCAGGGGGTTTTTTATTGGATGACTTCGTAAATAGTCCAATATCGGCGTTGCCCTTCATCGCGTGACCGCTGCGACGTACTTCATGTACGCCTCGCGGCACGCGATTCGGGCGCCTTGATCTTGGCCTCTTTACGAAGTCATCTTTTCGGATAATTGTCAGTGAGGTCAGAAGCGGTAGAGCACGCCCACAGACAGGGCCATTGAGCGCCAGTCGACCTCGTTCAGCCGGGTGTCGGCCGTGCCGCCGTCGGCGAAGTAGACCCGGTGCCGGCCCTGGTTTGTTGACCAGCTCTGATAGCTCGCCTCGGTGGTCAGCGCCCACCGGGGGGCGACGAACAGGTTGAGTCCCGCCGAGAGCACGTAGCCGACGCCGTCGGCTCGATGGCGGAAGCTGTTCGGCTGGGCCAGGTCCTGCCTCAGGTTCCAGTCGGCCTGCGCACGATAGTCGGCACGGTGGACCTCGCAGGCGAAAAAACCCTCCACACGCCGGATGAACCCGTCGGGGATTGCGGCCGCCGCCCCCAGCTCCACTCCTGCCCAGGGCCCATACCAGCGCGCATCATAGTGGCTGTCCAGACCGGCGAACGGCCCGGCGCTCTGCGTGAGGCCCGGCGTGGCAATGGTTTGGTCGCCGTCAGTGATCGAAAGATTCTGGCGGTGGTAGGAATAGCCGATCAAAGGCCGCAGCGCGATCACGATCTCACGGCCGAATTCGAAAGGATATCCGACCGCAGATGAAAAATCGTAAACGCTGCCCTGGTCGGCGTTGTTGTCGGTGCGGGAATACTCGAACGTACGGTCGTCGCCGAGATAATCCGAGTCGCGGTTGGCGCCGTTTGCGATCCAGCCGTAGCCGAAGCTGCCGCGGAAATGAAACATGCGCGGCAGGGTGAACTTCGATTGCAGTTTGACTTGGCCGATCTCGAGGTCGCGCCATTTGAGCTCGGAGAGGACATTGGGGTTCTGCCCGCGGGAATTGCCGGCGATGTTCCAGTCCAGACGGTCTTCACGGTAGCCGCCGGCAACCCCAAGGTCCAGAACGGCTCCGGAGCAATGGATCCATTCATGCACGGCGGAAATCGTGTTGGGTGGATCGGCGGGCGGGCGGTCCCTCGTTTCAGGGGGCTGGTCTTGAGTTTGCGCCTCCAGCGGGTCGGCGGTTGCTGCGACGGCGAGGCAGGCCATCAGGAGGATCAGAAGGGAAAAACGTCTCATTTCTGGTTCATGGGTGCTGGCCTACCCGCATGAAGGGGACGGTTCTTGAGTCGGTTTTTCATACTCCGGCAATAAAATATATTCAATTGCGGCCCTATCACTCATCGGCAGGGCGGGTTTTCGGCCGCAGCGCGCCGCAACCATCGGTTCAACGAACCATCGTACGGCAGCAAGCCCGCAGCATATGTGTCCGGACAGCCCCGGAGGACCCATGCCCACGCAGCCGCCAGCCTTCTCTGCCTGTGCGCGGTTCCTCTAGACGGCTTGGGGGCGTGGCAGAATTACTTGAAAAT
>JAUQXK010000040.1 GCA_030834695.1 Desulfobacterales bacterium
CACCATGCCGGAGGTGAAGAAGATCATCGTCGAGAAGCACGGCGCCGAGGGCGAGGCCATGATGAAGGCCTTCCTGGAGGCGATCGACGCAGCCTCGAAGTAGCGGCTTTCAAACGCTATTCGGCCCCGCAGCGGGGCCTCTCCCGGTTATAGGCCGGGGAGGCCCCGTTTCTATTTGATGCCGGAGCGCATGAAGCTTTGGACGAACTGGCGTTGGAAGAGCAGGAAGGCGATCAGGAGCGGGGAGACGGCGAGCAGGGTGCCGGCTGAGATGACCGAGAAGTTGACCCCCGACTCGGGCGCGCCGAAGATGGAGAGCCCGACGGTGAGGGGCCGGGTGGTGGTGGAGTTGGTGATGACGACCGGCCACAGGAAGTTGTTCCAGTGGTAGCTCACCGAAACCAGGCCGTAGGCCAGGTAGGTCGGCCGCGCGAGCGGCACATACACTTTGAGCAGGATGGAGAGCCAGCCGGCCCCTTCGACGCGCGCCGCGTCCTCCAGCTCCTTGGGCACCTGCTTGAACGCCTGGCGCAGCAGGAAGATGCCGAAGGCCGAACCCATGTAGGGCAGGCCGATGCCGAGGATCGTGTCCACCAGGCCGAGCTTGCTCGTCGTGAGGTAGTTCTGGACGATCAGCACGTCCGGCATGATCATGATCTGGATCAGCACGAGGATGAAGGCGATGTTCTTGCCCGGAAACTCGAAGCGCGCAAAGGAATATGCTGCCAGGGTGCACAAGACCAGCTGCCCGGCGAGCGTCATGCAGACCAGCATGAACGTGTTCAGAAAGTAGCGCGCAAAAGGTGCTACTTTCCACGCCGCGCGGAAGTTGTCCAGGGTGAGCGCTGCCGTCAGATCGAAGCGGCTCACGAAATCCATGGGATGGAAGGCCGCCCAGGTGGCATAGAGCAGGGGCGCCGCCCACAGAAAGGCCAGAAACCAGGCCGCCGCCATTTCCAGGCGCTGTCCCCAGTCCACCCCGCGGATCATTGGTAATGCACCCTTTTTTCAAGATAGGCGAACTGCGTGACGGCCAGTCCGCCCAGAATCGCCAGGAGCACCACGGTCAGCGTCGACGCGTAGGCCGTGTCCCAGAAACCGAAGGCAACTTCGTAAATATAGTAGAGCAACAGCGACGAGGCGTTGTCCGGACCGCCCTTGGTCAGGATGAAGATGTGGTCCACCAGCTTGAAGGAGTTGATGGTGGCGTTGACCACGACGAAAAGCGTGGTCGGCATGAGCAGCGGCAGCGTCACCCGCCGGAAGAAATACCAGCGGCCGGCCCCCTCGATGACGGCGGCCTCTTCAAGCTCCGGCGATATGCCCTGCAGCGCCGCCAGGTAAAAGATCATGAAGAACCCGGCATCCTTCCAGACCGCCAGCACCATCAGGCAGGCCAGGGCCGTGCCGGGATCGCCCAGCCAGCTGTGGCTGGCCAGCCCGAAGAGGCCGCGGATCTTGTCGAGCAGGCCGATCTGGGGCGTGTAGAAGAAGAGCCAGATATTGGCCACGGCAATCATCGGCAGGATGGTCGGTGTAAAATAGGCGGTGCGGACCACGGCCCGGCCGAAAAGCCGGCCGTTGACCCACACCGCCATCAGCAGCGCCAGGCCGACGCTTAACGGTATGGTTCCCATGGCATAAAGAAAATTGTTCCCCAGCACCTGCCAGAACACGGGGTCGTTCAGCATGTAGCTGTAGTTGTCCAGGCCCACGAACTTGCTCGGCCGCCCCTGGCGGGCCGTTGAGAAGAAACTTGCAAAGAAACCGCCCACGATGGGAAAGTGGGTGAAGGCGACCATCAGCACCGCCGCCGGCAGCAGCAGCAGCCACGCATTCACCCAGCGGGCGGTTTTAGAGTCGATGCGCATCGTTTTCTTTGGTCTGATAGAATGCATACCGCTGCCTGTTACCGTACTGCGTATTCCCAACTTGCGCCTGCTTCCTGGCGCATGGATTCCGGCTTAAAGACTGCCGGAATGACGGAGCATGGCGCATGTCCCTTCCCCTTTCGTCAGGGGAAGGGAACACATGAGATCAGCGCAAGCCGATTTCATCAGCGGTAGGGCTTGAGCAGGCGCTCGGCCTGCTGCTGGGCGCCGCCGAGGGCATCTTTGGGCGACTTGGCGCCGGTGAGTACACTCTGAATGGCGTCATCCAGGAATTTCTTCACGCGCGCGTTCTCGTGCACCGCGAGTTCGGCCACCGAATATTGGAACTGGTCGCGCGCCACGGCCGCCGCCGGAAAATCGGCAACATACTTCTCAAGCGTCGCCGTCTTGTATGCGGCCGGGCTGGTGGCCACATAGCCGGTGGCCATGGACCAGCGGGCGCTCAGCTCCGGCGAGGTCATGAACTGGATGAACTTCAACGAGGCCTTGCGCTCCTCGGCGGAAGCATTCTTGAAGATGTAGAAATTGCCGCCGCCGGTGGGCGAGCCGCGGCGCTTGCTGGCCGGCAGCATGCTCACGCCGAAGTCGAACTTGGCGCCCTCGCGCACGGCCGTGAGGTTGCCGGTGGTGTGCCACATGATCGCGGTGGCGCCTTCGAGGAACTTCTGGCGCAGCGTGCCCCAGTCGATGGTCCCCTCGGGCATCACCTTGTACTTCGCCGCAAGATCCCGCCAGTACTGCAGGGCTTCGACGACTTCGGGCTTATCGAAGTAAGTCTGGTCGCCGTCCTGGTTCATGAGCTCGAGTCCGTTCTGGATGCAGAGCGCCTGGAACATCCAGTAGGCATATCCGGTGGACGGGATCTGCACGCCCCAGCGCGTGACATTGCCGGACGCGTCCTTCTTGGTCAGCTTCTGGGCCATTTCGGCCATCTCCTGCCAGGTGACCGGCGGCTTGTTGGGGTCGAGGCCGGCTTCCTTGAAGGCGTCCTTGTTGTAGTACATGACGATGGTCGAACGCTGGAACGGGACCCCCCAGATCTTGCCCTTGGCCTTGGAGTTCTGCATCAGCGAAGGATAGAAGGAGGACAGCCACTGCTTGTCCTCGGCCGAGGTCGCTACTTCGTCGAACGGCACGATGGCGTCCTGGTCCATGAGCTCGAACAGGTCGATCGAAAACAGCACGCTCAGCTGCACCGGCTGGTTGGCCTTGACGGCGGCCAGGGCCTTGACGCGCGTGTCGTCATAGTTGCCGGCATAAACGGCCTTGACCTTGATGCCTGGGTTGGCCTTTTCGAACTCGGCGATCATGTCGTCGATGACCTTGGTGATCGGCCCGCCCACGGCAACCGGGTAGTACATGTTCAGTTCGACGGCGGCCTGGGCCGCGGTTCCGCCCAGGATGACGGCCAACGCAACCCCACATAACACCCTGATCCACATCTGTTTCATGATGACCCTCCTCCTTTTGGTTCATATCGACCCGGCCCGCACATCGTCCGGTGCGGTCCGGGAGTAGTCCGGCTGTCAACGGTCCCGGCGTTTTCCGGTCTTGGCCTCGAACCAATGGGTTTCAGCCGCCGGCCAGGTCAGATGGATGCGGGCATTGGCGGCGACCTTGATCTTGCCGCTCTGGCGGACAATCCATTCACGGCTGCCCACCCGGCAGGCAATGAGGCTGTCGGCTCCGAGGTATTCCAGGCCGAGCACGTCCGCAGGAAGGCCGGAATCCGCCAGGCTGATCTTCTCCGGGCGGACCCCCAGGACTCGTTCGTCGAGAGGCCCTCTCGCAAATCCGTTGATCGGGTGCGAGCGGATCCAGCGCGCCGCATCCGAATCGTCCATGGGCAGCAGGTTCATCGGCGGGGTTCCGATGAATCCAGCCGAAAAGAGCGTGGCCGGGCGGGCGTAGAGTTCGTCGGGCGGCGCGAATTGTTCGATGTGGCCGGCGTCGAGCAGCACAATTTTGTCGGCCATGGTCATGGCTTCGACCTGATCGTGGGTGACGTAGACCATGGTGATCCCCAGACGCTGCTGCAGCGTGCGGATCTCGCGCCTCATCTCGTGGCGCAGCTTGGCGTCCAGGTTGGAAAGCGGCTCGTCCATCAGGCAGACCGGGGCCTCGCTGACGATGGCCCGGCCCAGGGCGACCCGCTGGCGCTGGCCCCCGGACAGCTCGGCCGGCTTGCGCTGCAGCAGCCCCTGCAGGCCCAGCAGCTCGACCGCCCGGTCCAGCCGCCGCCGCCGTTCGGCCGGTTGGAGCTTGCGCACTTTGAGGCCGAAGACGATGTTTTCGGCCACGTTCAAATGGGGAAACAAGGCATAGGACTGGAAAACCATGGAGACGTTGCGGCCGGCCGGAGGCAGATGGGTGACGTCCCGGCCGCCGATGCGAACCACGCCCTCGGTCACGGTCTCGAGCCCGGCGACCAACCTTAAAATGGTGGACTTGCCGCATCCCGACGGACCGAGCACCACCAGCAGCTCGCCCTCCTCCGCTGTGAAGCTCACCCCGTTCACCGCCCGTACATCGCCCCAGGCCTTGACGATCTTTTCAAGTTCGATCCGCATCGCGCAATCCCTAACATTCGGATACCCACGCGTCAAGCTGATCCGTGTCGATGGCATCATGAAGCCGCCTGGGCGTGGATGCATAAATATCGTGTCATTTTGAATAGTTGTTGTATCTTGCCGCGGACACTTTGCCAGCGGCGGGATAGCGGAACATCGGTATCGAGCCATTTTAGAAGCTATTTAGTTTTGATGAACTCGTAAGAAGTCTTTCAGGCGGTCACCCCGGCGGACGCCGGGGTCCAGAACACCTTGAAACAACTTGAACCCGGCTTTCGCCGGAATGACAGAAAAAAGAAAAACCAGAGTTATTACGAGTTCATCAAGTTTTTAGGTTTTAGGTCGATTAGGAGATCATGAGATTCGCGATAGCCGTTTTCGCTTGCCTTTTGGCCTGGATCAGCCCATCAGGGCCGGCGTCTGCCGCAGGGATACCCATTCTGCTCTATCACCGCTTCGGTCCCGTGGTAGCCGACAGCATGACCATCACCACCCCGGTTTTCGAGTCCCATCTGAAATATCTCGGCGAAAACGGGTACCGGGTCGTCCCGCTGAGGGATCTCATGGATATGTATTTCGGCAAAGGGATTCCGCCTGATTCCCGTTATGCGGTGCTGGTTGCCGACGACGCCCACATCTCCGTCTACACCACCGCCTATCCCCTGCTGAAAAAATACAACGCCCACATGACCCTGTTTGTCTATCCCTCCGCCGTTTCGAACGCCTCCTATGCCATGACCTGGGATCAGCTGCGCGAACTGAAGTCCACCGGCCTGTTTGATTTCCAGTCCCACACGTACTGGCACCCCAATTTCAATAAGGAACGCACGCGGCTGGCTCCGGCGGAGTTCGAGAAGCTGGTCCACCTGCAGTTCACCAAGTCCAGGGAAAAACTGGAGAAGGAACTGGGAGTGAAAGTCGACCTTCTGGCCTGGCCCTTCGGCATATTTGACCCCTGGCTGATGGCCAAGGCGGCCGAAGCCGGATACGCCGCCGCTTTCACGATCGAGCGGCATGCGGTCACGCGAGACGACCCGCCCATGGCGCTGCCCCGTTTCCTGCTGACCGATAAAGACCGTGGCAAAGCCTTTGAAGGCATTTTGAATTCATCGCATATCGTCGCCAAGAGGGAGAGCAAGAATGAGAAAGGCAACTAGTAGATTGATTTGGGTTGCGTTATGGGTGTTGATCTTTCCGGCGATCGGCTGGTCGGGTAGCTTCGGCGGCGTAAAAGTGGTCGACCAAAATACCGGGCAGGCGATCGAGGACGTCGCGGTGGTGCTGGACGGGAAGAGCCTGGCGGCCGACGACCAGGGGGTTTTCTCCTTTTCCACCTCAAAAGGCGGCGGAAAGCTGGGGGTGAAGGCTCCCGGCTACAATCGGGTCGAACAGGCCTTGACCGACCCATTGCCCGAAGGGCTCGTCGAAATCCGGCTGGCGCCGTTTTCGCCCCGGGCGCTGTATCTCTCCTTTTACGGAGTCGGGTCCAAGGCCCTGCGGGATCCGGCGCTGAAGCTGATCGAGGAAACCGAACTGAATGCACTGGTCATCGACGTCAAGGGTGATCGGGGCATGATTCCCTACCGCAGCACCGTTCCCCTGGCGGCCGAGGTGGGCGGCCAACGCATCATCACCGTGCGCGACATCGACGGCCTGCTGGCGTCCTTCAAGGAAAAAGGCATTTACACCATCGCCCGCATCGTGGTCTTCAAGGACGATTTGCTGGCGACCGCCCGACCGGATCTGGCGGTGAAGACTCCGAACGGAGACCCCTGGCGCGACCGCGAGCGTCTGGCCTGGGTCGACCCGTTCCGCAAGGAAGTCTGGAACTACAACATCCAGATCGCCGAAGAAGCGGCGAAACTCGGCTTCGACGAAATTCAATTCGATTATGTGCGCTTTCCGGATTCGCGCTCTCCGCGGTTTTCCCAGCCGAGCACGGAGGAAGGCCGGGTGAAGGCCATCGCGGGGTTCCTGCAGGAGGCCAGGGCCCGGCTGGCGCCCTACAATGTGTTTGTGGCGGCGGACATCTTCGGCTACGTCTGTTGGAATCTGAACGATACCGACATCGGGCAGAAACTCGACCCGATCGCTTCGGCGGTCGACTACCTTTCGCCCATGCTGTACCCGTCCGGATTCCAGTTCGGCATCCCCGGCTACCGCAACCCCGTCCAGAACCCATATGAGATCGTCTATCTTTCACTCAAGAAAGCCCAGGAGCGCACGAAAATCTCCCCCCTGCGCTTCCGCCCCTGGCTGCAGGCGTTCAAGGATTACGCTTTCGACCGCCGGCAATTCAACGGCAAGGAGCTCCGCGACCAGATCAGCGCCACCGAAAAATTCGGCTCACAGGGATGGATGCTCTGGAATCCGGTCAATCAATACACGACGGCTGCCGAATCCCTCAAGAAGGATATCCGGACCGCCAGCGTCGGCCCGATTGCCTCGAATCCGTGAAACCCGTAAGATACCTTTGGCTCTTCAGTGAGGTTGATTTTTTTCATGTGGGAGCGGCATCTTGCCGCGATATGGTCGTGGCTGAAAGCCACTCCCACAATAGCGACGATTCATCGACGGTTGAGATAACGTGGCGTCCTATCATCCATCTGGTTGGTGTTTTAGGGATCAAGGCATGTGAAGAAAAAGGGGTGGCATCCAATCCATTTTGTGTTGACGGCCGTGGCGGCCGTCATGGTGTCGGCATCAATCGCCGCCGCCGCCCTCCTGCCGGAGCCGCTCGCTGCCATCCCCGCGACCGTCGAAGATGCCATCCGTGCGGGTGAAACGCCCGGCGCCGTCATTGTCGTCGGGCACCAGGGTCAAGTGGCTCTGCGCCAGGCTTTCGGCCATCGCCGCCTCGCGCCTCCCCAGCCCATGACGCCGGAAGCCGTCTTCGACGTTGCGTCTCTAACCAAGGTCCTCGCCACCACCCCGGCCGTCCTGCAGCTCGTGGAGCAGGGCCGGCTGCAATTGGACGCTCCGGTGAATCGCTACTGGCCGCCCTTCAAGGGTCACGGCAAGGACCGCATCACCGTCCGCCAGCTGCTGACGCATTACTCCGGCCTCAGGCCCGGCTTGCTGCCCAAGCCGGCGTGGTCGGGGTACGACGCCGCTTTGAAACAAATCGCCGCGGACACTCCTCCGCATCCGCCGGACGCGCGCTTCACTTACAGCGATCTCAATTTCATCATCCTGGGCGAGCTCATCCGGCGCGTGGGAGGACTGCCTATTGAGGATTACTGTCGGCAGCACATTTTCGATCCGCTCGGAATGAACGACACGGGGTTCAAGCCGCCGCGTTCTCTATACCAGCGCCTGGCGCCCACCATGGAGGGCAGCCAGGGCGTGGTGCACGATCCAAATACCCGACGCATGGGCGGCATTTCAGGTGCGGCCGGGCTCTTCGCATCCGCCGACGATCTGGCGCGCTTTGCGCAAGCCGTCCTGGACGGAGGACGCCATTCTGGCGGCAAGATTCTGACCCCGGATACGGTCAAGGTCATGGTCCAGGCCAACTCTCCCGCCGGAAAATTACCCTCCAGGGGCCTGGGCTGGGCCATCAGCTCCCCCTCGGGCAACTGGAGCGAGATGCTGCCGGGCGGATCTTTCGGTCATAAAGGGTTCACGGGCACCATGCTGTGGATCGACCCCGAAACCCAGACCTATCTGATCGTGCTGAGCAACCGGGTGTATCCCGACGGAGAGGCCCGGCCGGAAACCCTGCGTGACAAGGTGTTCGCGCTGGCGGTCCAGGCCGCCGGCCGGCCGGCACCCCAGTTGCCTCCGGAGACAAACCCAAGATCCGCCCCCGCCCGATCCCAAAACGGGATCATGGCCGGCGTGGATGTCCTGGCCGCCCGCAAGTTCGCTCCGCTTTCCGGCAAACGGGTCGGCCTGATCACCAATCACACCGGTTTGGACGCCGCCGGAAGGCGGACGATCGACCTTCTGGCCGGGGCGCCCGGCGTTAAGCTGCGGGCTGTCTTCAGCCCGGAACACGGCCTTTCGGGTCTGGTGGATGCAAAGATTCCTTCCGGCCGCGACCCGGCGACGAGCCTGCCGGTGTACAGTCTTTACGGCGAAACCCGGCGGCCGACATCCGACATGCTGAAGGACTTGGACGCCCTGGTCTTCGACGTGCAGGACGCCGGTGCCCGCTTTTATACTTACATGGCCACGATGGGCTACGCGATGGAGGCGGCTGCCAAAAAGGGGATCGACTTCATCGTGCTGGACCGACCCAACCCGGTTACCGCCTCGCGCGTGGAGGGACCGGTCATGGACCCCGGCCTCACATCCTTCACCGGCTATTTCCCGCTGCCGGTCCGCCACGGCATGACGCTGGGGGAGCTGGCGCGGATGTTCAACGCCGAGCATAAGATCGGAGTCCGGCTCACCGTGGTCCCGATGCAAGGCTACCGGCGGGACATGTGGTTCGACGAGACCGGGATCGCCTGGGTGAACCCTTCGCCCAACCTCCGTTCCCTGACCCAGGCGATTTTCTATTCCGGAGTGGCGCTGGCCGAGGCTTCCAACGTGAGCGTGGGGCGAGGCACCGAGTCCCCTTTCGAGGTAATCGGCGCGCCGTGGATCGAGGCGGCTGCGCTGGCCGAGTATCTGCAGGGCCGACCCATGCACGCAGTGGAATTTGAACCGGCAACCTTCAGGCCGGCCTCCAGCCGCTTCAAAGGCGAAGTCTGCAAGGGCGTGCGCATGATCCTGAAAGACCGGGACCGCTTGGATGCCGTCGGGCTCGGGATCGAGATCCTCTGCGCCCTCCAGCATCTGTTCCCAGGCCGATTTGAAATCGACAAGGCGCTTCACCTGATCGGCTCGCGCGCGGCGCTGCAGGGAATCAGGGAAGGCCTGGACCCGGAAGCGATCGCCGCTGCCTGGCAGCCGCAGCTCGACGAGTTCCGCCGGATGCGCGCACGCTACCTGCTTTACTAGATGGCACTCCCTCATCTGCCGATTTCAATGCCCCGACCGGTTATGACAGTTCTCGAATTCCCAAAACAGCCGATAGGCGAAGGTGTTTCGGTCGACCGATGAGCGACACTGGATGGACCGGCAAACAGCGCATGAATGACCTCTCTTGTTTAAGACGCCAAAGCGCTTATGTTCGAGAGGCGGCAACGTTTAGCCAGCTCCCTGCCATCGGGGCACGCATGGCCCATCTGCTTTAGGAGCGAGGCGGACGCATTCACGCCGCAATTGAAAAACAACCGGCGGCCGGGCACGGAACTGCATCTCCCGGTCCTGCCGGCTTCGGAGGTTTCAATCATGAACGCTTTCTACGGCCGCGAACACGCGGAGGTTCCGGAATTCATTTTGGACAAGAATCTTTTCCGCTCGCGCTGCTACATCGGCGGCGAATGGGCGGCGGCGCGCGAGGGGGGTGCGATTCCCGTCTTCAACCCGTCCACCGGCAAGTGCATCGGCAGCGTCCCGAAACTGAGCCAGGAGGAGGTCCGGCAGGCCATCGAAGAGGCCCACGCCGCATTCCCGTCCTGGCGCGCCCGGACGGCCAAGGAGCGAGCGGCGGCATTGCGCCGCTGGCACGATCTGATGATGGCCGCCCAGGAGGATCTGGCGCGGTTGATGACCGCCGAGCAGGGCAAGCCGCTGGCGGAGGCACGCGGGGAAATTGCATACGCGGCATCCTTCGTGGAGTGGTTTGCCGAAGAGGCCAAGCGGGTATACGGCGACGTCATTCCGGCGCCCCAGGCCGACAAACGCATTCTGGTGCTGAAGGAACCGGTCGGGGTCTGCGCGGCGATCACGCCCTGGAATTTTCCGGCGGCCATGATCACCCGCAAGACGGCCCCGGCCCTGGCCGCCGGCTGCACGGTGGTGCTCAAACCCGCCTCAGCAACCCCGTTCTCGGCGCTGGCGCTGGCCGAACTGGCCGACCGTGCCGGGATCCCGCGCGGGGTCTTCAACGTGGTGACCGGAGACGCTGCGGCGATCGGCGCCGAGCTCGCCGCCAATCCGCTGGTGCGCAAGCTGACTTTCACCGGCTCCACCGAAACCGGCAAAAACCTGATGCGGCAGTGCGCCGGGACCGTGAAGAAGCTTTCGCTCGAGCTCGGCGGCCACGCGCCCTTCATCGTCTTCGATGACGCCGACCTGGAGGCCGCCGCCGACGGCGCGCTGCAGTCCAAGTACCGCAACGCCGGGCAGACCTGCGTCTGCGCCAACCGGATTCTGGTGCAGGAAAACGTCTATGAGGATTTTGCCGCCAAACTGACCGAGCGCGTCCGCTCGCTGCGGCTGGGAGACGGAATGGAGCCCGGGGTGACGACGGGTCCTCTCATCAGCCCCGAGGCGCTCGCCAAGGTCGAAGACCATGTCGCCGACGCAGTGAGCCGGGGCGCGCACATTCTGATCGGCGGAAAGCGCCCTGCGCGCGGGGGGCTGTTTTACGAGCCCACCGTCCTGGCCGACGTCGACCCCGCCATGAAAATCACCCGGGAGGAAACCTTCGGCCCGGTTGCGCCGCTTTACCGCTTCAGCGACGACCGCGAGGCGGTCGCCATGGCGAACGACACCCCCTACGGTCTGGCCGCCTATTTCTACTCCCGTGACGTCGGCCGGATTTTCCGCGCCGCCGAAGCCCTGGAATACGGCATTATCGGCATCAACACCGGCATCATCTCGACCGAAGTCGCGCCCTTCGGCGGGATGAAAGAATCCGGCATAGGACGGGAAGGCGGGAAATACGGGATCGAGGAGTTTCTCGAGATCAAATACCTCTACCTGGGCGGGCTGCTGTAACTGTTGCTCCGCGGAAATCGATTCTAAAATCCCCCCAACCTTCTTTGCCACAGAGGGGTCGGGGGGATTTTATTCCATCTGCGGAGCCGTCAGGCTTTCAGATACTCGTTGAACCACGCCAGGCAGCGCGCCCAGGCATCCTTGGCCGCGTTTTCGCGGTAGCTGGGCCGGTAGTCCGCGTGGAAGGCATGCGGCGCATCCGGGTAGATCACGAACTCGGCGGTCTTGCCGGCCGCCCTGAGTGCGGACTCCATTTCCTTGGCGTCGGCCACCGGGATACCCTGGTCGGCCTCGCCGTAAAGCCCGAGGACGGGCGCCTGGATCCGCGCCGCCACATCCAGCGGCCCGACCGTGCGGATCTCCGCCGTCTTCGCGGGCTTGATCGGGCCGTACCAGGCCACGGCGGCTTTCACGTCGGCGCTCCGTGCGGCGAAGAGCAGGGTGTAAAGTCCGCCGCGGCAGAATCCCGTCACACCGATGCGGTCGGCCCGCGCGTCCGGAAGTTTTTTCGCGTAGGCGACGATGGCGTCGAGATCGGCCATGGCCTGGGCGTCCGGGACGGCATTGACCACTTTGAGCAGAGCCTGCTGATCCGGCAAGTTCAGCACACCGCCGGTGCGGGCGTAGGGCTCGAAGGTGATGGCGAGGAATCCGCGCCGGGCGAAGCGGCGCACCACGTCCTTGATGTACTCGTGCATCCCCCAGATTTCAGGAATGACGACCACCACTGGATATTTCCCGGCCCCGGCCGGCTGCGCTTGGAAGATCGGCAGCCGGAAGCCGCCGGAGTCCACTTGACCGTCGGCGACTTTCAGGCCGTCCGTAGGCGTCTTGATGATTTCACCCGCCACCGCCTTCGAGGCGATCGCAAACCCCGCGACGGCCACCCCGGCCGCGGACATCTGCGCCAGAAACTGGCGCCGGGACATGCCTGCGTAGGCATTGGCAATCCAGTCTTTCTCCAGGTCCATGCGCACCTCCTTTGTTCGTTCAGTTGATAGGGTATTGATCTTGCGGTACTTAGGGAGCATACTAATTGATAGGGTTGGCATCAATATCCGATTTCAATCTTCTTTTCAGTCGGCTGAAAAAGGCCTCTCGGCGCATAGAGGCCTTTCCGGGCACGCCCGGTTGACTCGCCTCCGTCAGGATGCTGCGCTCTCGCTCCCTTTCCCGTTGCCTTCGCATGCGCCGATGATTAGCCTGGCTGTATCCACTCTGCTTGCATAAGCAAGTACCAAAAGCTGCTGCACCAAGGACCAATCACGGCCGCAAGCACCGAACCGCTTCGCCACAGGGAGGTAATCACCCATGGCCACCAGCATTCATTCGCTGATCCAGCATATCAAAGCGGTCAAAAAGGGACAACGCCGCTTTGAAAACGCCTTCAAGGGAGTCTCGCGGATGATCTTCGAGGGCGGGATCGAAAAGACCACGGTGAACGGGAAGACGACTTACGATTTCAAGGTGTTCCGCAGCGGGTCCAAGCATGTCATCGGCATGTACGATGAAATCAACAGCTTCGTGTCCTACGTGAAAGACGCCGCCGAAGGCGGGTCCTCGAAGGAGATGGCGTTTGTTTTGGTCGGAGAGCCGGGAAACGGAAAAACCTTCTTCGTGGATTTCCTGGCCGGCCGGTATCGCAGCTTTCTCTCGCACGACGAAAACCGGAAATACACGTTCAAATTTCAAAACCTCGACCGCCTGGGCACCTACGGCAAAATCAGTTCGGTCGAATCGCAGACCTATGAAGACCCCATGATCCTGGCCATGAACCTGTTCGATTTCACCGACGACAACAAGACCTTCCTGTCGAAAGAAATCGGCTTTTCCGACGATGAGATCGAAGTCCTTTACAACGACTACCGGCCCTTGGGGGCCTGCAGCGGCTACATCTGGAACGATATCCGCTCCCACTGCAGCGCCGAACTGGACCCGATGCTGGCGTTCGTGCAGGTCATCCCCGTACCGCTCACCGAAAGCCTGGGAACCGTTACCGGAAAATACCCGGCGAAGGACAAGATCACGTCGTCCGCCGTGGACCTGCTGGGCGAAGAGTCCATTCAGAGGCTGCTGCATATCTCGGATACGAACAACCCTTATCGATTCGATCTGCGGCGCGGCGCGCTGGCCCGGGTGGCCGGCGGCGGAATCCATTTCAGCGATGAGATCTTCAAGAACAAGAAGGATCTGGTCCAGGTTTACCTGGGCGTCATCCAGAACCGCAGCATCGAAATCGACGGCTACAAATGGCCGATCGACACCTTGATCGTGGCGACCAGCAACAACATGGAGTTTCATCGGTTCCTGTCGGAGCGCGAAGAAGCGCCCATCGTGGACCGCTGCCGGCTGTGCTACGTCTCGCACAACACCAACTATAAGCTCCAAAAGGACCTGACCGGCTATACCATCGGCAGCGAGACCCGCACGACCCTTACCAAGGAGCGCCTGCACCAGGACCCGAACCTCAATTACGCGGCATCGGTGGGAGCGGTCCTCAGCCGGCTGCCGCGCTCGGAAAAGCTGACACCGGTTGAAACCATGAAACTCGCCGCCGGGGAGGTGGCCGGCGAAAAGAGCATTAAGACCCTCGCGGAAGTCATCGACACCCTCAATCAGGACCCGGAGATCATCAACCGCTTCGGTCAGAAAGGCCTCGGCCAGCGCAACCTCGGCCGCGCCATTCAGCTGCTGATCGAAAGCTCCGAGACCAACGAGGGTCAGTGCATGTTTGCCTGCGACGTGTTCAAGGCCCTGGATCGCATCGTTCTGGACTACGTCACCGAGGCCAACGACCGCGCCAAATACCTGGAAGACATCAAGACCGCCCGAGGCCTCTACCGCGAACGGATCATGACCGAGATGTTCAACGCCTACATGGATGAACCCATGGCCATCCGCAAGGATGTCATGAACTATGTCAACATGATCATCGGCATCGACGCCGAAAACCTGGGGCCGGACAAGATGTGGAAATACAAGGACCCCCAGACCGGCGACCTCCGGGCGCTCAAGATCGACGAACGCTACGTCAACAGCGTCGAAGAGCGTCTCGGCTTGAAAACCGAAGAACAGCGGGAATCCTTCCGGACCTCGATCCGCAAGATTTACGGCCAGAAGATCTCCATCGACCCCAACTACGACTTCATGGACAACCTGGAGCTGGTCAAAGCCGTCACCGACGTCCGCTTGAAATCCGATATTGCCGGCGCCGGCAGCCTGATCGGCGCGCTGGCCAACCGCACCAACGAAGAGAACCAGAAACTCTACGACCGCATGATCGACACCATGCTGAACAAACTCGGGTACTGCCGCACCTGCGCCCAGAAGACCATCGAGTACTTCTGCACCCAGGAGGACGAGAAGTGACGGTTTCAATGGAATTGGGAACATATGAAACGTTTTATAGCAGTTGTTGCCGTGTCATTCCGGCGGAAACCGGAATCCAGTTGTTTTCTGGATGCCGGATCAAGTCCGGCATGACGGACCTATTGGGGGGGCGGCATCTTGCCGCGATCATCGCGGGGCGCATTCGCCATGCCTATTCTCGAAGATGAAAAGCCATATGCGCGTTGGAAGGCAGCGGGGTTGAGCCCTGCCCAAGAAGTAAACATCCGGCGCGAGCTGGCAGCCGGCGGTTCGCACGATCTTCCCGAGCCGCTGGCGGCGGCGGGCAACTCCGCAGGAGCCCAGGGGCGCGATCTTTACAGCTATCACGACCTGGATGTCCTGCAGCACCTGACGGCCATGCAGGGCTCGGCCAGCGCCAGTATCCGCTCCATCGACGAGCTGCTGGAGCGCGACCGCCGGCGGGAGCAGGACGGCTTTCCCCGCAAGATCAACGTCGGCCGGCTGATCAAGCCCGGCAAGCGGGGCAAGGAAAAGGTGGTGATCGTGCCCACCACGGTGGAGGAAAAACTCCTGCACGACACCTCCTTCCGCGGCGAGGAGGAACCCTCTCAGGGAGGCTCCGGCGAGGGCGAGGCAGGCGAGGTGATCGGTGAGCAGCCCGTGCACGAGGAACAGCAGCCGGGCGGCACCGGCCCCGGTCAGGGCGAAGGCGGGTCCCATGAAATGGAGTCCAACGCCTATGACCTCGGCCGCATCCTGACCGAAAAGTTCAAGCTTCCCAACCTGAAAGACAAGGGCAAGAGGCGCTCGCTGACCCGCTACACGTATGATCTGACGGACCGCCACCGCGGGTTCGGCCAACTGCTCGACAAAAAGGCCACCTTGCGAAAGATACTGGAGACCAATCTGCACCTGGGCAACATCCCGGACGTCGGCCGTATCGACCCGAGCCGGTTCCTGGTCGCACCCGATGACAAGGTCTATCGCGTGCTGTCGCCGGAGAAGGATTACGAGTCTCAGGCGCTGGTTTTCTTTCTGCGGGATTATTCGGGCTCCATGGAGGGGCCGTCCACCGTGCTGGTGGTATCCCAGCACGTCATGATCTACAGCTGGCTGGTCTACCAGTACGCGATGCAGGTTGAAACCCGTTTCATCCTGCACGACACCGAGGCTAAGGAAGTTCCCGATTTTTACACCTATTACAACTCCAAGGTCGCCGGCGGCACCCAGGTGTCTTCCGCCTACCAGCTGGTGAACGACATCGTCGAGCGTGAGAACCTGACACGCGATTACAACATTTACATTTTTCACGGCACGGACGGGGATGACTGGGATCACGAAGGCTCCCAGAGCATCCCGCAGCTCAAGAAGATGCTGAGCTACTCCAATCGCGTGGGGATCACCATCGCCCAGCATGCGCATGAGGAAGGACAACGCACCGAAGTTGAGAAATACATCCGTCGCTCCGGCCTGTTGGAAGACCGGCCGAAGCTTTTGCGCATGGACGTCCTGCGCGAGGACTCCGACGAGCCGCGACTGATCGAAGGCATTAAAACCCTGATCGCCGAATGAGGACCGGGAGGCCGGTCCTCGTTTGAAGATCGGGCTTTATCCGAAGCCGTCCGCCAGAACTATGGAACTGATCAGCCAGCACACCAAACGCATCATGGAGGGCTGCAAGCAGCGCGCGCTCGACGCCGGCCTGCGTTTTGACAGGGAAACGCTGGAGTACCTGGTGACGAACCGGGACCTCCTGGAGCTCACCCCCAAACTGATGATCCCGACCCTCTACGATTACTGGGTCCACGACGTGGAGGTGCTCAAGGAAAGGGGGCGCTACGAGCTTTACCCGAGCAACCCTTACGAGACCGTCATCAACACGCGGCCGGCCATTTCCTATTACAACGACAACAATCCGGACTGGATGAACGTGATGATCTTCTATCACGTCCTGGCCCACATCGACTTTTTCCAACACAACCTCTATTTCCGCCATACCTGGGACTACGACTTCACCGGCCAGGCCCTCTCGGACAAGCGCATGATCGCCCAACTGCGGTCCGAGAAGGGCCGCTGGGTCGATTATGTCATCGAATTCGCGCGCGGCATCGACAACCTGGTGGGTTTTCATGCCGAACTGGGCCGCCTGAACCGCACGCCCGCAACGTCCGGTTCGCGCATGCTGGACTATTATTTCGACCATTTCCTGCAAAGCGTGCGCGCGCTGAGACCCAATAAATACATCAAGGAAATCGAACGCTACAATGCCTGCCTGCGGGAGTCTCCGGAGATGGGGGAGCAGGCTTTCTTCGCGGAGGTGCTGCGGAAATACCCTGAATTCGATTCGAACTATAAAAAAAGCCTCGACGCGAAACCGGTCGGCCGGCAGGACCTGATGCAGTTTATCCTCACCCAGTCCGAGTTCTTGAACAAGGAGCGCAATCGCTGGATGAAACCGGTCGTCGAAGTCGTGCGCAAGACCTCGCTTTTTTTTCAGCCTCAGATCCGCACCAAGATCATGAACGAAGGTTGGGCCAGCTACTGGCACGAGCGGCTCTTTTTGCAGGACGACCGGATACGCGGCCATGAGGTCGATTTCGCGCGCACGCATGCCGGGGTCACCGCCATGCCGCGGGTCGGCCTGAATCCCTATGCACTGGGGATGCGGCTGTTTCAATACATTGCGGATCTGGGCGACGCGGGCCGGTACGCCATGGATTTCCGCAAGCTGACCGATTCCCGGCAGCGCGAACATTATGACCGGCATACCGGCGGCGGCCGGGAGCTCCTGTTCAAGGTCCGCGAAAACCTGAACGACTTTCTATTCATCAATGCGTTCGTCGATCAGGACTTCGTCACCCGTTTTCGCCTGTTTGTCGCCGGCCGGCGGCTGAACCAGGCCAAAGGGGTCTGGGAGATTTACGTCAAAAGCCGCTCGGCCGAAAGCTATCGCGCCATGCTCCGGAACGGCCTCTATCATCCGCCCTGCATCGAGGTGGACCGGTCCCGGGCCGGCAACGGCGCGCTCTATCTCGTTCACCGCTTCGAGGGCAAACCGCTGGTGCGGGAATTCATCGCCAATACCCTGTTGGGCATCGAATACCTCTGGGGCAAGCCCGTGCAGCTCGAAACCAGTGAGTTCGTGCGCGGCGAACCGACGCCGGGCCCGGCGGCGCTTCCGGGCATGCAGATGTCTCTCGGCGAGGAGCGCGAGCAGCGGGAAATGCAATGGCAGCGGGTGCTCTATACCATGCAGGACCGCAAACTCACCCGCGAACTTCTCTGACAACCATGGACAGCCGCAACGACCATACGAACGACTCCGCGCAGCAAACCGATCCGGTCGAGGCCGCCCTGCGCGGTTTGAACCAGGCGGTCGGGACGATGGAAGCGCGCCTGCCCGTCCCCTTCGGGGAGTTTCTGAAGCATCTGGTCGCCAGCCCCTCGATCGTCATGCGCAACATCTTTCAGGTGTTCCACGACATGGTGGCCGCGTATGTCGGCGAGGGGGTCGACGAATACCCGGACGACCCCGAGTCGATTCATTATGTCAGCTATGACTGCAACCGTTTGTTTGTCGAGGACGTGGATCACCCGTTTTTCGCCGACCGGCTGTTCGCCAACCGTCTGGTAAGCCTGGTGGACACCATGAAGCGCGGCGCTCAGCAGAATAAGATCTACATCTTTCGCGGCCCTCCCGGCTGCGGCAAAAGCACGTTTTTGAATAATCTGCTGAAAAAATTCGAAACCTACACCGGCAGCGAGGCCGGCCGGCGGTACGAAGTCGTTTGGCGGTTCGATCGCCGCAAGTTCTGCGCAATGGCAACCGACGACGACCACCCGGTGATCGAGCGGCTGGCGCACCTGCTCGAAACCTTCCATCGCAGCGACGCGGAGGCGGCTCCGGCCTGCGACGAACCGGACCGCAGCGGCGACGGCATGCTGGATGCCGCCTATGCCAACGGTCAAACCATCGAGATCCCCTGCCCGAGCCACGACAACCCCGTGCTGATGATTCCCAAGGCCTTCCGCCGCGATTTCTTCGACGACCTGTTCAAGAACGACCAGTTCAAATACAAGCTGGCCACCGAGAAGGAATACGAATGGGTTTTCAAGGACCACCCCTGCACCGTTTGCAGTTCGCTCTATGACGCGCTGCTCTATCGTCTGAAAAGCCCTCACCGGGTTTTCGAATGCCTGTATGCCCGCCCCTACCACTTCAACCGCCGGCTGGGCGAGGGCATCAGCGTCTTCAGCCCCGGCGACCGCCCGCTGCGCCAGCCGGTGATCGGCCATCCGGTCATCCAGAAGCAGATCAACCGGATTCTGAACGACAGCTCCCCGGTCAAATACCTCTTCTCGCATTACGCCCGGACCAACAACGGCATCTACGCCCTGATGGATGTCAAATCGCACAACGCCGAACGGCTGATCGAGCTTCACAATATCATCAGCGAAGGACTTCACAAGGTCGAAGACATCGAGGAAAACGTCAATTCTCTGCTGCTGGCGGTCATGAACCCGGAAGACCAGAAGAACATCGAGGGCTTTCAGAGCTTCCTGGACCGGGTGGAGTACATCAACATCCCTTACGTCATGGATCTCAACACCGAGGTGGAAATCTACCGCAACATCTTCGGCCGGCACATCGACGAAAGTTTCCTGCCGCGGGTGCTCCACAACTTCGCCCGGGTGATCCTTTCCTCGCGGCTGAAACGGCGCTCCGAGACCATGCTGGAATGGATCAACGACCCGCAGAAATACCGCCTCTACTGCGACGAAAACCTGCAGCTGCTCAAAATGGAGATCTACACGGGCTATATCCCCAAATGGCTGTCGGACGAGGACCGCAAGCGGCTGACCGCCAAGCGTCGGCGCAGCATCCTCGCGGACTCGGAAACGGAAGGCGATTTCGGCATCTCCGGGCGGGACTCGATCAAGATCTTCAACGAGTTTTTTTCGACCTACGCCAAGGGAGACAAGCTGATCAACATGTCGGACCTCTGCAAATTTTTCGTTAAAGTTCACAAGGAGGTGCGCGATCTCATCCCCCAGGGCTTCCTGGACTCCTTATTGCGGATGTACGACTACACCGTGCTTCAGGAAGTCAAGGAATCCCTCTACTACTACAACGAGGAGCAGATCGCGCGCGAAATCCAGAACTACCTGTTCGGCATCAACTTCGAGGCCGGCATGTCGGTGACCTGCACCTATACCGGCGAGCGGCTGGAGATCACCGAGGAGTTCCTGAGCGGAATCGAATACCGCCTGATCGGCTCCGCCGCCACGCGCTTCCAGCGCCTCGAATTCCGCAAGGAGACCCAGCGCGAATACACCCGCCGCACCCTCACCCAGGAAATCCTGGTGGAACGGATACCGATTCAACGCACCCGCCTCTTTCAGGACCTGCGCGATCGTTACGTGCACAACCTCAAGGAGAAGGTATTGGACCCGCTGGTTGAAAACGAGAATTTCCGTCGCGGCATCAAGGATTTCAACGAGGAGGCGTTCAAGACTTACGACAACAGGATCCGGGAGGATGTCGCCTACCTGATCACCAATCTGGGCAAGAAATACCGCTATAGCGAGCAGGGTGCCAAGGAAGTCTGCATCTACGTGATCGACAACGATCTGGCTAAAAAGTTCGCGGCGTGAATTGGCCGGCCGGCGCACTCAAGCAGCCAACGGCATCACGCGCCCGCCGCAGCGTTGAGCTGCGCTTTCAGGCAATCACAATACTCGTCAAAGATGAAGTACATGCACCGGTCGGCACGCCGCGCTTTTTCATAGAAGCTGCAGCCGGGTTGTTCTTTTTGCGTCGCGGCCGTACAGATGGATATCTGTTCGGACCGGCAGAAGTTAATCCCTTCCCCGTTGACCATACGGGCCTCCCCTTTTTCCGCCGTTCTCGCGGAAGCCGCTCGGTTCTATCGCCATATATTAAAGATATCGCAACATCGTGAGCAAACTTGAGGGGAAACTCCGATCTTTTGGGCGGAGTCGAAGCGAGCGGTCCGCCGGCGTTGCGATTTGTTTTCGTTTGATTATTTTGGAGGCGTAACGTAAGAATTAGAAACCAAATTTCACGCGTCTGAGATTCGGAAAGGGGCGACGAGGAGGATCGATGGAAAAACACCATAAGTTCTCCATGTGGTATGTTCTGCTGGGCATCTGGGTGGTGCTGATCATTCAAAACGCGATTTTCTCGGCGTTTTCCATCAAGACCATCTCTTACAGCGAGTTTTTGAAGGCTCTTAACGAAGACCGGGTGACCGAAGTGGCCATCACCTCGAACATCATTCAAGGCCGTATCAGGAGTCCCGGAGACACCAGCGAAGGGGGACAGCCGTTTCGGACCATCCGCGTGGACCCGGAGCTATCCAACCTCCTGTCCGGCCACAATGTTCAGTTCAAGGGCGAAATCGAATCCACCTTCCTGCGGGACTTGTTCTCATGGATCTTTCCGATTGTTCTCTTCGTAGGGATCTGGTTCTTCCTGATGAAGCGCATGCAGGGCCAGCAGCCGGGATTCATGTCGCTGGGCAAGAACAAGGCCAAGATCTACATGGAAAACGAGGTGGGTGTGCGCTTCGAGGATGTCGCCGGCGTGGACGAGTCCAAGCAGGAGCTCCAAGAGGTGATCGAGTTCCTCAAGCAGCCGGAGCGCTTCACCCGGATCGGCGGCAAGATGCCGCGCGGGGTTCTGCTCGTCGGACCGCCGGGAACCGGCAAGACGCTGCTCGCCAAGGCCGTGGCCGGTGAGAGCGGGGTGCCCTTCTTCAGCATGAGCGGTTCGGAGTTCGTCGAAATGTTCGTCGGCCTGGGCGCCGCGCGGGTGCGGGACCTGTTCACCCAGGCCAAGGCCAAGGCGCCCTGCATCATCTTCATCGACGAGTTGGACGCCCTCGGCAAGGCGCGGGGCATCGGGGGCATGGGCGGGCACGACGAACGGGAGCAAACGCTCAACCAGCTGCTGGTGGAGATGGACGGCTTCGACCCCCAGGTGGGCGTTATCCTGCTGGCGGCCACCAATCGGCCGGAAATCCTCGATCCGGCCCTGCTGCGCCCGGGACGCTTCGACCGGCAGGTGCTGGTGGACCGTCCCGACCGCAGGGGCCGCGAGGCCATCCTGAAGGTGCACCTCAAGAAGATCAAATATGACGAAGGTCTCGATATCGAAAAGCTCGCCAACATGACCCCGGGCATGGTCGGCGCGGACCTGGCCAACATCGTGAACGAGGCGGCGCTGCTCGCGGTGCGGCGCGACAAAGAACAGGCCGGCATGCCCGAGTTTCAGGAAGCCGTCGAACGGGTGGTGGCGGGGCTGGAGAAGAAAAACCGTGTGATCAACCCCAAGGAGAAGAAGATCGTGGCTTACCACGAGCTCGGACACGCCATCGTGGCGATGTCGCTTCCGGGCACCGATCCGGTCCAGAAAATCACGGTCATCCCGCGCGGCATCGCAGCCCTGGGCTACACCATGCAGGTGCCCACCGAGGACCGCTTTCTCATGAGCAAGACCGAATTGGAGAACAAAATCGCTACGCTGCTCGGGGGCCGCGCCGCCGAGGATATCGTCTCCGGAGACATCTCCACCGGCGCTCACAACGATTTGTCCCGCGCGACCGACATCGCCCGCAGCATGGTCAAGGAATACGGTATGAGCAAGGTCGGCCAGGTATTCTACGCCTCCCAGCGACGCGCCCAGTTTCTCAGCCCCATTCCGGAAGGGCCGGGGGAGTACAGCGAGGCCACGGCCGAAGAGATCGACCACGAAATCAAGGGGATCATCGGCGCCCAGTACGAGCGCGCCCTGAACATTCTCAGAGGCCGTCGTGACATTCTGGAGGAGTCGGTGGCGGTGCTCCTCGAGAAAGAAACCATCGAGGGCGGTGAACTGAAGCAGCTCATGGCCCGCGTGGCCGACACGCCGCCCGCCTTCGCGGAGCCGGCATCCGCGGCCTGAGCGCACCGGGCATCCTGCATCGGACTGGACCGGATACGGAGTACCCATGCCACTGAGCAAAAAGACTTGGCTCGAGGATGACCAGCGCCGACGCCAGATCGATCCGGCGGACCCGGAAACGGCGGCGGCAGATGAAGCCTTCTTCGGTTTCGAGCGCGTCCAGGCCCGCGAAAAGGCCGAACGGGTGTTGAAGCACTTCAACTCGGTCGCCGCCGCCTACGACTTCATGAACACGCTGCTCAGCTTCGGGATCCACCACGCCTGGAAACGCGCCGGCGTGCGCATGCTGGACTTGCAGGCGGGGGAGCGCGTGCTGGACGTATGTGGGGGAACCGGCGACTTGGCGATCCTGGCCGCCCGGCGGCTCGGGCCTCGCGGACAGGTCGTCATCTACGATATCAACCGCGCCATGATCGAAGCCGGAACCCACAAAGTACGCGGCCGAACGCGGAGCGCCCCCATCCGGCATGTCCAGGGCGACGCCGAGCGGATCGCCTTCCCCGGCCGCAGTTTCGACGCCGCCATGGTGGGCTTCGGCATCCGCAATGTGGTCCGCATGCGGCAGGGGTTCGCCGAAATGCACCGCGTGCTCAAGCCCGGCGGCCGGCTCATGTGCCTGGAGTTTTCTCGTCCGGTCTGGCCGGTCTTCCGGTGGCTCTATGACCTCTATTCGTTCCACATCATGCCGTTTTTGGGAGAGCTGATCGCAGGCTCCCGCAAGGCCTACACCCACCTGCCGGAATCCATTCGCATGTTCCCGCTGCCGCACGAACTGGCCGACATGCTGCGGCAGGTCGGATTCCGCCGGGTGGATTACCGCAGCTTCACCAACGGCATTGCCGTGGTCCACCTGGCGGTGAAGTAAAGGCCGTCTTTTTATCCGGCAAGCAAACGCGCCGACACGTCATTGGAAGCAGCCACCTTGGCCCGCGGGGTCGTGGAGTGCCGGCCCTGGGTTGGACGGATGAAGCTGGATCCGCTTGAACGCTGGTTCGTGAACAGCCCCATGCGTCAGGCCATGCTGGCGCTGGTGCTCCGGTGGTTCCGAGCGGTGTTGCCCCTGAATCCTGGAGCGGACATCCTCGAGATCGGCTGCGGTGCCGGCGCCGGCGCGCGGATGCTCGCCGAACAGTTCAAACCGCGGCGGCTCTTCCTGACCGATATCGATTTTCGCATGGTGTCGCTCACGCAAAAGCGCTTTTCCCAGGGGTCGCCTTCTCCGGCCCGGCTCTGCGTCGGCGACGCCGCCCGCCTGCCCTTCCGCAGCGAAACGGCCCACGCTGTTTTCGGCTTCGGCTTCCTCCACCACGTGCCCGCGTGGCGCGACGGCCTGGCCGAAATCCATCGGGTTCTGAAACCGGATGGGCTTTATTACTTCGAGGAATACTACCCCTCGCTTTACCAGAATTTCATCACCCGCCGATTGGCGACACATCCGAAGCACGACCGCTTCAACGGCTGCGAGCTGAGAAAGGAATTCGCAAAGGTGAAGCTCGATCTGCGCTGCACCCTCGAACTCAAACGCTTCGGCGTCTTGGGAGTGGGCGTAAAAATGGGCCGGAAGCATAGATCATCAGATGGCGGCGCATGTTTGCTCTAAGCATAGCCGCTTCAAACTGTTAAAACGATATCTTCGTACTCGAAAAAAATTCAAGCCTTCTGAGCGCACGGCGGTCAGACACTTTATCATTCGTTGCGACTGCCTGCCGTGGCCCCGGCCCATGGCCCCTTGGACAGGGTCACCTTCCTCCCACACATCGGTCAGTCTGATAGACGCCACCTTGAAACGAGAAAGCTGAACGCAACCACTCCGGTGTTCGCCGCCATCGTCGCACATTTTTAACTCGAGATGAAAAATGGACCGTAAACCGCCTGATCGGTGTACGGGTAGGGCGAGCGTCCGTGTCATCACCGGCCCGAGAGCGCTCCGAGGAGCCGGAACGAACGTCTCGGTTCAACTACCCGTTCTCAGGGCTGCGGTTTGTTATTCGTCAGCTGGAATATACGGCAGGCGTTTCCGGCGTATGGGCCTGCACCCGTTCGTTGCCGCTGCCGGGCAGTTAAGGGCATCCACGATCATGCAGCTGCCGGTGGTGCTGGCGGTGACCATCTCAGGCGGCTCCCCATTCCGGCAGCGCCCATGGTGTTGGCGGTATTCGATCCTACACGTACTCAGCTACTATGGACAGGTCAATGGGAGGTTGATAAGATAAGGGCTTCACGGGAAGGAGAGACCGAATGAATCGAGAGTCGTTTTCGGCTGATGAAAAAGAGATCACAGGCATGGATGCTGTTGGTTTGTCCCATGCCATCCGTTCGAAACAGGTTTCCTGCCAGGAGGTTATGGTAGCCTTTCTGGCCCGGATTGATCGCCTCAATCCGAAGGTCAACGCCATTGTTTCCCTTCAGGAGCGGGAGGGACTTCTGCGCCAGGCGAACGAAAGAGACCGGCAAATAGCCCGGGGGGATTACCTTGGCTGGATGCATGGATTTCCCCAGGCCCCGAAAGACCTGGCGCCGACTGCCGGCATTCCCACTACTTTGGGTTCGCTGATTTTTAAAGAGAACATTCCCACGCAGGACGCCATTATCGTCGAGCGGGTCAAACGGAACGGAGCGATCATTATAGGTAAAACCAATACCCCCGAGTTAGGTCTGGGATCCCAAACCTACAATTCCGTTTTCGGGACGACCTTCAATGCCTACGACCAGAGCAAGGCATCAGGCGGAAGCAGCGGTGGTGCAGCGGTGGCGCTGGCTCTGCACATGCTCCCCGTCGCCGACGGGAGCGACATGATGGGCTCTCTTCGAAATCCGGCGGCCTACAACAATCTTTTCGGTTTTCGTCCCTCCGCCGGGCGGGTGCCTTACGGCCCGACCAATGAACTGTTCTACCAGCAGCTTGCGACGGAAGGTCCCATGGGTCGGACGGTCTCGGACCTTGCCATGCTTCTTTCCGTACAGGCTGGGTTTGACGACCGCGTTCCCTTGTCTAACGGCGGAGACCCTGCTGTTTTTGGCCGATCCCTCCAAAAGGATTTTAAAGGTGCACGGATAGCCTGGCTGGGTGATTTTGGCGGCCACCTGGCGATGGAGCAGGGCGTCCTGGCTCTTTGCCAAAAGGCCCTGGCGGCATTTGAGACCATCGGATGTATCATTGAAGAGAGCCTTCCCGATTTTTCTCCCGAGCATCTATGGCAGACATGGCTGACCCTGCGGGGATTTCTGGTCGCCGGGATCGCTGGACCTTTGTATGCAGCACCCCGATGGAGAGCCCTGATGAAACCCGAGGCGATATGGGAGGTTGAAAACGGCTTGAAGCTTCCCGCCGAAGCAGTTTTCAAGGCTTCCATCGACCGCAGCGCCTGGTATCTGGCTTTGAATGCCCTGTTCCAGAAATACGATTATCTGCTTTTGCCCAGCGCTCAAGTGTTCCCTTTCAATGCCGAGACTCACTGGCCGCAAGAAATCGCCGGGAAGACCATGGATACGTATCACCGCTGGATGGAAGTGGTCATCGGACCGACTCTGGCCGGGCTGCCGGTGATCAGCGTGCCCGCAGGCTTCAGTGACGCCGGTTTGCCTATGGGCATCCAGATCATCGGGAAGACCAGAGCCGATCTGTCCGTCCTTCAACTTGCCTACGCTTACGAGCAAGCCACGAAATGGGTGCAGCGGCGAAGACCAAGTTTGTTGAGCCAGTGACGTGGGCGAGAACCGTTCAAGCGTCCGAGGAATATCCCTGATCCATTTATCAGGAATACATCTGACCTTTCGCGAGAGTCTGCGCGACATCCAAGCCTGTCTGCGGGCAGCCCCCTCCAGGCTCTATCATGCGGGCATTCGCGGCAAGGTATCCCGAAACACCCTGGCGCATGCGAATCAAGTCCGCGGCTGGCGCATCTATGCCGACTTCGCCCAGATACTGATTGCCAAGGCCAGAGCGCTTTATGTCAACGACGCCTTCGGAGTCGAGCTGGATTACGGGGTCTATGCACTGGCGGCTATCGAAAAGAAAACATTGAAACTGGAGCAAAGCCTTTGCACAATTTAACAGATTTTAAGTGTCGCCGTATTTGAGAAAACGCCCAGAAAGCCGGTACTCGCAAGCACTGACTACACAGATCAGAACTACTCAACCTCTAACCAAATACAATTATTTGATTAACGTTGGGACAGCCCTGAGTCAATGCAAATACAAAATTGGTTGAATGCCATCTATCGTCTCTGACCTGCCTTGACACCCGCTCGAAAGGATGAATTTTGAAGGACAAGACGATCGTAATCGAAAAGCGGTTTAATGGGCCACCGACATCCGGAAACGGAGGCTACGTTTGTGGACTTCTTTCACAGTTCGTTGATGGCCCCGCTGTCACTGTTCGACTCCTGCTGCCAACGCCGCTCGATACCGAGTTAGAGGTTCGAAAAACAGGAGGAGCTGTCGTTCTGCTCGACGGTGGCGTCGTTCTCGCCGAGGCACGACCCGCAAAGACCGTACTCAAACCACCTGCGTGCCCTAGCATCGAAGAGGCGGAGGAGGCGTCGCGCCGATACCGGGGGTTTACGTCACACTGGTTTCCATGCTGCTTTGTATGCGGTCCGGACCGTGGTGATGGTCTTCATGTATTTCCGGGACCCGTCAAAGGGGACAACCGAGTCGCCTGCCCTTGGATTCCCGATGCATCCGTCATCTCGGATGGGGGGTTCGTATCTACCGAGTTTTTGTGGGCCGTACTCGATTGCCCGGGATCCTTCACCTTTCCCCAGCCTGCAGGCAAAGCGATTGTTCTTGGAGAACTCCAGGTTGAAATTTTTGGAGACGTGTCCGTAGCTGAGCGTTGTGTGCTGGTCGCATGGCAGATTGCCAGTCGTGGCCGCAAACACCACACCGCCACAGCCCTCTTCGGCGATTCCGGGGCATGTCGCGCTCTTGGGCTTGCGACTTTTTTGACGGTTCCAGAACAGGGATGGAGGCAAACCTGATATGGTTGCCATAGGCATAACGAGCGGATTCAGCCGACTCGTTGCACTTGCAACTGATCCACAGGTTGAATATATCACCCTAAACTCGACCTCGAAGAAAGCCATGATACATGACAGCCCAACACAATTGTTCCGCGCCCCTATTTTGATTCGATCACGCAATACGTTTCCGATTGTGTCATAGGTACGGAGGGTACCTTCGCTGTGCAACCCCAAACCGGGAAGGGGACCGATGTCTACCGCAAAGAGTAAGCTTATGAAGACTAGGAGACCGGGCAAGGATCTTAACGATCCGCTGTTCTCAGACATCCTCGACTGGACCAACGACAATGCCTCTGATCTGATTTCAGGCTTTTTTCTGCAGGCAGCCGACTGGACCAAGGGCCAGATCGATGAGGCCCTCAACGACTTGCCTGGTGAAATCGAACATCCTCAAACTGCCCGCCGATACTTACGCGCGAGCCTTCCTTCCAAACCGCTTGTTTCCATCACCAACCGGGAGCTATCCAAGATCGTCTTCGCCCCTGCACATAAACCCAATCTCTCAACAAAGCCCAAAACAATTGTCGCTAACATCGATCTTTACTGCCAGTTTCAGCTTGCAAAACTCGCCCTGTCCGACACGTCTCAGTTTAAAATGGCAATCGGGTGGGAGCACTCCCAGCATTTTGTATTCGACATCCGTACGAGCCTTGAGCACGCTGCGGCCATCCTGCTGGAGCTAAAGGAACTCAAGCACCACATACAAAAGGACAACACCAACCGCATTCCAGATCCCGCCATTGCGGTCATATCTCCGGATGACCGCAATGCCCACCTGATTCGGGAGCAGGGTTATTATTTTTACCACTGCAAACAGTTCAAGCAGCGCAGGAGGCCACTTTAGAAGCCGTCCATGGCCGCCTAACCAGTTTTCCCACGCCGACCATCGACTGCCCCTGACCACGATGGAAATTGAGGTGTCCGAGGGAGGAGCTGAAAACATACATATCGATAAGATCCATCCCCCAACCCGCAGAGACATGATGGCCGATTGGGAACCGGGGGCGCGGGTCCTTTCCGGTGAACGTGCTTTACCCTATCGGATGTGTATTACCGCAACTGGTGGAGCACCTTTTTCCAGTTGGAATTGAGAAGGATGGCTCCACCGAGGTAAAACCAAGATAAGCGGAGCTAATCTGCTATCATTCGAGACGGTTGAATACCTGACTGATCATCCGACGTATCTCCGAACCACCATTTCTGAGATTGTTTCAGCGAATCACGGCAGCCTGTTGCCCCCAGAACCCACGAGGGCCTGAACAAATCTGCAATTACCCGAATCGATACCCTTGATCTGCTAAACCAACCCCGCCTTCAGCCCAGGCAAGGTTTGGACTGAGGCACGCAGTCCAAACCGGAGGGGCTGCTATATATTCCAGTTTTTCAAATGCGCTTCATACTCAGGCTATAGCCATAACATTGCATTCGAATCCGCCAAAGCCGTAGTCATGATTGCATTTAAAACCATTCTTTTAGCATTGGGAATTGATTCCAGGACTTTTAGGTCGCCAAGCAATGGCGTGTGGACGCCATGTGAGAGAATCAATCGAGACAGAATCAACAGACTCCTACTTGAGATGGTCGGTAATTGGAATGGGGTGAATCATGTATTCTCGGTGACTATGGATGCTGTGTAAATAATTACAAAGTTAACGAATCTCGCGTTGCAGCCCTCGGCAGTGCCTTAGTATTTTGAAATACGCTATAGACCCCATTGTTCCGTATCCAATATATAATTATCATCCGTAGCACTAATGACCGTGGCGGTGTGGTGTGAGGAAACAGCGTCCTTCGTCATAGTCGATAAGGGTAACAATACGGCAAGTTTAAGTAATAAACCCGTGTCCGCTTTTTCTTGACCATTTAAGGACCTTGGAAATCGATTAAAAATTTTTCCTCCTGACCCAGTTTCTTGAGAAAAAATTAGTTAATTCTGACAACCCTCATGAGACGCAACATGCAGGCGCAACCGGAATTCAGAAGAAGCGGACGAATTGGCCACGAGTGTATAATCAAACTCGAAGACGACCTGACGTTATCTCCTTGCTATCCGGTATCCTATAATTTGAGCGAAACGGGTATGTATTTCAAGTCGCTATTTAATCTGAGGAGTGTAAGCTCAAATACGGGGTTGGAGTAAAGCCATGATAGATCAAGCGCAACTCGACCAGCTTTGCATCAATACCATTCGCACGCTGTCCATCGACGCCATTCAGAAGGCGCAATCCGGTCATCCCGGCACCCCGATGGACGCCGCACCAACGATCTACTGCCTCTGGCAGCGCTTTCTGCGCTACGATCCGGATGCCCCCAACTGGCCGAACCGCGACCGCTTCGTGCTCTCGGTCGGCCACGCCTCGGCGCTACTCTACAGTCTGCTTTATCTTTGCGGGATAAAGGCGATGAACTCGACTGACGAGCAGCCCGGTCGCCTCGCAGTGACCCTCGACGATATCAAAGGCTTTCGCCAAGCCGGCAGCCGTTGTACGGGCCACCCGGAATACGGCTGGACCTCGGGTGTGGAGACGACCACGGGGCCGCTCGGACAAGGGGTGGCGACGAGCGTCGGGATGGCGATCGCGCAACGCTGGCTGGCGGCCACCTACAACCGCCCTGGCTACGATCTGTTCGACCATAACGTGTATGCCCTGTGCGGCGATGGCGACATGATGGAGGGGGTCAGCAGTGAAGCGGCCTCCCTGGCAGGTCACCTCAAGCTTTCCAATCTCTGCTGGATCTACGACGATAACAACATCACCATCGAGGGTTCGACCAACCTTACCTTTACAGAGGATGTGGCGGCCCGTTTTCTTGGCTACGGCTGGAATGTCACTCACGTCAGCGATGCCAACGATCTGGAGATGCTGATCCGTGGTTACCAGATCTTTCACAACACGCCTGATCGTCCCACCCTGATCATCGTTAAAAGTCACATCGGCTATGGCGCTCCTCACAAGCAGGACACCCGGGAGGCCCACGGCGAGCCGCTTGGCTCCGAAGAGGTGCGGCTGGCGAAGCAGTTCTACGGCTGGGACCCTGACGCTCAGTTCTATGTGCCTGACGGCGTTCTGGAGCATTTCAGAGAGCAGCTTGGCCGTCGCGGCGCAACCGTTCGCTCAGCCTGGGAGAATTTGTTTGCGGCTTACCGCAAGCAGTATCCGGATCTCGCCGATCAGATCGATTGCATGCAGCGCCGTGACTTACCCGAAGGCTGGGACAGCGCGCTACCGACCTTCCCGGCAGATGAGAAGGGCATGGCTACGCGCGACTCGTCAGGCAAGGTGCTAAACGCCATCGCCGAGAAGGTGCCATGGCTGCTGGGCGGTGCGGCGGACCTCGCGCCGTCGACCAAAACTCATTTGAATTTCGAGTTTGCCGGCGAGTTCCAGGCACCAGGCCAGGAGAGCAATTACCGCGGACGCAATTTCCACTTCGGCATTCGCGAGCATGGAATGTGCGCTATCGCCAATGGGCTGAGTCTGTCGAAGCTGCGACCGTATGCCTCGAGTTTCCTGATTTTCACCGACTACTGCCGCGGCGCGCTGCGGCTCAGCGCGATGATGGATCTCCCGGTTATCTACATCTGGACGCACGACTCGATCAGCATGGGCGAGGACGGGCCCACCCACCAGCCCATCGAACAACTCGCGTCTTTCCGCGCGATGCCTGGCATGATTGTGTTGCGCCCGGCTGACGCCAACGAGGTGGTCGAGGCCTGGCGGGTGATCATGCGGGTCAAGGATCGTCCTGTCAGCCTGGTGCTGACGCGGCAGGCGCTGGTGACCCTGGACCGCACCACGTACGCACCCGCAAGCGGCGTCTCGCGCGGCGCTTATGTCCTTGCCGATGCCCCAGACAACCGACCGGATGTTCTGCTGCTGGCGACCGGCAGCGAAGTCTCGCTTTGCATTGCGGCGTATGAGCAACTCAAGTCGGAAGGGATCAAAGCGCGTGTGATCAGCATGCCGTCCTGGGAGCTGTTCGAGAGTCAGGGCCGGGAATACCGCGACCGCGTTCTGCCGCCGGGGATAACCGCACGCGTTGCGGTTGAAGAGGCATCCACCTTCGGTTGGGAACGCTATACCGGCCTCGATGGAACTATTCTTGGCCTGCATACCTTTGGGTTGTCTGCGCCAATGAAGGTCGTCGCGCAGCACTTCGGGTTCGATCCCACTCATGTGATCGCCGCCGCAAGGGAACAAATGGCGCGTCACGGTGCAAAGCAGTGAACCTGGTGGTACTGGACCAAGCCGTGGAGGCGCAGAATGAGAAGCACAAAAGAAACGGCAATAAAAATAAATCCTCTGGCGGGAAAACCCGCCGAACCATCCTGCTGGCCAACGCACCAAAACTTGTCACTGCTTACTACACGGATGTCCCAGAGTATACGCTGCGGCCACAATTATATAGAGCCGCACCCGGCTAAGAAGGGAGATTTAAGATGCAGCTTGGCATGATTGGATTAGGGCGTATGGGATCCAATATGGTGCGGCGCTTGGTCAAGGGTGGTCACGAATGCGTGGTCTATGACGTAAGCGCGAAAGCGGTTGAGACACTCATGGTCCAAGGCGCTGTCGGGGCGGATGCCCTCGGAGATTTGGTTTCGCAGCTGTCCAAACCGCGTGCGATCTGGTTAATGGTACCGGCCGCCGTGGTTGATCAAGAGCTATCGGAGTTAGTTCCGCTGCTCGAATCGGGAGACATCGTTATTGATGGTGGTAACTCCTATTACCGCGACGATATTCGGCGCGGCACCGAGTTGAAACCGCGGGGAATTCATTACGTGGATGTGGGGACGAGCGGTGGCCTTGGCGGGCTCGAGCGGGGCTACTGCCTGATGATCGGTGGCGAAAGAGAGATCGTCCGGCACCTGGCTCCGATCTTTGCCACCCTCGCCCCCGGCATTGACGCGGCGCCACGCACGCCCGGCCGGCAGAAACGCGATGGTACGGCCGAACAGGGCTTCCTGCACTGCGGGCCGCAAGGAGCCGGCCACTTCGTCAAGATGGTCCACAACGGCATCGAGTATGGCCTCATGGGGGCGTATGCCGAGGGACTGAACATCCTGCGCAACGCCGACGCCGGAAAGCGGCCACGCGCTGCGGATGCCGAGACGACGCCGATGCGGAACCCGGAGTATTACCAGTATGAACTGGACCTGCCCGAGATCGCGGAGGTCTGGCGCCGGGGCAGCGTGATCGGCTCGTGGTTGTTAGACCTCACCGCCATCGCGCTCCTCAATGACCCCGACTTGAAAAACTACGTGGGCCGCGTGTCGGATTCTGGCGAGGGGCGGTGGACGATCGCCGCCGCGGTCGACGAGGGTGTGCCGGTGTCGGTGATCGGCGCGGCGCTCTTCGGGCGCTTTGAGTCTCGGGGCGACGCCGGCTACGCCGATCGGCTCCTCTCCGCCATGAGAAAGCAGTTTGGCGGGCATGACGAGAAGGAAAAGGGAGGAGGCTGATATGGGCAAGGCCAACGGCAGAGCGGCCCGGTCCGACGCGCTGGTGCTCTTCGGTGTGACGGGCGATCTCGCCCACAAGATGATCTTCCCGGCGCTCTATGCGATGGCCAAACGAGGCGCATTGGGGGTTCCGATTATCGGCGTCGCCTCCTCAAAATGGAGTCTGGCGCATCTGGGACAGCGCGTGATGGACAGCATAAAGCGATCGGGCGGATTCGATGACCAGCGCGTTCTCAAGCATCTTCTCTCCCTGCTCCGGTACGTGGCGGGTGACTACAATGACCGGGGCACATTCACGGCGATAAAAAAAGCGCTGGGTAGTGCTCGGTGCCCGGCGCATTATCTTGCCATCCCGCCCTCGCTCTTCGCGACGGTCATCCAAGGGCTCGGCGCCGCTGGTCTGGCCCAGAATGCCCGCGTCATCGTCGAAAAGCCGTTTGGACGCGACCTGGCCTCCGCGCGGGAGCTCAACCGCATCGCCCAGTCGGTGTTCCCGGACGATTCGATCTTTCGCATCGACCATTTCCTCGGGAAGGAGGCGATTATGAATATTCTTTATTTTCGCTTCGCCAATTCTTTCCTGGAACCGATCTGGAACCGCAACTGCGTGGCCAGCGTCCAGATCACGCTGTCCGAGGATTTCGGCGTAGAGGGTCGCGGCACATTTTACGAAACCGCCGGTTGTCTGCGCGATGTAATCCAGAACCATCTCTTCCAGATCGTCGCGCTGCTCGCGATGGAACCGCCGGCCCATAGAGGCTATGGAGCCGTACATACTGAGAAAGCCAAGGTCTTCCAAGCCATGCGCCCTCTAAAACCAAACGACCTGGTGCGCGGCCAGTACGCCGGCTACCGAAAGGAGTCGAGCGTGGCGAAGCGCTCCGACGTCGAGACTTTTTGTGCGCTGAGGCTTTTCATCGATTCGTGGCGCTGGGAGGGGGTGCCGTGGTACCTGCGCTCCGGCAAGTTTCTGACTGAAACGGCGGCCGAGGTCCTGGTGGAGCTGAAGCCGCCGCCACAAAGGCTGTTCGCCGACTCAGCGCCGGCGACCGGGCGGACTAACTATTTGCGCTTTCGGCTCTCCCCCAGCTCCGCCGTCGCCCTCGCCGCTCGCGTCAAACGTGCAGGGAAGGAGTTCATCGGCGACCAGCGAGAGCTCTACCTGGTTGAAGAGCAACCGGGAGAGGAAGCGCCTTACGAGCGGCTTTTAGCAGATGCCATGGTTGGCGACGGAGCGCTTTTCACCCGTGAGGATGCGGTTGAGGCCGCCTGGGCGGTGGTCGACCCAGTCCTCAAGACCCACCGCCGGGCCCGCACCTACAAGCGCGGCAGTTGGGGGCCGAAAGAGGCTGATGCGCTCATCGCAGCAGACGGCTTATGGCACAACCCCACACCGGAGCGGGCAAGAACATGACATCGCCGACGGTAAAAGGAAATCAGAATATGATGAGCAGAGCCGATAACCAAGAACCGAGGGTGCGCGTTGTCGACTGCGCTAACACCGCGACCCCGGAGGTTCAATTACTGTCGAACGGTAAATACCACGTCATGGTCACGAGCGCAGGCGGCGGCTATAGTCGCTGGCAAGACCTCGCACTCACACGCTGGCGCGAAGACGCTACCTGCGACAACTGGGGCGCCTTCTGTTACATCCGCGACCTTGCGAGCGGGAACGTCTGGTCAACCGCATATCAGCCGACGCTCAAGCGAGCGGACAGCTGCGAAGCGGTTTTCTCGGAAGGTCGGGCGACGCTCCGCCGTCGTGATCACGATATCGAGACGCAGACCCAAATCGCCGTTTCGCCGGAATATGACGTCGAGCTGCGCCGAGTCCACATCAGCAACTGTTCTGCCAGACGCAGGGTGGTCGATGTAACGAGTTACGCGGAAATCGTGCTCGCACTGCCTGCCACGGACGCGGCGCACCCGGCGTTCAGCAAACTGTTTGTCGAAACCGAGATTCTCCGCGAGCGCCAGGCGATCCTGTGCACGCGCCGCGCGCGAGCCCCCGACGAGCCGACACCATGGATGTTTCACCTGCTGGGCTCGCATAAGCCGGCACGGGAGGAAGTCTCTTATGAGACGGACCGCCTGCGCTTCATAGGTCGCGGCCGCACCACGGCTGATCCGCAGGCGCTCTACGACAATGCGGCCTTGTCCGGGAGTGCAGGTCCCGTGCTCGATCCGGTGGCCGCGATCCGCTGTTGCATCACGATCGAGCCGGGTGAGACCGTAACCGTCGATCTGATCAGCGGCATCAGCGAGACACGCGAGGCCTGCATGGCACTGGTCGATAAATACCAGGATCGACAGCTTGCCGATCGCGTTCTCGCTGCGGCTCCGACTCATGACCAGGCGATCCTGACCCGGCTCCAAGCGAATGGGGCGGATGCGCAGCTCTATGCACGCCTTGCGGGTTCTGTCATCTACACCAACGCGTCGCTGCGCACCGACCCGAGCATTCTCGGCAAGAACCGCCAAGGCCAGTCCGGTCTATGGAGGTTCGCCATCTCCGGCGATTTGCCGATCGTGCTGCTGCGAATTGCGAATTCGGCGAATATCGAGCTGGTGCGCCAACTCCTGCAAGCCCACGCTTATTGGCGCCTGCAGGGGCTGGCAGTCGACCTGGTGATTCTCTGCGAGGATAGCGAAGGCCGCCCGTCCCCTCTGCACGAGCAGATAGCGAAGCTTATAGCCGCAGGCGGCGACGCCGACCGGGTCGACCAACCCGGCGGCATCTTCGTGCACCCAGCCGATAAGATCGACGATGCGGACCGCATCCTGCTGCAGACGGTTGCCCGCGTCGTCATCAACGATAGCGGGGGGTCGCTGGCGGAGCAGCTTGATCGGAGTCGTGCTTCCTTGGCCTCGGTCCTACCACGGCCAAGCGCGCGCAGAAGTAGCAACGGCACCCCGGCACCCGTCGTGTCGACTCATCCCGGCCTGATCTTTTTCAACGGGCTGGGCGGGTTCACTCCGGATGGACGCGAGTACGTCATCACGAGCACGACAGGGCACATGACGCCAGCACCGTGGGTGAATGTCCTGGCCAACCCATCGTTTGGAACCCTCGTGTCCGAGAGCGGCAGCGCGACGACCTGGAGCGAAAACGCGCATGAGTTTCGTCTCACGCCGTGGTCGAATGACCCGGTCGGCGATCCGAACACCGAGGTGTATTACCTCCGTGACGAGGAAAGTGGCCGCTTTTGGTCGACCACCCTGCTGCCAAGTGGCGGCGCGACGCCTTATGTCACGCGCCACGGCTTCGGCTACAGCATTTTCGAACACAGCGAGCAGGGTATCGATTCGGAGTTATTCGTGTATGTGGCTATCGATGCGTCGGTCAAGTTCGCGGTGTTGAAGCTGCACAATCGTTCGGGTCGCGCGCGCCGGCTGTCCGTCACCGGCTACCTCGAATGGGTGCTCGGTGACGAGCGCACGAAAACGCACATGTATGTGATCACCGAGCTTGATTCCGGCAGTGGCGCGCTGTTCGCACGCAATCCTTACCATACGGACTTTGCAGGGCGCACTGCATTCTTCGATGTCGATGACGTTGCGGACCGCAGTTTTTGTGGTGATCGTGCCGAGTTCCTCGGGCGCAACGGCACGCTGCGCAATCCGGCCGCAATGTCTCGGTTTCAACTTTCCGGCACGGTGGGTGCCGCGCTCGATCCGTGTGCCGCGATCCGAGTTCCATTCGAGTTGGCCGATGGGCAAAAGCGCGAGATCGTCTTCCGGCTCGGTGCCGGAGGCAACGTCGAGGAGGCCCGTGATTTGGTACGACACTGGCGAGGATCAATAGCTGCGCACGACGCGCTCGTCGCGGTGCAGCAATACTGGGGGCACACCCTGGAGGCCGTGCAGGTGGAAACGCCCGACCTGGCGCTCGATGTGCTCGCCAACGGATGGCTGGTGTACCAGATTCTCGCGTGCCGGGTGTGGGGGCGCAACGCGTTTTACCAGTCGAGTGGTGCGTTCGGGTTCCGCGATCAGCTACAGGACGCGATGGCGCTGATCCATACCGAGCCGAGCCTCGTACGTGAGCACCTTTTGAGCTGTGCGTCGCGGCAGTTCCCCGAAGGCGATGTCCAGCATTGGTGGCATCCGCCGTCGGGACGAGGTGTGCGGACGCATTGTTCGGATGATTACCTGTGGTTGCCGATAGCGACATGCCGCTACGTGCTGGCTACCGGCGACACCGACGTGCTCGACGAACCGGTCCATTTTCTCGAAGGCCGTGCGCTGAAGGATGGTGAGGCGTCGTGCTACGATCTGCCTACGCAGTCTGCAGAAGTGGCTAATGTATACGAGCACTGCGTGCGCGCCATCAATAGAGGCCTGCGCTTTGGCCAACACGGCATGCCATTGATGGGCTCGGGTGATTGGAACGACGGCATGAACCTCGTCGGCGCCGGTGGCAAGGGCGAAAGCGTCTGGCTCGGCTTTTTCCTGTGCGCGGTGCTGGCACAGTTCGGGGAGCTGGCGCGGCTGCGCGGCGACCTGTCGTTCGCCCAGCGTTGCCGGAGCGATGCCGTTCGGCTACGCCAGAATATCGAGCAGGGTGGCTGGGATGGTGCCTGGTACCGGCGAGCGTACTTCGACGATGGCTCGCCGCTGGGCTCCGCGGAAAACTCCGAATGCCGGATCGATTCGATTGCGCAGAGCTGGTCGATCCTTTCCGGCTCGGGCGAGGCGCCGCACGCTCGCATGGCCATGGAAGCGGTGGACAGAATACTTGTCCGCCGGGAAAGTGCGTTGGTCCAATTGCTGGATCCGCCGTTCGACCACTCCAAACCCGATCCCGGCTACATCAAAGGGTACTTGAAGGGCGTGCGCGAGAATGGTGGCCAGTACACCCATGCCGCAGTGTGGGCTGCGATGGCGTTCGCGGCAATGGGCGACGCCGAGCGCGCGTTCGAGCTGTTTAACATGATCAATCCGGTCAATCACGCGAACTCGACGGATTCGATCGCAGTCTACAAGACGGAGCCCTATGTCCTCGCGTCCGACGTTTACGCCTTCCCACCGCATCGCGGCCGCGGTGGCTGGACGTGGTACACGGGTTCGGCCGGCTGGATGTACCGGCTCATCCTTGAATCACTCCTGGGCGTGAAACTCGACGTGGATAAGCTGCATTTTGAGCCGTGTCTACCTGCGGACTGGACTACGTTCAAGCTGCACTACCGGTATCGGGAGACGATCTATCACATCACGGTCTCCCAAATCTGCACCGCAGACGGCAAGACGAGGGTAACGCTGGATGGCGTCGAGCGACACGACCAGGCCGTTCCTCTGGTTGACGACGGCCAGGAGCACGTGGTCGAGGTGAACATACATCGTGTACAAAGTTGATGAGAATTCGGCCGTTCCGGCGGAGAGGATGTTTCGCGGATTTTCCGGCCTGCATCCAGGACCGCCTACTGGTCACCACAGTTCAACGGCTGGCAGCCGCGATACGGACAGTGATGGCCGAGTGTCGAACTCAAATTCCGTACCGCGCGGAGCTCTGCGGGCGCTTTGAGTCTCGGGGCGACACCGGCTACGCCGATCGGCGGCTCCTCTGCGCCATGCGAAAGCAGTTTGGCGGGCATGACGAGAAGCAGGTTGAATCTGGCACCAGTCAGCTGCGTAAGGTGACGTGATGGATCATAAGGATGGTGACACGAGACTACTGGAGGTTCTCCAACGCGAGGCGTTCGAATACTTCCTGCATGAGACCAACCCTGCCAATGGATTGGTGAGGGACAAGACTTGCGAGGGCTGGCCCGCGAGCATCGCCGCCGTCGGGCTGGCGCTGACGGCGTATCCCGTCGGAGTCGAGCGCGCTTTTCTCACGCGCGAGGAAGCCGTTAAGAGAACGCTCACGACGCTGCGGTTCTTCGCGCACAGCCCACAAGGACCGGAGCCCAATGCGACGGGTTACAAGGGCTTCTACTATCACTTTCTCGACATGGAGACCGGCGAGCGCGTGTGGAGGTGCGAGCTGTCGACTGTGGACACGGCGCTGCTCCTCGCCGGAGCGCTGACGGCTGCCGCGTACTTTGATCGGCAGACGACGGACGAACGCGACATCCGATCTCTCACCGAAGCCCTTTACGTGCAGGCCGACTGGCAGTGGGCGCAGAACGGCGCCGCCACGGTCACCCATGGGTGGAAGCCGGAGAGTGGTTTCCTGCCCTATCGATGGCAAGGCTACGATGAGGCGCTGATTCTTTATCTGCTCGGCCTCGGTTCGCCTACGCATCCGCTGCCCGCCGAGAGCTACACCGCGTGGGTTTCGACGTACGAGTGGAAGCGCATCTACGATTCCGAGCTGCTCTATGCCGGACCGCTCTTCACGCACCAACTCTCACATGTATGGATCGATTTTCGCGGTATCCAGGACGAATTCATGCGTGGCCGCGGCATCGACTACTTCGAAAACACTCGTCGCGCCACCTACGTGCAACAACAGTACGCGATGCGCAATCCGCAGCAGTTTAAGAATTACAGCGAGCACAGTTGGGGAATCACGGCCAGTGGCGGCCCTGGTGAAATGACGTGTCGGATCGATGGCATCGAACGACGGTTCTTTGACTATCTGGCGCGCGGCGTCCCCTACGGCCCAGACGACGGCACGCTTGCCCCGTGGGCGGTGGTCGCTTCGCTGCCCTTCGCACCGGAGATCGTGATGCCGACCATCGGCTATTTCCAACGGCTCCGTCTGCGAGAGACCCATCCCTATGGGCTCAAGGCCAGCTTCAATCCGACTTTCCCGGATAAGTCGGGAAACGAGTACGGCTGGGTGTCTCCATGGCATTACGGAATCAATCTGGGGCCGATGATCGCGATGATCGAGAACTACCGTTCAGGATTGGTCTGGGACTTGACGCGGCAGTGCCGTCCCATTGTCACAGGTCTGCGTTGTGCCGGATTCGCCAACGGCTGGTTATCCGGTCGACAGATGACAGGACCATAAAGAAAGCGTCTGCAGCCACCAGCCTGTTCCTGGATATCGGTGGCGTCTTGCTGACCGAAGATTAGGACCGTGACGCTCGCAAAGCTGTATACGGATCATTCTAATACGGTGGCATACCCGCTGCCGTTATTGAGGAGCTTTCTATGAAGGTAAGTCCACTTGCGGGTAAACCCGCCGGACCATCGATGCTGGTCAACGTCCCCAAACTTGTCACCGCCTACTACACGGAGGTCCCAGAGCCGTCAGTGCCCGAACAAAGGGTCGCATTCGGCACCTCGGGGCATCGTGGTTCCGCGTTCGACAAGAGCTTCAACGAATGGCACGTCCTTGCCATCAGTCAGGCCATTTGCCGGTACCGCAAGGAGCGGGGCATCGATGGCCCGCTGTTTCTGGGCATCGACACGCACGCACTTTCCGTACCGGCTCTTGCCAGCGCGCTCGAAGTGCTGGCGGCCAACGGCGTGGAGGTCATGATTGCCGAGAACGACGAATACACTCCCACGCCTGCGGTTTCTCACGCGATACTCACTTACAACCGCGGCCGCGATAAAGGAATGGCCGACGGCATTGTCATCACGCCTTCACACAATCCGCCACATGACGGCGGCTTCAAATACAATCCCCCAAACGGAGGGCCGGCGGATGCCGGCGTTACCGGATGGATCGGGGCGAAGGCCAATGAGTTTCTCGAAAGCAGTCTCCAGGGTGTGAAAAGAATCCCGTTCGAGCAGGCTTTGCGCGCCGCCACGACGCATCGACACGATTATCTCAACGCTTACGTGAGCGATCTTGGCAGTGTGCTCGATATGGAGGCGATTCACGGCGCGAGCATTCGAATGGGCGTAGATCCCCTCGGTGGCGCCGGGGTCCATTATTGGGCCCGGATTGCCGAGCGCTACAGCCTGAACCTTGCCGTCGTCAACGATGCTGTCGATCCGACATTCCGTTTCATGACGGTGGATTGGGACGGGCAGATCCGTATGGACCCATCCTCGGCCTATGCGATGCAGGGCTTGATAGGGATGAAGGACCGCTTTGATCTTTCCTTCGCCTGTGACACCGACCATGACCGGCACGGAATTGTAACCCGAAGTGCAGGGTTGCTGCCGCCCAATCACTACCTTTCCGTCGCTATCTTCTATCTTTTCCAACACCGACCGAAGTGGAGCAAGGCAGCGGCCGTCGGCAAGACGGTAGTAAGCAGCCAGATGATCGATCACGTCACGGCGAAGCTTGGTAGGAGGCTCTACGAGGTGCCCGTCGGCTTCAAGTGGTTTGTGGATGGCTTGCTCGACGAGTCGTTGGGTTTTGGCGGGGAAGAGAGTGCGGGTGCGTCTTTCGTCCGTATGGATGGCAGCGTCTGGACGACGGACAAAGATGGCATCGTCCCGGCTTTGCTGTCGGCGGAGATCATAGCCCGGATGGGCCGGGATCCCGGTGAAATATACCGTGAGCTTACGCGCGAGTTCGGTGAGCCGCTATACGACCGTGTTGAGGCGCAAGCCACTCCGGATCAAAAGGAACTGTTAGCGAAACTCTCACCCCAGCAGGTTAAGCTCACTGATCTGGCGGGCGAAAAAATCCAGACCATCCTCACCCATGCGCCGGGCAACAGTGCACCCATTGGCGGCGTGAAGGTAATTGCGAAAAACGGATGGTTTGCGGCGCGCCCGTCCGGGACGGAAGACATCTACAAGATTTATGCGGAGAGCTTCCGGGGAGCAGATCATCTGCGCCACCTTCTGGAGGAAGCCCAGGCGATTGTCAGTGATGCTTTGGCGACGCCGCCGGTGCCGGAGCGGGGCAAAGGTACCGCATCGTAGGTACTTCATCAGCAGACAGCAAGCGATACCAGGGAAGAGGGACCTAACGAGTAACGAGGAAAACCCTAACTGATGTATTCGAAGATTCGGTCCCGAACCAATTCGGAGGAGAAACCATGAGCAAACAAACACGTGTCAGCCACCCAATCTACAACCTTCTGCCTACGGTAATCGAGGGATTCGATTCACTGGCGGAGCTGGCCCTGGATATGCGCTGGTCGTGGAATCATGCTGGAGGAGAAATAATGATGAATAGGCGTCCATTACCAAAACATAAAAGCGGGGTGGGCTGACAATGATCATGGTTCGACCAAAGGTTCTCTCCCATTGGGTTCCGTGGTTCTTTGGGCTGGGTCTTTTGGTCGCCGTGGTCATGTTCGCCACACACCACAGCCAGGAGATGGCCTTCGCCCAGCTCTTGCTCCACGCTTGGCCTGCTTGGCTGATCGTCGCCCTCTTGCTCCAGATGGGAACCTACGTGACGGACGCCCGGATCTGGCAGCGAGTCCTTTGTCGCGCGAATATTTCAAAGCCGATCCGCTCCTATGTCGGTTTGGGGTTGGCAAAGCTCTTCATGGACCAGGCCCTTCCTATCGCTGGCCTGAGCGGCACGTTAATCGTCATCCAAGCACTGGACCGCCGCGGAGTGCCACGCGGCGCAAGCATGACCGCGGTCGTCATCGACCTCGTGAGCTACTACGCCGCCTACACTCTGGCTATAGCCATCGCTCTTGTCATTGTCTGGGTACTCGGAGACCTCACCCCATTGATAGCATTGCCAGCGTGCATCTTCGCACCCCTGGCAGCAGCCGTTCCCATTGCCCTCTTGTGGGTGAGCCGTGGTCGGACCTTGCCCGGTTGGCTCGAACGGTTACCCCTCATCAAGCCAGCAATTCGAGCGCTTGGTGAGGCGACGGCCACTATTTCTCATGATGTCTGGCTCATCACCCGGTGTACGGGCCTCCAGTTCGCGATCTTCACGCTCGATGCGGGGACACTCTGGATCATGCTGTGGGCCCTCGGCCTCGTGGTCAATTCAGCGCCGGTCTTTGCAAGCTTTATGCTCTCCACGCTATTGCGGACGCTTGGAGTGATTCCTGGAGGCCTTGGGGTATTCGAATCCGTCTCCGTGGCCACCCTCAAGCTCATCGGAGTGCCGGTCGCCGCCGGTCTCGCGGCCACACTCCTCTTTCGCGTCTTCACCTTCTGGCTACCCATGGCGCCTGGGCTGATCCTCGCGCGGCGTGAGACGAGGGCCTGATGAGGACTGAACACCGGAAACTCCGGGGGACCATCATGAAACACCCACCAAAGATTACAACGTTGTTTCTGGATATCGGCGGTGTCCTGCTCACCAATGGGTGGGATCATCATGCCCGCAGACGGGCGGCGACGAACTTTAAGCTGGAGTTGGCCGAGATGGAGGATCGGCATCACCTGACCTTCGACACCTACGAGGAGGGGAAACTCACGCTGGAAGAATATTTAAATCGGGTGGTCTTCTACAAAAAGCGACCGTTTACTCGCGCTCAGTTTCGGCGCTTCATGTTCGCGCAATCGAAACCATACCCCGAGATGATCGAGCTGGCCGCTCAGCTCAAGGTCCAGCACGGGCTGAAGATCGCAGTGGTCAGCAACGAAGCCCGAGAGCTGAATTCGCACCGAATTCGGAAGTTCAACCTTGATGGGTTCGTGGATTTTTTCATTTCCTCCTGCTTCGTCCACTTGCGAAAGCCTGATGCGGACATCTTTCGTATTGCGCTCGATATCGCGCAGGTTCCGGCCAATCAGGTAGTCTATATCGAAAACACCCCGATGTTCGTCCAGATCGCGGAAGGTTTAGGGATTCCAAGCATTCTTCACACGGATTACCGGTCCACGTGCGCGAAACTTGCTTCGTTCGGATTGCAGAATAGCGAAGGAGTCATTCATGAAACCAGCTAACCCACGTATCCTCACCATCAATGGAGGCTCGTCGAGCATCAAGTTCGCTCTGTTCGAGGCCGGCGACTCGCTCCAACGGATTATGGAAGGCGGGATTGATCGAATTGGACTGCCGGAGCCCACCTTCCGGGTGAAAGGCTTGAACCAGGCGGACAACTTTTCGCGGTTCGTGACGGCGCCGGATCACACGGTGGCCGTGGGTTTTCTGATGGATTGGATCGAGGAACGCAGTGGGGGGGATGCATTGACCGCGGTGGGGCATCGCATGGTGCATGGCGGGCCAAAGTATAAAAAACCGCAGCGAATCACTACGGAAATGATTGAGGAGCTGCACCGGCTCAGTCCATTCGATCCTGAGCACCTGCCGGAGGAGATCCTGTTGACTGAGGCGTTTCATCGCCGATTTCCTGACCTGCCCCAAGTTGCATGTTTCGACACGGCTTTTCACCATGACCTGCCGTGCGTGGCGCGGCTGTTGCCGATCCCGCGCCGCTACGAAACGCAGGGCGTGCGGCGGTATGGGTTTCATGGGTTGTCGTATGCGTTTCTAATGCGAGAGATGGCCCGCCTATCCGGAACAGAAGCGGCACAAGGCCGTGTCATCCTCGCCCACCTCGGCAATGGCGCGAGCCTGGCGGCGGTACGTGACGGCAAACCCGTGGACACAAGCATGAGTTTCACCCCTACAGCCGGGTTGCCGATGAGCACCCGATCAGGTGATCTCGATCCTGGACTGCTTTGGTATTTTGTGCGCACCGAAGGCTTCGATGCAAAACAATTCAATGAGATGGTCAATTTCCAGTCCGGACTGCTCGGCGTGTCGGAGACCA
>JAUQXK010000041.1 GCA_030834695.1 Desulfobacterales bacterium
TCATAACCAGCCGCCGGGACCGGATCGATCCCGGCGGCTGGTTGTTTATTGCGGCTTGTATCCCATGGGCAGTTTCTTGAAGCGGCCGCCGTGAATGATCGGATCGCCTTTGTAGCCCAAGCCCTTGAAGTCGATGTAGTCGGTCTTTCCGATCAGGTGGCTGACGTCCCGGCCCTTGCCGGCCATGAAGCTGAAGTCGGTGCCTTTCTGAGCGATCTTCTTGAAGTCCACGTTCTTGTTGTCCTGGTGGCAGCGGTTGCAGGTGAGCTCGCCCTTCAGGCTTTCGTGGCACTGCACGCAGGAGAGCGCCATGTCGGCCGGCATCACCTCGTGCTCGATGCCCCAGTACATGCGAGTGTTGACCCACTTGTACTTGCCGCTGTACGCCAGATGAGCTGCCTGCATGCCGGTGGTGTAGGCTTTCTGCCAGTCCAGGTGTTTCCAGTAGGCGGTCGTGTCTTCCTTGTTTTTGGGGAACAGGTGCGGCACCATGATGTGGCGGTGTTCGAGATCCACTGCGTTGACGCCCTCCATAAACTTGAACGGTGAGATCTTGGAGCCGGGGTCCTTGATCGAGCCCACTGGCTCGGTCAGGTTGAGGTAGGCCGTGTCGGGGTCCACCTTGTCGCCTAAGAGCACGCGCTTCATGGAGCCATTGTACCAGGTGTAGATCGGCTTGCCGGATTCGACCCAGACAAACTCGCCCTTCATCCAGTTGTAGTCCTCCATGCCGTACTTGTCCTTCTTGGGCTTGCGGCTCTTGTCACCGGCCTTGGACCAGTCCCAGGAAACCACCGTCGGCTTGCATTTGGCATACACCGGCGAATGGCAGGTGTTGCAGGCGATGGTTTCGGCGTGTTTGTTCAGATGATGGATCAGTAACCCCTCGCCATAATGCGGCTGTTCGCCGTGGCAGCGCTCGCAAGTGAAGCCGCCCTCGGACACCGGCACCGAGGTGCTGCGGCCGGCGATCTTGTGGTTGCGGGTGCGGTGGCATTCCGAACACTGAAAGTCATAGCCACCCATGTGGACGTCGCAGCTGCGCTCGGGGTCGAGCAGCTGGCGGGACATGTCCGCGTGCTTGACGGCCTCTCCGCCGCCGCCGTTGAAATGGCATTCGCCGCAGGTCATGCGGCTGGAGCGGCCCACACTCTTGGCCACCTGGACCAAATCCACCTTGGGGTCGGGCATGCCGGCCTCGGTCGGCACTTTCCTGTAGGTTCCGGTCCGGTCGTGGCAGACCAGGCAGTCGATCTTGGTCATGTCGGTAAAATCAAAGGTTTCGTCTCGATAGCCGTATCCGGCGTGGCAACTGGTGCAACGAGCCTCGTTGCTGTGGATGCTCACTCAGAAATTGTTCACGGCCGAAGTTGCCTTGCCGTGCTCGACGTGCTTGCTGCGATTGAGGGTGTAGGGCGACGGTCCCTTCCACAGCCAGTGGGCGGTCTTGAGCATGTCCTCCCCGGCAGCCTTGTGGCAACGCAGGCACTCCTGGGTCACCTGGGTCGGCTCGGGCTTTTCCGGCAGCTTCACCAGTTCCTTGTGGTCCGGCACGTTCTTGCGGTGGCAGCCCAGGCAGTCGGTCGGGCCCTTCTGCATCTCCTGGTGGCAGCCGGTGCACTGCTGGTGAAAGGCGGCTTTCAAACCGAGGCGTTCGGGCTGGTCCGAACGGAAGGCCTCTTGATGGCAGGCCGAACAGCGTGTGGTCTCCTTGGCCTTGGCATCCAGGGGTCGGCGATGATGGCAAAGCGCGCAGTCCTTGAGCTGGGACGCATGCTTGCTGTGCTTGAAGCGCACCGGGCCGTAGAGGTCCTCGGTCTTCTTGATGATGGGGCTGTCCAGCAGAAAATAGCTGTTGGTGATGTCTTTGATCCCCAGTCCGGTCTCCCGCAGCCGCATCTGCCGGCACAGATCGCACTCCTCCATGACGGCCTCGACGAATGGGACAAACTCCTGCGCCCGCTTCTTGGCGGCCTCCTGGTCCGGGGCGGTCCATGGTGTCGCGCTGGTTTGTGGCGGCGCCGGAATTTTCTCGGCGCCCTCGGCCGCCGCGACCGCCTCCGAAGGCGATGGGACGCCGCCTTGGAACCCGATCAGGCCGCCGATCGCCGCTATCGCCGTTAGAAGCGCAATGGCTAGTGACAACCGCTTGGTCATGCGGACACCTCCTGTCCTGGTCTGTTCAAGACCGGTAAATACGTTACGAGAAAGCGGTAGAGAAACATCAGACCGGCGATGAAACCGACGGTGATCAGAATCTCCGTAATCGACGGGAAGTAATAATTTTCGCTGACCGGCGGGCGGTAGCCGACGACGAACACGTTGACCCGGTTGAGCAGCACGCCGCCGACGATCAGCGTGCAGGCCGTGAACAGCCAGCGGCGCGAGCGGCGCACCGCGGGCGAAAGCAGCAAGACCCAGGGCACGATCACTCCGAAAATCATTTCCACCAAGAAAGAATTGGTCTGGGCCGTGCCGTCCAACAGATAGACGTAGGTGCCCCGAATCACCATGTCCCCGATTTTCAACGCGAGGTAGCTCCCCAGCAGAAAAATGGTGATGCGCGTCAGCGGCGAGAGGACCTGCATTTCCGGGTCGAGCTTCAGCGAGGTGGTGGCGAGCGTGGTTTCGAACACCACCATGGGGTAGCCGACCGCGACGGCCGAGGTCAGAAACAAGAGCGGTAAAATCGGCGTGTACCAGAGCGGGTGCACTTTGGTGGGTGCAATCAGCATCAGCGAGCCCAGGCTCGACTGGTGCATGCAGGAGAGCACGACACCGGCGATGATGAAGAGCCACATCAGTTTGGAGAGGAGCGTGTCGGCCAGGCTGAGCAGAGTCTCCGCCACCCCGTTGAGGGCGGAGAGCAGCCCGGGCAGGTTCACGCGCCCCTTGAAGCGCTCCACCACGATGGGGATGAATTCGATGTAGAGCACGTTCAGGTAAAACATCACGCACATGGCCACTTCGAACAAAACCGAATGAAAGTTCCAGTAGACCATCGGCTTCCAAATGGCCCAGGAGCGGCCGATGTCCACGATCAAACCCAGAACGACAAAAGTGTACCCCAGCATGGCGGTCAGAAGGGCCGGCCGTGCGACGGGCTCATAATAGTGGCGGCCGAGGATGTGCGCCAGGAAGGCGGTGGTGAAGCCGCCGGCGGCGAGGGCCACGCCCGAAGCGACATCCACCCCGATCCAAATCCCCCAAGGGCGGGCGGTGCTCAGGTTGGACACGTAGCCGATGCCGCCGATGAATCGTGCCAGCACCGCTGCGGCACCGGCAGCCATTAGAATCGCCAGCACCAGAACTCCGGGGCTCCAGAACTTCGCCCGCATCGGGGCGGCATGGGCGCTCATGGTTGTCCTCCTTTTTCACGGGTGTCGCGGTCGCCCTTGTTGCGGAAGGCCCACATGACGCCGCTCAGCATGCCGAAGAGCACGATCGGCGACCACATGTAGCTGAACAGGGAGCTCTGAATCGACTCGGCCAGCTGAGTCAGGGGCCGGTGCGGCACGTCGATGAAGCCGACCCGGTCGAAGGGCACCCCGGAAAGGTACAGCCAGGACGTCCCTCCGGCCTCGTGCTCACCGTAGACGCGGTCGACGTAACTGGCAGGGTTGCTCTTGATCCTGTTTCTGGCGATCTTCAATAGCGTACTGCGGCGGCCGAAGGTAATGGCTTCGACCGGGCAAATTTCCGCGCAGCCAGGCCGTTTGCCCTCCTTCTCGACCCGCTCGTAGCAGAAGGTGCACTTCATCACGCGCGGGGTGATCGGATCGCGGTATTCGTAGGCCGGAATTTCGAACGGGCAGGCCACCATGCAGTAGCGGCAGCCGATGCATTTGGTCACATCGTAGTGCACGGCCCCGTTTTCCTTCTTGGTCAATGCGCCCACGATGCACGCCGAGGCGCAGGCCGGATCCTGGCAGTGCATGCACTGGACCTTCACGAAGGTGGGAACGAGCTGATCGCGCTCGTCCCGCCGACCCGGGTAGTAGCGGTTGATCACTGTATAGGTGCGTTCGTCCGGCCGGCGCTTCTTGTCCAGTACGGTCAGGTCGTCGAAGGGCTGCTCGGGCGCGGGCAGGCGGTTGACCGTCTGACAGCCCTGCTCGCATTTGCGGCAGCCGATGCAGCGAGTGAGATCGACCAGGCACCCCTGGGGATCCGCCGGTGCCCGCGACTGCCACGCCTCGGCAGGGCGGGTGGACGCAGCGACGCCCGCTCCTGCAGCTCCCGCCACCTTGAAAAACCCTCGTCGGCTCAATTGCATCTGAATTCTCCCTTGCTTTGCCTTGTCATTCGGTTGCGCCTTGGATCGAGTCAGTCTCTGCGTGTCGATCAATCTTCAGCCGGTGCACGCTGAGCCGGTAGCTCCGGGAACCGCGGTGCTGCCGGAACCTGAGATCCGGGCGGCTGTTGATCAGAAGAACGATATTGTCGGCCACATCGGGATCGGATACGATAATGGTCAGATCTTCTCCCGGTTCAAGCCGCGTGAGTGCCTCGTTGCATTGGATCACGCAGACCGGCCAAACTATATCTCTTAGATTGATTTCCATCGGACTCCCCTCCATTCAGCAATAAACCTGCCACCCATAAAAGTTCCTTAAAAAAAGCTAACTATTTGGTTTAAAATGAATAAATAAAAATTGATAAAACGCTGTGAGCGGTATATATGTTTAAACAGCCTAAACATATGCTTAAACGATTAAGCTATTTTTATCTCCCACTGTTCAAAGGTGAAGAGAAGAATTATGAAAGCAGGACGACATGAAAGACACTGACTTAAGCCAGCACTGGCACCGGATCCTCAATACCATGAACGAAGGGCTCATGCTGGTCGGCCCCGAGGGCTCCATCCTGATGGTCAACCGGTCTTTCGAGCAGCTTACCGGGTACAGTTCCGAAGAGGTCATCGGGCGCTCCTGCAAACTGATCGGATGCGACGCCTGCGAATCGATGCTCACCTGCGACGATATGGGATGGTGCAAGCTTTTTCATCCGGATCAGGTGGAATTGCGCCGCTGTCGATGCGGCATCATCCGCAAGGACGGAAGCCTACTGCCAGCCCTCAAGAATGCATCCGTGCTGAGGGACGAGGCGGGGAACGTGATGGGTGCCGTGGAAACTATTACGGATCTCAGCGAAATTGACCGGCTGGACCAGAAGGTCGAAGTGCTGGCGCGCCAGCTGGGCGACTGCGAGCACCTCGGGATCATCGGGGCGTCCCCCGCCATGAAGAAGGTGTTTCAGCTCATTGAAAGGGCGGCCCACAGCGATTCGCCCATCATTATTTTCGGCGAGAGCGGCACCGGCAAAGAACTCGTGGCAAGGGCCATCCATGAGCAGGGCCGGAGAAAAAGCGGCCCCTACGTGCAGCTCAATTGCGCCGCCTTGAATGCCGACCTGCTGGAGAGCGAACTGTTCGGCCACATTAAAGGTGCCTTCACCGGAGCCTATCGGCACCGCATGGGACGCTTCGAGGCGGCCCATGGGGGGGACCTCTTTTTGGACGAGATCGGCGACATTCCGCTCTCCGTCCAGGTGAAACTCTTAAGGGTTCTGGAAACCCAGCAGTTCGAACGGGTCGGCGACCACCACCCGGTCAGCGTCGATGTGCGCATCATCTCGGCCACCAATAAAAATCTGCTGGAGATGATTGCCCAAAAGCAGTTCCGCGAAGACCTGTTCTTCCGCATCAACGTGATTCCCATCTACCTGCCGCCGCTGCGCCAGCGCAAGGAAGACCTTCCCATTCTTGTCAGCAGCTTCATCCAGCGCCTGCAGCGCATCACCGGCAAGGGCATCAACGGGTTGACCCCGAGCGCCCTGATGCTGTTTATGGATTATTCCTGGCCGGGAAACGTGCGCGAGTTGAAAAGCGTGCTCGAGTATGCGTTCGTCATCGCCGAATCCGGTTTGGTCGACGTCGAGCATTTGCCCCCGCAATTTGCTCAAGGCGACGCAGCGGCGGCGCGCGGCATGTCCCCGGCCGACGGCTCCACGGAAAAAACCGCGCTGATCGAGGCCCTGCGCCGGACCAACGGCAACCAAACCCAGGCGGCCCGCCTGCTCGGCATCAACCGGGTCACGGTTTGGAACCGCATGCGCAAGTACGGCGTTGATCTAAAAAAAGTACTGCAAGCATAATGGCTTCGTAAATAGCCCAATCTCTGCGTTACGCTTCATCCCGTTGCCGCTGCGGCGTACGGCCAGTACGCCGCGCGGCGCGAGATTTGCGCGCGGCTTGAAGGCCTGTTCGATCTCAAGCCGGTGCAGGCGGATCCGCCGGCCAGGGCCAGGGTTCTCTCAAGCCTGACCTGCGATTGCTGCGGCGAAGCGGTTATGGAGAGCCGTTTGCAAGCGTACCGAAGCCGTCGGTTGTGTATCGCCTGCTTCAGCGCACAGCCTGCTGACACATAAAAAAGGTTATAGCGTAATGTCGTGCACGTTGCGGATTGATCAGCTATCTATAGTTGCATAATGCACGTCTATTCCCTGGAGCCGTGCGCTGATAAATACGGATTATACCTTCTTTTCAAAAGGTTATCGTCAGTCATCCCGTGCTGGCATGGTGATTGCTCAATTGTTGTATGTGAGCAGGCTTTCGCCCTTTTCGCTCCAGTTCCATCGATCCGGAAACGGACCCTGGATTAACTGAACCACCACAGTCCTCATCCTCCTTCTCACATCAACGGCGAGCTCCGATCGATACAAAAGTTCTCCGGCCGATCCAGCCGGTTTGACCCTAACCACCATCCCAAAGGAGGACGGCATGGAAAAGCATTCGATGCATTATGCAACCCTGCTGAAGGTGACCGAGGCCATATCGATGAGCAAAGACCCTGAGGACGTCGTCGTGACCACGGTGGAAGCCGTAAAAACTGCACTAAAAGCCAAAGGGGCGGCCCTATTGCTGGTCAATCAGAAGTCACATGAACTGGAGCTGGCCGCCGCCAACGGCCTGAGCCGCGAATACCTCGAAAAAGGACCGCTCAGCGCCGTCAAGTCGATCGCCGAATCCCTTCAGAAAGGGCCGGTGGCCATTTACGACGTCGGCGACGACCCGCGCATTCAGTATCCTCAGGAAGCCCGAAAAGAAGGCATCGCTTCCATTCTGTCGGTGCCGATTGCGATTCACGGCCAGGTGATCGGGTCGCTGCGGGTTTACACTGCCGAACCATGGGAATTCACCATCGACGATGTCAATCTGGTTCAAGCGGTGGCTCAGATCGCCGGGATGGCGATTGACATGGCCCGGCTTTCCCGGGGCTATAAACACAGCATCGAAATCCTCAAATCGATGCGGGACCCGAAACAGCGCAAGTCAACCAAACGAACGCCCTACGAGGGGGTTCCGGTGAGTGTTCCAGGAAGCCGGGCGACGACCGGCTAGTTGAATCTGCGTTCCATGGAAAAGCCGCAGGCGGGGCACTTCAGTTTGAAGCAAGGCAGGCCGGAATCGTCGTCGGTCTGGTGTCCGCAATGCCGGCAGAAACAATATCCGGCGGGTTTCCGGCCGGCATCCGTACCGAGAGTCTTCTCGCCGGAGCGCATGGAGACCGTCGCCCGCGGATCATCCGTTTCAGGGAGGCATCCCGCAGCGGGAAGGTGGGCGCTGATTTTGCCGGATTGGCCGGTAACGCTGACCATGCCGGCGGCTTCCAACAATGGTCTGGCGTTGGGGCCCACGCTGCCCGTGACGAGTTTGTCGATGCCCAGCCGGATGAGCGTTTCCGCCGCCTGGACACCAGCGCCGCCGGCGGAGGCGGCGCCGGGATTCGGTACCACGCGGACTGCACCGCTTCCGGACTCAACGACCAGAAAGTTTTTGCATCGGCCCAAAGCCGGCTCGATATAGTCCTGGATGCTGGTCCCGTTGGTGCTGAAAGCCGTTTTCAAAGCACACCTCTAAACGCCGTTTGGTTACAAGAAAGAGAGGGCCGTCATGTATGCGATCATTTTTGACGAGCACGACTTGGGAAAACCCGCGAAAAAAGTCACCTCCGTTCATCGGACACGGGACAGCGCCGAAACCGAACTCAGCGAACACAGAAAAACCCACGGGAAAAAAGTTGAAGAATGCAATATGCGCGTCGTCTGGGTCGAGAAAAAAATCAAAACCGGGGATTCGGTGACCCCCGCTCAGTTCGAAACCTGGCGTCCGGGGGAACCGGTTCCGGAAGGTGAAACCCACGCGGACGAAGACTGAAACCCATTACCGCCGCTGGCTGGCATCACCACCGCGTGATGGTCGGGCGGCCGCCCGCAGGATCACGACCTGAGACGCCGTTTTTTCATACCCTGATGGAGCCTCCCCTATTTCACGAGCCGCAAATGACACTTCTTGCTGCGCCATTCATCGAATGCCTCCAGATGCGACAGCAGATCCCGGCACTCTAATCTCAAGAACTTCAAGTTGCAGATGCTGGAGGGCGACACGCGATCGCAATAAAAGTGGAAAATGCTTCCCTGCTCGTGGCAACCGATGCTTTTCAACAGCGCCACCAGCCGCTCCGCCGTAGCCGGGTAATCCTCGATGTCCAGAGGCTGGGCGATGATATCGGCGGCGAGTTGCTTGATCTCGCGATAAACTTGAAAATGCGTGGCCACGGCTTTATCGGTGCAATGCAGCGCATTCTCCCATCGTCTTCCAAGTTCCTCGACCGATAATTTCTCATTCATTTTGCAGTGCGGAAATCATCCGGACGATCCCGTCGGCCGGAGAGCACCGATCGAGGTGCCTCCGGCCTCAACCGGGCGTCACTTGCCGCTTTCCGGGTGAAACACGTTGATTTCTCTCAAATCTTCACCCAGGTAAGTCCGTTCGTTCGGGCCGAGAACGCCCAACGCAAGGCAAATAAGGGTCCACAGGTGAACGACAGGGTACCCGCCGCCGAAATGCTCGCTCAATTCATGGATCTGGGCATGGCAGTTGTGGCAGCCTGCGATGCAGTAGCCCGCTCCGGTGGCCTTGATCTGTTCGTCCTTCAGCTTGCCGAAGGCCAGACGCTGCTCCTTGAAGCCGGACTGCAGGAAACCGCCTCCCCCGCCGCAGCAGTAGTTGTTGGAGCGGTTCGGCTGCATGTCGATGAAGTTCTCTTCGCCGACCACCGCTTTGACCACATAGCGCAGGTCTTCGGCGATCGGGTCCCCGTAGGCCTTTCTAACGATCTGACAGGGGTCCTGCACGGTGAACTTGATCTTCAGGTCCCGGTTCCAGTCGGAGTTGACCTTGAGCCGTCCCTCGCGGATCCACTTGGCGTAGTATTCATAGATGTTCTTGACCACGAACTTGTGCTCGATGTTGAACTTTTTCAGTCCCTCCAGGACCGAGAAGGTGACGTGCCCTCACTCGGTGTTGAGAAAGACCTTGCACCCCAGTTCGTCCGCCTGTTGGGCCGCCGTGCTGGTTATATGTTTCCAGGCTTCGCTGTCGCCGAGGAACATGCAGTAGTTCTCCCCGCCCCAGCCCTTGGATCCATACGTCCAGTCAACCCCGGCCAGGTGCAGGATTTTCCACAAGGGTACCATTTCATCCGGTTCCGTAACCGGCTCTCTTGAATTTTGATTCAAAATGAATTCGGCACCGACTTTATCAACGGGGGCCTGCATCTCTGCGAATTCCGGCTGGGCTTCCCGGTATTCCTCCAGCACATCCCCCACGACAAATTCGAAATCTTCAGGGGATGCGCCCATGGCGCTGCAGCTGGCGTTGCGGAGTGCCATGTCGCAGGAGCCCAAGATGCCCTTGGGCCGCTTTTCCCGGGGCCAGCTGGCACGCGCGTTGTAGACCAGCCGCGGGATGTCGATTTTCATGGGGCAGACATAAATGCAGCGCTGGCACTGGGTGCACATCCACACCCAATTGGAGCTCAGGATCTCCTCGTCCATGCCGAGTGCGGCCATGCGCAGGAACTTCCGCGGGTCCATGCCCTCCAGCCCCGTGGCCGGACAGCCCGAGGAGCAGGCCCCGCAGGTCAGGCATAGGTTCAAGTTGCCGCCGTCCGGCAGCAGCTGCCTGACCTGGTCCATGAAGGTCGATCGCTTTTTCCCTCCCAACCGAATCACCGTTTCATCCATCGTGGTTCCTCCTTCTCGGGGTTGCTGATTATTTCGAATCCGCGACTAGTTCATTCGCATTAGATGTCCATAGCGCCTCCGGTGGAGCTGTAGCATGGCCATTTCATTCGGAGTGACGGATACGCTTCAATAATACGAATAGTACCGAATTCCGATGCGAAATCGCCGCACGGGGCCCTGCTTCAGGGCCCGGCACCACTTCACCTCGCCCAGTGCCGTCGTTCGGAAGCAATGGCAAACGGCGCTTTCCGGTGCTGCGGCAAGGCGTTCATCAACGCGCAGATGAAGACTCGTCCCCGGCAGGATACACTGGCAGGTCTCCGCGCAAACGCCGTCCGGACTGTAGTTGACCATACGGGCTTGAAAAATCGTGTCCTGGTTGAACACGGAGAGGGTCAACGGCAGGCTCTGCGCATGCCTGCAGATCCTGCGCCTTTCCTCTGTTTGGGTGATGACTCGCAGCCCGTCGTCCCCATCGGCGAGAGAATCTGGAGCGATCATGGTGCCTCCCCACGACTTCGCAATAAGTTACGGCCCGGCGTTAAGATGCAGCTATCTGCCCGCATCTTCGCAAGGGGCATGCCATGATGGCTAAAACGGTCGCTTAAAAGCATATTAATTTTAATTTCGATGGGTTGAAGTGTTCGAAGAGACGCAGACGGGACGGGGAAAAACGGCTGGGAATCAGTCTAACATTGCAAAGCGCAAGACTACTTGCGGCGGTTGCGGCCGTCGGTTTCGGGTACGTCCACCTTGAGACGCTTGATTTTTCGATACAGAGTGCTGGCGTCGATGCCCAGATCATTGGCCGCCTTGCGTCGGTTGCCCTGGTGGCGCCGGAGGACTTCGGTGATCATCAGGGCTTCCATGGCTTGGAGGCTCATGGGACTGAAGCTTTCCGAAGGGCCGGCGGCCGCCGGCCGCAGCTCGGGCGGCAGGTGGTGCAGTTCTACGATGCCGCCCCGGCACAACACAAACGCCTGCTCGATAATGTTCTCCAGCTCGCGGACATTGCCCGGGAAGTCGTGCTCCATCAGGCGGGCCAAAGCCTCCAGCGACACCCCGGCGATGTCCTTGTTCTGCAGGCGGTTGAACTTGGCCACGATGTGATCGATCAACAGCGGAATGTCTTCTCTGCGCTGCTTCAAGCTCGGCAGCTGCATGTGAACGACGTGAATGCGATAGAAAAGATCGTCGCGGAACTTTCCTCCCCGGACGAGTTTGGCGAGGTCTTTGTTGGTGGCCGCCACCACGCGGACATCCACCGGGATCGCCCGGACCGATCCCAGCGGCTCCACCTGCCGTTCCTGCAGAACCCTCAACAGCCGCACCTGCAGGGCCGCTGAAATATCGCCGATCTCGTCCAGGAAAATCGTGCCGCCCTCGGCCAGGACGAAGCGGCCGGCCTTGTCGCGCCGGGCGTCGGTGAACGCTCCGGCCTTGTAGCCGAAAAGCTCGCTCTCCAGCAGCGTGTCCGGCAACGCCGCGCAGTTCACGGCAATGAACGGTTTTTTTCGACGCGGCGAAAGATTGTGGATCGCACGCGCAAACAACTCCTTGCCGGTTCCGCTGGGGCCTTCGATCAGCACATTGCTGCGGCTGGCCGCGATTTGCGGCAGCAGCTCAAACAGGCGCATCATGGCCGGACTGCGCCCGACGATGTCTTCAAAGGTGTACCGGCTGCGGAGTTGCTTCTGGAGCTGTTCGACCAGGCTGAGGTCCTGAAACGTTTCCACCCCGCCGATGACCTTGTGGTCGTCATCCTTCAAAATGGCGGTGGAAATACGGATCGGTACGCGCCGGCCTTGCTGGTTGATGATGTGGGCCGTGGCATTCACGACCGGTTTGCCGGTCTCAAAGGTTTTTCTCAGCGCACAGTCCTTTTCACAAATGCTAGCGTGAAACACGTCGCAGCAGGCTTTGCCGATGGCATCCTTGCGCACGACACCGGTGATCCGCTCGGCCGCCCGGTTGAATGCGGTGATGCGCCATTGCGGGTCCACCGTAAACACCCCTTCGTTGATCGAATCCAGGATGACATCCTGCCTGCGTCCCATGATGGCGTCCTTCATCCACGCTCCCGTGCAGCTATGAGGGCAATCTTTCCAAAAATGCATCCGGTCATGGAGGTCTGAATCGTGCACCTTGCATCTAAGTTAGCCCTTAATATTTGCATATTGCATTGTTTGCGTCAATGCCATTTCCTGCCTCAGATCACTTAAATTGCCTTTTTCAATGAGTTGGCCACTGCGGGACCAATTGGCATGACGATTGCTCACATTGGTGCTCATGAAGGTCGCGATGGCTCATTGGCAGGGCCGCGTCTCGCCCGTTTTCGATGTGGCGGATCGTTTATTGCTGCTTGACGTCCAAGACGGCCGGGAAGTGCACCGGGAAAGTCTGCGCCTGAACAGCCGCGATTCATTTGATCGCGCAAAGGAACTGGTTGAACTGGGGGTGGACGTGCTGCTTTGCGGGGCCGTCTCCCTGACTTTAGAAAAAGCCGTGATCGGCGCCGGCATCCGGGTGATCGGATTTCTCGGCGGCGAACTGGAAAACGTCATTACCGGTTTTCTCAATGGAAGTTTGAATGATGGGCGGACTCAGAATGCAAACCGCATCGGGAAGCGATCCGACCTTGGATCGAAAAACACGAGAAGACTGTCCGCGCGCGGATCCGGCCTGCGTCGTTGAACCAAAACACGAGATGCATGAAAGGTGGATGCCCATGAAAATCGCCGTCAGTGCCGCTGGCCCTTCGCTCGATGATCTGGTAGACCCCCGCTTCGGTCGGTGCGCCTGCTTTTTGATCGTTGATAGCGGTACCCTTGAATTCGAGGTGATCGACAATTCCAGCAAAAACCTGAGCGGCGGCGCCGGGATCGAAGCCGCCCAGCGCATCGCGGACCAGGGCGTGAGCCACGTTCTTACGGGCGCCTGCGGGCCGAATGCCGAGAAGGTGCTCAGAGCCGCCGGTATTGCGATTGTCGACGGCTGCACAGGCACGGTGCGCGGGGCCATCGATCGGCTTCGTTCGGGGGCGGCTCCTTCCGTTCGACAACAGGCCGGCAGCGGCCGGCCGGGGGCAGGTGCTCTCCCGCAGCCGTCTTCGGGTAAGGTTGCCGCGGAGCGCTCCCCGCAGGGGTTTGGCGGACGCGGGTCCGGGAGAGGAATGGGCCGAGGGCGCGGCATGGGGCGACGTTGCGGAATGGGTGCCGGAGCCGGAGCGCGTGGCGAGCCGCCGCGCAGTGCGGCCGCCCCTGAAAGCGCCGTTGTCCGCTTGAAAAACGATGTGGAGCATCTTCGGCAGCAGCTGTACGAAAAGACACAGCGCATCCTGCAGCTTGAGGCCAAAGACCCCAAACGCCGCTCCAACTGATGGCCGTAAGCGTTTCTGCTCGGCCCTCGGGATGATCTTCCATGGTATCGACGGATTGGAAATACGTGTATGGGCCGGTGGCGTCGCGGCGGCTGGGCCGCTCGCTCGGGGTGGACCTGGTCCCGTTCAAGACCTGCACGTATGACTGCGTTTACTGCCAGCTCGGGCGCACCACCTGCCAGACGACCCTGCGCAGCGAGTACGTTCCTGCGGACAAGGTTCTGGCCGAACTGAAGACGAAGCTGGCTCTCGGACCGAAGCCGGATTACATCAGCTTGGCCGGCTCTGGTGAACCGACCCTGCACGCCCGTATCGGCGATCTGATCGATGGCATAAAGCTCCTGACACGGGTGCCCGTGGCCGTTCTGACCAGCGGATCACTGCTGTGGGTGCCCGACGTTCAGGAGGCCCTGATGGAGGCGGACCTTGTCATGCCTTCTCTCGATGCCGGCGACGAAGCTATGTTTCAGCGCGTCAATCGGCCGCACCGGGAGATTCCGTTTCAGGTGATGGTGGACGGCCTGGCCGACTTTACGGCTCGATTTCGAAAGCTGGTGTGGCTGGAGGTGCTTCTGGTTGAGGACCTCACCGGGAGCGAAAAGGAAGTGGAAAAAATTGCGGCTTTGACCCGACGCATCCGGCCGGGCCGGGTCCAGCTGAACACCGTGTCCCGCCCGGCCGCGGAGGCGTGTGTCCGCGCGGTTCCCGTCGAGCGGTTATCGGCTTTGTCCAGGCTCTTCCCGAAGGCGGTGGAAGTCATCAGCGACTCGCCCTCGCAAAACCCGCTACCGACGGGTCTGGCCGCGGTGACCGATCAAGAGATTCTGGACCTGTTGGCGCGACGCCCCTGCACCGCGCCGGGCGTCGCCGCCGGTTTGAACCTCCATCTCCAAGAGGCCACCAAACGCCTGCACGCCCTGATGAAAGCGGGGAAGATAGCCGTTTTGCGAAAGGACGACGACCTCTTCTACCAGGTGCCGATGGCGCCTGCAGATCAAGATTCCTACTGAATCCCAATGACCAAGGAGCGAATATGACCTCTCGTCCCAAATCAGACCCGCCCGGCCCCGCCTGCCGCACCTGCAGCAAGACCGATTGCTCGGCCGGACAGCGCCGCCCGGATGAAAACGATGCGGACTTCGCGGACCGCCAGAAACTGGAGTCGCGGCTCTGCCGCATCCGGCATAAAATCGTGGTGCTTTCGGGCAAGGGCGGCGTCGGCAAGAGCACGGTAGCCGTCAACCTGGCGGTGGCGTTGATGATGTCGGGCCGGCGGGTGGGTCTGCTGGATGTGGACATCCACGGCCCCAGCATACCGACCATGCTGGGGCTGGAGGGTCATATCCTGGGCGGCAGCGACGGCGAGATCGCCCCGGCGGACGTGGAAGGCCTGAAAGTCATCTCGATCGGCCTGTTTTTGCATTCCCCGGACGATGCCATCATCTGGCGCGGTCCGCTGAAAATGGGGGCCATCAAGCAGTTCCTCAAGGATGTGGCTTGGGGAGACCTGGACTTTCTCGTGATCGACTCCCCGCCGGGCACCGGCGATGAGCCGCTCTCGGTGTGCCAGCTGATCGGCCGGTTGGACGGGGCGGTGATCGTCACGACGCCCCAGCGGGTCGCGGCGGTGGACGTGCGCAAATCCATCACGTTCTGCCGCCAGCTGCATGTGCCGGTGCTCGGGGTCGTCGAAAACATGAATGGCTTCGCCTGCCCGAAATGCGGGGAGATTACATCCGTCTTCCGGTCCGGAGGCGGAAAGTCTATCGCCAATGACATGGGAGTGCCCTTCCTCGGTTCGATCCCGCTGGACCCTCAGATCGGCGAAGCCTGCGACAGCGGCCAGGCGTTCGTGCGCCGCTACGCCGTATCCCCCACGGCGGCCCTGATGCGCACCATCATCCAGCCGATTGAAGCGCTGTCATAGACGAAGTCAACAGCAGACCCCAGATCATTTCCAAACCGACCGTAAGTGATGTTGTCGGAAGAATAATGATGGGAGGAGCGCATTGAATTTTGCTGTTCGTGCCCTGCTGAAATCTAGACAGTCACGGCCGGCATAACCATCACGTCCATTTCAACCCGTTCCACACCCGGTATGCCTCTGATGACTTGCTCTATGCGCTCGCTGTCCTCGTACTTGTAAATCAGGCCCGAGATGTGCACGATTCCTTTTTCGATCACCTCCACCCTTGCCCCCATCGGCTGAAGGTCGCGTTCCATCAGCGCTGCTTCAACCCTTTTGGTCTGGGAAAAGCGTTCCATGGCATCTATCGCGTAAATCGTGCAGGCCTTCACCTCGGGCGATCGAGCGGTTGCAACGATGGTCTGTGATGCCCTCCGTATGCCGATCTTGGCGGGGTTCACGCACAGGTCATACAACGAAGGATCTTCCCAGTCCTTGCGGAATGCGTACTGAAAAAACTCTCTGTTCTGTCGGTCGCTGTTGCGGATCATCTCTTCTGCTGCGTCTCGCGAAAATGCTCTTTTCTCCATCAAGTTAGCGATGCGCTTCTCTTTGTCGGCAGTCACAAGGACATGCATGGCACAGCTGAAATCCTGCAGAAGTATCTGGCTTCCGTGACCGATGATGACACCTTCTCCCCGACGGGCTGCCTCGTAAATTACAGATGCTATTAGATTCGCGTACACCTCCGGCTTGTCACCCATCAGCCGGCTGAACCAACTAGGGGCTTTTTCTTGAAACTCATCCAGTTTTCCAGCGTCAACGCCCATTCGAACCGCTTCGTCCCTGAGCCTGGCATCGTCATAAAGAGCCACGTTAAGATCGTCTGCGACGGATCTCGCCACTTCCATACCGTCGCAACCTATGCTTTGAGTGATGGTGATCAAAGGCATGTTGGCCTCCTGTGTATCGCCCTGTGCCATAGTTGATTAAGGGACAGCATCCTCGACTGCCACCCCAACCCGTTCAAAATAAGGAATGCAAGCGATCTTGACTCCTCGTCCCGCCCTTATTTGTTTGTCTTTTCCTCGGCTCAGGCGGATAGAATTTGGTCAGGGGTGAGTCGCAGGGTTTGCTTCCTTTTTGATACCTTCGGCCCTGCGGAGTGGGGAGCAGAAACAGCTTGGTTTGCCTATTCGCCCAGATGAAATTTAGTGATGGTTATGGCAAAGAAGTTTGCCCTTTTATTGCGGCTGTCAAGCAGCACATTGCAGCCAGTTGTAATTACTATGACCGGCAGCGATATACGCAAAGACCGTCATGCCGGGCTTGATAAGCCTGCCCCGTACCACGATACGGGGGCATCCACTCCCGCTCTGGATTCCGGCTTTCGCCGGAATGACAAATCTTGGCATATTTAATAGCCGAAGTAATAAGATGATATTTTTAAAATGTGGGTGCCTGCATCATTATCAAGGCCTCATGTGTAACAGGATTTAGCGGTGCCTGATCATTCTTTCAGCCGTCCGCTGCGCTGCAACCGACGCCTGACCCTTCGACGATATGCCTTTGAAAGCCCTGTACGAATAAGGGAAAGCCCAGCTATTTTTGCCAGCGGCTTCAAAACCGGCACTTTATTCATCAGCAGGATGTATGCATCGATCTCTGACAGAACCTGCTGTTTTTCATCCCTGACATGAAGCTCCAATAAAGCTTTCTTGGGATCGATGCCGATTGAGCGCAACAGGTCGTCGTTCCCGGTGATATCAATCCATTGGATGTCGTTCTGTGACTGCCCCAATAGTCTTTCATAATTCCGTCGGTCCTTGACGCATTGCGGACATGCACCGTCGTAATATACGCAAATTTTGGAATCGCCGGGGTTCATCACGTTTTCCTTTGACGAGGTGTCTGTAACATGCATCTGCTATTGGGAGTCTGGTTTAACACATCGGCAACGCTGGTTCGTGCTATTTTCAGCGATGATTCAGGGCTAATCAGTATCCGATTTCAGCAATAGGCATCGCCTGCAAATTATTTCCACCGAAGGGCGAGCCCTCTCTCAGAAGTTAGATCAACACCCGTGCCGAATATTCTGCGCTCCCTGTTTCCCAAATTGCTTGTGCCTTGAGCGGCACGCCGGATGGCGGTGCACATGAATGGCTATTGCCTTCTTCCTCGAACCAGGATTGCGCGCCGCGGTTGCCGGCCAGTGAGTTCTAAGCGGTCTCAAAATTGAACCGAATGGATAGCTGCAAATCCCTCCTGACCTCCCTTTTTCAAAGGGAGTGCAGCTCCTCTTTTTGAAAAAGAGGGGCCGGGGGAGGTTTATAAACGATAGATCCAGACAATTCTGAGACCGTATATAAGCCCCTCGTTATAGGAGACCCCCAGCAGTCCAAGAATAATATTGCAACCAACATCCATCGGGTCAAACTTAGAAGGCTGCCAAAAGGCCACAGAGATTGCATTGCCATTGGTGACGAAATGCTTACCCTTTGATTTAAATTGGCCAAGGAACCCTTAGCTTCATTCGGCCGCCCCGCCCGATGGGCAAGTTTCATGTCTGCCGTCGGTTGAGATTACAGCTGGCTTTCATGATAGACGATCGTTCCGGGCCTGGGGGCTGAAGCTGGTTATCTGCACGGACGCGCTGACAAAATAGCGCAGATCACTACACTGATACTGCCAAGCAAGGAGCAACTGATGAGCGCCTTGCTTTTTTCAATAATTGCCATGGCGGTGGCTCTGAACGTCTTGGCGTTTGAGGCCCGGTCTGAACAGGATCTGGGGGAGCCAGACGGTGAGCTCTCCCCCTTCGCCCCACCTTTGGTCCGAGAAGGCGATTTTGCTGTCAAACTGGCTGAAGCGTTTGGTTTTGGCGAGATCGCTGATGAGGACGATGCCGGGCAGCTATTATCTGAAATTGGGTTGTCGCCCCGTAATGGTTGGCTGTCGGACTACCCGGTGACACCTGTGATACTGGCCGAGCTGCGTGAAACGGTGATCGCAAGCTCTGAGTCCGGAATGCTTGCCATGACCGAACCCGAGGCATTGGAGGCCTTCGACCGCCTGGCTCTGGATTTAGGCCTGTCCGTTGATGAAAACGCTGAGATAGAACCGCCTGCCGATGGGGTTTTACCTGGAGAAGCGCCCTACGCTGAGTCGAGCGATACTCATGACGATTACACCACCGAGGGGCCGCCGGTGATGACCTATTATCCGCCCCCCTCGTATTATTCAACCTATTACGATTGGGTGCCTTATCCTTTTTATTTTTCCCGCGGCTACTACCCCGGCTTTTTCATTTTGCATGATTTTCACAGAGCGCATACGTTCGATCGCCATTTCGACCGTAAACACAAGCACAAGCAGTTCGGCTTCCACAACCGCTTCAAACGAAAATTCATCAGCAACCATCGTTGGAACATGCACTCAGGTCGAACGGAGATCTTGCGGCCCAACATGGGGGAACGATCTGATAGGTTTGGAAATGACCGGCGGTCAAAGTTCAGAGATGGGGCAATAAAAGGAGACAGATTCCAATCTCGCTCTCGTGACCACAGGGACAGTGCATCCTTTACCTTCCGCAGCGCCACCAAACCTGGCGTCCCCAGATCCTTTGATGGTTCTGGGCGAATGGACAGCAGAGCCCATGATCGACGGTTTTCGCGCCAGGAACGGGAATTCCGAGACTCGCGGTTGAATAGTAGGCGGGGGCCATCTATCCGTTCTTCGACCCACAACCGCCATGAACACGGCGATTACTCGGGATCTGCCGGTCCTCAGCGACGCGGGAACGACGGTTCTTCCGGGTCCTTCAAATCCAATGGACGGAACGGAGGGAATGGCGGTTCTTTTCGCTCGTTCAATTCCTCAGGCCGAGGCTTTTCTGGGTCCCGTGGCGGAATCGGCAGTGGCCGGAGATAGTCCTCTCATTGACTATCGCTTGCATGGATGAAAGTTGAAAACAAAAAGGGCGGCCCCAATTGAGTTTCTGAGGTCGCCCGGGTGTTGCATTCAGTTCAGGAAGCGGATGGGTTATGAGCTGTGCAGTTCGGATGATTTCTCACCCTTTTTGCCGTTGCTCCCCATCCTCTTCCTCAGATCACAGTCTCCCGTGACCTTAAATCAAAGCTAAGATTTCATGCTTTTGGTGTCAAGTCTCCTGAAGGTCTTTTTTTACCGACCAGACAAACTTTGCAAAGATTACCGACACCGAGGCAATGAGATGAATTGAAAACCTGGATGCCTAAAATGAAATAGGGTGGTCCTGTTCCCGGGGCCACCCCTTGTCGACGGTGGTTGAGGCATTCAACCGCATGTTTTCAGAACTGCTATATGCTGATGGTCGGCGGTCAGCATCGCCGAGAGAGCCGATCAGATTTCTTGGTGATAGGTTGCTGGTGCGAATGTGAAATGGCTGCCCAGCGAAGAAAACCTTAGGTTAATGGCAGGAACCCACCGCTTATTTTTTTGATTTTACGCATACGATGAAACGCCCCGTCATGCTCATACAAGCGGTTTTTTCGGATACAAGTTGAGAATCTAACAATGAATGAAAATTTGTGCTTTGCGACCGAAATAGTTCTCCAAAGGCCGCTCCGCCAAGAATCAACATAGCGCCCATGACCTGCACTATAGTCATACTCTCTTGCAGGAAAAGCACGGAGAAAATTACGGCGGACAGCGGCTCCAGATAACCACAGATCGCGACCGTCTGAATCGGTAGACATCCAATGGAAGAGAAGTAAAAGTAACAACCGATACCGGTATTGAAAACCCCAAGAATCAGGATCGGGATCCAGTCGCCCGATTCTATATGGATAACAAAGCCTTGTTTGACGCCGACAAACACAGCGACCGTCAGGAAACTGGTCAGCAGTTGCCACATCGAGTTTTCCAGGCCGGTGATGCTTTTAGCTTTCTTATTGAAGATCACCATGAACGCATACATGACAGCGGACATGATGCCGCAGAACAAGCCAACCGTTGTGTTCACTTCTCTCAGAGCCAGCGAGTTCACGCCAAACATGCCGACGAGTACCGCAAGGAAACCCGCCATCTTTGGCCATGTCAGCTTCTCTCGAAACAAAATAGGGGAGAGGATCATAACGATAACCGGGCCGCAGTAGTACGCCAAGGATGCAATACTAACACCGATTCGCTGATATGCTTCATACAGGAACATCCAGCTCGTGCCCATGGCGATACCTGAGATTATCAAGCAGAGGGTATGCTTTTTATTATTAAGCAGATGCACTGTCTGCCGTGTCAAAGCATAAATTGCAATCAAAAGCAGGCTGCCGATCAGTGTTCGGGTAAACACAATCTCATAGCTGGTTAAGGCAATATAGCTTGCCACAATGCCGTTCAGGCCAAACATCAGCAGCGCTGCGAAATACCTGAAGTATGAATTTTTGTAATTCATTTTGTCATCCCAAAATGCCGCACCATGCGTCTGCGGTAACCCCCGTGAACGTTGTAGCGAGCGGACTGCGATCGTTACCTGAGCATGAATGGTTAACACAATACCGCTACACAACTCAAGAAGGACACAGAAGGATTCTGCTCGTGTCCCGAATCATCCGGCCGGTGCCCACTCTGTTGGAGCCGACAGTTGCGGCTTCCTATCCTCGCCTCCGTCGGTCCACCCGTGTCAAACCCTAAGCGAAGGAGGTAAGCTATGAAAGTAGCCTATGCCGCCAAGATCTGGATGGGCTATTACCGACCGCATTCAAAAAAAACACCTTACGATCCTACGAGTCAGTAATTGCGTCCTTCTGCCGGGACCATGGCAATCGGGAGCTGGAGGAATTAACGGTTGATCTGGTCCAAACTTTTCTGGAGAGCATCACCAACCGTCCCAAACCCCAAACCCGGAAAATTCGATTCGCCCATCTGACATCATTGCGAGAGCCTAAAAGCGGTAGAGAACATGAGGTGGTGTTCATTCCTCAAGTTGTGGAGAGGGTTAGATTTTCCGCTTTTGCTTTGATAGGATTATTTTTCGGTAATCCGTTTGGAGACAGGAACTTGCCTCCTCAATCAGGGCCCTTTACAGAAGCGTATGGAGGGCTTCCGCAAAATTTCACCGGTGGCGTCCTGAGGGAACGTATCGAAACCGGACGCCCCTTTTCGGAGGTAGCTTATGTCCGATCCGATCCCCTTTAAAACCGTAGCCCGCCACAATCGACCCGGCGATGCCTGGATTGTTATCAACGAGAGGGTCTATGACATCAGCAGGTTTCCTCATCCCGGTGGGGTCGAAGTGCTTGAACCGTACCTCGGCCGAGACGCAACGGCTGCGTTTTTCAGCCAGCACAACATCGATATGCTCGCGATTGTGGAGAAGAACCTGGTCGGCGTCATAGACAGGGATGATGAGGAATGGAGACAGGAGCGCGAGGCGGCAAAAAATCGCGCCACCGACAACGGCCTTTTGTCGCGGCGCGCAAAGCTTGCGCCGATTTCCCACATCCTTAACACTCGAGATATGGCGCAGGTCGCGGAATCGGTCATGGATCCGCCTGGTTGGGCGTATTACGCTTCAGCAGCGGACGATGAGGTGGCCCTTCGCGAGAACGAGGCTGCCTTTGGCAGGTTGTGGCTGCGGCCCCGCGTGCTCGTGGATGTCTCGAAGGTCGATACATCCGCCGAACTCCTCGGTGTTCCGAGTTCCTTTCCCCTCTATGTTACGGCTACGGCGCTCGCAAAACTCGCTGATCCGGAAGGAGAAGTCGCCATCACGCGGGCATGCGCCAAAGCGAATGTCCCATACATGTGTCCAACTCTCTCCTCGTGTTCGCTTGAAGAGATGGCATCGGCCCGCACGGCCGGCCAGACGCAGTGGTTTCAGCTTTACGTGAACAAAGATCGTGCCGTCACAAAGGACCTGTTGCAACGGGCGGAGACGGGTGGCTGCAAAGCGGTGTTCGTCACCGTCGACGCACCCCAACTCGGTCGACGCGAACGGGACATGCGGTTCAAGGCGCCGCAGAAAAGCTATGTACAGGAAGGGGATAAGCAGGTTGACACCTCCCGGGGGACGTCCACCGCACTCTCTTCCTATATTGACCCCTCGCTCTCGTGGTCAGACATCGAATGGATTGCGGGTCTCACAAAGCTTCCGGTCTGCCTCAAAGGTATCCAATCGGGAAAGGATGCCGTGCTCGCGACCAAACGCGGAGCGAAGGCTATTGTGGTGTCGAACCACGGTGGACGGCAGCTCGACTATGCGCGAAGCGGGGTGGAAGTGCTTATCGAAGTAATGGCCGCATTGCGGGAGGCCGGCCTTGACCGGCCGATCACCGTTTTTGTCGACGGCGGTATCCGCCGTGGCACCGACATCTTTAAATGTCTCGCACTCGGCGCAAATGGTGTGGGCATCGGCCGGCCCGTTCTGCACGGCCTCGCCGCCTATGGCGAAGCCGGCGTCGTCAAAACCATTACGATGCTTCGGGACGAGTTTGCGACGTGCCTTATGATGATGGGGTGCCCAACGGTCGCCGACATAAAAGAAGAGATGGTGGTTACCTCGAAGCTGTAGGTGGTCGCCGACGCCGACAGCCATAAAAACCGCTTCTCCCCTTACGGCCGTAAGTATTATTATCGACGCAGATGCCCCCGTTGTGGGAGATACAAACCGTCATCCTCACGTTTTAAGAAAGCTGAAATTATTCCCTTCGCTGTCAACACTTGTAGACCGGATGCATCAAGAAGATTACACGTATACAAGTTGAATCTGTAGCCTTAAGAGTAGGTCATGTCCAGACACAGCAGAAATCTGAAACATTCATTCACCAGCTTTTTTCATTTTCTTACCATTTTGAGAGGGGCAAACTCGTTCTTATCGGGGCGATTCCGTAGATGGCCTTCAGCAGTTCAGCCGGAGAGGCCGTTTTACTCATGAAGATATCAGCCCCGGCATCGCGCATCTTCTGTGAAGTATTTTCATCGTCGTACATCGAAAGTCCGATCACCCGCACCTCGGGCCATTCGACCTTGATGCGTCGGGTGGCCTCGATGCCGTCCATCACCGGCATGGAGACATCCATCATAACCACGTCCGGCTTGAGCTGTCGTACCTGCTCGATGGCCTCTTGCCCATTGGACGCTTCGCCCACTACATGGATCACCGGCTGACCGCTCATCAATCGCATCAACCCCTTGCGCATGATGTGATGATCATCGACAAAAAGCACTCGGATGCCGCTGGCATCGGCTGGTAGCGTAGGTTCGGCTGAAATGGCATCGTGCAAGTCAGTCGCCGGAGGATCTATCTTCTCGGCCTTGGCCAGGCGGGCGGGAACCGTAAGAGTAAAGCGGCTGCCTTTTCCGAGAGCGCTTTCGATATCAAAACTCCCCCCGATGTAGTTGGCGCGCTCCCTCAGGCTGAGCAGCCCGAAACCGCCCAGTGAGGTGATGGAATCCAGAATGCGGGGGTCGAACCCTTGCCCCTGATCGGTGACGCTGACGGCAAGGCAGCCGTTGGAGCTTGAAAGCGCTACTTGAGCCGTCTTCACCCCGGCATGTTTGACCACGTTAAAAAGAAGTTCCTGAACGGCGCGGAACAGGAACACCTTGAGCGGCATCCGCTCAAACTGCTGCGCCCCGTCCGACTCCAGCTGGACGTGGAGGCCGAACTGCTCCTTCATCTGCCCGGCCAGCCACTCAAGGGATGCCACCAGCCCGGAGTGGTGCAGCACCGCAGGACTCAGCTCGTGGGACAGCCGGCGCGCCTTTTTAAGGGATTCACTCAGAATCTGCTCTACATTGGTCAGCACCGGATTAGGCGGCAAGCACTCGCAGGCACCCTGCAGCTGCATCCGGGCGGCCGCCAGGCTCTGCTGCAGATCATCGTGCAGCAAGTCCGCCAACCGCCGCCGCTCGCGCTCTTCGGCTTCGATCAGCTCCATCGCCAGGGCGTGGAGCTGCCTGGCTCGGCCCTCGGCCAGCTCGGTACGCTCGGAAACTCGCTGCTCAAGAGTTTGATTCAACTGCCACAGCGCTTCCTCGGCCTGCTTGCGCGCGGTGATGTCGAGCACAAAGGCCAGGATGTCAGCCGTATCCCCCGGCATCATGGCATCGGTGATAAGGACCGGCACGCGCGACCCGTCTCGGCGCACATACTCCTTTTCATAGGTGTCGCATACGCCCCGCTCCTGCAACTGTTGCAGAGCGCGTTCGTCAGCCGGCAGCCATTCCGGCGGGGTCATCCTGCGCCAGTCAACTTGGCCGGACAGAAGCTCATCGCGAGCGCAGCCGAGAATGCTGAGGTAGTAGTCATTCGCCTGGAGGATGTCGCCCTTGGCATTGGCGATTACGATGCCGATACCGCCGATGCGATGGTCGAAGAAAGTTTGCAGCCGGGCATAAGCCAAACGCAGCTCCTCCTCGGCCCGCTTGCGCTCGGTGATATCGGTTTGGACACCGTCCCAGATCGTGCGGCCATCCGGCATTCGGCGCGGGCGGGAGTGCAGCCGCATCCAGCGGACCTGGCCATCGGGCCGGCACATCGGCAACTCCATGTCGAAGTCAGACAACTCGCGTTTGCTGCGGGCCTCGGCTTCCACCAGCCGCTCGATGTACTCCTGGGGAATCTGGCGGTGTAGCGCACCTGGTTCGCTCAGCACATCTTCGACCCGCACGCCGTTCAGCCGTTCGATGCCGGCGCTGAAATTGACGAATCGAACGCTGCCGTCGGGCTCATGGACATACTGATACACGGCGCTGTCCGGCAGGTTGTCGCCGAGCAGCCGCAACCGTTCCTCACTTTCGCGCAGGGCCTCCTCGGCCTGCTTCTGCTCGGTGAGATTGACGGCCGCAATGCCGACGCCGATGATCTTCCCGGCGGAATCCCGTACCGGCTCATAGTAGCAGTCGAGGAATACGCGCTGGCCGTTGCTGGTCAGCCAATGCTCGTGACGGACCACTTCGTCGGTCTGGATCACCCTGCGTTTGGCTTCCAGGATTGAAGGCATGTCCTCGGGGGCAAACAGGTCCGCGTCCGTCTTGCCGACGACATCTTCGGGCCGCCGCGTCCGGGTGTTGTACGCCCACTGGTACACCAGGTTGCTGTCCTGCATCGCCACCAGCACTGGCGAGTTTTTCAGCGCCAACCGGAACCGGGCCTCGCTCTCCCGCAGCGCCTCCTCGACCTGTCTGCGCGCGGTGATATCGTGGTATGTGCAGATGAGTTGGTGGAAGTTGCCCTGCGCATCCAGGATCGGCTCGGTGCTGATGAGCACCCACTTCCGGTCTGTGCGGCCCGGACACTGCATGGCGACGAGCACGTCCCGGACCGCCGTGCGGGTCCGCGCGGCCTTGCGGACCGGGTGCTCGTCCAGGTCCAGCAACCGCCCGGCTTCATCGAACACCTGCCACTGGCCCCAGTCGCGGCTGTTGATGTTCAGGATGTCGGCATCCTCGGCCAGGTCGAACAGACGCAGGAACGACTTGTTGACGATGCTGATCTCGCCGCGCTCATTGATCAGCGCCACCGCCGACACCAGGTTGTGCGTCAGCACCCGGAACTGCTCCTCGCTATCGCGCAGCGCCTTCTCGGCCCGTTTGCGGTCGGTAATTTCCTCGACCACGATGCTCAGGCCGGTGACTCGACCATCGGCATCCGTGAGAGGCAGCCACTGCTCCAACCATATTCGCTTGATGCCTGGCTGGGCGGGTGTCTCGCTGACGATTTCGATGTTGAGTCGTGGCTGGCCAGTTTCGAGAACGCGCCGCATCTCAGGTTCTACCGTCGCGGCCAACTCAGGCATCAGATCGCGGACGCGTTTGCCGATATGTGCCTCGGCGGGGATTCCGTTGATCTCGGCCAGGCGCTCATTGATGCGAACCCAGCGAAGATCGCGGTCCAGCACACACAGGCCAACGGGCGCGTTGTGATAGAGATCCTCGATCTCCATGAGCCGTTGCCGCGCGGTCTCTTCAGCGGCGCGCAGCGCCTCCCCCGCCTGCTTGCGCTCAGTGATGTCGCGGAAGATCAACACGACTCCGAAGACGCGCCCCTCCGTGTCACGAATGGGCGCTCCGCTGTCGTCAATGGGAATCTCTCCGCCGCCTTTGCGGAGCAGAACCGTGTGGTTGGCCAGCCCGACAATGAGGCCCGTCTGGAGCACCTTGCTCACCGGATCGTCCACAACCACTCGGGTGTGCTCGTTGACGATGCGGAAGACCTCTTGCACCGGCCTTCCGGCTGCCTCGGCCAGGCTCCAGCCGGTCAGCTTTTCGGCCACCGGGTTCATAAAGGAGACCCGCCCGTTCGTATCGGATGCGATCACCGCATCCCCGATGCTGCTAAGCGTGACGGCCCAGCGCTCTTCGCTTTCGCGCAAGGCCTCATACGCTTTCTTTATGTCAGTGATGTCGGCCCCCGTGGTAATGAAATAGTCCCCCAGGGGAACACTGGTAAACCGAAAATACTTATCGAGATTGGGGAAATAGTCTTCGAAGGAATAGGGAACGCCTTCGGTCATGATCTTCTGCACGACCGGCATGTAATGATCCGTGCCACCGGGGCCGAAGATCTCATCGGTGGTCTTCCCCCTGATTTCTTCGGCCGTGCTCCTCCCCCAAGTCTTGAGCGTGGGCGGGTTGACGTCCACCAGCCGCCAGGTTTTGATCCGGCCGGCCTCGTCTCGCACGATCTGCCAGAAGTGCACCTCCTCGGTCATGTTCTCAAACAGGTTGCGGTACTTGGCTTCGCTCTCGCGCAGCGCCTCCTCCGCCTGCTTGGTAAGCTTGCCAGCGGCGGAGCGGACCAGGCGCTCGCGTCCGGGCTGCTTCTTGGCTTTCAGAAGGCTGAGTTCCTCGGACAGTTCCCGGCACCGCTTTTCTTTGGCGGCCAGCTGGGTCCTCACCTCGGTCAATTCCTGAATCAGTTGCTCTTGGGAGCAGTCGGAGGCCATGGGTACTCCTTAAACAATCAAACTATGCGGTTTTTAGGTTGGCTCCCTGGCACAGCAGTTCATTGAACTGTGCTGTAAAGGCGTTAGCGTTGAAATGAGTCTAGTGGTGAGTCTTCCCGCCAGCGGCAGATGATCAACTGTCGGATCGAATAAGGAGATGGAGAGGATACCGTAGCAAAATGGTAGCTGGGTTGCAATTTGTTTTAAGGAAATGTCCGAGGAGCCATGGCTGAGCCGGAGATATGATTCGGGCAGAAGAATGTTCGGGGGTATCGATTCAGGGAATTGCAGTGGCCTCGTCTCTCGCGGATAAATCACGAAAATAAACATTCGTCGTTTTGTCTATTAAATCATACTCGCAATTCCGCCTAACGCAGGTGCCAAGAAGGCAGATTTGTGGGTCGATTTTACTCTGGCGTGCAGTCTGATCGGCCGTATTCCGGATATGCCACCGACATGGTCTATTGTGCCATTATCAAATTATTGAACCGGCAACAAAATATATTCAATTGCGGCCATATCGCCGGACCTCGGCTAAAGTTGAACCTATTTACTTGCCGCACTAATAAATTGGCGCCTTTTCAGCCGCTGGGGCCTCAACAGGGCGTGGATGATCCTTGCCGGGCCTTCCGCCTCCGTTTTCAGGCGCTGCGGCGCGACTCACAGCCGGCAGGCTGACCCGGAAAAGGCTGCCGCGGCCCGGGGCGGAGGAGACCGAAATTTCCCCCCCGTGCTGCTCGACGATCTTGTTGGCGATGAAGAGCCCCAGGCCGGTGCCCTTGTCGCCCTTGGACGAAAAAAACGGGGTGAAGAGCTTCTCCTGCGTGCCCGCATCCATGCCGACGCCGTTGTCGAGAATGTCGAATTCCAGCCGCTCTTTCCGGCGCCTCAGGCTGAATACAACTTTGGGCGTCCGTCTCGTCCCACCGGCCTGGCAGGCGTCGGCGGCGTTCTCCAGGATGTTCAGCAGAGCGGCTTGAACATAGGTGGAGTCGACTTCGAACTCTCCGCTGCCCGGATCCAACTCCTTTACGAAGGCGATCCCGGCTTCGGTCAGCTTGCCGGCCACCGCCGTCGCCACCTCCTCGGCCAGGGCCGCCGCATTCATCCGTTCCGGCTTTACTTCGCGTTTCTTCGAGTAGAAAAGAATGTCCAGGACCACTTTGCGGATCCGGTCGAATCGCTGCTTGACGATCTCCCAGCCCTCGCGCAGCTGCCTCGTATCACCTTTGGCCAGCCCGCCATCCACCAGGTAAACGCCCGCGTCCAGGCCGGTGAGCAGTCCTTTCAGCGCGTGTGAAATGGAGCCCAGCATGAGGCCCAGCGACGACAAATGGCTTTGCAGTTCGCTTTTTTCAGCCACCAACCGTTCGAGATTCAGCGTATACTCTCTGAGCTTCTCACGGGTCAGAATTCTCTCGGCCGCCCGCTGGATGGCGATCTCCAGCACGTCGACGTTGATGGGCTTGGTGATGAAATCCGTAGCGTCGTATTTGAGGCTCTTGACAGCCAGGTCCATATCGCCGTGGCCGGTGATCATGATGACCTCGACCTCCGGATTGGCGCGCTTGACCTTTTGCAGCAGTTCGAGCCCATCCATTCCGGGCATCTTGATGTCGGTGAGGATCACCGGCGGCTGCAGACGAGCGAAAAGGTGCAGGGCATCCGCTCCGTTTTCCGCCTCCAGAACCTTGTAGCCGAGGTCGGTCAGCGGCAGGCGCAGGACCTCGCGAATGTCCTTTTCGTCGTCAACCAATAGGATGGTTTTTTCCATATGCGGTTTCCGGAACGGGAAATTCCAGAAGAAAACAGACTCCGCCGCTCGCATGCGGCTTGACCTTGATGCTGCCGCGGCAGTCCTTCACGATGCCGTAGCTGATCGAAAGCCCCAAACCGGTGCCCTTGCCGGCCTGCTTGGTCGTGAAGAACGGTTCGAATATCCTCTCGGTGATGTTCGCGGGGATCCCAATGCCTGTGTCACAAATCTCGCACGCCACAGCCTGCAGCGTGACACGGGTCGCCAGAATGATGCGTTTTTGCCCCGGTCCGGCTTCGGCCGCTCCCCACCGCTCCTCGATAGCGTCCCGCGCGTTGATCAACAGGTTGATGAAAACCTGCTCCAATCGCCCGGGATCCGCATCGATTTTCGGCAGGTTCGGCTCCGTCTCCCACACCACCTCGATGCTGCGCAGCTTCAGTTGCTGGCTGAAGATGTCGAACGCCCGCCGCAGCACGTCGTTGACCTGCACCCGCTCCAGTTTCAAGTCGGCTTTGCGGGCGAACTGGCGCATGTGGTCGATGATGCGGGTGGCGCGGTCGACATTGGCGTCGATTTTTCTGAGCATGGACCCCAGGGTGCTCTCGTCGATAGCCTGCTGGCGGTCGAGCTTCTTGATGAAAAAGCTGCTGGCGGTCTTGATGACCGAAAGCGGCTGGTTCAGCTCGTGTGCAACGCCGGTGGCCATCTCCCCCAACGTGGCCATCTTGCTGGCCTGGATCAAATTTTGTTCGGTCTCCAGCCGCTTGGTGATGTCGCTGGTCGTCACCAGCAAGACGTTGCGGCCGGGGTATTCCCCAGGCGAGATCCGGATGTTCACGAAAAGCCGGTTCCCGTTCTTGTGCAAGTGCTTCACCTGGTTGAGTTCGGTGGCTGAACGCATGAGTTCACCGAAATGCGGACGATCCTCCGGAACGAACCGATCCATGAAGGATTGGTTGAGCACTTCCTCCTTGCTCAGGCCGTAGACGGCCGTGACGCTTTGATTGCAGTCGACCACTTCCAGCGTTGCTCGGTCCAACACGAACACCGGGTTGGGGATCTGGTTGAAGATTTCGTGGTATTTGTGCTCGGATTTTTCTAGCTTCTCCTCCAGCTCTTTTCGTTCGGTGATGTCGAGGCTCATCTCCAGGACCGCGACGATCTGGCCTTCGTTGTTCTTGATGGGAGAGGTCCTGAAAATCCAGTGCACCTTGCTGCCGTCGCGATTGATACCCGTTTCCTCTCCCTGGTGCGGCAGACCGTCCTCGAAGGTCCTCTCGACCGGGCAGTGGCTGCATTTTTCATCCCGGCCCTTGTAGGCATGATAGCAGTGCTCGCCGGGATTCGGGCCGAAGCGGCGCCGGAACTCGCCGTTGAAGCTGAGCAGCCTCAAGTTGCGGTCCTGGACGGTGATCAGGCACGGCACGCGCTCCACGAGGGTCTGGTATTCATCGCGCTGCTTGTTCAGCTCCGCCTGCTTGCCGGCGATTTCGGCGCTCATCTGGTTGATGGCCACGGCGAGCTGCCCCATCTCATTGGCCTGACCGAGCTCGATGTGGCTGGGAAGAAGCCCTTGCCCGATGAGATGCGTTTCATCGATCAGTTTGCGGATCGGCCGGTTAACAAAACGCAGCACGAAGAAGAAAATGATGGCGGAGGGAATCAGGAACACAACGCCGGCAAGCCCGATGGAGGCGGTTTCCGCCAACCGGATTTCATGATCGGCATCTTCCAAAGACACGACCACGTCCAAGGCGCCTAAAATCTTCTTGTCGTGGGGGTGGACATGGCACGCATCCGATGAGCAGCCCGGCTCGTTTCCGATGGGGCTGATGATGCCGAGTAGGCGATAGCCTTCCCTGGAGGTGAAAAGGCGCGTGCGCTGATCCAGCCCGATATCCACCAGCGGCGGTTCGGTGCGATGGCAGATGTAGCAGGCCTCCGCCTCGATATTCGTGCGGCTGTCCACCTCCGAGATCCGGTTGGAGTATTTGATCTGTCCCTCCTTGTTGTAGATCCGGATGTTTTTGATCTCCCTGACCTTGGCGATGTTGTTGATGATCTGGTTGATGTCGTCCCGGGAATTAAGCATCATGGCGTAATGCGTGCCCAGCCGGATGGTGGTGGTCAGGCGATCGGTGGCGGCCACCACGTTTTCCATCAACTTTTTCTCTTGGTAATTCATGTTGAAGTAGGACCACGTGGAAATGGTGACCAGCAGCGTGATCCCGACGATAAAAATAAGTTTGGAGGCCAGACGATGCCTCAGGCTGATAATGAACCGAATCAACATGCTCCCCCCACCGCGGCGTCGACCATCGCCAGCATCTGACGGGCAGGATACCCTTGGAGATAAGCGGCGTTGTTCGGGCACACGGCTGCGCACGCCCCGCAGCCCTGACACATGGCTGGGTTGACCAGCAGCCTTTCGGAATCCGCGTCCAGCATCCGCGCCCCATACGGGCAGGCGTCGATGCACTGCTCGCAGAGGCTGCACAGGCTGTGCCGCACGCAGGCCACGACCTTACCCGTCGCCAGCCGTTCACGGCCAAGGATACGGAGCGCCCTTTGGGCGGCAGCTTCGGCGGTGGCGATGGACTCCGGGATGGAACGCGGGGAAAGCGCCAGCCCGCACGCGAACACGCCCTCCTTGAGACTGTCGACGGGGCGCCACTTTGAGTCGGCCTCCTGGAAAAAGCCGTCCGCGTCGAGGTGGGCGCCGTACGCCTCGGCCAGCTCCCGCGGAAGCACCGGCACGATTCCCGTGGCGAGCACCACCAGTTGAGCGTCGATGCGCAGCATGCGCTGCAGAATCGGTTCCTCCACCGTTACCGTCAGTCCGCCATCGACCGGCTGAACGAGCGGTGAACGATCCAGCCGGTAGGGGATGAAGATCATGCCGGCCTGGCGCGCGCGGGTGAAGCCCGCTTCCATGAAGCCGGTCGCCATCAGATCGCGGTACAGAACGTACACGCTCAGTTGGGGATTCAGCTCCCGCAAGACGAAGGCTTGTTTCAAAGAGGCGGCGCAGCAGACGCGGCTGCAGTAGTTGCGGGGTTCCTGCCGCGACCCCACGCACTGGATCATCACCACCGCTTCCATCCCCTTGGCATCCAGATGCCCATCGGCCAACTTCCGTTCGAGCTCGGACTGGGTCATGACGGCCGGGCTGGCGCCCCACGCATACTCCTTGGCAGGAGCCTCCGTGCCGCCCGTCGCCAGGACGGCGACACCGTGTTTCAGGTGATATACTTGATTCTCGATGCCCTCGATTACGGTCGTGAAAGAGCCGACCTCCCCATGCGCCTGGACCACCCGGGATCGGGCATGCACCAGGATGCGCGGGTGCTTCTCGACGCGCGTGAGGGTGTCTTCGAGCAGGGCTCGAACATCGTGGCCCTCCAGGGTGCGACGGAGCCAGGTCAGGTTGCCCCCCAGCCGTTCGCCGATTTCCACCAGATCCACACCGTAACCGTGGTCGGCGATCGCGAGGGCGGCCGTCATGCCGGCAATCCCCCCGCCGACGACCAGCGCCCGGGGAGCGACCTGAATCACCGGAGCCGGATAGGGGTCCACCCATTTCAGCTTGGCCACACCGCTTCGGAGCTGCACGAGCGCCCCGGCAGCGGCGTCATTTCCCGAGATGTCGGACCACGGTGCAATGTCGACCGCCTCGACCAGGGACGCCGTCAACCCGGCCTCCGGGCCGAGTTCCCGGAGATGGCGATGATAAGTGTAGGATAGACAGGCGCCGACCAACAGACGGTTGGCGTTCGTCTTCCCGACGAGGGTTAGCAGCTGCTCCCGGCCGTCCCGCGTGCACAGGTTTTCGATCGTCTCAACCGCAGCAACGGCCGGGTCGCCACGCAGCGCGCGCGAGAAGAATTCGGCTGGCGGCCGACTGTCTGCTGTCCGGCTGCAGCGGCAAAGCACGGCCAGAATCCGAGGCGGCTCCCGGCTGAGACTCTCCGGCAAGGCCCCGCCAAGGCGGGGTTCCTCCGAGGCGAGGCTTCCTCCGGCCGAATGAATGACCCGGGAGATGTTGGCGGCAGCGGCGGATGCCTGGATCACCGCCTCCCCGATGTCCTTCATGCCGCTGAAAGCGCCGCCGATCACGATCCCAGGATGCCGTGTGCGGCTCATCGAAAAGGGCTCGGGTTCGATGAAGCCCCACGGATTGAGGGGAAGCCCCAGCTGGGTGGCCAGTTGCGCGGAAACGGGCGCCGGCCGCTGACCTACGGCCAAAACCACCATGTCGAAGGATTCCGCCTGGCACGCCCCGGCGGCATCCACCCAGCGGAGCGCCAGCCCGCCGGAGGCCGGATCGCCCACCAGGGAATGCGGACGCGACCGGATGAACCGCACGCCCTGCTGGTGTTCGGCCACGTCGCGATAGCGCTGAAAGGTTTTTCCGAACGTGCGCATGTCCATATAAAAGATGGTTGCCTCGAAATCGCCTTCGACCCGCGTTTTCGCCAGCAGGGCCTCTTTGACGGACACCATGCAGCAGATGTTCGAGCAGAAATCGGCATCCGTCTGAACATCCCGGGAGCCCACGCACTGGATCCAGGCGACCCGTCGGACCGGCCGGCCGTCGCTCAGGCGGGTGAGGCGGCCGGCGGTCGGCCCGGTGCCGCTCAGCAGGCGCTCGAATTCGATCTGGGTCAGCACGTTCCGCTCGACCCCGTAGCCGAAGGGGTTCTTTCCGGAGGACGGATCGTAGAAGGCCGTACCTCCGCACAACAGCACCGCGCCGGTTTCGACCTGGCGGGCCTCGGCGGCCTGAATGCGTTGGAACACCTGCACGACTTTCGGGATCAGGCTGTCCACATCGAAGGGCTTGACGAGGTAGTCCATCGCGCCGATCTTCATGGCCCCCACCGCGGTCTCCACCGTGGCATAGGCGGTCATCATGATGACCGCAAGCTCCGGCGACAGCTGCTTGGCGCGGTCGAGGACTTCGACCCCATCCATGCCCGGCATTTTGATGTCCAGCAGCATGAGGTGATACGGCGCAGCCAGCAGCAAGTCCAGCGCTTCAGGCCCCGACCCGGCCATGTCCGCGCTGAACCCTTCGGCCTCCAGCCACTCCTTCAATGAATCGCGCACGGCCAGTTCGTCATCCACCACTAGGATGTGAAACTTCCGGCGCTCGGCCTCCGGCATGCGGATGGCGTCCGTGGGACAGGCCTGAACGCAGGCTCCGCAGCGCGTGCAGGCCGCCGCGTCGAGGACATAGGCGTTGGGGATGCTGTGCGGCACCGGCAGGTAGATGGCCTTCCGCCGGGTGAGACCGGCGTTGAACGCGTCGGAAACCTCCACCGGGCAGGCCGGCGTGCAGCGGCCGCAGCCGACGCAGCGTTCCGGGTCCACCCAGAGCGGCTGCTGTTTGAGCGTCACTCGCAGTTTGCCGGGCTCCCCTTCGATGCCGGTGACCTCGGTGGCCAGCCGAATATCGATGTTCTCGTGAAAAAGTCCCCGGCGCAGGCAGTGCTGGGAGGCGTCATCGCGTTGCACCAGCGGCAGCATCCGGCACATGCCGCAGTGATCGGTGGGGAACTGGTAATCGAGCTGGCTCAGGATGCCGCCCAGGTGCGGGGCGCGGTCCACGAGGGTGACCCCGTATCCGTATTCGGCCAGATCCAGGGCGGCGCGGATGCCCGCGATTCCGGCGCCAACCACCACTGCTGTGCCGATCCGACGTTTCATGATGACCCCTCCCCTTAGCAATCAGCCGGCCGAAGGACGGCTGATTCCTACGACTTCAGGAAACTCGTTTTCCCGAAATTCGAAAAGCGGCGGCTTTTCGTCGATGCGGCGCCCCGCCAGGTAGCCGAACGCGGCCTGGGTCCGGTGGGCCACACTGCGAAACAGCTCCATCAGCGACAGGTCGTTCGGACACGCATTGGAGCATTGGCCGCAGCCCACGCACGCCGTGCTCATATGGGCCAGGCGGGTGAGGTGGTAAAACAGCGTATCCGTCGGCAGCTTGACGGCGCCCCGGTGTTCGGCCCAGCGCAGGTATTGGGACGGCTCGTGGTCGAATACGTCCGTGACAAAGACGCACTCGCGGCAGTAACACACGGGGCAGGCCACGCGGCAGTTGTAGCAGTTGATGCAATCGGCCAGATAGGTGCTCAGTTTTTCGAGAGTTTCCGTGGCCGCACGTGTTCTTTGGAACATCTCATCCCGGTAAGCGATGCGTTCGGCGATGAGCTTTTCCAACGCTTTCGGACGCGAAGCCGGTTCGGGGGCTTCGGCGAACCCGAGTTTTCCGAGCAGGCTTTCGCCCTTCGCCGTGCGGGCCTGAACCCAAATTTCCTTGGCCGTATCGACACCGAAAAGCCCGATCGCGATATCGGCCCCCTCCGCCGTCGGCGATTCGCAGGCCTTGCAGGCCGGCGACAGATCGACGCCGTCCATGGCGGCGCCGGAGCCCGTCAGGACCGCACGGCTGAACTTCTGCGTGGCTGCCTCCGGCGGTTCGGTGGCCCACCGAAAATAATCCCGGTTGCTGTAAGCACCCAGGCAGTCGAGGCCGATGATCACCACGTCGTCGGTCCGGCCCTGTTTGAGTTTGACCAGCTCGACGAAGGCCCTGATTTCGCAAGGCCGCAAAACCGCCGCCACCTGGCCGCCGCTGGGCTTGCGGGTCAGCCGGGAGAGCAGCCGGGCCGAATTGACGGCAAAGGCCGGTGACAGGGGATCGGCCTGGTCCAACTGCTGCGGATCCGTGATGAGGGCCGGCATGACCCGGTTTTTCATCGGAAGCCGCCGAGGCGCCAAAACGGCGCTGATTTCTTCCCGGTTGAGAACCGCCTTGAGAAAGTTTCGCAGGGCCTCCGCAAGGTTCTGATCCATGACCTCGATGCGTGCCGTTTTCGCCATGGCCTCCTCCGCCGAACCGTGAATCAATGAGGTTCAAATTACCATTTTCAACCTGGCGGCGCTGGGCTCCAGGCGTTTGATCTGCTCCGTCATCTCCCGCATGATCTCGGCGAACCGGATGCCGTCGCTGGCGCCGATCCACGTCAGGCGCAGGCGCTGCGGTTCAAAGCCGAACTGCTCGATGATCTCTTTAAGCAGTTTGATCCGCCGGCGGGCCTTGTAGTTCCCATTGATGTAGTGGCAATCACCGGGATTGCACCCGCTGACCAGAACGCCGTCCGCGCCGTCCAGCAGCGCCTTGATCACGTATTTCGGATCGACCATGCCGGTGCACATGACCCGGACGATCCGGATGTTGGGCGGGTAGGCCAGGCGGGAGGTGCCGGCCAGGTCAGCGGCCGTATAGGTACACCAGTTGCAGAAGAAGGCCACAATGGTGGGTTCGAAATCGCTCATCGGATGGCTCCTTTCTATCTGATCTCTAACCGGCCAGCAGTCCATCGATTTCGGAAAAAATCTGCTTCTCCGTGAAGTGGCGAATCTGGGCGGCGCCGCTGGGGCAATGCGCGGCGCAGCTGCCGCAGCCCTTGCACACGGCCTCGTTGACCTCGCTGATGCCCGTGCGTGAGTTGAACTCGATGGCCGAGTACGCACACAGGCCGATGCACGCCTGGCAGCCGATGCAGATATCCGGGTCGATGGAGGAAATCATCGGGGCCACGGATACCTTGCCGAAGGCGCTCAAGGCCAGGGCCTCGGCCGCCGCCCCCTTGGCCTGAGCCACGGTGTCGGGGATGTCCTTCGGGCCCTGACAGGTGCCGGCCAGAAAAACTCCGCTGGTGGCGGTGGAAACCGGCTCCAGCTTGGGATGCTCCTCCAAAAAGAAGCCGTCCGCTCCGATGGAGATCCCGAACGTGCGGGCCACCTCGGCGGCCGTGGCCCGCGGTTCCATGGCCGTGCACAGGATGACCATGTCGACCGTCACGTTCAGCATGGCGGCCGATAGCGTGTCTTCGGCTTTGACGATCAGCCGGCCGTCTTTTTCCTCGACCTTGGCCGCCTTGCCGCGCACCATGCGCACACCTTCGCTTTGCACGCGTTTGAAGAATTCCTCGTAGCCCTTGCCGAAGCAGCGCATGTCGATGTAGAAATTGGTCACCTGAGTGTGGGGTCCGCACTTGTCCTTGAGCAGATGGGCATATTTCAGCGCATACATGCAGCAGGTGCGGGAGCAGTATTCATGGTAGTTCTTGTCACGGCTGCCGATGCAATGCAGGATGGCGACGCTTTGGGGCGGCTCGGTGAATCGGCTGCGGTCATGCGGGTCGCGTTTCAGGAGCTTGCCGCCGGTCGGCCCGGTGGCATTGGACAGCCGTTCGAACTCCAGGTTGGTAAAAACGTTGGCGTACCGGCCGTAGCCATACGGACGCATGGACGTCGGATCCAGCGGATCAAAACCGGTCGCCACGATGATGGACCCGACGTTGACCTCCTGCATTTCATCTCTCATGGAATGATCGATGGCCTTGGCTTCGCAGGCGTCGATGCACAGCCCGCATTCACAGCATGTTCCGCAGGACAGACAGCGGGCGGCCTCGCGGCGGGCCGCATCCGCGGAAAAACCCAACTCGACTTCGCGGAAATCCGTTTTACGCGCCTCGGGAGCGGCTTCGAGCATCTGGGCGCGCGCCTGCCGGGGGGCATTCTCCGGCAAAGGTTCCCAGCGGTTGCCCTTGGGCCTGGGCGACCGTTCGGATGCCGGGTCGACGCCTCGCAGGAAACGATCAATGGATAAGGCGGCCTCGCGGCCGGCGGCCACGCAGCGGACGGCGGGCAGGGCACCGGCCTGCATCTCGCCGGCGGCAAACAGCCCCGACCGGGTGGTTTGCAGCGTTTCCGCATCCACCAGCACCGCTCCAGTGGCCGTGAGTTTGACTCCCGGGGTGCCCTCAAAAACCTTTGGATCCGGCTTTTGCCCTACGGCGACCACGACCCGGTCGCAGGCGACCTCGTATGCCGTCGGCTCAGCGGGACCCGGCCCACCGACGCTCTTTTCTTTCGGAGCTGCCGGGCCGGTTTTCCGGCAGCGCAGCCCGATGGCCTTGCCGCCTTCAACCTGCACAGCGATCGGCTGGGCTTCGGTTTCGATTCGGACGCCCTCCGCCTCCGCGGCCTTAAGGTCTTCTTCGGCGGCGGGCAGCACATCCTTGCCCCGCCGCACGCGCTGGAAAAACAGGGTCGCCTCGGCGCCCGTTCGCACGGCGGCCCGCGCGGCATCCACGGCCGTAACCGTACCGCCGACCACGGCTACATGTTTGGCGGCCGGCATGGAATGGCCTAAATTGATCTGTTTCAGAAAAAGCCCACCGGGGACGATCCCACCGGCATCCGCGCCGGGAATCTTCAAGGGCAGGTCGGCATTCAGGCCCGTGGCCGTAAATACGGCCCGATACCCTTCCGTGAACAGGTCTTCGAGGCGATGGCCTTTGCCGATGGGATGATCGACGACAAACTCCACGCCGAGGTTTCGGATCATTGCGATGTCCTGCTCCAGCACCTCGGCCGGCAGGCGATAGTCCGGGATGCCGATGCGCAGCTTGCCGCCCAGAACGGGCAGGGCCTCGAAAACGGTAACCGGATAGCCGTCACGGGCCAGAAAATAGGCACAGGCCAGACCGGTCGGCCCCGCGCCGACGATGGCAATTTTATCGGCCGGAGGCTTGGGGTCGCCCTTGGCGATCTGGATCGTGTCCCAGTCGACCTGATCGGCGGCAAAGCGCTTGAGCTGCCGGATGGCCAGCGGCTCGTCCAACTTGGCGCGGCGGCAAGGCTTTTCGCAAGGCGCCGGGCAGATGCGGCCGATCGTGCGCGGCAGCGGAATCCGTTCCAAAATGAGCCGCATGGCCTGCCGGTAGTTCCCCTCGCGGATCATGGTGACATAGCCTTGGACATTGACCCCGGCCGGGCAGCTTTGAACGCAGGGTGCACGATCCGACTTGTCGATGGTGTAGGTGATGGGAACCGCCTGGGGGAAGGGTCGGTAGACCGCCTTGCGCATGCGGGTGCCGACGTCCCATTCGTTCGGTTTTTCGACCGGACAAACCCGGGCGCAGGCGTCGCAGCCGATGCAGGTGGGCTTTACATGCCGGGCCTTCTTGCGCACTTTGACCGTGAAGTTGCCGATAAACCCGTTGACCTCCTCCACCTCGGAATAGGTGAGCAGCTCGATGTTGGGGCTCTGGCCCACGGAGACCATCTTGGGCGTGCCGATGCAGGCCGCGCAGTCCAGAGTGGGAAAAGTCTTGTCGTACTGCAGCATGTGGCCGCCGATGGTGGATTGGCGCTCCACCAGGTAGGCCTTGAAGCCGGCCTTGGAAATGTCCAGGGCGGCCTGCATGCCGGCAATGCCTCCGCCGACAATCAGGGTGTTCGTACACACCGGGAACGTGGCCGGCGTCAGGTCGGCCTGGTGGGCGACACGCAAGATCCCGGCGCCGATCAGGGTCTTGGCCTTTTCCGTGGCCTTCTCCTCGCTGTCGGTGACCCAGGAGACGTGCTCGCGCACGCAGACCATGTGAAAGGCCCGATACGGGTTGAGCCCGCCGCGCTGGCAGGCGGCACGGAAGGTTTTTTCGTGCATGCGCGGCGAACAGGAGGCGACCACCACACGGGTAAGCCGGTAGGCCCGGATATCACTTTCGATGAGTTCCTGCCCGGGATCGGAACACATGAAAAGATAATCCCGGGAGATGGCGACATTGGGCAGCTGCGCCGCGTAGGCGGCCACATCTTTGACTCGGACCCGGTAGGCGATATTGACCCCGCAGTGGCAGATGTAAAACCCGATGCGTTCAGGCATGGTAGACCTCCAGGTCAGCAGTGGCGCGTTCACGGCCTGGCCCCCGGGCATCGTTGCCGACTGTCACCGACATGGCCAGCAGCTCAGCGATGTCCAAAACGCCCAATCGATCCTCAACCCCGAGTCCTTTGACCGCAGCGGCCAGCATGCGGACACAATAGGGGCAGGCTGTGGCAATGATTTGAGCGCCGGTTCCGAGCGCCTCCTCGATGCGGTGCCGGCCGAAACGCCGGATGGCCCGGTCCGCGCGCCAGCCGCCGGCGCCGCCGCCGCCGCAGCACAGGCTGTCCTCCCGGCTGCTCGCCATTTCCACCATCACCAGCCCCGGGATGCGCACCAGCACCTGCCGCGGCGCCTCGTAAATTCCGTTGTGGCGGCCGAGGTAACAGGGATCGTGATAGGTGACGGTCAGCGGCAGATTCCGGACCGGGATCAGCCGTTCCTCGGCCAGCAGCCGATCGAGCAGCTCGGTGTAATGCTCGACACCTACCCCCATCAATCCGTCATAGGACGTCTTGAACGCGTTGAGGCAATGCGGTGAGGCGGTGAGAATTTTCTGGACCTGGGCCCGGGCAAACAGCTCGGTGTTGCGCCGGGCCAGTTCGGCAAAGACCGCGTCGGCTCCCGCCTGGCGCGCCTGGTCCCCGCAGCAGTTCTCGTGAATACCGAGCGCTCCGAATGAGACTTCCGCTTTCGTCAGCAACTGAAGGAGGGCCCGGCCGCCGGTATGGTTGCGGCTGTCGTAGGCGGTGGTGCAGCAGGTGAACAGGCAGTATTCGTGATCCGGAGAAAAATCCGGGATGTTTGACCCCTGGGCCCATTCCAGGCGTTTTGCGCGGGCGCCGCCCCACGGATTACCCTTTTCCTTGAGACTGGAGAGCGGGGCCTTTAGAAAAGCAGGCGGCTTTCCGACGCTGACCGGAATGGCGCGCACGGCCTTGATCACATCGATGATCCCGATACCCCTCGGGCAGGCCGGCGTGCAGGCCCCGCAGGTCAGGCAATCCCAGGCGGCCTGATCGACGGAGCGTCCGGTACCGCTTTCCAGGGCGATGTGGCGCAACACCTGGCGGGGGCTGAAGGATTGCTCCTGACCGGCCGGGCAGAGGCTTGTGCAGGTTCCGCAATTCAGGCAGCTCTGAAAAAGTTCGCCGACGTCATCTTTGATCCGGTCGAGGTCCAGGGTGCTGTCCGGGGAAGCCTTCTGCCGGATCGATGTCAGGAAAATGGCCAGCGGCCGGTAAAACAGGTGAGAGAGTTTTCCGAAGGGGAGCATGATGCAGAGCATGCCCACGGCGATGGCCAGGTGGACCACGTAGGTGGCGTAGGTCATCAACGGCCAGCCGGCCAGCCGAAAGCCATGCACCAGGATCCCGGAAAACGCCGTAGAAAAGAGCAGCATCAGGAAAAACCAGTCCGTGAAATCCGAGTACCGGTGGAGGGTCTCCTTCTTTTGTCTGCGGCTCAGCATCATTTCCGCCGAGATGATCATCAAGGCGATCGTGGCGTAGTATCCGAAGATCCGGGTGGGGTGCCACATGGGATGGACGACATCGGTTTGAAAAGCGTCTAGAAAAGCGACCACCAGGACTTCCATCGTAACATAGCCGGAAAACAGAAGCAGATGGCGCACCCACCGACTGCCGCGCTCCGTTCCGCATTTGCGCCAGCGCATCTGAGTCAGGTAATGCAAGAGGAAGGCCCATGCCTGGGTGATATAAAGCCACGGCGGCGGTTTCACCCCGCTCATAATCCGGCGGTGCATGCGAAACCCGTTGGACAGCAGCAGGGCGCCGAGAGTGGACAGCATGATTTTGTCGCCCAGCTGGATGGTGGCGACCGGTGCAAAGGTGTTGAGCTCCACCCGCTCGGTGACGATGGGGCCATGGCCGAAGCAGAAAGCCAGGATGATTCCCAACGCGACCACGCCGAAGGCACCGACCTGCCAGGCCGGTGAACGGTAAAACCGCCGGCTCAGGCCCGTCCAATCATACCGGGTGATCAGCCAGCGGCGGGCGGCCATCATCGTCTCGGCCGGCTCGGCGCCCCGGGGACAATCCTTGTTGCATTCGCCGCAGTAGTAGCAAAGCCAGGGTTCTGGCGAAGCCAGCAGTTTGTCCTCCAGGCCGAGCTGGAGATAGCGATAGATTTTCCGTGGAAACGGGTTGGTGCCGCTGGACAGGGGACATGACGCACTGCAGGTCGCGCACTGCATGCAGATCTCCATATCCTTGGCCCCCAACTCGGACACTTCCCGAGCCAATTTTAGATCCATGCCGCCACTCGTCATCACGGGCGTTTTTCTCCCCCTGAGCGAACCGCTCGACCTTCAGCTGCCCCTTCGGGCGCCGTCAGGGTCTGGACGGTGCCAATCAGTTCCTCTGCATTCAAAGGCGTTTTCAGGTAGGCGCCTGGAGCAGGATCAGCATCCTCCGGCAGGGTGCAGTAGGATTTCTGGTACTGTAAAAATGCTTTTCTCCCCACGCTGGAAACCATGATCACAGGGATGCCCCTGAGGCGGCGATCCTCCTTGAGATCCCGATAAAGCTGCAACCCGTCTTCATTCGGCATCATCATATCCAGGATGATCAGCGCCGGCTTTTCCCGCTTGGCCGTCCGCAACGCTTCCCGCCGCTCACCGGCCAGCACCGTGGCATAACCGCAGCCTCCCAAGAGGTTGCATAGAAAAATCCGCATGTCGGGCTCGTCGTCGATGATCAGTACCTTGATGGGTCTTTTCATGTTCCTCCCGGAACGATACCGCCGGTGCCGGACCATGCTTGAGCAGGGAACGTACCAAGTCCGTCAATTTTGAATTTTATGAATCGATACGATTGGTTGAGATGTGCGGCAGTGAGCTGCAGAGATGAATTCGGGGAATGGGGTGTTGCAAATTATGAAACGGGTTGCCGTCTTTTACTTATTGGAACTTATACTATTTTTGTGTTGCACCATTTGGAAGTGCAACGCATTTACAACAACTGAAGTTTTTTCATTTTGCGCCACAGGGTGCTGCGGTCCATACCTAATGCGCGGGCGGCCCGGGAGCGGTTTCCGCTGTGCCGGCGCAGCGCCGCCCCGATGCGGGTCCGTTCGGATGAACCGGAAATATCGCCCTTTTCATGCCCCCTTCCGGCCGTAGCCGGCCGCTGCCGCAGATAGTCGGGCAGATGCTTGCGTCTCAGGACGCTCTCCTGGCAGAGGATGAGCGCATGCTCGAGGATGTTTTCCAACTCGCGGATGTTTCCGGGGTAGGTGTAATTCAGCAGCACCTGCATGGCGTTCTCGGAGATCTCCGGAGGGGCCACGCCTTTGGACGTGCTCAGGCGGCGCAGGGTGTGGCCGATCAACAACGGGACGTCGGCCGGGCGGTCCTTAAGGCTGGGAAGCTCGATGCGGAAAACATTGAGGCGGTAGTACAGGTCTTCGCGGAAGCGCTTGCGCGCAACGAGGCGATCGAGACGCTGGTTGGAGGCCGAAATGATGCGCACATCCACCTTGGTGGTCTGCGAGGTGCCGAGCCGAAAGAAGATCTTCTCCTCGATCACCCGCAGCAGCTTGGCCTGCAACGCGAGCGGCAGGTCTCCGATTTCGTCCAGGAAGATGGTGCCGCCGTCAGCCGCCTGAAACCGGCCGGAGCGGTCCTGCACCGCTCCGGTGAAGGCCCCCTTGACGTAGCCGAACATCTCCGATTCGAGCAGGGTGTCCGGGATGGCCGCGCAGTTCACCTTGACGAGCGGCTTTGCGCTGCGCCGGCTGGCCGAATGGATGATCTTGGCCAAAAAATCCTTGCCGGTTCCGGTGGGGCCTTCGATCAGGACCGTAGCGTCGGTCTTCGCCACGACCTGCACGTTTTCGAAGATGCGCTGCATGGCCGGCGATTTGCCGACCATATCATAGTAAGTGTAGCGGTCCTCGATCACCTGCTTCAACTGGTGGACCAGGGTGAGGTCGCTGAAGGTGGCCAGGCCCCCCACGGCGATCCCGTTCTCGTTGCGCAGCGGCAGGTAGGTGGCCCGAATGGGTACGGCTATACCCTCGCGGGTGAGGATCCGGCTTTCGATGCCGCTGCGCGGGCTGTCGCTTGCGACAGTTTCCTTGAGCAGGTCCAAATCGGCGGCGGAGCCCCCACGGAAAATCGCGGCGCAGGGCCGCCCCAGCACTTCCTGACGGCTGAAGCCGGTAATTTTCTCGGCGGCGGTGTTGAAAAAGGTAACGACCCCACCCCGGTCCACCGTGAAGATGCCGACTTCGAGATTGTCGAGAATGATCTTCAGGCTGCGCTCCTCGTAGTGGATGCGGTTGACGAGGTCGGCGATGGGCGCATGGTCCTGCAGGATGGTGAGGCACCCCACGACCTGCCGCGCCGCGTCATACACGGGCGTGGCGATGCGGGTCACCAGATAGCTTTCATCGCCGTCGCCCGGAAGCCGCAGCATTGGCTCCGGCTGCTTCGTTTCATCCAATCCTCTAAACGGGCAGGAGACCAGGCAGGGCACGCCGAGGAAAATTTCCCGGCAGTCCCGGCCGACGGCGTCGTTGCCCCGCACGCCGATCATGGCCTGGGCGCTCAGGTTCAACGCCTCGATGCGCCGGTCCCGGCCGACGATGAAGGCGGCGATGTTGAGTTCGTCGAGGATCGCCAGCCAATCCTGGCAGGCAATGGTCTTCCCCGAAAATCCAGGCGTGCGAAACATGCCGAATGTCCTTGGCAACCCGAGCCGGCCTGCGAATCAGGTCGGACCGGCTGCCGGAAGCGTGATCACGAACAGCGCCCCGCCCCCTTCGAGATTGCGGGCTTCGACGGTTCCGTGATGCCTGTCCACGATCCCGTAGACCGTGGACAGGCCCAGGCCCAGGCCGTGGCCGTCGCTCTTGGTGGTGAAGAACGGCTCAAAAATGCTGGGCAGGTGTTCGGCCGGGATCCCCGGCCCCGCGTCCTGGACGCGGATGGCCACCGTTTGCGCCGGATCGCCGGCCCGGGCGTCCAGGGTCAGCGTGCCGCCCTGGGGCATGGCATCGATGGCGTTGAAGATCAGGTTGATCACGCACTGCTGCAGCTGGTTGAAATCCCCATCGACTGCGGGAAGGCCCTGCGGAATGCGGGACTCCAGCCGGATATGGCTAAGCTCCAGTTTGTGCTGGCTCAGCAGGATGCAGCGCCGCAGGAGTTCGGCCACATCGACCGCCGCGAAGGCCGCCGGCGACCGGCGCGAAAAGCTGAGCAGGTTGGAGACGATCTGGGAACAGCGGCTCGTCTCGGTTTCGGCGATGCCCAGATAGCGCTGGAACTTGTCGCGGCGCTCGTCCGTAAAGGCGCCCTCCTGCAGGAGCCGGGACATCAGCCGGAGATAGTTCAAGATGCCCGACAGGGGGTTGTTGATCTCGTGCACGACGCTCGCCGCCAGCCGCCCGAGGGACATCATCTTGTCCTGGTGCAGAATGCGCGCCTGATCCGCCAGTTCGCGCTCCAGCCGTCGAAATTCCCGCAGGTCCCGGAAGAAACCCACCAATCCGCTTTCGCGCCCGTCGTCCATCAAAACGGCGGCCGAGACTTGCACGGGTATCTCCCGGCCGGAGCCGGTCTTCAAGAGCGTTTCGAAAAGAAAGAGCCGGTTCGTGCCTCCGAAGCGCTCTCCGCGAAGCTCCGATTCGAAACGCACCGCCTCGTCCGGGCGGAAGAACCGGGAGAGGGCCATGCGATGCAGAACCTGGTCCCGGGGAATGCCCAGGAGCTGCTCCATGCTGCGGTTGTAAATCACCACGACCTGCTGCTCGTCCACTCCCAGAATGCCGTCCATGGAGCTCTCGATCAAATTGCGTTGGAAAGCGATGGTCTTGAGCAGCTGCTGGCTGGTTTCGGCCTTCTCCTTCTCGAGCAGAAGCGTGTAGTCCTTCAGCCGGCGGCGCGACGTGTAGCGCTCCCGGGCGCGGTGCAGGGCCAGAAAAAGGTTGTCGCTGCCGATCGGTTTGCTGATGAAGTCGGAGGCATCCAGTTGGAGCGCACGAATGGCCAGCTCCATCTCGCCGAAGGCGGTCGCCACGATGACTTCGGTATCGGGGAATTGATGCTTGACGCGTTCCAGAACCTGGAGGCCGTTCATGCCCGGCATGCGGATGTCGGTAATGACGATCTGTGGCGGGGAGGCCGTGCACATCCGCAGTCCGGCTTCGCCGTCGGGGGCCGTTCGGACGTCATAGCCGGCGTCTGCCAGAGCCAGCGACATGACTTCGCGGATGTCCTCTTCATCGTCGATGAGGACGATGGCCCAGGTTTCGGACATGGCCGTGTCTCCTCGACCGGCTGGACGGCGACGATTCCGGCCGGAGCCTGAAGGTCGAATGCGGGCAATGGCAAACCGATAGGAAGATGACGGTTCATATCACACTTCCTGAAAAAGAAAAACCGTTGGCATCCGGATGCTGCCTGGGTGAACAGTTTCTGCGCGCCGGAATTATTATGAAATTATGTTCAAAATAATTGTTGACATAGAAAATATAAAATCTTATGTTTTGAACAAATGTTCATAACATGGAGGACCTGTGCCCCGCCCTAGAATGAACCGCTGGATTCGCCATCAGCCCGTTGCGCAATTCTATACGCCTCAAGGCGTGCCTCTTGGACGATTGCGGGGGGTCACATTGACCCTGGATGGACTGGAGGCGCTGCGCTTGGCCGACGCGGAGGGGATGGAACACGAGCAGGCCGCGGAGTTGATGGGCATTTCCCGCCCTACCTTTTCACGTCTGCTGGCGGAAGCGCGAGGAATTGTGGCCAGGGGGTTGGTGAACGGCTGGGCCATCCGCATCGAGGGCGGCAATTACGAATTTGCCGACGAAGCGCCGCCCTGCGCCCGCGGCCGCAGACGCTGCCGGAGAGGCAGAGACGGCGGGATGGCGGCGGCGCAGCACGAATTGTCGAATTCACCGGATGAATCCGGGGCGTCTGATGAGAGGGACGCCTTCTCCGGCGCGGAGTCGGTGCCCGGGCCGCAGGCGGCGCCGGCGGCCGAATCCCCGGGAAGACCCAAATCACAATAGGAGGTGTCATCATGCCAGGATACGATCGAACAGGGCCATGGGGCCAAGGATCGAGGGCCGGCGGCGGCTTTGGGTATTGCCGAAATCAAGGACAGGAGGCCGATGCCGCTGCCATGACTAACGGCAGAGGTTTCGGACCCGGCGGCCGCGGCCTTCAACGCGGCTTCCGAAGAGGCTCGTGTTTCTTCGGTCGCGGGAGGAGCGCCGTCGGCTACGGACCGCGCTGGGCTGTTGAAACGGTTCAACCGCAAACTACCAAGCCCGGCCTCCAGGCCGAGGCGACGGATCTCCGGCGCAGGCTGGAAGCCATCGAACAGCGCTTGGCTGGAATGGAAGGGTCGGTTACCGAACCAAAGGAGGCGTGACGGAGTAATTACGGTATAATGATCATAAAATAATAATTGACAATAAATACCGATGAACTTATTAATGAGCATAAGACCATTTTAAGAGGAGCTAAATGCCACGCCCGAAAAAGTGCAGGATGGTGGACACCGTTCCAGGTGTGCGCCTTTTCAAGCCGCAGGGGATCCCGGCCCGTCAGTTGGAGGAGATCTATCTGCCCTTTGAAGGGTACGAATCCCTGCGGCTGGCGGACTTGGAGGGCCTGCGCCATGATGAAGCGGCCGAACGCATGAAAATTTCGCGCCAAACGTTCGGCCGCATTCTTTCGGAAGCCCGCAAGGCAGTGACGGAAGCCATCGTCAAAGGCCTGGTCTTGAGAATCGAAGGCGGAGAATACCGTATGAACGATAGCGGCGTTGCTCATCCTGCGGCCTGTAATTTCCCCGAGGCGTCCGTGCGAGATTCCGATAGAAAACGACAAGGAGATAAAAAGGAAATGCACAAAATTGCGGTAAGCAGCGAAAGCCCCGACCTGGACGGCCCGGTGGATCCGAGGTTCGGACGGGCGGCGGGGTTCGTCATCGTCGACCCTGACACCATGGCCAATGAGTACGTCGAAAACTCAGCTTCGCAAGGGATGGCCCAGGGAGCGGGCATTCAAACGGCGGAGCTCATGACCCGCCACGGGGTGGGCGTGGTCCTCACCGGCTATGTCGGCCCCAAGGCCTTTCAGGCGCTGTCGGCGGTCGGCATCAAAATCGGGCAGAACCTTGAAGACCTGTCGGTACGCCAGGCACTGGAAAAATACAAGAATGGCCAGGTGTCCATGGCCGAAACCCCCAACCGCGGCGGTGGAGGACGGAGATGATCGTCGCGGTAGCCAGCGGCAAGGGCGGCACCGGCAAGACCACCGTGGCCGCATCCCTGGCGTGGGTGTGGGACCGGCCGGTTGCGGCCGTCGATCTCGACGTCGAGGAGCCGAACCTGCACCTGTTTCTGAAACCGGATATCACCGGCCGTGAAACCGCCTTCATGGAAGTGCCGGTGGCCGATGAATCCAAGTGCACCTATTGCCGGGCCTGCGCCGATCTTTGCCAGTTCAAGGCCATCAGCGTGCTCGGATCGGTTTTGCTGACCTTTGCGGAAATGTGTCACGGCTGCGGAGGCTGTCTGGCCGTGTGCCCCGAGAAGGCGTTGTCTCCGGGCTCCCGGGAACTGGGCGATGTCTCATGGGGAACGGCCGGCGGCCGGATCGGTTTCTTTATGGGGCGGCTGCGCGTCGGCGAGGCCATGAGCCCTCCCCTGATGCGGGCCGTCGTCGCGAAGCTCAACCAAACTCCCCATGCGGCCGCCGGAGACGTGATCATCGACGCTCCACCGGGCACTAGCTGCCCGGCGATCAACGCCGTTTTGCCGAGCGACCTGATCCTTCTCGTCACCGAGCCGACCCCTTTCGGCTTCCATGATTTCCGGCTGGCCCACGCCGCCTTCGCCCCGCTCGGAAAACCGATGGCGGCGGTGATCAATCGGGCCGGTCTGGGCGACCGCTCCGTTCAGGACTTCTGCCTCAGCCGGCAGTTGCCTATTCTCGCCGAAATCCCGTTTGACCGCAGCCTGGCCGAAGCCTATTCGAAGGGACGGGTCGTGGCCGAAGCCCTCCCGAACATGCGCAAGGTCTTCGTGGAGTTGATGACGGCATTGCGCGGGCTGGCCGAGACCCCACCGCAACGGAAGGCGGCCGCCCATGCCTGAAATCATCATCATCAGCGGAAAAGGCGGAACCGGTAAAACCTCGCTGACGGCGGCCTTCGCGCACATGGCGGCCGATGCCGTCATCTGCGATCTGGATGTGGACGCACCGGATCTGCATCTGATCCTGCGGCCCGAGATCAAAGTACGCGAAGACTTCCATTCCGGCCACGAAGCGCTGATCGACCCGGCGGCCTGCACCGCCTGCGGGCTCTGTGCGGAAATGTGCCGCTTCGGGGCGGTCTCCAATCCGCCGACGGGATATCGCATCGATCCTCTGAAGTGCGAGGGCTGCAAGGTCTGCGTGCAGTTTTGCCCGGCGGCCGCCATCCGATTCCCGGAGCGTCATTGCGGCGAATGGTACCTTTCCAGCACTCGTTTCGGCCCCATGGTTCACGCCCAGCTATTTCCGGGTGCTGAAAATTCGGGACGGCTGGTGGCGCTTCTGCGCCAAAAAGCGAGAGATCTGGCGCGGGAATCCGGGCGCCGCCTGGTTCTGTCCGACGGTGCCCCCGGAATCGGCTGCCCCGTGATCAGCTCGCTCAGCGGAACCGATTTTGCCGTCCTGGTGACGGAGCCCACGCCGTCCGGGCGGCACGACCTCGAACGCGTGGCCGATCTCTGCCGGCACTTTAAAATACCCACCGGCGTGATCGTGAACAAGGCGGACTTGAACCCGGAGAACACCAGGGATATTCAGCGCTGGTGCGAGACGGCCCGGACCGAATTTTTGGCGGCGCTGCCTTACGATCCGGCCGTGACCGAGGCCATGGTCCAACGGCAGACGGTCACCGAGTTCAGCGCCGATGGGCTGTCCACGGATATCCGCCGCACCTGGCGCCGAATCCTGGAACTGGGCAGCCGCAAGAAACATCCTTCCCAGTAAGTTAGTTTTTTTTCTGGGAGCGGCTTTCCAGCCGCGATGATCGAGGCTGAAAGCCTCTCCCACAAAGGAACTTTCTTGCTGACAAAATGGCGCTGCGCGCCATGGCTTGCTTTAAAGCCAATTTATAAACCAAACCGTCGGCATAGACGCCGACCCATCGAACGTGAAAGGAGAGTTTAAAGAATGAGCACCATCGTTGCCGTACCGTCCGAATCCCCCGGAGGCCTGGATGCCGGCCTGGGAGCCCATTTCGGTCACTGCGAGCTTTACACCCTCATCACCCTCGACGACGGCAAGGTTTCCGCCGTCAACGTCATCCCCAACGTCCCGCACGAGCAGGGCGGCTGCATGGCGCCGGTGAGCCATTTGGCCCAGAACCGTGTTCGGGTGCTGCTGGCCGGCGGCATGGGCATGCGGCCGCTCATGGGGTTCCAGCAAATGGGGATCCAGGTCTTTCATTGCGGACCGGCCCGAACCGTTGGCGAGGCCGTGCAGGCTTTCAGCGAAGGACGACTACCGGAATTCAGTCAACAGCATACCTGCGGCGGTGGCGGCGGGCAGCAGCCGGGCGTGCGGTGAGACTGCCGAAAACCGAGGTCCGCCATGGATTTCAGCAAGCTTAACGACCGCTTCATCCGACACGTAAACGTACCGTCCAATCTTGGCACCATCGAGCTTCCTTCGGGGCGCGCCCTGGGCGTCGGCCAGTGCGGAGATTCGGTCGAGGTGACGCTCAGGGTCATCGATAAGCGGATTGCCGGCATCCGCTGCCAGCCTCGCGGCTGCGCCTTCACCATCGCCTGCGCCAGCGCCATGAGCGAACTCGCCTGCAATCGCACGCTGGAACAGGCCCTGGAAATTTCTCCGCAGGATGTGGAAGCCGAGTTGGGCGGCCTCCCGGAAGATCACCTGCACTGTGCGCGCCTGGCAGTCAACACCCTGGGGGAAGCCATTGCCGATTGCTACCGGCAGCGCGCACCTTCCTCTCCTGCGGACAACTCAACCATTGAGGAGAAACCACGCGATGCCCATATTTGACATTCACTGTCCCAGCTGCGGCTACCAGGGAGAGGTGCTGGTATTGTCGCCCGGCGAGCCCCTCATGTGCCCGTCCTGTGGGGGGGCTCAACCGGAAAAACAGATGTCGCCGACCAGTTCGCTCAGCGGCAGCGCCCGCCGTCATACGCCCGGCCCCCGCGACCACGGCTGTTGCGGCAGCCGGCCGGCGGAAGCTGGTTGCGCCGGACCGGGGTCGTGCTGCGGGCGCACGTCATAAGGGCGAATTGCACTGGAGGCTTTCAGCATGCATCGAATTCTGATCGTCACGCTCCACCGCAGCTCCTTTTTATCACTGGCCGAATGCCTGGAAGAAGATCAGGATGTTCAGGTGTCGTGGGCGGATAGCGGGCAGGCGGCTATCTCCGATGTCATGAAGCACCCGCCGCTCGGTGTGGTCATCGATGAGAACCTGCTCGACATGCCGGGGCTCGACCTAGTGCGCCGGCTTCTCCAAATCAACGCACTGATCAATACGGTCGTGATCAGTGACCTGCCACCGGAGGCCTTCCACGAGGCCAGCGAAGGCCTTGGAATACTGGCCCAGCTGCCGCCTCAACCGACGCCGGAAGACGTCCGCACCATCCTGGCTCGCCTTAAACGAATGGCCTTGATGACGATGGCCCCACAACGGGCATAGGCGATCGGCAAGGCGCCAGGACAGTCAGAATTTACACATCTCCAGAAAGCATAAAGTGACAAGTTCTACTTGACACTTTATGCTTTTTAATTTACTGTAGCCACATTTGCCATTGAGCATTTGGACGGGCATCCGCCCTTTTCGGCTCAATCCGCCCACTGATGGATCGGACCAATGGCATTCGCCATCCGCCCACAAACGGTCTGAACATGCCGAAACGCCTCACAAACCGCAAACCAACCACATCGCCCAGCGGGCTGAAAATAAGCGAGCTTGCCGCTGCCACAGGCGTTCCGAAATCCACCATTCTTTACTACCTCGGCCAGGGGCTCCTGCCTGAACCGCGCAGGACCAGCCGCAACATGGCCTATTATGATCCGGACTGCGTCGAGCGCATCAAGCTCATCCAGCAGATGCAGGAACGCCACCGGTTGACGCTCTCTGAAATCAACCGCTGCCTGAACGACACGGAGCGGGGAGCCGAACTCGGGGTTTATCTTGAGCTCAATGAGGAGGTTTTCGGCTCCATCGAACCCAGGCGGCTGCTCGACGCCAAGGCATTTTGCCGCGAAACAGGTCTGAGCGCCGGCCAATTGGAGGATCTGCGGCAGGCACGACTGCTGCTGCCGCTTGAAGAAGGTCGGTTTGATGCGGAAGACGTCGGCATGGGACGAATGTATCTGGGCGCGTTCAAATTCGGCATCCGGGCGATGGACCTGTCTTACTATGCGGAGCTTGGCGAAAAGATTGTCGACCGGGAGATGACGCTGCGCAACCGGATGACGGGCCGTCTGCCCTACCAAAAGGATGCAGCGGCCACCATCAAAATGGTAAAGAACGCCCGCATGTGCCGGGCTTACGTCATCGACCGATTGTTTCAGCACCGCGTCGCGGCCATGAAAGACCTCAAAGATGAGCCGCTGCCGGAGCGAGAGGAACCGGAACCCTGGCTCGACTGATGCGCCATGCGCCGGCCGTGGCATCGGCCGGCTGGATCCTTCTGGCCAAGCTGACCGGCTTCATTTCGGTGCAGAACCGGCTGCTTGCGATCCTGCTGTCGGCGGCCGGTTTCTACGCCATCCGTCGTCTATCGGCCGGAAACGAGGCATCTCCGATCCACAAGGCGATGGTGTGGTTCACGGCGGCCGCAACGCTCAGCGTATGGATCGGACCTGCCTTCGCCTGGCCGGCGCGCTATCCGGTCGCAGCGTTGTATGCGGTGCTGTTCATGGTGGCGGTTCTGCCGAGCCTTCTGGGCCGGGAGGTATTTACCGCCTACTTTGCCCGCAAAAACACGCCGTCGGCCGTGTGGCAGACCGATGTCTTCCGTACGATCAACCGCCGCCTGACGGCGTTGTGGGCGGTCCTGTTCGCGGCAGGGTGCTGCTCGGCGCTCGTTCCCGGTCTTTTAAAAATCCACGGGTTTCTATGGGAAACCCTCTTCGAAGCCGTCGTCCCGGCCGCACTCATGCTCGGCATCGGGGTCCCGGCCAACAAGCGCTACCCAGGCTATTATCAGCGCCAACTCGGACTGGTACCGGTCCAAGACACGGGCACCGC
>JAUQXK010000042.1 GCA_030834695.1 Desulfobacterales bacterium
CGGGTTCCTTTGGGTTTGAATTGTGAATCGCGGTTAACCCGTTGAATTGTTTGGGGAGGGGTTTTCCGTAAAAAAACACGTGCAAGCCCGTGCGATTATGCAATTTATTTCGGTTTTGCGTATGCTTATAGACCGAATCATGCCAACAAAATCTCGAATCGACGCTCCGGGAGCGTTGCATCATGTTATCCGGCGGGGGAGCGAGGGGCGGCCGATATTTGAAGATGGTTCTGACACAGACCGTTCCCATTAATCTTTTCTCAACTTCAACTCGATCGCATCAGTCGGGCAGGCGCTGACGCACACCCCGCAGCCGAAGCAGCGTTCGGGTTGATAGTGTAAAGCCCCCTCGACGATCTCGCGGGCGCCGAAGGGGCAGCGGTCGACGCACTCTCCGCAGCCCGTGCAGCGCGCGGGGTCGGTTGTAGCCACATAGTCGGCGCGCGCCACCAGCCGGCTCTGCCGGTAACGCAGCAGGAGCTGGAGATCGTGGCAGCAGCAGGCGCAGCAGCTGCAGAGGGCATAAAGGGCATGATTCGGCCGATAGAGGCTCAAGTGCACCAGGCCGTTTTCGTCCGCCTGCTTCAGCACCGCGGCGGCTTCCTCCAGCCCAATGGGCCGGGCCCGCCCCTTGTCGATGAACAGCTGCCCGAATTCGTCGAGCAGGAGGCAGACCGAGACCGGCTTGTCGCAGCGCCGGTAGTGGGTGCGACAGACGCAGTCCGTGAGGGCGATCAAACCGGCGTCCGCGATGATCCGGTTCACCTGCATGGTCGGAAGGACCCACTGGCGGTCCGGCAGGGATTTCCCGACCGGGATCACCCGCGATGAATATGCGATCCGGCCCTCATCCAGCCATTCCGTGTACATGCCGTAGCGCTCGGCCAGCCATTCGTCCATTGCCGGAAGATTTGCCCGCATGGGTGGGCTCCTTCACCAGGGTCTGATCAGAATCCGGTCGCCGGCCTTCTCGCCGCGGACCTTCTCCAGGTGCCGCAGAACCGCGAATTCCCTTTCGAGCTGCTTCAGGTCCAGCCGGCCGCCCAGCTTTTGCAGCAACTCCGAACGCTCGATGCCCCCGGTCTCGCGGACGATCGCCAGGATTTCGGATTGAATCGCGGTCAGGGTCGCGCTGCCGCCGGCGTGTTTTTCAAAATTGGTGGCGCTGTAAACCGCCCAGGGATCGCAGACCCGCGTGGGCGACAGGCTGTCCATGTAGCAGTCTTCGCAAAGCATCCGCCCGCAATGCTCCTTCTCATCCCCCGGATTGATGCCCGTGCCGCATCCGTCGCATTTCATCTCGATGTCCTTTCATGACCGGTTTTGTTGCTATTGACTCGGTCGCCGCAAATCCCTCCTGACCTCCCTTTTCCAAAGGGAAACCTGGGGAGATTTCCAACCGTATGTTTATATAGTCATTAATTGTCCCGAGTAGTACCGTCATGCCGGACTTGATCCGGCATCCAGAAAGCCACTGGATTCTGGCGCCTGCCCCGGATATGATTTGGAGTTCGCCGGACGAGATAAGGACAATTACAAGTCGTTGAATCCTTCGTCACCTCCGGAGGTAGAACTCCTCCGGGCCGAGTTCCTTCGACCGGTCGTAGCCCTCTTTAACCAGGAAAAACCGGATCTCGGTGCACAAATCACACTTGTTGATATAGCCGGCCTGCTGCGGCCGGAAGCCATATTCCCGGGCGGCAAAATCGAACAGCCCGCTGATTCCCTTCGCGCCAAGGATGTTCAGAATCGGGTATTTGTCCGAGCTGGGGCCATTTTCTAAATCGTCCCGGTCGACCGCCAGGCCGGAGCACAAGCCCGGGATATAGTTGCCGAAGAGATCGAGGTGGAAATGGCTCGTGTCGGTGAGTTCACGACGGCAGCCCGTCGTATTCTCTCCCAGGATGTGCTCCAACGTCTTCGTGCGCAGAAGAGGCCGGAAGGTATCGAGCGCCCGGCCGCCCATGTGGATCCAGTAGCGATCGAGAATCCGGCGCACGTAGCCTTTACCGTAGCGCGCTTCAAATTCCGACAGCGCGTGTGGGCGGGAGCCGTCGAGCGCGCTCAAATCGGGAATGAATTCCGCCACCCAGGGAAAGATCCGCACCCCCGCCCTGCGCGCGGCGTCCATGACTCCCTGGGTCCTGGCAAAGGGGATGTGCTCGTTGTGAAAGGGGCTGATCGATACAAGCAGCTTGTGAAGCCCCTTCGGCCGTAAACCGGACAGAAGCGCCTCGGCCGATTCCGGATCCTTGAACCATGAGGAGTTGGTTTCGACGTAGTCGATCGAAATCCCCGACCGCCGGGCGGCATCGAGCACCGCCCCCAACTTCTCCGGCCGCAGCAGGGGCTCTCCGCCGCCGATGTGAACCGCCGAGCAGCCGAGCGCCCTCACCGCGCGGAAGTTGTTCTCCGCCACTTCAACGCTGATGTAGCTCTTCTCCCAGTGCGGCCCGCAGTTGTACAGGCAGTGCCGGCAAGCGGACGCGCAAAAATAATTCGTTATAATGCCGCCCGAAGCCAGCCGCCCGATATTTAGCCCCGAAAGCCCCATGGAAGCATCTTTTTCCGTATCGTTTAAAAGTGATCAGTCGATAATCAAACGGGAAAAGTAGGTCTGTTTAATTCAATATCATATTACCCGCTGCTTAAAATAATCGTTTAGATTGCAGTTGGCTGTAAAATATGGCGAAATCATCGGAAACTGAGGAATGGGTTTCCTGTAAAACGTCAAAATGCACGGGCGCCTTATTGGTGAGGTAGGGTGAAGTTAGACCGATGCCAGTGAACGTAAAGGGCAAAGCCCCACCAGCCCAAGAGTATCAGCAGGTACGCAACGGTCATCGCCTGCAGAAGCAGCTCTTTTGGCACCAGGCTCATAATATCCCGCGTGGTCGGGGTC
>JAUQXK010000043.1 GCA_030834695.1 Desulfobacterales bacterium
GCCGATGTTCACCCGCGGCCGCTGTTCGTTGCGCACCCGGCGCACCAGCTCGTCCAGAGAGGCCGTCAGGAGCACGAAGAAACCCGTGCCTCGCAGAACATCCATGTTCCATTCATAGCGCACCGTACCACCCCCCAGGCAGATCAGGGATTTTTCGCGGCGTGCGAAGCGTTTGCAGATCGAGTACTCCAGCTCGCGGAAGGCGACCCACCCTTTTTCCTGAACCAGCCGGTGGAACGAATAGCCCAAGACCCGATCCATCTCCCGATCCAGGTCGATGAAAGGCCATTCGAGTTCTTCCGCCAGGCGCCGGCCGATCGTGGTCTTGCCGGAGCCGATCATTCCACAGAGGTAGATATTGCCGGTGCGTTGTGACATCAGCGGTCGAATATTTTGAGCTGGCAGTAAGGGTTGCCTCGGGCGATGCGCTCCTCCAGCTCCATGCGGACCCCGTGGGCGTCGGCCCGGCCGCGGTCGCCTTCCATGGCGATGTCGCAGAAGAGATCGATCTCCTCCGGCGAGCAGCCCATTTCCCTCCAGGCCTCGACCAGCGCGCAGAATTTCATGCGCTGCACCGCGTTCCCGTCGTTGATCTCGACGTCGGAGTCGAAAACCAGGGCAGAGCCCTTGGAGACGTGCTTTTCCACCCAGGCGCGCGCGCTGAAGTCCGCAGGGTCGTTGCGGGCCTTCATGCGGCCGAACTCGAAGATGGCCTTGCGCGCCAGACGTTCGACCTCCGATGCCGGGAAGGCCTCCTGGAAGCTCCGATAGAGCAGGGCGAACCAGGTGGCGCGGTCCTTGATGGCCGCGCGTACCTTTGCGATCATTTCTGCTTGCGTCACGGACGGAGTCATATAATTCCTCTGTGCTTACAGCAATGAGATATCGGATTGCTTTTGGCCGCTGCGCGCGGCCGCCACCACGGCGCGCACGATGTCCGGGCTTGCCCAGGTGTCGATGCTGCAGCCGTTGGCCATGAAAAATCGCCGGCCGCCTCCGAGAGCGGCCCCCTCCGCCACATGGCTTTTGAGAAAAGCCGGCGAGCGCCGCGTGAGAAGGGTCTGGTCGATCCCGCCCATGACGCAGCCGGGAAAGCGCTGCTTGACGCTGTCCAAGGACGGTCCGTGGGGGCCGCGGTCCCACCAACTGAAGACGTTCACGGGAAAATCCAGGCATTCGTCCATGTAGAGGTTCTCGCCGTGGATGTGGGCGGTGTTCATCCGCCCCTGCCCGGAAACGGCCGCGAACACCTTTTGCGCATAGGGCTTAACGAAAGTGAGGAAGATGTCGTGGCTGACTAGCTCCCTTGCAGCCGGCACGGACATGAAAATCCCGGCGGCGCCGATCTCCAACGACTTCCGGGCGTAGGCGATGAGATTGTCTGTTACCGCCGCAAGCGCCGCATGCAGGGCTTCGGGTTCGTTTTGGGCGAGGTGCTCCATGCTCTCGCCGGCGACGCTACGCCGGATGCTCTGCCAAGGGTCGAACACCGTGTCGAGGAAGTAGGCGCGGCCCTTGAGCTCCCGGGAGATGATGCGCAGGGCCTTGAACTGCTCGCGCCATTCGCAGCGCTCCACGTCGAAGGCCGTGAACTTCTGCAGGTCCTGCCGGGTACGCACCGCATCGAGCCCTTGAGGCGTCGGGTAGTAATAGTCGTTCATCACCTTGAGAAAATCAAAGTCGTAGTGCCTGAAGAATTCCAATGTGATGCGGGCGAATGGCTCACCACCGCCGTGCTGCACGCCGAAGTGATACCAGAGCGAGATCGGCGGGTAGTCGACGTCCTCGCCTTTTAGCACACGATCCACACGTTCGATCTTGTTCATCGCTTTCTCCAGAATAGTTTTAAGTTTTACGTTTTAAGTGTTAAGCAAAATGCAGCTTAATCCAACCCTTAATCTTTAAAGGAACCTCCCTTTTTTACTTAACACTTAAAACCTAAAACTTTTTTGCCCCCAAAGAAAGGCAAATTTGCGATTGAACCGCAGCCTAAACTCTATGCCACTCCCAGATACGCCTTCTGCATCAGCGGGTTGTTCTTCAAGTTTTCGGCGGTGTCGTGCAGGACGATTTCACCGGTCTGCAACACATAGCCGCGGCTGGCGATGGTCAGCGCCATGTTTGCGTTCTGCTCGACGATCAGGACGGCCACGCCTTCCATCCGGTTGATCGTCTGGATGATATCGAAGACCTTGTCGACATAACGCGGCGACAGGCCCATAGACGGCTCGTCCATGATGAGCAGCCGCGGTCGGGCCATGAGGGCCCGCGCCATGGCCACCATCTGCTGTTCGCCGCCGCTTAAGGTCGAGGCCAGCTGGCGGCTGCGCTCCTGCGCCACCGGAAACAGCGCGTACATGCGTTCAATATCGTCCCGAATCCCGCCGGCGTCCCGGCGGGTGTAGGCGCCCATCAGCAGGTTCTCGTGCACGGTGAGATACGGGAACAGGCGTCGCGCCTCCAGCACCGGCGCGATTCCGGACCGGACGATCTCCGAAGACGGCAGCCGGTCGATGCGCCGGCCGAGGAACTCCACCGTTCCCATCTTCGGCCGCACCAGACCGAGGATGGTCTTCATGGTGGTTGATTTGCCGCAGGCGTTGCCGCCGAGCAGCGAGACGATTTCCCCCGCCTGGACGTTCAGGGAAACGTTCCGCAGCGCCTGGATCGGCCCGTAAAAGGTGTGCACGTCAGTCAGCTTGAGCACGCCGGCGCCCTCCCATATAGGCTTCGATGACCGTCGGGTCGGCCGCGATGGCGGCGGGCGTTCCCTCGGCGATTTTCTCGCCGTGATCGAGAACCACGATCCGGTCCGAAACCGTCATGACCACCTTCATTTTGTGTTCGATCACCAGAACGCTGTGGCCGCGTTCGCAGATCAGGCGGATGAGGTCAACCACCTGCTGGGTTTCATGGGGGTTCATGCCGGCCGTCGGCTCGTCGAGCAGGATGAGCTTGGGGCCGGACACCAGCGCCCGGGCGATCTCCAGCCGGCGGCGGTTGGCGTAGGACAGCTCGCGGGCCGGCTGGTCCAGGCGCGGCAGCAGCCGTTCGCCGAAGAGGGCTAAGACCTCCAGGCAGCGCTCGCGGTTTTCGGCCTCCTCGCGGCCGACCCGCGGCGGCCGCAGCAGCGCGCTGAAGATGCCGGTTCGGCCCCTGAAGTCCCGGCCGACCATGACGTTCTCAAGCACCGACATCTGGCCGAACACCCGAATATGCTGGAAGGTCCGGCTGATTCCGCGGCGCGCCACCTCGTGGGGCGGCCGGCCGACGATTTCCTCTCCGTTGAACCGCACCGATCCTCGGTCGGGCGGCATGGTGCCGGTGATGCAGTTGAAAAGGGTGGTCTTGCCGGCGCCGTTGGGGCCGATCAGGCTGACGATCTCGCCCTCGTCGAGGTGCAGGGACACCGCGCGGAGGGCCTTGAGGCCGCCGAATTCCTTGGTGATCTCCGCGATCTGCAGCAGCGCCATGGCTCAGCCCTCCGGCAGAAACTTGTCCCCGCGTTGATAGACCCTGACAGGGGACGGATCGAACCGGGTAAGCCGCAGGCGATAGGAGCGGCTCCCGAAGAGCCCCTGGCGCCGCACCAGCATCATGACGATGAGGATGCCGCCGTAGACGAACATGCGGTATTCCAGCAGCGGGCGGAAGATTTCCGGGATCAGGATCAAGGCCGCCGCTCCCACCATCGGGCCGATCAGATTGCCCTGGCCGCCGAAGGCCAGCATGGCGAGCAGGATAAACGATTCGTTGATCGTGAAGCTGTCCGGGCTGATGTATTTCACGAAGTGGGCATAGAAGCTGCCGGCGATGCCGGCGTAACTGGCCGACAGCACAAAAGCCTGGGTCTTGTAACGGGTGGTGTCCACGCCCGTGGCCTCGGCGGCCAGCTCGTTTTCGCGGATGGCGGTCAGGGCGCGGCCGAAACGGCAGTCCATCAGCCGGTGCATGCTGAAAACCGTCAGCAACACCAGGGTCAGGATCAGGTAATAGTACTGCAGCCGCGAGCCCAGCGCGAAGCCGAAGATCGAGGGCGGAGGAATGTCCATGATCCCGAGCGGGCCGTTGGTGAATCCCATCCAGTTCTGCAGCACCAGGAACAGAATCATGTTGAACCCGAGCGTCACGAGCGTCATGTAAATGCCCGAAAGGCGCAGGGTCGGTTTGGCGATCAGGTAGCCGAAACCGCCGGCGATCGCACCGGCTCCGGCCAGCGCCAGCACCCACGGCAGCTGCAGATCGATGGTCAGCTTAGCCGATGCGTAGGCACCGATCGCATAGAAGGCGGCATGCCCGATGGACAACATCCCCACGTAGCCGTTGAGCAGGTTGAGGCTGAGCGCCAGGATGGCATAGATGCCGATGAACACCAGCACCTGGAGGTAGTACATGTTGGCGACGAAAAGGGGCACCGCAGCAAAAGCCGCGATGATCAGCAGCACGGGCGAATTGGCCATTATGGATTTAAGGCCGCGCATGATTCGTGTTTCCATAAAACGCCATTCGTTTCGATGACTTTGTAATAAAGCCAAGTTCAAGGCGCGCGAGTCTCGCCGAGCGAGGCGTACTTGAGGTACGCCGCAGCGAGAGCGAGACGAAGCGCAACGCCGAAATTGACTTTATTACAAAGTCATCGCATCAGTCGCCGCGGGTGTGCGCCATCTCCCTGCCGCCGAACAGCCCTCCCGGCCGCAGCAGCAATATCAGGATCATGAAGACAAAGGAGAAGACGTGGCGGAAGTTGGAGGCCCCGAACTCGACCGAAAATGTCTCGACCAGGCCGATCATCAAACCCGCCACCACCGCTCCCGGCAGGCTGGTCAGCCCGCCGACCACGCTGGCGCTGAAAGCCTTGAGGCCGTAAAGCCCGCCCATCGTGGGGTAAAAGAGATTGTAGTACACCCCGACCAGCACGCCGGCCACGCCGCCGAGCATCGACCCGATGGCAAAGGCCGCCATGTAGATCACGTTGACGTTGACCCCCATGGCGGAAGCCGCCTCGTAGTCCTGGGCCGTGGCGCGGATGACCATGCCGAGCTTGGTGCGGTTGATGACGAAATAAAGCAACAGCATCAGCAGGAGCGTGACTCCCAGAACCGCCATCTGCAGAAAGGTGATGTAGACCCCGGCGACGTTGATTTCAAAATCGCCGAGGCGGCCGAGGAGGCCGAAGGGAATCGACTGGGTCTCCGGCCCCCAGACCTTCTGGGCGAGATTGACGAGCAGGATCGAGATGCCGATGGTGACCAGCAGCGAGGTGGCGTGCGGCGCGTTTCGCAGGAAGTGAAACGCGAGAACCTCGACCACGATCCCCAGAACGGCGGTGGCGGCCAGGGCCGCGCCCAGGGCCAGGAGAAAGTTGGGATGGAGCAGGCGGATGATTTCAAAGCCGACGTACGCCCCGATCATATAGACTTCGCCATGCGCGAAGGTCACCATGCGCAGGGTGCCGAAGATCAGGGTGAAACCCAGGGCGAGCAAGGCATAGACGCTGCCCTGGGTCAGGCCGTTGATGAGTTGTTCAAATATAAATGAAGGCATAAAGAATAAAAGGTTCAAGGATTCGAGGGGTCAAGGGGTCAAGCGAGGATGCCGATTCCATTTTTCACTTGAACCCTGGGACCCCTTGGACCCTTCCGGGTCGATTTCGGCCGACGTCGCGCTCCACCGAACAGCCCAGACGGCGGCGGAGCGGCGAGTTAAGGCTTATACAACACCCACTGCCCATCCTTGATCATGATCCGCACCAGCTGCTTGGCCGGGTCGCGGCCTTCGGCGTAGGAAATGGGACCGGTGGCACCCTCGTATCCCCTGAGCCCGAGCAACCCTTCGCGCACCTTGGCGCGGCTGTCGGTGCCCACCGCCTTGAGCGCCGCCGTCAACAGGCCGGCCGCGTCATAGGCCAGCGCCGCGAACTGATTGGGGTCTGCGCCGTACAGGGCCTTGTAGTCCTTCGTGAAATTCTGGGCGGCCGGACGGGGGTCGCTGCTGAAATAGTTTACCGGGATCATGGTCCCCTCAACGGCCTTGCCGCCCATCTCAAGGGTTTTGACCGAAAAAAGCGAGCTGTTGGCGAGCACGGTCGGCTTGAAGCGCGCGCGTTCGGCCTGGTTCATGATGGCCGTAAAATCCGCATAGAAGGTCGGCATGTAGACCAGGTCCGGCTCCAGGCGCTTCAATTTGGAGATGATGGCGTTGAAGTCTTTTTCGCCGGGAGTGAAGGCCTCCTCGGCGGCGATCTCCGCGCCGAGTTTGCGGGCCTCGCCCACGAAGTATTTGTTGGCGTCCACACCCCAGTCGTTGTTGATGTAGATCGTGGCGATTTTTTTCTTTTTCAGGTCGTTGACCGCCCAGCGGGCGTTGTAGGGTCCCTCATAGCCTTGGGTGGCCACGACGCGGAACATGAACTCGCCCTTCTTGGTCCAGTCCTGGTGCGAGGCAGTGGGCGAGATCTGGACCATCTTGGCCTGCTCGTAGACCGGTGCCGCCGCCATGGTGCTGGAGCTGCTGAAGTCGCCGATCTGTGCGATGATGTCGGGATCGGCCACGAACATTTCGGCGATCAGGACCGACTCCTTGGCGTCGCCGCGGCTGTCGGCGACGACCAGTTCCAGCTTCTTGCCGTTGATGCCGCCGTCCTTGTTGATCTTGTCCATTACCAGGGTGACCGATCGTTTGAAGTCGTTGCCATACTCGGCCCAGTCGCCGGTCAGCGGGGCCGATAGCCCGATCTTCACTCCGCCGGCCGCCTGCACCGCACTCGGGCCGGCGGATGCGCCGGCCAGGATCAACACGATCAGAGTACTCGTCACGACCATCTTTTTAACCATCGCAGCCTCCCTTTTTACGTGTTCGTTGATGGGTCCCATCCCTGCCGTCCGCCCGCCGGCGAGGCCGGCGCAGGTTCGTATCGTTTCCGAGGCCGGCCTCGAAGCGCTTGCGGCGTTCGGCTCCGCGCAGGGTCGCGGCCGTCACACGGTCTCTTTTTCATAGACGTTGCAGATGCAGCACAAAAAGGTTGCCGGCTCCGTGTCGCTCAGGTTGCGCATCCCGTGCGGTTCTATGCTGGGAACCACCACCGTGTCTCCGGCCTCGGCGATACAGCTCATCGACTTCTGATCGGTTTTCGGATCGAACTGGTAGCACTCGAAGCGGCCGCTCAGAATGTACATGGATTGGATGTAAAAGTGATTGTGAATCGGAATCTCTCCGCCGGGCTGGGCCGTGAACAGGCGCAGGCCGTATTCCGGGTAGCCGGTGCCGTCGTCGCCGAACTTCGACAACCAGCGCACGCTGATGCCCTTTACGTCCAGAAGCTGACCCTTGTATGGAAATTTGGCGATCTTGACGTCTTCGACGTTCTTCCATTTGACTAAATCCATGATGTCCTCCATAAAATTTCGCTTAAGCGCCCAATAGATCCAGCGCCACCCGGCAGTGGGTCTCGACGCCCAGCAGCATCAGATCCTCTTTGAAATCGAACTTCGGATTGTGCAGGGGGGCAGCACCCTCACGACCGACGCCGATGCAATAGTAGCAGCCCGGGGCCCGCTGCAGAAAAAACGACATGTCCTCGCCGCCCATGGTGAGGTCGGGCACGACGACCCGGTCCTCGCCGACCACCTGGACGGCGCAGCGCCGGACCACTTCGGACATGGACGCATCGTTGACGGTCGGCGGGTAGCCCCAGCTGAAATTCAGTTCGTAGCCCGCGCCCATGGATTCGCAGACTCCCCGCACGACCCGGTCGATGCGGTTTCGCCAGGATTTCCAGATCTCATCGTTGAAGGTGCGGGTGGTTCCGCTCATGACGGCCTCGGCGGGGGTGATGTTGAAGGCCGTGCCGGCGTGAAAGCTGCCCACGGTGACAACGGCCGGCTCGATCGGGTCGATGTGGCGGCTGACGATGCGCTGCAGCGCCGCCACCACCTGGGTGCCGACCTCCAGCGCGTCCACGCACAGATGCGGCTGAGCGCCGTGGCCGCCCTTGCCGGTGATTTTGATGTCGAATCGGTCCATGGCCGCCATAAATGCACCGGGCCTGATCCCGATATACCCCTCGGGGCGCTCGGCCCACAAATGGCATCCGAGGCAATAGTCCACGGTGGGGTTTTCCATGACGCCCGCCGCGATCATCGGCTGGGCGCCGCCCGGGCCCTCCTCGGCCGGCTGAAAGACGAATTTAATATTGCCCCTGAGACGGTCCCTGAGCGCGCTGAGAACGGACGCGGCACCGAGCGCCATGGCCATGTGCGAATCGTGCCCGCAGGCGTGCATGCATCCGGGGTGCGTCGAGGCGAAGGCCAGGCCGGTTTCCTCGGCGATCGGCAGCGCATCCATGTCGGCTCGAATCATCAGGGTGGCTCCCGGCTGTCCGGTCCTGAGCAGGCCGACCACGCCGTGCGTGGCGATTCCCGTCTGAACGTCGAGGTCCAGCTTATCGAGCCTTTCGGCCACATAGGCGGATGTCTTGGCCTCTTTGAAGCCGGTTTCGGGAATGCGGTGCAGGTCCCGACGAAAGGCAATCACCTGTTCTTTAGAGCGTTGCACCAGCTCGCGTACAGCATCCATACAATCCTCGGGTGGTTGTGGTTTTCAGGAATACCGTCCGTCGATCCGGCTCGGCATTCCACGCATTCGGCGGAATATGACACGACGACCGGCTGCGATCAACGTCAAAATTGACCGGCGCCATCCCGGCCCTTTTCTCTTGATTCAAGAAGGAAAACCATTCATAGTGCCGCCTTGTTGATTCGGCAAGGTCAAGACATCTCAAGGAATGCAATTCCCAGCAAATACCGTTTTGGCTCAATATGAGAGGACTGCATGCCGCTGGCTTTCGTGGACGGACGGGTCGTGGTTGGAAACGGAAAGGTCTTGGAGCGGGCCTCCGTGCTAGTCGAGGGGGATCGCATCGCCAAGGTGGCGGCCAGAAATTTTAAAACCCCCAAAAATTGCCCCCGCATTTCGCTTCGAGGCGGCACGCTTCTGCCCGGGTTCATCGACGCCCATGTTCACCTCTGCCTGGATGGAAGCCCGGACCCGATGACTTCCCTGTTGAATGCGCCGCCGGTCGTATCCACCCTGAAAGCTGCCAACTTTGCGCATGCGACCCTCATGGCCGGGGTGACCACCATCCGTGACATGGGATCAAAGGACGGGATCGATTTCGGCCTGAGACAGGCGATCCGCGCCGGCATCGTGCCCGGCCCGCGCATGCTGGTGAGCGGGCAGCTGATCTGCATGACCGGAGGGCACGGCTGGCAACAGGGCCGCGAGGCCAACGGTCCGGAGGAGGTTCGCAAGGCCGCTCGGGAGCAGATCAAGGCGGGCGCCGACCTCGTCAAGCTGATGGCGACCGGCGGCGTGCTCACGCCGGCGGTCGAACCGGGGAGCGAGCAGTTCACCGAGGCGGAACTGCGCGCCGGCATTGAAGAGGCTCACAAGGCCGGCAAGAAAACCGCCACCCACGCCATGGGGACCCAGGGGATATTGAATGCCCTGAGGGCCGGGATCGACAGCATCGAGCACGGGGTCTATCTCAACGACGAGGCGGTCGAGCTGATGCGGAAACGGGGCGTGGCGCTCATACCGACCCTGGCGGCGCTCTGCCAGATCGAATCCAACGGGGTCCGGGCCGGCATTCCCGCTTTCGCCGTTGAAAAGACCCTCAAGGTGAAACCGTTTCATCTGGCGAGCATCCGCCTGGCGCGCAAAGCCGGGGTTCCCATCGCCCTGGGAACGGATGCCGGAACGCCGTTCAACCGGCACGGCGAAAACCTGCAGGAAGTCAAACACCTGGTACGGTACGGCGGCTTCTCGCCCCTGGAAGCCATCGAGGCCGGCACTCGGGTGGGCGCCCAGGTGCTCGGCCTGGAAAAAGAACTGGGGACCGTCGAAGCGGGGAAACTCGCCGACCTGGTGGTCGTGGACGGGGACCCTCTTGCCGACATCGACATTTTCCTTCAGCCCCCATCCATCCGCGTCGTTCTGCAAGGCGGCCGGATCGTCAAATCAAACCCCAAAGAGGAGGAACGAGGATGAGACAGTTGATGAACCGCTTCGGGAAAGTCCTGGCCATTGCGGTGCTGGCCGCCGCCGGTCTCTGGCCGGCGGCACCGTCCGCGCAGGCCCAGGGCAAAGAGATCAAGGAACTGGTCATCGCCATCGGGGTGGATGCCGACACGCTCAACCCGCAGGAGCAGACGACAACCCTCATCCAGAACATGTGCGACCTGATCTACGACGATTTGTTCTTTCAGGATCCGGCCGGCAAGCTTCACCCCCGGCTGGCCACCAAATACGAGGTTTCGCCCGACGGTCTCACCTATACGCTGCATCTGCGCAAGGGGGTCAAGTTTTCCGACGGCACCGATTTCAACGCCGACGCCGTGAAGCTGACCTTCGAACGTGCCCTTGACCCCAAGCTGCGGGTGCCGTTGCGCTTCGCGATCGGCATGGTCAAGGAATGCGTGAAAATCGACGATCATACGGTCGCCCTGAAACTGAACTACCCCTTTGCCCCGCTGGGGCCGACGCTTTCCATGACGCTCGTATCCCCCATCAGCCCGGCGGCCATCCAGAAATACGGCGATGAGGTCCGCCAGCACCCCGTGGGCGCAGGGCCTTACATTCTCAAAGAATGGGTCAAGGGCGACCGCCTCGTCTTCGTGCGCAACGAAAACTACTACGGCGAAAAGCCGACGGTGGCCCAGATCACCTGGAAGATCGTCCCCGAGGACGCCACCCGGGAAGCCATGCTGCGGTCCGGACAGGTTCACGTCTGCTATAAGCCGCTGCCCTCCAATCTGGCCGCCCTCAAGGCCGATTCCGGCATTACGGTGGAAATGCCTCTCGACACCCGGACCATATTTATGGGACTGAACTGCCAGAAGGGCGTCACCGTGGACAAGAAAATCCGGCAGGCATTCAACTATGCCGTGGACAAGAAGGCCATCGTCAAGAAGATCCTCTTTGACACCGCCCAACCCATGGACGGTCCGGTGTCGCCGGTCGTGTTCGGATACCAGAAGATGGACCAGTCTTACGACTACAACCCCGAGAAGGCCAAACAACTCCTGAAGGAAGCCAATTTCGACTTCTCCAAGACCGTGGCAATGCGCACGCCCCAAGGCCGCTACCTGTTCGACAAGCAGGTGTCCGAAGCCGTTCAGGCTTACCTGCAGGCGATCGGCGTAAAGATCGAACTGCGGACCTACGACTGGCCGACGTATACAGCGGGCCTGCTCAAGCCTCTGGCTGAAACCGAGCTGGAAGTCTTCCTGCTCGGCTGGGGGCCGCTCATCCTGGATGCGGACATGGGCCTTTACGGGCAGTTCACCTGCGAGGTCAATCCCCCCAAGGGGCTCGGGTCGGCGTTTTACTGCGACGCGGAGTATGACGCCATCATGAAGGACTCCCGCAAAGAGCAGGATCCCCAGAAGCGCCTGGACCTGCTGAAAAAGGCGTCGCAGAAGGTCTGGGACGACTGTCCTTGGATCTGGCTGCACGTCGAAAAGTTCGTCATCGCCTACTCGAGCAAAATCAAGGGCATGGTGGTGACGCCGACTGAAAAATTCTACCCGCAGTACGTCACCCTGAATTAGGTGCCGGGCGGGGGGCCGGGTTCTACCCGTCCGGCCTCCCGCCGGCATTCGCACGCCACCGAGTGCGGTATCGATGCTGAATTACGTCATCAAACGGCTCTTTTCGATGATCCCCGTACTCGTCGGGATTTCGATTCTGCTGTTCTTCATGCTGCGCATGCTGCCCGGCGACCCCGCGCAGGTGCTCGCCGGGCAGATGGCGTCTCCCGAGGAAATCGAGACGATCCGAAAACAGCTCGGCCTGGATCGGCCGGTTTACGAGCAGTACCTTTCCTACCTCGGACGCCTCGTGCGCCTGGACCTGGGCCGCTCCGCCCGCACTCAGAACCCGGTCATCGAGGAGATCTGGGCCCGGCTGCCGAACACGGCGCTGCTGGCCGTCGTGGCCATCGGTCTGGCCTGCCTGTTCGGGATCCCCGCCGGGGTGATCTCGGCCGTGCGGCCCTACACCTGGGTGGACTATGCCGTGACGATGGGGGCCCTTTTCGGAATATCCATGCCGGTCTTCTGGCTGGGGCTCATGCTGGTGGTGGTTTTCGCCGTTGTCCTGCGGTGGCTTCCGGCGGGCGGCACGGGAAGCTGGCAGCATGTGGTGCTTCCGTCGGTGACCCTGGCCTCTTTTGTGGTGGCGTTCATCGCCCGCATGACGCGCTCCACCATGCTCGAAACGCTCTCCCTGGACTATATCAGCACCGCCCGTTCCAAGGGCCTGAAGGAAGAGGTCGTGGTCATCAAGCATGCGCTCAAGAACGCGCTCATCCCCATTGTGACGGTGGTGGGGCTCCAGTTCGGCCTGCTTCTCGGCGGGGCCGTTTTGACCGAGACCGTCTTTGCCTGGCCGGGCATCGGACGGCTGATCGTGGATTCCATTCTGGCCCGCGACTATCCCGTGATCCAGGGAACCATCCTCATTTTCGGATTGCTTTACATTCTGGTGAATCTGGCCGTCGATATCCTGTACGTCGTGATCGACCCGCGCATCCGCTATGAGTGAAGAGACCGAACCGAATGTCTGCCGGCCGGCAGAGCTCCCGTCCGAAAACCGCTGGCGGCGCTTCTGGGTAAAGCTGCGGCGCAACAAGGCAGCTGTCGCCGGAGGCGTCCTGCTGTTGCTTTATGTTTTCTGTGCTCTGCTGGCACCGGTTCTCTTCCGGGGGGATCCGGCGGCCCCGAACCTGATCCTGGCGTTAGAGCCGCCTTCCTTCAAGGACCCGCTGGGAACGGACGAGCTGGGGCGCTCCATTCTCGGACGCGTCATCTATGGCGCGCGGATTTCCCTGCTGATCGCCGTCGGGGTGATCGCCGTCGGTCTTTTGATCGGCGTGCCGCTCGGTCTGATTTCCGGGTTCTTCGGCGGCAAAGTCGATTTTCTCATCCAGCGGGCGACCGACGCCATGCTGGCGTTTCCCGGTTTTCTGCTGGCGCTCGCCCTGGTTTCGGTTCTGGGGGTTGGAATCAACAACACGGTCATCTCCATCGGCATCAGCATGATTCCGCTCTACATCCGGCTGGTGCGAAGTTGCGTCCTCACGGTGCGGGAGGAGGTCTACGTGGAGGCCGCCCGGGCGGCCGGCACCCGCGACGGAATGATCCTGCTTCGGCACATCCTGCCGAACGTGATGGTGCCTATTACCGTTCAGACGAGCCTGGGAATGGGAACCGCGATCCTCTTTGCCGCCGGCCTCGGCTTTCTGGGAATCGGGGTGCAGCCGCCCACGCCCGAATGGGGGGCTATGCTGGGCTCCGCGCGCGCGTATCTGTTCAACGCCCCGCACGTCGCGACATTTCCCGGCATCGCTATTTTCCTGGCCGTCCTGAGCTTCAACCTGCTCGGCGACGGGTTGCGGGATGCCCTAGACCCGCGGTTCAAAATATGACGGCCTGGCCGGAAGCCCAATTTCTGCGTTGCGCTTCATCCCGCGGTCACTGCGGCGTACGGGGCGTACGCCTCGGGACGCGGGACTCGCGCGCCTTGAACTTGAGCGTTGGGCCCAGCCGTCGGGAAAAAGCGTGTTCTCTGGAAGCTTCGATAGATGACCGTCAACGCTGAACCGCTCCTGCGCGTCGAGAATCTGTATACGCGCTTCGATACCATGGACGGCGTGGTGACCGCCGTGGACGGGATCGACTTCGATGTGCATGCGGGCGAGACGCTGGGGTTGGTGGGTGAAAGCGGCTGCGGCAAGAGCGTGACCGCGCTCTCGATCCTTCGGCTGCTGCGGTGTCCGCCCGCTCGCATCGAGGGCCGGATCCTTTTCGGAGGACGGGACCTGTTGCAACTCGACGCGGATGCGGTGCGGTCCGTAAGGGGCCGCGAGATTTCCATGATCTTCCAGGAACCGATGACTTCCCTGAATCCGGTGCTCGCCATCGGCGAGCAGGTCGCGGAAGGCGTGCGTCTGCATCAACGGCTGTCCCGCCGGGAATCCTGGCAGCGCGCGGTGGAAATGCTTCAGAAGGTTCAGATCCCAAGCCCGGAGATCCGGGCGGCCCAGTATCCGCATAAGTTTTCAGGCGGGATGCGGCAACGGGCCATGATCGCGATGGCGCTATCCTGCGGGCCGAAACTGATCCTGGCCGATGAACCCACGACCGCGCTGGACGTCACCATCCAGGCCCAGATCATGAGCCTCATGATGCAGCTCAAGCAAGAGCTGAACACGGCGATCGTCCTGATTACGCATGACCTGGGGATTGTCGCCGAAACGGCCAGCCGCGTGATCGTCATGTACGCCGGCCAAATCATGGAAGAGGCCCCGGTGCGGGACTTGTTCAAGGACCCCCGGCACCCCTACACCCGGGGCCTGTTGGGCTCCGTGCCGGTGATCGGCAGAGGCCAGCGGCCCAATCGGCGGCTGCAGGAAATTCCGGGAATGGTCCCCAGCCCCCTGCGCATGCCGGCCGGCTGCCGGTTCCATCCGCGCTGCCCGCAGGTCGCGCCGAGGTGCTGCCATGAAGCTCCGCCCATGGTCTTGCTCGGCGAACACCGCCGGGTCCGCTGTTGGCTGGAAACGGTGTAGAGAACGCATGGCGCTGCTCGAAGTCGAAAACCTCAAGAAATACTTTCCGGTTCAAAAGGGCGTCTTGAACCGGACCGTCGGCTATGTCAAAGCGGTGGACGACGTCAGCTTCAGCCTGAAGCGCGGGGAAACCCTCGGACTGGTCGGCGAAAGCGGCTGCGGAAAGACCACGGTCGGACGCTGTCTGCTGCGGCTGATCGAGCCGACGGCCGGTCGCGTGGCCTTCAACGGCCAGAACCTGCTTGAACTCGATCGCGGAGAGATGCTCAAAATCCGGGCGTCTTTCCAGATCATTTTTCAGGATCCGTTTTCTTCTCTGAACCCGCGCATGAACGTGGGCGATATCATTGCCGAGCCCATTCGCAACCATTTAAAGATCTCTGCCGCTGAAACCCGGCAGCGGGTGGCGCACCTCATGCACCGCGTGGGCCTGCACACGGCAACCATGAACCGGTATCCGCATGAGTTCTCCGGCGGGCAGCGCCAGCGCATCGGCATCGCGCGCGCGCTGGCCTTGAACCCCAAGGTCATCGTCTGCGACGAGCCGGTTTCGGCCCTGGATGTATCCATTCAAGCCCAGGTCATCAACCTGCTGGCCCAGCTCCAGGAGCAGCTGGACCTTTCCTATATTTTCATCGCCCATGATCTGAGCGTCGTGGAGCACATCAGCGACCGCGTGGCGGTGATGTACCTCGGCCGCATCGTAGAAGTCGCCACGGCCGAAGCGCTTTATTCGAACCCGCTGCACCCTTACAGCCGGGCCCTGATGTCGGCGGTGCCGATTCCCGACCCCGACCTGCGCCGTGAGAAGATCCTGCTTCCCGGTGATGTGCCGAGCCCGTTCAACCCGCCTCCGGGCTGCAATTTCCACCCGCGCTGTTTTGTCCGCCAGGACCGCTGCGCACGGGAAACCCCTATTCTGAGGGATGTGGGGGACGGCCACCAGGTGGCCTGCCATTTATGACTCCGGCAGTAAAATACGTTTGATTCGATTGCGTCACTTGCCGTCGGAGCGGGATTTCAGCCGCCGCCTGCCGCAACCATCCGCTCAATAGCAGCCGAGTATTTTGAGGTACTCGCTCCGATCGATGATTTCCTTGCGCACCGCCGCCAGCTCCGGCGACTCCAGGTCGGCCTCCAGGTCGATGTAGAACATGTACCTCCAGGGCTCGCCGGGGATCGGCCGGGACTCCAACTTGATCATGTTGATCTGGTTGTCGGCGAAGACGCGCAGGATGGCGAACAACGCGCCGGGCTCGTTGCGCGCCGAGCAGATGAGCGATGTCTTGGCGGCCTTGCGGGGTTCGATGGGTTCCCGGCCGACGACCACAAACCGCGTGTAGTTGCGCGGGTTGGTTTCGATGCCTTCGGCGATGACCGTCAGCCCGTAGGCCTCCGCTGCGGCGATGTTGGCGATGGCCGCATCCCCGGGGCTTTCGGAGCCGCTCACGCGTTCGGCGGCGCCCGCAGTGTCGCTGACGGCGACGAGCTCCCAGCTGTGCTGCTCCAGGAACTGGCGGCACTGCTCGAACGCCTGGGGGTGCGATAGCACTCGCTTGACCGCGGCGAGGTCGGTGCCGGGCTTGGCGAGCAGGTTGTGCAGGATGCGGATCTTGATCTCGCCGATGATGCGCAGATCGTATTCGCGCAGCAAGTCGTAGTTCTCGTGAATGCTGCCGGAAAGCGAGTTTTCGAGGGGTACGATCCCGTTGTCGGCCCCTCCGGTTTTTACGGCTTCGAAGATGGACTGGAAGGTCGGCATCGGCACCGCCTCGGCCGCCTCGCCGAAGTATTGCAGGCAGGCCTTGTGGCTGAAGGTTCCGATGCGGCCCACAAAGGCGGCGCGCCGCCGGGCCGTTCCGGTCCGGCGCTTGCGTTCGATCAGCTGCACCCGGTCGAGATGAGCGAAGTCGAGCTGTTTGCCGATGACGGGCGCGATGACGTAGATATCCCGCATGAGCTGGCGGAACTGGTGCGGGTACAGGCTCTGGGGACCGTCCGAGAGCGCGTGGTCCGGATCGTGGTGCACCTCGATCATCAGGCCGTCCGCGCCGGCGGCGACGGCCGCGCGCGCCATGGGGCTGACCTTTTCGCGCATACCGGTGGCGTGGCTCGGGTCCACCACGATGGGCAGGTGCGTCAGCTTCTTGAGCACCGGAATCGCGGACAGGTCCAGAGTGTTGCGGGTGTAGGGTTCGAAGGTGCGGATCCCGCGCTCGCAGAGCACCACCTGGCTGTTGCCTTCCGACAGGATATATTCGGCGGACATGAGCCATTCTTCGATCGTCCCCGCCAGCCCGCGCTTGAGCAGTACGGGTTTGCCCATCCGGCCCGCGCACTTGAGCAGCTCGAAATTCTGCATGTTGCGGGCGCCGATCTGGACGACGTCGATGTACTTCATCATCAGGTCGGCCTGGGACGGGGAGGTCATCTCGGTGACCACGCGGATGCCGAGCGCCTCGCGCACCTCGGCCAAAATTTTGAGGCCCTGTTCCTCCATGCCCTGGAACGAATAGGGCGAGGTGCGCGGTTTGAACGCCCCCCCGCGGAACAAAGCCGCCCCGGCTTTCTTGACCTCCCGGGCGATGGTGAGGGTCTGCTCCAGGCTTTCAACCGCGCAGGGCCCGGCGACAACGGCGATGTTCTCCCCGCCGATGACCACATCGCCCACCCGCACCAGCGTATCCTGCGGGTGCATCTCCCGCCCGACCAGCTTGTAGGGGGTCCTAACGCGAACCACCTTCGCAACTCCCGGAAATCGCCGCAGCTCATCCTCCTCGACCCCGGGCTTTCCGAGAATGCCGATGCGTTCGGCTTCGGTCGGCGGCAGTTCCCGGCAATCGCAGTGCTTGGCCTTCAGCTTGCGGATGAGATCCGCCTTGCCCTCCGGCGTCAGGTCCTTGTCCAGTTCCAGAATCATGAATCCTCTCTCCTTGCTGTCTTGGCACGTAATGGCTTCAAAATGCATTAAGCCCCGAGGCTAGGTCTCGGGGCTTAACGAACCGCGAAGCTCCGGACAGACCTACATCGGTCCATCCGGGGCTGTATGTCAGGGATTGAACTACCGGCCCGGATGGACGCTTCTAAACCAGCAAAAACCAAAGAAGCGTCCCATCATGTTCGAACGTGTCCACTGTTTAAATTTTTCCCCAGCTTTAGGTAAATTCGATCCGGCTGTCAAGAACTGTTTTTATTGCTCTGGCAAGTGAACAGGTGCAACTTGAGCCGCCGATGAAGGAAATGGCCGAATTAGACAAATTGTATTGCCGGAGTAATAGCGCACCGGCTGCCGGCGCGTGAAGCTTTCAGGGTTTGATCATTTCCTTGAATTTTTCTCCGGTTGCGCTGAGGACCCCCTTGAGGATATTTTCATCGGCCACCCGGTCGCTCATTTTCATGCGTTCACCGGGGTCGAGCCGGCTGGTATCCGCGCTGTAATCGATGTAGCCGTATAGGTATTTCATCCAGAAAAACGAGCAGAACTCGGCGTCGATATGATGGGCCAGGTTCACCACCAGATCGATGAAATGCTCGTCGAGCGGCTGCCAAAAGGAATACATATCCCGACCGAACGCCTCCACGGGGGAAATGCGGCTGAGGTCCCGGCCCCAGGCCTTGTAGAGCCAGGCCTCGCCGATGGCGAGTCCTTTGCCGTGGGAGCGGGCGATGTCCGCCGCTTTAATTGCCCGTTCGGCGGCGAAGCCGTACTGAATCGGATAGATGTGCAGATCGAGGTAATCCAGCTCCGGGATCTCGGCCAAGGCCTTGAAATACTCCAGCGCGGTCCAGGTCCCGGCGCCGGCCCCGAACCTGATTCCCGGCTGCTTTAAGTCGCGAGCCACCCGTTTCACGACCGCTGCAAATTCGGCCGGAGAAAAAGCCAGCCCCGTGTTGCGGGTTTGGGTGTCCGGTTCGGACAACAGGGTCAGGTAGTCCGGCCGGATGTCGGCGATGACGGCTTCGGCCATCTCGCGCAGTCCGGCGCCGAAGCGCTCGCGGCTGAGCCCGCGGTAATCCGCCCCGATTCGGCTCAGTTCGGGTTCCCGGAAAGCCGATCCCATCGCGACCACGAGCGCCAGGCCCCGGCGGCGGATCTCGGCGGCCAGGCCGCGGTAAAAGGCCCGGTATTCGAGGGCTCGCGGATGGGCACCCGTCAGTATGGGGTGGTGCAAACTAAGGGACACGCAGCGCACGCCCAGAGCTTTCAGGCGGTCCAGCGTGAGCGCGCTCGCCGCCAATGCGTGCTCGTCCAGCAAGGCGTCTGCGCGGTGGCTGCCGGCCGCCAGTAGCTCCACCCCGAACGCCGTACGGCTCTTCTTTTGTTCCCAGGGAAGTGGAACGAGCGGTAGTTGCCGATGAAACTCCGCATCGAGTTCGCGGTAGATCATCTGAAAAGACTCCGGCACCTGTCCGGGTACGGCGTGCACGGGAACGGCCTCATGCACCCGCCGGCAGCCGACGGCTGTCACCACGACCAGAATGACCATCGCGGCCAGGATCGGTTTTGACATGAAATCCTCCTGCCGAGCCCTATGTTATTACTCCGGTAATAGGTTCAATGCGGCCATGTCGGTCATCGGCGGACCTCGGCTTACGTTGCGCCTATTCACTTGCCGGAGTCATATGATCGAACCCAATCGTTACGCTCAGGCTAAACCAGGATATCCGGCTTTACAATACCTGCCGAGGCATTAGCTTCAAATCAAGCAAATGCAAAACAAGGGTTCCAATCCGATTGGCACTGATCATGGAGACGCATCAATGACGACCCCTAAAAAAATCTTCAGCATCGCGGCCGATGCCGAGGGCAACCCCCGGCGGCTGTCCGCGCAGGATATCCCCGAGGAACTGCCGATCCTGCCGCTGCGAAACACCGTGGCTTTTCCGTACACCATCATTCCGCTTTCGGTCGGCATCTCCCGTTCGATCCAGTTGGTCGAAGACGCTCAGAAAGCCGATCATCTCATCGGCCTGGTGGCCATGAAGGATCCCAAGATCGAGGAACCCGTGCCCGGGCAGGTCTATGAAGTGGGAACCATCGCCCGCATCGAGCGCGTGGCGCAAACGGCGGAGAAGCACCTGAACGTCATCGTGCACTGCCTGGAGCGCTTCCGGGTCCAGTTCTGGACAGCGGATCACCCCTATTTGAAGGCACGTGTCGCGCCGGTCGCGGAGACCTTGGAAGAAGACCTCGAAACCAACGCGTTGCACCGCAGCCTGTCGGATCTGGCGCGGGAGGTCGTGACGCTCTCGCCGGACTACCCCAAAGAGGCTGCGGATTTCCTGGCCCAGATCAAGAACCCGCATTATCTGGCTTACGTGGTGGCCAATTACGCCAATATTGAGATAGACAAGGCCCAGGAAATTCTGCAGGTCGACAACGTCAAGGACAAGCTGCGCTTGTTGATCAGCCATCTCAGCCGGGAAAAGGAGGTGCTGTCCCTGGGCCAGAAGATCCAGAGCGACGCGCGCGAGGAGATGGACAAGGCCCAGAAGGATTACTTCCTGCGGCAGCAGCTGAAGGCGATTCAAAAGGAATTGGGCGAGCCCGAAGAGGGCCGGCCGGAAATCGACGACTACGTTGACAAGATTCAAAAGGCCGAGCTGCCGGAGGAGGCCCGCAAGGAGGCGGAGCGCGAGCTCAAGCGCCTTCAGGGCATGTCGCCGCACGCGCCCGAGGCCAGCATGATCAAGACCTATCTCGACTGGCTGGCCGACCTGCCGTGGAAGAAGACGAGCGCGGACTGCACCGACATCGAGCATGCCCGCACCGTGCTCGACGAGGACCATTACGGGCTCCAGGACGTGAAGGAACGCATCATCGAGTATCTGGCGGTGCGCAAGCGGGTGAACGAGCTCGGGTCGAACCGGGCCGCCGACAACGGGTCGGTGTCCGAAGCCATGGGGGCGATCCTGTGCTTCGCCGGGCCTCCGGGCGTCGGCAAGACCAGCCTGGGCAAGAGCGTCGCCCGGGCGCTGGGCCGCAGCTTTACCCGCATGAGCCTGGGAGGGATGCGCGACGAAGCCGAGATCCGCGGCCATCGCCGCACTTACATCGGCGCCATGCCGGGCCGCATCATCCAGGCGATCAAGCGGGCGGGCACCCGCAACCCCGTGTTCATGCTGGACGAGGTCGACAAGATCGGCATGGACTGGCGCGGCGATCCCAGCAGCGCGCTGCTGGAAGTGCTCGATCCGGCGCAGAACCACGCCTTCCGGGATCATTACCTGGACGTGGACTTCGATCTGAGCGACGTCATCTTCATCACCACGGCCAATCAGCTTGAAACCATCCCGGCGCCTCTGCGCGACCGCATGGAAATCATCCCGCTGGACGGTTACACGGAATATGAGAAGCTGCAGATCGCCAAACGCCACCTGGTGCCGCGGCAGCTCAACGCCCACGGGCTCAAGGATGAAGAGATCACCTTTACGGACGACGCCGTGCGCAAGATCATTCAGGACTACACCCGCGAGGCCGGGGTTCGAAGCCTGGAGCGCCGGATCGGGGCCGTATGCCGCAAGAGCATCGTGAAGATCGTCGGCCAGCAGTGGACCCATGTGGTCGTCACTCCCGAACTGGTGCGTACCCAGCTCAAAAAGGAGGCGTTTGAATCCGAGCGCTCGGAGAACATCGAAATCCCCGGCATTGCCACGGGATTGGCCGTGACCTCGGTCGGCGGCGACATTCTCTTCATCGAGGCCGCGCGCATGAAAGGCAAGGGCGGCCTCACCCTCACCGGGCATCTGGGCGACGTCATGCGCGAAAGCGCCCAGATCGCCCACAGCTACATCCGCTCCAAGGCCGAGCCGCTGGGCGTGGACCCGACTGCGTTCGAAGCCACCGACGTGCACCTGCACGTTCCGGCCGGCGCGGTCCCCAAGGACGGGCCGTCCGCCGGTGTTGCCATGGTGATGGCCATGGCAAGCCTTTTCAGCAGCCGGACCGTGCGCGGCGATGTGGCCATGACGGGCGAGGTGACCCTGCGCGGACGGGTGCTGCCGGTGGGTGGGATCAAGATGAAAATGCTGGCCGCGCACCGGGCGGGCCTGACCACGGTGATCCTGCCGAAGCGCAACGAAAAAGATCTCGACGACATTCCTCAGGAGATCCGCGATACGCTGCGCATCGTGCTGGTGGAACGGATTGACGAAGCCATGAACGTGGCTTTCGGCACCGAAGTCCGACCGGAATATCCCATCCCGGCGTGCCGTTGAGCCTCTCGACGTTATCCGGCACTTTTTATCGGCCCGAAGGGTGCTGCTTCGCTCAGCCGGGAGCACATTGGCCATGCCGCGCGGGGCGTTTTAAAAACCCAAAAGCAAAATGCCGTTCTGCTAACGCAAAGAAGGTTATGTCAGGCAACAAATGCCACCCCGGACCGGTCGGGATGGCATTTGGTTTTGTCAGGCGCGCCCGGAAGGGCACCCCGGGGGAAAAGAGATTTGCTTATAGGTTGAAAAGGAGCGGAAGAGCGGCCGGGCCCCATTCGAACCCGGAAGCGTCTGCCTGCCGGCTTAACGGGACTTCGGCAGGGCTGCCGTCAGGACGATGACCCCGAGAACGGCACTGGCCAGCGAGCCGCCCAGAATCCCCACCTTGGCCGCGGCCAGCAGCGTGCCTTCCAGGGCCAGGCTGGCGATGAAAATGGCCATGGTGAACCCGATGCCGGCCAGGATGCCGCCGCCCCATACCGCCGCCCAACCCACGCCGGGCGGCAGCTTGGCCATCCCCGCCTTGACCGCCAGCCAGCTGAACAGGACGATTCCCGCCGGTTTGCCGATCAAGAGCCCCAGAGCGACGGCGACGGCCACCGGATCCGCAAGGGCCGACGCGTCGACGCGAACCCCGGCGTTGGCCAGGGCGAAGATCGGCATGATCACGAAGGCCACCCACGGATGCAGCCCGACTTCGAAGCGCCGCAGAGGTGAAATGGATCTGCGGGCGGCGCGTTCCATCCGGCGTAGAGCGGCATAGCGCTTATCTGAGGAGCGCGAATCCGCGCCCTGCATGAAGTCGATGGTGGTGTTGATGATGCGTCCGAGGCGCTGTTCGCTGATCCAGGCCTGGGACGGCGTGAGAAACCCCAGGATCACTCCGGCGATGGTGGCGTGAATGCCGGAGGCATGAACTGCGAACCACACTCCCGCCGACAAAATCAGGTAGACGCCCAGGTTTTGCACGCCGAGCTTCATGCAGGCGAAGATGACCGCGATGCCGCAGCCGCTGAGCACCAACGCCGACCCGTCGAGCTGCGCCGTGTAGCCGACGGCGATGACGAGAATGGCGCCGATGTCGTCGGCGATGGCGAGCGAGAGCAGCATGATCCGCAGGCTGATCGGGATGCGTTTGCCGAGCACCGCCAGACAGCCCACGACGAAGGCGATGTCCGTGGCCATGGGGATGCCCCAGCCCCTTCCGCCGGGGGTCCCGTGCTGGAGCAGGAGATAGACCGCCGCCGGTGCGATCATGCCGCCCAAGGCGGCGGCAAGAGGCAGGGCCGCGCGGCGCAGGTCGCGCAGCTCGCCCTTGACCAGCTCCCGTTTGACTTCCAGGCCGATCACATAGAAAAAGATGGCCATCAGGAAATCGTTGATCCAGTGCTGCAGGGACAGCTCCAGCTGCGCCGAGCCGAACCTTAGGCCGACCGGCGTTTGCCAGAAAACGCTGAAGGCCTCGCCGGCCGGGGAGTTGGCGGCGATGATCGCCGTCAAGGTGGCGGCCACCAGCAAAACGCCGCTCGTGGCTTCGATGTGCAGGAAGCGCCGGATCGGATCGATGATGGCATCGATGGGCTCGCGGGGCAGAAGGTCGAGGGACTCAGGATCGTCAGGCATGGTGTTTCCTTTCGAGCTGGATAGACACTATCTCAAATAATCTGATAATTGAATAAGCCGGTCGTCGAGATCGTCGGACGGAAGGAGATCGCATGAACCGCATACCGCTTTTCCCGCTCGGGCTGGTGCTGCTGCCGGGCATGCCGCTGCCTCTGCACATTTTCGAGGAACGCTACAAACAAATGATCGCCGGGTGCCTGGAGGAAAGCGCTCCCTTTGGAATCGTCTGGTTCGACGGGCAATCCATCCGCTCCGTCGGATGCACCGCCCGCGTCATCAACGTCCTGCACCGCTACGAAGACGGCCGTATGGACATTCTGACGCGCGGAGAACGGCGTTTCTTTACAGAAGCCCTGGTCGAGGAAAAGCCCTACATCGAGGCCGATGTTCACTTCATCGAGGATGCGGAAGAAACGGACGATTCAGAGGCCTTTGAAGCGGCGCGCACGCTGCTGGCCAAACTGGGCGACGCCGGCCACCTGGGCGAAGCCATTGAGGCGCTTGACGTTGAGAGTGCTCAAGAGCTGTCGTTCGCCATCCCGGCGCTCGAAGGCTTCACCCACGCGGAGCGCCAGCGTTTTCTGGAGATGACATCCAGCTCCGAGCGGCTGCAAAAAGGTGTGAAGGCTCTGACCGGTATTCTGGAACGGGTGCAGGTAACGAAGCAGGTCCAGAAGATCATCGGCGGCAATGGGCATCCGCCCAAAGGAGCGCTCCGGAAGCTGTCTGCGGAAGATGCCGCTTCCGAAGATTAAATCATGGTCGTGATGGGGCGGCGCGCCGTGCGATCCGGGCGGATGTCGTTTGCGATCGTGACCCGGATGCTGCGGCGCCGGTCTCGGATATCGATGCGGTCCCCGGGGTTCAACCGGCGTTTTACCTTCACAAAGCCGCAGCCGAGGCCTTTCGGCTCGAAACCCGCCGGCTTGTCGGGGCTCGCGACGCTGTAAATCCGGTCCCCATGCCGGCCGATGCCCATGTCGGTCGTGCAGGTCAGGGCTTTTCCGATCGCCAGCGCTTCCAGATCCAATACCACCGCAGGGTCCTCGATGGCGACTTTGCGCGGGTCGCTGCCGACGAACGGGTAGGTATATTCGGCATCCGCCGGATGCCGCAGGGCTTCTGCGCCGATGAAGTTTTTGGTGAACCCGGTTCGGTCCGCATCGTAAGGCAAGGCGATGAGCCAAGGGTTGTTGGCGAACGGCCAGGCGCCGATGTCCTGATGGGACAGGGGCAGAACCGCGCCTGTCCGCAGGGAATCGCGAGCGGCAAGGCCGCAGGGTGTGAGGCCGAGGTCGCGGCCCATTGTGAGGATCATTTCCCACACGCGCTGCAGGTGGGCGGATTGGACAAACACCTCGAAGCCGAACTCGCCGGTGAAGCCCGTCCGCGACAACAGGATGGGGGTGCCGTCCAACAGGGCCACGCTGCGCGGTAAAGGCGAGGCCGGGTCGAAATGCCCTTTAAAGGAAAAGAAGCTCAGTTTTTCGAAAACCGCCGCCGGATCCTTCAGGACCCGGCCGAGCACCCTGGCGGCCTGGGGGCCCTGAACATCGATCTTACCCAGCCGGTCGGTTAGGTCGAGGATGCCGACGTCCCGGCCGGCGGCGTTCACGGTGAGATGGCGGGCGACGGCCGCACCCATGCCGGCATTGACGACCACCAGGAAGTCGGCCTGCGCCAGGCGGAAGACGACGGCATCGTCGATCAGGTGTCCGTTCGGGTCGAGGAAAACCCCATAGACGGACCGACCCGGGGCGAGTGGGGCGTTGCCGCCCCCCATGCCGGCGGAGAGATTCTTCGAGAAGCACCATTGCAGAAGGTCAAATGCACCGGTGCCGCTCACGGCGATTGAAGACATATGGCTCGTGTCGAAAAGGCCCGCGTTCAGAAGCACGCTCAGATGTTCGTGCTTGGCGCCGGACGGGTACCATAGCGGCATGGCGTAGCCGCCGAACACGCCCATCTGAGCGCCGCTGCGCACATGCCATTCGTTCAGAGGGGTTTTCTTGTGCATGGTGCGAATTCACTTTTCAGACGCCCGGGGGCGCTCTCAGTCAGAGCCCGGATGCCACAAGTAGTAGAAGCCCGCCGGCAGGGCCGGGATCAGGCGCGAAAGGCCCGTGTCGAAAATCACCGCCGAGCGGCCCCCCTCGTAGGACGTGGTGGGGTTGTAGATGTTGTCGTCCGGGTATTCCGTGCGGCGATAGACGATGACCTTGCTCTCCTCCGGGAGACCGGCGTGCTGTCGGGCTTCGGCGAGGGCGTCCTCCATATAGCCGATGCGGTCCACCAGCTTGAGGTTGAGGGCCTCTTCGGCCAGGTAAACCCGGGCGGAGGATACCGCCGCAAGCGCCGCGGAGTCAAATCCGCGGTGCTTGCGGACGAGATCGACAAAGCGTCCGGCCAGCTGATCCGTCATCGCCTGAAAGATGCCCGCCTCCTCCAGCGTGGTTGCCCGGAACGGCGAGCCGATGTCCTTGTTCTGGCCGGACTTGCTCACCTCCACGCCGACACCGATCTTCTCCATCAACCCGGTGACCTTGGGCCGGATGAAGATCACCCCGACCGAGCCCGTTATGGTGGTGGGATGCGCCACGATCACGTCGGCGGGCAGCGCGATGTAGTAGGCGCCGGACGCGGCGACGTCCATCATTGCCGCCACCACCGTGCGGCCGGTGCGTTCCTTGAACCGACGGATTTCGTTGTAGAGCACGTCGCTGGCCGTCACCGAACCGCCGGGGGAATCCAACTGCAGCACGACGGCTTTGACCAGCGGGTCCTTCTCCGCCTTGCGCAGGTGCGAGACCGCCTCCTGAACCGTGCTCGGCCGCGTGCGCAGCAGTCCCGCCTCGGGATTGTCTGAGATGACGCCGCGGATCGGAAGCAGCAGGATTTTTTCGGATGTCTTGCCTTCGAGGGTGAATTCCTGCAGCGGGTCGGTCTGGCTCGGAAAAAGTTTGATGCGGGGGCTGGCGCATCCGGCCGCCGCTGTCAGAAGGAACACGGTCATGACGATCATGAGCTTTCGCATGGTTTTTCTCCGGCCATCACCGCCACGGTTGCGGAAGCGGCCATCAACCCAGCAGTTCGGCTTTTTTCAGGATCTCCCGGATTTCGCTGCGCTCCTTCTCGCTGGCCGGCAGGAGCGGCGGCCGGGGGTCGCCGCCGAAATAACCCAGCATGTCGAGAGCCGCCTTCAGGCCCGGCACTCCGTAAGTGGCCGTGACCGCGGTGTTGACCGGCAGCATCCGCAGCTGCAGCTTGCGCGCCGGCCCGACATGGCCCTGCTCCACCAGATCGAGGATCTGCACGCAGAGCTGCGGCGCCACGTTGGCCAGGGCCAGCACGCCGCCCACGGCGCCTAATGTCAATGCCCCGAACAATGCGCCGGCGGTGCCCACGAGGACGCTGAAATCCTCGTCGACGGCGCTCACCATCTCGCCCAGGGTGCTGACGTTGCCGTTGCTGTCCTTGATGCCGATGATGTTGGGGTGGCGCGAAAGCTTGGCGGTCAACCCGACGCTGACGTTGATGTTGGTAAACTTGGTGACGTTGTAAATCATAATGGGAATGGCGGATTGATCGGCGACCGCCGTAAAATGCTGAAACAGCGCGGCTTCGTTCATGCGCCCGCCGTAATAGAAGGGGGTCACCACCAGGGCGGCATGGGCGCCCAGCTTGGCGCAAGCATTGGTCAATTCGACGGTCTGCCAGGTGGATTCGCAGCCGGTCCCGGCGATAATCTTCATGCCCGGCGCCGCCGACTGCACCACGGTCTTGACGACCTCGAGTTTTTCCTCCTCGCTCAGGTAGATGTATTCGCCGTTCGACCCGAAGGCCACGTAGCCTTTGAGCCCGGTCTTGTTCCACTTGGCGATGTTGTCGGCCAGCTTGTCGTAGGCCACTTTCCCGTCGACGAACGGGGTCGTGATGGGTGGGAAAATTCCCTTTAAGTCGGTAGGTTTCATGCGTAAGCTCCCGTGGGCGCCTGATAAGAAGTTTTTTCGATGTCCGGCCCTAAACAGTGTATTTATATAGCGCATGACTGGCGGGATGTCACCACCACCGGAAGCGCCTCCGAGACAGGCGGGCCTGTCGGTTGCCCGGGCGGTCGAATTCCAAATTAAAAATGCCTGGGGCGTCAAGCGACGCCCCAGGCATTTTTGGGGGTTCTCTTATTCGAATTCGCGGACGCTGGCAATGGAGGCTCCCATGGCGCAATCGGTCGTCTGTTCCAGGACGATGTCGATGACGTAGGGGCCTCCGGCCGACTGGGCGCGTTTGAAGGCGGCTTTCAGCTGGCCGGGGTCGGTGACCCGTTCACCCTTGGCGCCGCAGGCCTCGGCGAATTTCACGAAATCAAAGCCGCGGCCCTCGTTGACGCCGTCGTACCAGATCTCGACTTCGCATTCCATTTCGTAGAGATACTTCTCGGCCTGGCGGATCAGGCCCAGGTATCCGTTGTTGAGGACCAGGATGATGAAGGGCACGTTGTACATCACGGCGACCGGCAGTTCCTCCATGCAGAACTGGAAGCCGAAATCGCCCACGACCTGCACCACCTGCTTGTCCGGCCGCGCGACCTTGGCGCCGATGGCGGCCGGCAGGTCCCAGCCCAGCGGGCCGGCGCCGCCGCAGTCCAGGTAGTGCCGCGGCTTTTCGATTTCCTGCATCTGACCCGACCAGATCTGGTTGAGGCCGATGCAGGTCACGAAAACGGTCTCCGGCCCGAAGAACTCGTTGATCTCCTTGTATACCCGCGGCGCCTTGATGGGGATGCCGTCGTAGTCCATCTTGCGCTTCAAAGCGGCCTTGACCTCGGGTATGGCCGCGGCCCACGCGGCCGGCTTGGCGGCCGGCCGGCGCTTCTTGATTTCTTCAAGCAGGGCGGAAAGGGCCTTCTTCGCATCGGAAACGATGGCCAGCTCGGGCATGATGTTCTTCCCGAGCTGGCCGGGGTCGATGTCGATATGGATGAATTTGCGGTTGGCCGTGTACGTCGCGACATCCCCGGTGTGGCGGTCGTTGAAACGCACCCCAAGGGCCAGCACGAGATCCGATTCCAGGAAAGTCTTGTTGCCGGAACGGGTGTTGCACTGGATGCCGACGTGGCCGGCCGCCAGGGGGTGGCTGTACGGGATGCCGCTTTTGCCCATGTAGGTGGTCACTACCGGGGTCTGGAGGTATTCCGCCAGTTGTACGAAGAGGTCGCAGGCTTCGGCGATGATGACCCCGCCGCCCAGGAGCATGACCGGCTGTTTGGCGGCCAGGATCAGGTCGATGGCCTTTCGGATCGCGGCCGGGTTGGGGCCCTGCGCTTGAAAGGTCAGCGAGGAATCCGCTTCCGGATCGTAGACGATCTCGCCCTTCTGCACGTCGAGCGGGAGGTCGATCAGAACCGGCCCCGGCCGTCCCTCGCGCATAATTCTGAAAGCCTCCCGGAACACCCACGGCACCATGGCCGGTTCCTTGATGCAGTAGCTTTTTTTGGTGATCGATTTGCAGATTTCAGCGATGTCCACGGCCTGGAAGGCTTCGCGCCCGAGCTGGGCCCGCACGTTCTGGCCGGTGATGGCCAGGACCGGGATGGAATCGACCTGGGCGGTGTAAAGGCCGGTGACGAAATTGGAGGCGCCGGGGCCGGAAGTGGCGGCGCATACGCCCACGGTATTGATCGCCCGGGCATAGCCGTCGGCCATGTGAATGGCCCCTTCCTCGTGCCGGGCGATCAGGTGCTTGATTTTGCCGTGGTTCTTCATCGACTTGTAAAACGGCAGGATCCCGGCCCCGGGGATTCCGAAAATGTGGCGGACCCCCTCGTCGTACAGGATCGAAACCGCTGCATCCATTGCTGTCATCTTGGGCATGATTGTCTCCCTTGTTGTGGTTGCTTTCCTAACGCTCTGAAAGACGCTGCGAGATGGCGTCGGCGCTCCGGACGACTTCGGCCGCCAGCTCGGCGGTGTTGGCCCCGAAAAGCCTGGAACTCGGCCCCGAAATGCTCATGGCGCCGACCACTTCACCGTTTTGGGCAATAACCGCTGCAATGCAGCCCACTCCCTCTTCGAACTCTTCCCGGTCGATGGCGTATCCCCGCGCCCGCGTCTCTTCCAGGTCTTGGAAAAATTCGTCTTCCCTCATCAGGCTGTTTTGCGTGTAGCGAACTTTTTGCGCACTCCTGAAATATTCGACGGCCTCCTTCCGCGGGCGCATGGCGAGAAAGGCCTTGCCCACACCCGAGCTGTGGAGAGGCACCCGTGCCCCCACCCGGGTGAACATGCGCAGCAGGGACTTGGTGTTGGAGATCTGGTCGATGTAGACGGCCTCCATATTTTCAAAATTTACCAGGTTGACCGTCTCTCCGGTCGCCTCCATCAGCTTGCGCATGACCGGTTTGGCTGCGGTGATGATCTCCAGGTTGTCCTTCAGCCGCGAGGATATATCCAGGCACTTCAGGCCGAGCGTGTATTTCCGCGTCGCGGGGTCCTGCCTCACATAGCGGCGTCGGGTCAACGCGGCGAGAATACGGTGGATGGTGGCCGGCGGATAGCCGGTTGCATCCACCAGCGCGGTCAGGCGGGAGTCGCCCGCCTGGGCGATCGCTTCCAGCACGTTGAGTGCCTTATCCAGCGAAGTCTCTTGAGCCATGGATCGATTGATACCTTCGGGGAGACAACTTAATGCTTCCACTATGTGGAATTTAATTCCATATATTGAAATTAGTTAACCGAACCGGCCAACCTTGTCAATCCCTTTTTATTGAGATAGAAACTTGTTTGAAGAAAATTCGGGAAGGAGGATGAATGCAACCATCTGTCAGAAGATACGTGCGGTATGAACACCAGGGGGCCATCGTTTACGGCATCCTCGAAGGTGACGGATCAACTATCTCCCCGATCCAGGGAGATATTTTCGGGCCCCTGAAGGAAACGGGCGCGAAAATCGAGCGCAAAGCGGTCAGGCTTCTGTGGCCCTGCGAACCGTCTAAGATTTTGGCGGTGGGGCTGAATTACAAGAGCCATCTGAGGGATCGCCCGGCACCCGTCCGTCCGGAGTTGTTCTGGAAGCCGACCTCCTGCCTGCTGGAGCCGGGTGGCAAAATCGTCATCCCGGAGGGAGCGACGAATGTGCATTACGAAGGCGAGCTAGTGGTCGTGATCGGCCGAAAAACCAAGGGGGTTTCGCCGGAGGAAGCAGTCGGCTGCATCTTCGGCTATACCTGTGGGATCGACGTGAGCGAGCGCGAGTGGCAACGGGGCGACCTGCAGTGGTGGCGTGCCAAAGGAGCCGACACCTTTGGGCCGCTGGGGCCGGCGATTGCCGTCGGCTTGGACTACAAGGCTTCCCGCCTGCAGACCCGACTCAACGGCGAGGTGAAGCAGTCCCAGTTCCTGAGCGATCTGCTCTTCGATGCCGCAACGGTAGTGAGCCATGCCAGCCGGTGCGTAACCCTGCTGCCGGGAGATGTGATTTACACCGGCACGCCGGGGACGACGAGCGCCATGAAGCCGGGCGACACCGTGGAAGTGGAGATCGACGGCATCGGGATTTTAAAAAATGTTGTCGCGGCATAAGAACGCCGCATCAACATTTTAAAAAAGAGGATTGCTTTCCCGGGTTTGAAAACGGCGCCCCAGGCCGTCAGCCAAGGCGCACGGCTTTTTTTGGAAAGCGCAGCATATTCGAAGATATGTGAGCATTTCCAAAAAGCCGCGCAACGTTGGATCGCGGCCTGCGGCGCCGTTTTTACATCACTTCGGTCAGGTGCCTGACCTGGACCTTGAGCCCGTGCCGGCGCACGCCGTAGGATAGCTGGATGATGCAGGCCGGACAGGTGGTCACGAGCACGTCGGCACCGGTCTTTTTCAGGTTGGCCATCTTGCGGTCGAGAACCTGCATGGCCAGATCGTAGTGGGAGAGCGCATAGGACCCCGCTCCGCCGCAGCACCAGTCGGCTTCCGGAAGCTCGACGAATTCGGCACCCGGCATCCGGCGCAGCAGCTCGCGCGGCGGTTTCACCAGGCCCTGGCCGCGGGCGGCGTGGCAGGGGTCGTGGAAGGTGACGCGTTTGCCCTGCAGCGTCTGGGAGTGAGGGATGACCTCGGCCGCGAGCCATTCCGAGACGTCCCTGGCCCTGGCGGCGATGGATTCGGCGGCTTTGCGCTGCGGATCGTTTTCGGGAAAGACCCGCGGATATTTTTTAATGAAGCCGGTGCAGCTCGAGCAGTCGGTGACAATGGCGTCGATGCCGTCGGCGGCGAGCATCGGCAGGTTTTTGCCCGCGAGCTTGCGCGCCGCAGGCAGGTCGCCATAGGACCATGCCGGAAGGCCGCAGCAATTGTTGTCAAGGACGGCCACGCTGCGGGCGAAGCGCCGCAGCAGCGCCAGGGTGGCCTCCCCGGCCGAATGGCTCACCACGTCGACGCCGCAGCCTACAAAATAGGCGACCCGCTGGCTCTTGCCCTGCCCCTCGTAAACCGCGGGTTCGAAGCGCGCCCGGAACGGCTGCGCCGGCAGCCGGTCGACGATTTCCTCGGCCCGAGACAGATCGCGGCCGAAGATGCGCAGCAGGCCCAGCGCACGGGCCAGCTCGCTCACGCCGCTGTTCTTGCCCAGAGCGACCGCGCGGGCGGCCAGATGCAGCCGCCGGGGGTAGGGCAGCAGCTTGTCGAACAGCAGGTGGTGGATGGATTTTCGCCCGACCTTCTCCAGGTATTCGGACCGCGCCGTCACGACCAGCTCCGAGGTCGGTATGGCGGGAAAGCAGTTGCTCGTGCAGGCCCCGCAAAGCAGGCAGCTGTACAAAGGCTCTTCGAGTTCGGGGCTCCATTGGAGCCGGTCCTCGATCACGGCCCGCAGCAGCGCCAGCCGGCCGCGTGCGACCCCGCCCTCATAGCCGGTGGAGCGGAAGATCGGGCAGGCCGTCTGGCAGAAGCCGCAGTGGTTGCAGTGGGCGATCTCGTCGTAGTGTGCGGATATG
>JAUQXK010000044.1 GCA_030834695.1 Desulfobacterales bacterium
CTCGTCCAGCCGGCCGGCCACGTTCACCGGGAACTGGAAGTTCTGTCCGGCCGGCGCCGGCGGCATGCCGACCTGGCCGGCCGGCACCTGCAGGTTCTGCTGCTGGATGGCGCCGACAACGTCGCTCGGGTCGAGGCCGAAGGCTTTCAACAGCTCGGGGTCCAGCCACACCCGCATGCTGTATTGACCCACCCCAAAGACGATTACGTCGCCCACCCCTGGAAGGCGCGCGACCACATCACGCAGGTTGATCCAGGCATAGTTGCTAAGAAACAGGCTGTCGTGGCGGCCATCGGGGGAGTAAAGGTTGACGACCTGCAGGATGGCGGTCGAGACCTTCTTGGTGACCGCGCCCTGCTTCTGCACGTCTAGCGGCAGCTGCGGCACGGCCGATGCGACCCGGTTCTGCACCAGGACCTGGGCCATGTCGAGATCGGTGCCGACCTTGAAGGTGACGACCAGTTTGTAAGTTCCGTCGCTGGCGCTGGTGGACTGCATGTAGAGCATATCCTGGACGCCGTTTACCTGCTGCTCGATCGGCAGCGCGATGGTGTCGGCCACCACGCGGGCGCTCGCCCCGGGATAGGTGGCCGTGACCTGCACCGTCGGAGGGGTGATCTCGGGATATTGGGCGACCGGCAGCCCCAGCACCGCCACGGCTCCTAGAATGACGATCAGGATCGCGATGACGTTGGCCAGAATCGGCCGTTCGACGAAAAACCGCGAAATCATGCGTCGCCTCCGTTATGATCGGGCGGGCCCCGCCGCGGGAGGGGTTGCGCCTTCCCTGACCGGCGTCACCTTGGCGCCGGGCCGTGCACGCTGAACGCCGCTGACGACGACCCAGTCGTCCGCTGCGAGCCCCTCTTCGATCACGCGCAAGCCGTTCACGGCGGCGCCGACCTTCACCGGTCGATGTTCGACGACGGCCTGGTCGTTGACCACGAGCAGGTAGCGGCCGCTCTGGTCGACCCCCAGCGCCCGCTCCGAAACCAGCAGAGCCTTTTCGCGGACTTCGATCGGGATGCGCAAGCGCACGAACATCCCCGGGACCATCGGAAGTTGCCCGGTCGCGCTTCGGCGGTTCTGGTAGACCGCCCGCAGCAGGATGGTGCCCGTGTTCGGGTCCAGCCCGGTGGCGGCGAAATCGAGGCGCCCCTCAAGGGGGTAGCCCTCCGCGCCCTCGATGCCGGCAGAAACGGGAATGGCTGTCTCCCGGTAATTCACCTGACGGCCCGTTGTCTTCATCAGCCGGACAAGGTCGCGTTCGTTCAAGGTGAAGTAGGTATAGATCGGGTCCATGCGGGTGATGGTGGCGAGGGCCGTGGGCTTGCCGGCGCCCACGAGGTTTCCGGGCGTCACCAGATGACGGTCCATGCGGCCGTCGAAGGGCGCGGTCACACGGGTGTAGCCGAGGTTGATCCGGGCGAGATCCAGATTCGCCCTGGCCTCGACGAGATTGGCCTCGGCCGCGTCGCGCTCGGCCTTCCACTTTTCCACTTCCGATTTGGCGGTGGCGTTCTGCTTCAGCAGGGAAAGCTGTCGGTCGTACTCCTGGCTGGCGCGCAGCAGCTGAGCCTGGGCGGCGGCCAGCTGGCCTTCGGCCTGCTGGGCCTTGGCTTTATACGGATCCTGCTCGATGACGAAGAGCAGATCGCCCTTTTTGACGGAGTCCCCGTCCTTGAAGTGGATGCTGGTCAGGAAACCCTCGACGCGTGCCTCGAGCTGAACCTGGTCCACCGCCTGGGTGTTGCCGGTCAGGTAGATGTAGTCGGTCACCGGCTGCTGTACCGGCCGGCTAACGCTTACCGGCGGCGGCGGCGGCGGGACGAACTTGTTCTCTTTGCGGTCGCATGCGGCCACGCACACCAGCATCGCGACGCCGGCCGCCGTTGCGAAGAAACACCGGTTGAAGCATCGAATCATATGGAATTCCTCCTACCAGTCAGGCGTCAGGAGCGACCTTGGCGTTTGAGGCTGGACGGCCGCCGGCGCGAGCAGCCCGCCCCAGTCGGTGCGGCGGCCCATGGCGGAGGTGATGTCGGACGGCAGGTAACCCTCCCCGGCGCGCACCTCCCAGCCGCCTCCCAAGGCGCGGTAAACGGCGATGAGGTTTTGGGGCACATCGCCCTGGCCGACGGCCAAATTGTCTTCCTGGGCGAGCAGCGCCTGCTGGGCGGTCAGAACGGTGGTGTAGTCGGTGGCGCCTTCGCGGTACTGGATCAGCGCAAGATCAGCCGAGCGCTTGGCCGCCGCCGCCGCTTCCTCCAGGCGGTTGACGCGGAGCTGCGCCTGCAGGAAGCCGACCAGCCCGTCTTCCACTTCCTGCTGGGCGCGCAGCACCGTGTCCTGATAGGCGAAGATCGACTCCTGGAACCGGGCGTCCTGCACGCGAACGCTGTTGGTGATCTGGCCGTAGTTGAGGATGTTCCAGGTGAAAGCCGGCCCGAAAGAGCCGGTGCGGCTGGCGCCGGACCCGATCTGGCTCAGATGGAAGCGGCCCACGTCGCTCGCGAGGAACCCGAACGTCCCGGTCAGGGTGAACGCGGGGTAGAGGTCCGCCTTGGAAACGCCGATGAGGGCGCATTGCGCGGCAGCCTGGAGCTCGGCGCTGCGGATGTCCGGGCGCCGGCGGAGCAGGTCCGCTGGGATGCCGACGACCACCTCCGTCGGAGCTTTCGGAATGCCGGAGCTTTCTGGCAGCATGTCATCCAGGTTGCGTGGCGGCAGGCCGAGCAGGGTGCAGAGGCCGTTGCGGGCTTGACGGATGCTGGCCTCGATCTGGGGGATGCTGGCCTCGGTGCTGTACAGCTGGGTGAGCGCCTGCTGCACGTCGCGTTCGCTGGTGGCCCCGCCCTGGAAGCGGGCTGAGGCGATCCGCAGGCTTTCCTTCTGGACGGCCACGTTTTCGACGGCGATGCGCTGGCGTTCTTCGAGGGTGCGAATGAGAACGTACGTGCGTGCCACCTCGCCGGTGAGGCTGACCAGAGCGTTTTCATAGGCGGCGATGGAGCTCAGGAAGTTGGCATCCTCGGACTCGACCGCCCGCCGGAATCTGCCCCAGAAGTCGATTTCCCAGACAGCCGTGGCTCCGACCTGTGCCATCCGGTAATCGAAGTCGGCACCGGCCGAACGTTGGGGTGCCGACGGGGCCCGCTCGCTTTCGCGATTGTAGGTGCCGGATCCGACAACTTGCTGGACCTGCGGATATTGCTCACCGATGGCGATCCCGAGGCGGGCGCGCGCCTCGTAAACGCGGGCGCCGGCGACACGCAGCGGTATGTTCTGAGCCAAGGCCAGTTTGACGAGGCGTTCGAGGACCGGATCCTGAAAGGCTGCCCACCACCTGCGGGCATCGGCCGGATCGGTCCGCACCCGGTTGTCGTCCGCCTGCACCCATCGATCCAGCACTTGGAGGCTTGGGCGGGTGTAATCCGGCCCCACCGTGGTGCAGCCGCTTAGAAGCGTGACTCCAACCGCAAGCATCCACCTGCTGCCGTGCCTCCGCAAGCCATTCAGGAAGTACTGCATTTTTTTTCTCAGATCCCTGGCCGCTCTTTTCGAACGGCGATCCGTGCAACCTGGAAAGAGCATCTGAAAACGAACGTTCAGGCCAGCCCCGAAAGATTCGGGGGAAAAAACTACACTATATTTTCTGCCTAAAACAAGCAGAATCTGTTATAATTAAAAAATAATTTAAACAGTTAATGAAAGGCTGGAAAATGACGATTCAACGCATTGCCATTTCCACCGGCGGCGGGGACGCTCCGGGTTTGAACGCGGTCATCCGAGCGATCGTGCTCGCTTCTTCAAATCGCGGCTGGGAGTGCGCGGGCATCCGGGACGGCTACAACGGCCTGCTCTGTCCGGCGGACTACCCCCAGGGATGGCTGGTGCCGCTCGACCGCAACGCCGTTCGGGGCATCACGCATCTCGGAGGCACCATCCTCGGGACGACGAACCGTGGCAATCCGCTGCGCTACCCGGTGACGGTGGAGAACGGGACCGTGGTCGAAAAGGACCGCACCGACGAACTCGTGGCCCTCTTCCGCCGACAAGGCCTGGACGCCCTGATCGCCATCGGCGGCGACGGCTCGCTCGAGATCGCCAACGCCCTGCACCGCAAGGGCCTGAGCGTGATCGGGGTCCCCAAGACGATCGACAACGACCTGGACCGGACCGTGGTCACGTTCGGTTTCGACACTGCCGTGGACTTTGCTACCAACTGCATCGACCGTCTGCACTCGACGGCCGAGTCGCACCAGCGCATCATGGTGGTCGAAGTCATGGGCCGCTATGCCGGCTGGATCGCGCTGCACGCCGGCCTGGCCGCTTCGGCCGACGCCATCCTTCTCCCCGAGATCCCCTATGACATTTCTCGGGTCGTCGCCAAGATCTCCGAGCGCGAGCGCGGCCGGCGGCATTTTTCGATTATCGTGGTCGCGGAGGGCGCCGTTCCCAAAGACGGCGGCCGCACGGTGCTGGAAGAAAAAACCGCCGGAAAAATGGAGCGGCTGGGCGGCGTCGGCCAGAAGGTCAGCGCGGAGCTGGAGAAGTTGACCGGCAAGGAATCCCGCGTGGTCGTTCTCGGCCATCTGCTGCGGGGCGGGCGGCCCACCGCCAGCGATCGGCTGATCTCGCTGCGCTTCGGTGCGGCCGCCGTCCGAGCATTGGGCGAAGGCCGTTCCGGCATCATGGTCGCGCTGGACCCGCCGGCCGTCAATTACGTGCCACTGGAAGCGAGCATCCGCCGCATGAAGACGGTTCCGCTGGACTGCGACACCATCCTCACGGCACGGGACATCGGCATCTCCTTCGGCGATTGAAGTATCGGCCGCCGGCGCTGCGGCCGAAACCCCGCGGCGCCGGACCCCGCCTCCTTGACGCTCGGCCCGGGCGCCCTGGGGCCAAAACCGAAATCCGCCTGCATCGAATTCCTCTCATGAAAGACTCCCTAATTGCCGATACACGAATCATTCCCACCTGATTCAGCCGGCCGGTTCTTTTTCGGATCGGCCGAAACGATGACATAGCTTCAATCAGGCAGACGGGTTCGCTCCGGAGCGCTGCCATTTTCCCGTTCCGATGCGCCTTTAACCCGCGAGGTGGAAAATCGTTGAAACGCGCCGTCTCCCACAAAACCAAGCCGCGCGGCGTCGAGCGCTCGCGGTTCACCGCTGAACTGGAAAAGCGCACCAGGGGACCGGCGGAGATGCTCGCCGAGCAGCGGTTGCGGCTCGTTCTGGACTCCGTCAGCAGCGGAATCATCGGCGTGGACGGGGACGCCCGGGCCATATTCGCCAATCCCGCCGCCGGGCGCATGCTCGGATTCAGCGAAAGCGAATTGATCGGCCGCCCCATCCACGAGATCATCCACTCCCGCCGCCCGGACGGAAGCTTCTATCCGACGGATGCCTGTCCGCTGCACGAAGCCCTCGCCCGTGGAACCCTTCAGCGCCGCGCCGAAGAAATGTTGTGGCGCCGGGACGGGTCTGGGTTTGCGGCCCAGTATTCCGCCACCCCCTTCCGGATGGACGGGAAGGTGATCGGCGCGGTGGTGGTGTTCAGCGACATCACCGAAACCCGCGAGATGGAAGAGCGGATGCGGGCCATCTACGAGAACTCGGCCGACGGCTTTGTCATCTTCGACGACCAGGCGCGGCCGATCGACTGCAATCCGGCGCTGCAGCGTCTGTTCAAGCTCGAGTCCCCGAAAGAGTTCGTGGAGCGGTTCTTCGAGCTGTCGCCGCCCCGCCAGCCGGACGGGACCCCTTCGCCGGATGCCGCCGCGCGCTATTTGAGAGCCGCATACGATAAGGGCTTCCAGCGCTTCCAGTGGATGCATGTGGCCGCCGACGGCAGCCCCATTCCCTGCGAAATCACCCTGGTGCAGATGCGGCTGCAGGGGAAGCCCGCGATCTTCGGCAACATTCACGACGTGGGCGAATTGAAGAAGGCCGAAGAGAAACTGCGCCAGGCCCAGGAGGCGGCCGAAGCCGCCAGCCGGGCCAAGGGTGATTTTCTCGCCAACATGAGCCATGAGATCCGCACGCCGCTGAACGCCATCCTCGGTCTGACGCACCTGGCGTTGAAGTCGGGCTTGACGCCGCGGCAGAGGGACTACCTTGAGAAAATTCACACGGCCGGCAACTCGCTGCTCGGCATCATCAACGACGTCCTGGATTTTTCGAAGATCGAAGCCGGCAAGCTGGAGCTGGAGTCGGCGGTCTTCAACCTGGATGACGTCCTGGACAACCTGGCCGGCCTGATCACCGTCAAGGCGCACGAAAAGGAGGCGCTCGAAGTCCTGTTCCGCACCCGTCCCGAGGTGCCGCGCACGCTCGTCGGCGATCCCCTGCGCCTGGGGCAGGTACTGATCAACCTGGCCAACAACGCAATCAAATTCACCGAGGCGGGCGAAATCGTGGTTTCGACCGAACTGATCCGGGCCGACGTCGCCGCCGTCCGCCTCCGGTTCAGCATCCGCGATACGGGCATCGGTCTCACCGCCGCTCAGAGGGAGCGGCTGTTCGAGTCTTTCTCCCAGGCCGATACATCCACGACCCGCAAGTTCGGCGGCACGGGACTGGGACTGGCCATCTGCAAGCGGCTGGTGGGGATGATGGGCGGCGACATCCGGGTGGAGAGCGTGCCGGGCCGGGGCAGCACCTTCAGCTTCAGCGCCGAGTTCGGCATCGGTCCCGGGGCGGCCGGCCGTCGTCCTGCGGCCCCCCCGGAGCTGAGAGGAATGCGGGTGTTGGTGGTGGACGACCATCCGGTCTCCCGGGCGATCCTGCGGGAGATGCTGGAATCGTTTGGCTTCGCGGTGAGCCAGGCGGCTTCCGGAGCGGAGGGACTGGACCGGTTCGCCGCACCGCCGGACGGACGGCCCTACGAGCTGGTGGTCATGGACTGGAAGATGCCGGGGATGGACGGCATCGAGGCGGCCCGCCGAATCAAGGCCTGCAACGGCCGAAAGCCGACGCCGGTGATCCTCGTCACCGCCTACGGCCGGGAGGACACCTGGCGTGACGCCGCCGCCGGTCTGGCTGGGGTTCTGCTCAAGCCGGTCAGCCCCTCGCTGCTGTTCGACACCATCATGGGAATCTTTTCCGGCGGCCGGCCGGCGATGTCCGCGCCGAGAGCCGCGGAGCAGACGGCGGCCGCCGCCGAGCGGCTGGCCGGCGCTCGGGTTCTGCTCGTCGAAGACAACGAGATCAACCAGCAGGTGGCCATGGAGATCCTCCGGGGCGCCGGGCTGGACGTGGCGCTGGCCGTCAACGGCCGGGAAGCCGTCGACCGGGTGCGGTGGGAGGTCTTCGATGCCGTCCTGATGGATGTGCAGATGCCGGTCATGGACGGCTATGCAGCCACCCGCGAAATTCGGAGGTGGGAAGGCGGAATGCCGAATAAGGGGCTGCCGCCGATCCCCGTTATCGCCATGACGGCGAACGCCATGTCCGGCGACCCCGCTAAAAGCATCGCGGCCGGGATGAACGCCCATATTACCAAACCGATCGATCCGGGTCTGCTTTTCGAAACCCTGGCCCAGTGGATCCCGCCCGGGGGGCAGCGCCGGCGAGCGTCAACGGTGCATGCGTCGTCGGCCGGCCGACCCCGGGCGGGCACGCCCAATGAACCCGTCCTGCCGGAGGAACTGCCCGGATTCGACCTGGCGGAAGGGCTGCGCCGCCTGCAGGGCAACCGGGCGCTTTACCGCCGGCTGCTTCTCAATTTCGCGGACCAGCACCGTCATGAGAGTGAAACCCTCCGCTGCGCGCTGGACGCTGGGGACTTCGACCATATGCGCCACCGGGTGCACGCAATCAAGGGCGTTGCCGGGAACCTGGCGGCCAAGCCGCTGCAGGCGGCCGCCGCCGTCCTCGACGGGCTGATCAAATCGGTCCATCCTTCCGAAGGGGCGGCGGATGCGGAGGCCCTGACGACCGCCTTGGAAGCCTTCAACGCCGCCCTCGACGTCGCCTTGAGTGCCGTCGCGTCGTTGATACCTGCCGGCGGCAATCGAACGGAACCCTGCGCGGAGGGCTTCCCTCCAGCGCTTGCGCCGAAGATTGCCGCAGACATCGCCGCCGGTTTGAGAGTGGCCGCCGAACTGGGTGATGTTTCCGAACTCACCGCTTTGGCGCGAGGCCTTTCCGCACGACCCGGCAAGCTTTTAGCGACCGGCGACCGGATCCGGCGGATGGCCGAAGACTTTGATTTCGAAGGCATCCTGAAGCTGGTCGCCGAACTCGAAGCCCTGAGATGACCGTTGGGATGGACGCGTTCAAGATCCTCATGGTGGACGACACCACTGCCAACCTTCAGATCCTGCGGGAAACCCTGTCCGGCTGCGGGTACAGGCTCCTTACCGCCAAGGTCGGATCCAGCGCGCTGGCGATCGCCGCGAGGGCGCAGCCGGATCTGATCCTGCTCGACATCCTCATGCCGGACATGGACGGCTATGACGTCTGCCGGCGTTTGAAAGCCGACGAGGCCACGCGGCACATTCCCGTAATTTTTCTCACGGCGCTGGATGACGCCGGCGACGAGGCCAAGGGGCTGGCCCTGGGGGCGGTGGACTACATCACCAAGCCGATCCAACCGGACCTGGTGCGGGGGCGGGTGCACACCCACCTGGCGCTCAAGCAGCACCGGGACCGCCTGGAGCAGTTGGTACGGGAGAACGTCCGGGAAGTGCGGCTCACCCAGGCGGTCATGATCGAAAGCCTGGCCACCCTCGCCGAGTACCGCGATCCCGAAACCGGCGGCCATATCAAGCGCACCCAGAATTTCGTGAAACTCCTGGCCCTGCACCTTCGGGCCCACCCCCGCTTCCGGGCGGTGCTGGACGAGGAAACCATCGAGCTGTTGTACCTATCGGCGCCCCTGCACGATATCGGCAAGGTGGGCGTGCGCGACCACATTTTGCTTAAGGCCGGCCGCCTGGATGATGCCGAGTTCGAACAGATGAAGCAGCATACCCTGTTCGGCGAGGAGGCGCTGCACCGCACCGAGCAGAAGCTCGGGCGGAACACCTTCCTGCGCCTCGCGCGGGAGATTGCGGGCAGCCACCAGGAGAAGTGGGACGGATCCGGTTATCCGCGCGGGCTCAGCGGCGATGCCATCCCGTTCTCCGGGAGGTTGATGGCGCTGGCGGACGTGTATGACGCGCTGATCAGCAAGCGGATCTACAAACCGCCGCTGCCGCACGAGACGGCCGTGGCGATCATCCGCGCCGGGCGGGGCGCCCATTTCGATCCCGATGTGGTCGACGCTTTCCTCGAGCTGGAAGCGGTTTTTCGCAACATCGCCGTGACCTACGCCGACTTCGACGAGGAACGCGAAATGCTGGAGGCCGGCCGCCGCACTGCGGAACCGCTCGGGAAGGGCATTGGTCGGGTGCTGCTGGTGGAAGATAACGAAATCAGTCTGGAAATCATGAAGAACCAGCTGACGGCCATGGGGTTCGCGGTCGATACGGCCGTCAGCGGCCGCCAGGCCCTTCGAAACTATCGAGGCACCCACTACGATTTGATCCTGACCGATATCGAGATGCCGGACGTGAACGGCTTCGGGCTGGTGCAGGCCATCCGGCGCCTGGAGAAAGGCAACGGCCGCCGGACTCCCATCCTGGCCATTACGGCGGCCGATTTCAAGCTGACGGCGGACGGGGCGTCCGCATCGGGGTTCGACGGTCACATGCTGAAGCCGCTGGACGTGGAACTGTTGAGAGCCAGGCTGAAAACCTTTTATCGGCGCTGATCGGAATCCGGGCATCGCGGAAGGCGGCGGCAGAGCGAGCAACCGAATGCCGGGATCCTTTGGCGGCTCAGCGCCACCCGATGGGGTCGTACCCTTTTTCACGCAGGCAGCGATCCACGAAGCTTTTGAACACGGGGTCGGGGTCGCCGGAATCGAAGATCCCCTTGACGAGACCGCCGGCCGCCCCGCCGGCCGCTCCGGCCGCGGCTCCGCGCCCGAGGCTTCCCAGCACCGCACCCGTTGCGGCGCCGACAGCCCCGCCGACGGCGGCTCCGCCGCCGGTGTTCTTGGCCACTTCGGCGCCTTGATCCTCCTCGGCCCCGCTTTCCTTCGCGTAGCGCACGCACTCGTCGACGTCTCTCTGGGCCGCGGCTTCCCCGACCTGTTTGAGATGGGCGTTAGGGTATAGCACCGGCCGCTTTTCCGCGCACCCCAGCATCATCAGCGGCGCCAGCAACAGCCAGGCGACATGCTGGATCTTCATATATTATCTCCCGTTCATGGAAATCCGGACACCGTTCCATTTAACTGTTTATTTTATTACTCCGGCAATTGAATATGTTCAATGCGGCCATATCACTCATCGCCGGGGCGGGTTTTCGGCCGCAGCGCGCCGCAACCATCCGTTCAACGAACTAGCGTACGGCAGCAAGCCCGCTTCATATGGTTCCGGACAGCCCCGGAGGACCGATGCCCACGCAGTCGCTAGCCGTATCTGCC
>JAUQXK010000045.1 GCA_030834695.1 Desulfobacterales bacterium
CATCGACGCTGATGCTTCGGCCGTTATTGGACAAGCCTCCATCGTTAGCTTCACCATCAACAATGGCGGCAGCGGGTATATGGCTCCCGTTGTCACCATCACGGATTCTACCGGTACAGGCGCCACGGCCGACGCAATCATTGGTGGCACGCTCGCCGGCGGCATGCGTAAATTCGTCGACAGTATGCCAGGTCTGGGGCCTTCCGGAGCGAACAACCTTGGACAATACATCCCCGTTGCTGTTGCCGATACGACAGCCCATCTGGGATCCGATTACTATGAAATCGCCCTGGTAGAGTATAGCGAGAAGATGCATTCAGATCTGCCGGCGACAAAGCTCAGGGGCTACGTACAGCTTGAAACGCCGGGAACACTGGCGGCAATGGCCGCCATGAACCCGCCGCTTGTCAGCCAGCACATTGACTTAGGCGGTGGACTTTTTGCAGTGGATATTCCCCACTACCTGGGGCCTCTCATCGTTGCCAAGGGGAGAGCTCACGGCGTAACCAGCCCCGCGGGTGACCCGAAGCCGACTCGCATTAAATTCTACAACCTGCTTCCCACCGGCGCCGGCGGGGACCTTTTTCTGCCGGTTGACGAAACCATAATGGGTTCCGGGCTGGGGCCGGCCGGGCCAGGGGTGGCACGCGACACGTACACGCAGAACCGGGCCGCCGTCCACCTCCACGGCAACAACAGCGTCTGGATCAGCGACGGCAACGTTCACCAGTGGATCACACCAGCCAATGAGAACACCCCATACCCCAAGGGCGTCAGCGTGCGGAACGTGCCGGACATGCTAAATCCCGATGGCACAGTTCAGTGCGACTCTCCGGGCAGTGGATGTATGACCTTTTTCTACACCAACGCGCAGAGCGCGAGGCTGCAGTTCTACCACGACCATGCCATGGGTATCACGCGCCTCAATGTCTATGCCGGAGAGGCGGCCGGATACGTGTATACGGATGCGGTCGAGCAAGACTTGATCAACGGCACCAATGTGTCCGGTGTATATGGCATCGATGCTACCACCGGCGTCCCCATACCTGGATCCTATACGCCAGTCCTCCCTGGTTTGGGGATTCCCCTGATCATCCAGGACAAGACCTGGGTGGACGCTGATACGATCTACGCACAGGATCCCACCTGGAATTGGGGCACGTTACCGGCACCGGGGGCAGGAGCCAACGGCGACCTCTGGTATCCCCATGTCTATATGACGGTCCAGAACCCGGCGGATCTGACCGGCACGAATGCCTTCGGCCGCTGGCACTACGGCCCCTGGTTCAACCCGCCGACCCCGGTATGCGTGAACGGCCAGCCGGTGGGGTGCATCGAGGTCGGGCCTGTTCCCAACGAGTACTATCAGCCTATTTGTGAGACAAACCCAAACGACCCCGCCTGCACGGCGCCCTGGGAGCCGCCTTTTAGACCCGGGAATCCGAATCCCTCCATACCCGGCGAGTCCTTCCTTGACACCTCGGTCGTCAACGGCACCGCCTACCCATACCTGGAGGTGGAGCCCAAGGCGTATCGATTCCGCGTCCTGAATGCCGCCAACGACCGCATGTTGAACCTGCAGCTCTATGTGGCAGCCGACAAGACCGCTCCGACGACAGCCGGCACGGACTACGTCGCTACGCCTGCCCGACTCTGTGACGGATCGGTAGCCGTTGACAACTGCACCGAGGTCAAGATGGTCCCGGTCAGCGTGGCTCCTGCGAACCAGTATGCCGACACGCCGAGCGGCATCCCCGATCCGGCAACGAAAGGCCCGGCTTGGATCATGATAGGCACCGAAGGCGGCTTCATGCCGAAGCCGGTGGTGGTACCTCAGCAGCCGATCGGCTATAACCTTGACCCGGCTTACTTCAGTTTCGGCTTAGTCAACCAGCACTCGCTCTTCCTGGGGAGCGCGGAGCGGGTCGACGTAATCGTCGATTTCAGCGGCTACGCCGGCAAGACCCTCATCCTCTACAACGATTCCCCGGCTCCGGTCCCGGCGGGTGCTGCGCCCTACGACTTCTACACGGGCGACGGAAACCAGATGGATGCCGGCGGCGCACCCAACACGCAGCCCGGTTACGGCCCCAACACCCGCACCATAATGCAGATTCGGGTGGGGACTGGCACACCAGTTCCTTATAACCTGGCAGCCCTAAACCAAGCGTTTGCTAAGACAGGCACAAAGCGAGGCGTCTTCGAGCTAACCCAGGAACCGATCATCATTCCGCAGGCCGCCTACAACTCTGCCTACAACAACACTTTTCCGACGACTGCGACGCAACAGTATGTTCAGATCGCCGATCTACAGAAGACCTTTCAGCCGATCAATGAGGCCGGGCAGCTACAGCCTGCCGTCACGTTGCCGCTGGAAATGAAGGCGATGCATGACGAGATGGGCGGAGTGTACGACACCCAGTTCGGCCGAATGAGCGGGATGCTGGGACTCTCCAACCCACTCTCCCCGGTGCATGTCCTGATCCCTTACCCCTTGGCGAGCCCGCCCACCGATATCGTAAAGGGCTCGGTGGAGGGCCAGCCAATCGGGGTGATGCCCGACGGCACGCAGATCTGGAGGATTTTCCACAACGGCGTGGATACCCACACCATCCACACCCACCTGTTCCATACGCAGCTCATCAACCGCGTCGACCAGAGCGGGCAGGTCACGGGGGGGACGGAGGCCGTGGATCCCACCGAGCTCGGCTGGAAGGACACCTTCAGGGTGAACCCGCTGGAGGTCACCTACCTCGCGATGCGCCCGACCGTTCCGACCCCGGCGCAGGTCCCGTTCGAAGTACCCGACAGCAGGCGTCTGATCGATCCGACGCTGCCTTTAGGGGCCACGCTTATCCCGCCGCCGCCCGCAGGCTGGTTTAGGCCGGATGGCACGGCGATCCCGGAAATCCTGAACCACGAGGTCAACTTCGGCTGGGAGTACGTGTGGCACTGCCACATCCTCTCCCACGAAGAAATGGACATGATGCACTCGCTGGTGTTCGCGGTTCCTCCGAGGGCACCTACTCTCAACAATCCTACATTAAGCGGCAACACCAACAACCCGCGAGTCAACCTGACGTGGGTTGACAACTCCCAGAAGGAGGAAGGATTCACCGTCCAGAGGGCGACAGATGCCAATTTCACGGTAGGACTGACATCCTTCAACGTTGCAGCGAACGCCGTGACATTCCAGGATTCAACCGTCGCGAGGAATGGCCTTTACTGGTACAGGGTGTTCGCAAAAGGCAGTCCGGTCGGCGACTTGCAAACGGCGGGCTTCCCCACCATGTCGGCCGACTCTGCATCCAATACGGTCCAAATTCAGGTCGGAGCTGTGCAGGGAACACCGACTGCGCCCACCAACCTGACGGCAACCCTGCAAACCGGCCCGCAGGCCAGCCTTACCTGGAGGGACAACGCCACCACCGAGACCGGCTTCCTGGTCGAGCGCTGCACGGGCGCCGGCTGCACGAACTTCGCCCAGATCGCCGTGGCGGGGCCGAGGAACAACACCGGCAACGTGACCTACGTGGACGCTACCGTAACCGCCGGCAACAGCTACTCCTACCAGGTAAGGGCTGTGAACGGCAGTGGCTCGTCGGCCCCCAGCAACACAGCCAGTGTGGTTGTGTCTGCGATACCGCCGGCGCCGACCGGTTTCACAGTGGCGGTCACCAAGGCCAACGGCAACAACTACACGGCGGCACTGAACTGGAGCGCGGCTACTGACCCGACCAGCTTCACCATCCAGCGCGCCACGAACCTTTCGTTCACGTCCGGCCTGAACACCTCCACGGTGGCGGGCAACCTCAGAGCACTAAATCAGACCGTGACGCGCAACACAACCTATTACTACAGGATCCGGGCGAACAACAATGTCGGCGGTTCGTCCAACTGGACGAACGCCCTGCCGTTCCCCATCCGCACCGGCCCCTGAGTAGCGGGGGCATCGACGGGGAGGGAGCAATCCCTCCCCGTTTTTTTTGCAAAAGAAGCGGCGTTGTAGTATTTCAAAACAAAAAGCGCGGCATGTGATCGCATTATAACAGCCTGCTGAAAAAGGGAACATGAAGACTCTGTTAACCGCCGTCATTTTTCTCATCCTCCTTGCAGGATCGTTTCTGGCCGGCTCCTGGTACAGGGAGCACGAGACCAGAGTCCTTCCTTCGGAAATGAAACCACCCGCGGCGAGCGCCGATTCGGGCCCTGCCGATACTGTAGCTGACACCGAATTGGACGATTCCTCTCTGCCTCCCGGAACCGTCAGGGTCACACCTGAGCGACAGCAGATGGTCGGCATCCGGTCTGGAGTTGTGGAAAAAACCGAAGGTGAATATTTCATCCGCGCCGTAGGGAGGGTCGCGCCCGATGAAAAGCGCGTCTACCGCTTGGTGGCAGCGGCTGACGGCTGGATCCGGGAGACCTACGCCAACGACACCGGAACCCTCGTGAAGAAGAATGAGCGATTGGCCTCTTTTTACAACCCCCTGCTTCGGACCACCCAATACAACTACTTATCCGTCCTCGGTTCATCGCGGACTGACCGATATGACGCGGGCAGAAGGCAAGCGCTCGCGCCGTCTCAACTGGCGACTCTCGATATCAAGACCTACGTCGACGCGCTAGAAAGCCTCGGCATGAGCGAACAGCAGATGAAAGAACTATCCAGCACCAGGGAGGTCTCGGACAAGGTTTTCATAGTGGCCCCGGCGACCGGCTTCATCATCGCGAGGAATGTGTCGCCCGGCCAGCAATTCGAGAAGGGTTTCGAGTGGTACCAGATCGCGAACCTCGACCGGGTCTGGATTTTGGCCGACCTCTTTCCGGCCGACGCGGGTCATGCAAAGCCCGGGACCACGGCCCGCGTCACCCTGCCCGGCCAGAACAAGGAGTTTCATTCCACGGTGGCCAAAGTGCTCCCTCAGGTGGACCTGGCATCCAGGACAACGAAGGTGCGCCTCGAACTGGACAACCCCGGCCATGTGCTGCGCCCGGATTTGTTCGTGAACGTGGAATTCCGGATCACGCGACCGCCGGCACTGGCCGTTCCAGCCGATGCGATCCTCGAGGCGGGGATGAGCCGGACCGTGTTCGTGGACCGCGGGAACGGGTACTTCGAGCCTCGCGAGGTGGAAGCGGGCTGGCGGCACGGCGGCCGGGTCGAGATCACGAAAGGGCTCGAGCCCGGCGAGAAAATCGCCCTCTCCGGCAACTTCCTGATCGACTCGGAGAGCCGCCTTCAGCTTGCCGCCTCCGGCATGCAGCCGCTGCTGGTCCAGGACCCGGTCTGCGGCCAGGAGATTTCCCCGCGCAAGGCGGAAAAAGCGGGCTTGAAAATTAGCCATGGGGGAAAAGCCTATTACTTCCACTCCGAAGAATGCAAAGCGCAATTCGACAAGAAGCCGGAGCAGTATGTGAAGGAATGAAGAAGAAGACAGAATACAGAATCCAGGAGCTAGAATTCAGAAGAAGAACTACAGGATGAAGAGACCGCCCGCAAAACAATTTCGGGAGTTGATTGTTTGGCAAAAGGCACACGAACTGGTTCTGTCGGTTTATCGACACAGTGAATCGTATCCAAAAAACGAGCTTTATGGGCTGACGTCTCAAATGAGACGGGCGGCGGTTTCCGTTCCCGCTAATATCGCCGAAGGCTTCAAAATCTATGAGTCAGGAGTCAGGAGAAAAAATGAAAACAAGGAGAGGGCTTGATTCTGACTTCTGGATTCTGTCTCCCGGATTCTGTTTTCTTGATTCTGGCTCCTGACCTCTGTCTCCTGGATACTTATTCACCATGATCAACCGCATCATCGACTTTTCGGTCGCGAACAAGTTCTTCGTTCTGGCGCTGACCGCCGTTGCCTGTATCGCCGGATGGTGGTCGGTGCGGCATATCCCGGTCGACGCGATCCCGGACCTGAGCGATACGCAGGTGATCGTGTTCTCGCGCTGGGACAAAAGCCCCGATCTCGTCGAGGACCAGGTCACCTACCCCATCGTCTCGGCCCTGGTGGGCGCCCCCAAGGTCAAGGCCGTGCGCGGCTTCTCGGACTTCGGCTACTCCTACGTCTACGTTATCTTCGAAGACGGGACTGACATCTACTGGGCGCGCTCCCGCACCCAGGAATACCTTTCGGCCGTGCTGCCGCGCCTGCCGCAGGGGGCGCGGACCGAGCTCGGCCCGGATGCGACCCCCCTCGGATGGGTCTACCAGTACGCTCTCGTGGACGAGTCCGGCCAGCGCAGCTTGGCGGAACTGCGGTCCTACCAGGACTGGTATCTCAAGTACTATCTCAAGTCGGTGCCGGGGGTGGCGGAAGTGGCGCCGGTCGGCGGTTTCGGCAAGCAGTACCAGGTCAACGTCGACCCGAACCGGCTGCAGGCCTACGGGCTTTCGATCAACAAGGTCGCCGATGCGGTGCGCGCGGGCAACTACGAAAGCTCGGGGCGGTTGATCGAATTCGGCGGTACTGAATACAACATCCGCGGACGCGGCTACGTCAAGTCCGTGCAGGACCTCGAGGAGATTGCCGTGGCCACGAGCGCGAACGGGACCCCCGTCCGGCTCGCGGACATCGGCGAAGTAGTCCTCGGGCCGGACCTGCGCCGCGGCCTCGCGGACCTGGACGGCCGCGGCGACGTGGTCTCGGGCATCGTCGTCATGCGCCACGGGCAGAACGCGCTGGACGTGATCGACCGGGTCAAGGCCAAACTGAAGGAGATCGAACCCGGGCTGCCGGCCGGGGTCAAGGTCGTCCCGGTCTACGACCGCTCGGACCTGATCCGGGGCGCGATCGACAACCTCACTTCCACCGTGATCGAGGTGCTGGTCACCGTCTCGGCCGTGGTCTTCCTGTTCCTCTGGCACATCCCGAGCGCGGTCATCCCGGTCATCACTCTGCCGATCGCGGTCCTGATCGCCTTCATCCCCTTCCGCATGACGGGGCTCACTGCCGACATCATGTCGCTGAGCGGGATCGCCATCGCCATCGGGGCGATGGTGGACGCCTCCATCGTGGTGGTGGAGCAGACCCATAAGGGCCTGGAGCAGTGGAACCAGAGCGGGCGGAGGGAGGATTATCGTTCCGTGGTTATCAGGGCGGTGAAGCAGGTGGCCGGGCCCAGTTTTTTTGCCTTGCTGGTGATCGCCGTCGCCTTTCTGCCCGTGCTCACGCTCGAGGGCCAGGAGGGGCGCCTGTTCCGGCCGCTCGCCTACACCAAGAACCTGGCCATGATCATCGCTGCGGTGCTCGCGATCACGCTCGACCCGGCGCTACGCCTCCTGTTCATCCGCATGCGGGATTTCACGTTCCGCCCCGTGTGGCTCCGGCGAGCCGCCAACGCGGTTTTGGTCGGACGCATCCGGCCGGAGGAGTCACACCCGGTCAGCCGGGTGCTTATGGCGCTCTACCGGCCCGCGGCGGCCTGGTCGCTCAAGCGTCCCTATCTGGTGATCGCAGCGTCGTTCCTCCTCATGGCGGCCACTGTGCCAGTTTACTTCAAGCTCGGCTCCGAGTTCATGCCGCCGCTGGAAGAAGGGTCGATCCTGTACATGCCGACGACCATGCCCGGGATCTCGATCACCGAGGCGCAGAAGCTGCTGCAGGTCACCGACCGGGTGATCCGCGGCTTCCCGGAGGTGGAACGCGTGCTCGGCAAGGCGGGCCGTGCCGAGACATCCACCGACCCGGCGCCGCTTTCCATGCTCGAGACGGTCGTGACGCTCAAACCCAAGAGCGAGTGGCGCGGGGTCGATACCTGGTATTCCGGCTGGGCACCGGAGTGGTTGAAAACGGCTTTACGGCATATTTCACCGGACCACATCTCCCAGCGCGAGCTGATCAGCGAGATGAACGACGCGCTGCGCCTGCCCGGGCTTTCCAATGCCTGGACCATGCCGATCAAAGGCCGAATCGACATGCTGAGCACCGGCCTGCGCACGCCGGTCGGGATCAAGATCACGGGCGCGGACCTCGACGCCATAGAGGAGATCGGCGGCCGGATCGAGTCGCTGCTTCCGAAAGTCCGCGGGACCCGCAGCGTGTTCGCAGAGCGGACCGCCAGCGGCTACTACTACGATGTGGATTGGAACCGCGCGGAACTCGCGCGCTACGGTTTCAGCATGGAGGAGGCGCAGGCTGCGGTCGAGCGCGCCATCGGCGGAGACAACGTGACCGTGACCGTCGAGGGGCGCGAGCGCTACCCCGTGAACGTGCGCTACATGCGCGACTTCCGCTCGGATGTTTACTCCCTCGAGCGCGTGCTGGTGGGAGGCGCGGGCGACCAGCCGCAGGTGCCGCTCTCGCTCTTGGCCACCATCAAACCCGTCAGCGGCCCTTCCATGATCCGCAACGAGGACGGCTTACTGACCGGGTATGTCTACATCGACCTCGCCGGTCGCGACACGGGCAGCTACATCGAGGAAGCGGCCGCGCTAATCCGGGAGAAAGTGCCACTACCGGCGGGGTACGCGGTCAGCTGGAGCGGGGAGTACGAGGCCTTGGTGCGCGTGCGCGAACGGCTGATGGCGGTCGTGCCGGTCACGCTCTTCCTCATCCTGCTCTTGCTCTACCTCAACACCCGATCGACGGTGAAGACAGGGATCGTGCTGCTTGCGGTGCCGTTCTCGGCCATCGGCGCCTTCTGGATCCTCTACCTGCTCAACTACAACATGAGCATCGGGGTCTGGGTCGGGCTCATCGCCTTGCTGGGCGTGGATGCCGAGACCGGCGTATTTATGCTTCTCTATCTCGACCTCGCCTACGAGCAGGCCAGGAAAGAGGGGCGCCTTCGAAGCTTGGCGGACCTACAGGAAGCCATTCGTTATGGAGCGGTCATGCGCCTTCGGCCGAAATTCATGACGGTGGCCACTACCTTCATCGGGCTGGTTCCCATATTGTGGTCCATCGGCATAGGTTCCGATGTGATGAAGCGAATTGCAGCTCCAATGGTCGGAGGTATCTTTACTTCTTTCTTATTGGAGCTTATGGTGTATCCGGCGATCTACCAGATCTGGAAATGGAACTTCGAACTGAAGAAGCAGGTTTCTTCGTGAAAGAGCAATCGAGAGATCTTATGAAAGCCATTAAATGGATTTTTCTGGCCATCCTCATAGGACTTGTTGCGGCAGGGAGCCTGATCGCCTGGGCTTCTCCTCCGGAAGCAGCGGATGAAGAGAGCACGACATCACCCCAGACCACCGGATCTTACTTAAAGGGAGAGGGTGCAGCGGCCGCATCCGTTGCACGGGGTCCAAATTCGCAGGCAATTTCTGGTATGCGGTTGATCGGGACCGCGGTCGTCGACGGCGCCACTTCCATCGCTTTCTTGCAGCTAATTTCTGGAACTCGGTTTGTGCGGGAGGGCGAAGAAATCGTCGACGGGATTCGCCTGGTCAGGGTTTGGAGAAACCGAATCGACGTCGAACGCGGGGGGAGGCACCAGGAGATCCGTTCGGACTCGAATGAAGGGATAGGGAACCACGCCCCTCCGTATCCAAACAGCGGAGAGATAGCCCCGGCCGATGTGGACCGCCTGCGGGAGACCCATGGGCGGATGGGACGATCCTTATTTTATTCACATTACCGAAAGCTTCAAAATCAGTAGCCGATGAGGACGAAGTCCGAAAAAATCATTTTTAAGATCACGACGCCACTGAGGACCGCATAGAAGACAAGGCCTGCCCAGGCCAGGCGCTTCTGGATACGCGGGACGACGGCCTTCAGGCTCGGCACCGACCGGAAAGACATCAACGCCCAGGCTCCCGCGCCGGAAATGCCGCCTCCCAATAGGGTCACGTAGATCAGGTATCCCACGTAATGGTATTCCCGCTGCAGGATGCAGAACGGGCAGTGGTGAGTCGGTAGCTCATAGAAGCACACCGAAATAAACGAAATTAGCGCTGCCACCGACACCGGAAACGCCAGGGTGCCGGCGACGCCAAAAATTTTTCCACCACTTCCTCCGCCCAGAAAAAAAATCCCCGAACCCATGACCAGCGCCATGCTGCCGAAGAAAAGCACCTGCATGGGAACCGCCGGCAGGGCAGCGAGCCCTGCCGCGAACCCTTCTTCTTCCGTGCTGAACAGGCTCCCGCAGCAGGAAGTGATGACGTGCGCCTTCAGATTCAGAAAATAGCTCCACAGCTGCCCGGTTTCGAATAAGAGAAAGGGCACGATTACCAGCAGGAGCGAGTATTTCCTGCGGATCAGCGGGTAGTCACTCGCTTGGTTGTCGGTGTGGTTCAGTACCAGCCATACCCCACCCAGGAGGCAGTTCAGCACCTTGAGCACTACCGCCGGGTAGCCGTACTCGTTGACATTGAGGGTGCCCGCCGCGCACATGGCGCCCACGAAAAGCCGATGCAGGTCGTCGGCGACAAAGACCAACAGGAAAAAAGAGAGCACCTGGAAGCCGAATGCGTAGGTCATCAGCGTGGAGACGAGGTAGGTCTTCTTTTCGAGAGCGAGCTGTTGCTCGGAGCCGCTCTGCAGGTCCCAGGCGTCGATGATCTTGTAGGCCCAGAAGGCGGCGTAGGCAATCATCAGGCTCACTATGAGCGAGCCTGTGAGCAGGGCGATGACCGCGGGGTGCAGGATCATTCCGCCGGTCCCGAGCCGCGGATCCTGCCGTCGCGCATTTCGATTATATGGTCCACCATGGTAGATTCGTAGACCAGCGGGTCGTGGCTGGCGATGAGGATGGTCTTGGCCTCGGCGTTCAGCCGCTCCATGATTCCCAGGAAATCCTTGGAGAGCTTCGTATCCAGGTGGGCCGTGGGCTCGTCGGCGATGATCACCTTGGGGTCGTTCACCAGGGCGCGCGCGATGGTCACGCGCTGGGCCTCTCCGCCCGAGAGCCACTCGACCCGCGCGCGCGCCTTGGCCGACAGGCCGAAGAGTTCGAGCAGGCGCAGCGCCCGCTCGCGCAGGGCGGCATGCTTCTCACCGGTGGTGTAGGCCGGCAGCATGACGTTTTCGAGGGCGCTGATGCCGCGGATCAGGTGGAACTGCTGGAAGATGAACCCGAAGGTCCGGCGCCGGACCTCGGTGAGGAAGCGCTCCGGCAAGCTCGTGATCTCGCGGGCGCCCACCAATACCCGTCCGGAGGTGGGCTTGGCCATGGCGCCGACGATGCTGAGCAGGGTGGTCTTGCCCGACCCGCTCGGCCCCTTGAAGACCGTGACCTTGCGCTCCTCGACCAGCAGGCTCACATCCTCCAGGGCGGTGAACTCGTCGGGACGGTTGCGGTTGAAGACCTTCGTTATGTTCTTGAGCTCGACCATACGCTATTGATAAAATCACCTCAAGCGATGACTTCGCAAAAAGGCCAGGATCAAGACGCGCGAATCTCGCCACGCGAGGCGTACTCGAACTTCGCCGCAGCGATAGCGCGATGAAGCGCAACGCCGGGATTGGCCGTTCTGCGAAGTCATCACAGCCTCATGATGGAATCCGGGTCCACCGTGGCGGCGCTCCACGTGGGGATCACCGTGGCCACGGTGTACGGGACCACCGTCAGGAAGAACAGCGCCAGAACCTGGTACGGGTCGATCTGCGGCACGAGCTGAAAGCGCGGGTACAGCACGGCCCAGCCCTTTAGGACCGGCTCGAAGATAAACGCCGACGAGAAGAAAACATGAACGTAGGCGAGCACGGTCCCGCCGAAAAAGGCCGCCAGCGAAATGATGATGCCCTCCCAGGACTTCATGGCGATGACCTCGGAGGTTTCCCAGCCGACCGCCTTCAGCACCCCCATCTCACGGCGCTCCTCCATGCTGAGGCTTGTGGCCTTGTCCCAGGCGAAGATGACGAAGGCGGCCACGGCACCCGCAAAAATCACCAGCAGCAGGCCGCTTCGCCAGTCGAAAAGCGAATCATAGGTCCGCAGGATCTCGTCGCGCAGGATCGGCCGGGTGTCCGGCAGGAGCCTCCGGATCTTGTCGGCCACCACCACCAACTCCTTCTCGTTGCGAACCTTCAAGGTAATGTCGGTGAAATAGTCCTCAGGAACCCCGAAGAATGCGCGCAGATCATCGGCGTGCATCTCGATCAGGTCGGACGAGACCAGCTCCGATTCATGCGAAAACACCCGCACCACTTCGAAGCTCGCATAATCCCCTTTGGAGCCCTTGAGAGGAATCAGATCTCCTTCGCCGGCGTTCAGCGTTCGCGCCACTCCCTGGCCGATGGCGATGGTGCCGGGCTCCAGCGGCGGCTCTCCCGAGGCCACAACGGTGTAGTTGGCGCCGGTGGAAGGTTCAAAGTAGTAGCCCCAGAGCCGGCCCTGCACCTGACGGGTCCCTGTGATTTTCCTGAGCACGTCGATGTGGCTCTCCGGAATCAGGTCATGGCGGCCGGCCATGAGCCGCTGGACGACGATCTCCGGTGCGCCACGGAGCACGGCGCGCGCCTCGCTCTTGACGGCCTCCGTGAAAAACACCACCGAGGCCAGCGTGAACACGACAAAAGCATACACCACCGTCAGGGCGAGGTTCTTCTTCCAGCGCCGACCGAGCGAGGACAGCGCAAAGTCGATGATATTGCGATGGCGTTCGTGCAGGCTCATTGCGGTCGCAGGTGAGGGGGCGGCGAAATGAGCGTCCCAGATGGAAAGTGCTCCATGGCCATGGGGCTGTCCTGGAAGGGCGTGTGCCGGTCGGCCATGGAAGGATGCCGCGCGTAACGCGCATCGGTGAAGAGGCAAAGGTCGGTCAGGTCGAGCCGTTTGACGAGAGCCGCGGATTCATTCCATGCGGCTTGGGCCTTTTGGTGGCGGTAGTGGGCGTGAGCGACCATCACGGCAAGCGCACCCGCTCCCAGCCCCGCGAGGACAAAAAAAATGGTCGACTTCCTGGTCGGCATCAATCGAGCGTCTTAACGAGGGGCAGATCGATTTGTTCAAAAGTCAGGGCGGCTTTCCCCTGATGGTCTTTCATGAATTCCTTGGCACCGGCCTCGGTTTCAAAGGGGATCAGTTCTTTTCCCATGGGTCCGTAGACGTCGCTGCCCGCCACGTAAAAGGCGTTGCGGCCGTCGATAAGCACCAATCGATAATAATCGGTGACGTGCACGGCCTGGATGTCCGCGGTCGTCTTGCCCGGAGCATATTTGGCCATATTGAAGTAATACTTCATCATGTCCTTGACGCCGTCGAAGAAAATGGTCGAACCGTTCCTCAAGACAACGGCGGCGACCCAATCCGGGTATTTGGCGACGAACATGCCGCACACCGGGCACTTGTCCTTCGGACCTGGCTTCACCGCAACCGAGTCACCGGCCCATAGGAAGGGCACGTGAAGCAATAAGGATAAAAATAGAACCGCTTTCAGGATCATAACGGGGCAAAATCCTCCCTCTGCGACCGCTGCGTCTCTGCGATAAGCACTCTTTCGGCCTCAGGAGCCCTGCTTCATACGCTTGGCTTTCCGGCGTTCGCGGATCATCTTCGTATCCGCATTCATGTCTTCGTAGGCCGCTTTGATGACGCTATCGAAGTCGGCCAGCGCACCGCCGTTTGCCTTGACGAATGCCTCGGCATCCTCCTTTTTGTCGAAGGCCCACTTGGCCCGTTTGGTCATCACCCCCGGCTTTTCCCCGCCGAGAACCCATATCGCCTTCTCGGCGTCGATCAGGTTCTTGGTGTTGAAATCGGCCACCTGGATGGTCTTGGGGGTCTTGTCTATGTTCAGGGCCAAATCGACGGCCACACAGTGCAGGCTACAGGACCCCAGCTCCGAGCCATCGTCATAGACCAAAAGCATGCGGCTATGCGCGAACATCTTACGATCCATCCCGCAATATTTGCAGGAACCGTGGCTGTCGATGTCCTGTTGAGCGATCGCGTAACCGCCGGTGAGCAGAAGCGCCGCCATCAGGGCTATAGACCATACCCCCTTGTTCATAGAATCCTCCTTCTTAGGTGTGTTCGTGGAGAACCGGAAATTACAGGCGGCCCGACGCGTCGATGCGGCCCGTTTTGGATACTATATAAAGAACGCGGGGGAAGAGATATAAGGTCGATACCTTATTTATGATTGATTGATGTAACCGTAGCAAACATGTGGGAGGCCTGTCCAGCGATAATCGCAAGTGACGGCCATTTAATTAAACGATGAGGCGCAACGCCGAGAGTGGCCTTTTTGCGAAGTCGTCAAGCTTGAATTTCTGGAAGAATGCAGGTAGCACTTGTCTATAATTTGCAGGCGAACTTGTTCGTGTTCGCTGAAACGGACACCACCATCGATGAACCCAAGAGTCTTGACCTACCCGGGGATTGCGCTGCTGGCTTTTTTCACGCTCGTGGAACCTTGCGTGGCGGCTGACTACCGGGTGCGCAAAACTGCCGAAGGCCTGACCTTCGACATCGCCATCAACCGCAATCCGCCGATATTGGGCGACAACGAGATCCGCATCGAGATCAAGGACCCCCAGGGCAAGCTGGTGCTGGACGCGGAGGTGTGGGTCAACTACTACATGCCGCCCATGCCCAAAATGGCGCCCATGAACTACACTGCCCCGGCGACGCTCAAAGGCAAAGAATACCGGGCCACCATGGATCTGATCATGACCGGCCCATGGAACATCATCACCCGGGCCAGAATTCAGGGTAAATGGATCAGAGTCGTCTTTCCCATCGATGTCCGCTGAATCTCACCTGGATTGCCTCAAGTTGCACCAATCTCCACCCGCAGCCTATCGACGCGAAATCATCCAATGGCAAAGGTAGAGTTCCCGTGCCCTGGGTCGAATCTACAGAGGCGCGCCAGGATTGGAGAGGTTACCTGAGCAAAGGTGCATTTTCAGGTGTGCAATGCCGGCCACGGGCATTTCTTAAGCCGAAGCATGCGCCGGAAGAAATTGCGGCAGGTTTCCCGCCCTCTCCATGACGCCGGCGGGAATTCTATGCAGCCGAGCGGGTCGGTTTCGAAAAAAGGGCGCAGAAAAGCACGTATTCGCGGAATGAGCGGTTCAGAAAAAAGGTAATGATGCAGGTTCTCAGATGGCGCCGCCGCCCAACGTTGCATACAGCCGGACCTGGTTGACGAGCTTCACCAGGCGGATGGCGATGAGGCCCTGCTGCGCGGAATAAAGCGAGCGCTGTGCGTCCAGCACGTTGAGATAGATGTCGCTGCCCTTCTCGTAGCGGGCATTGGAAAGCCGGTAGGTTGCTGCGGTCGCATCCACGAGCGACTGCTGCGCCGCCATCTGCTCGGCCATGGTCCCCCGGCGGGCCAGCGCATCGGCCACCTCCCGGAACGCCGTCTGGATCGCGCCCTCATATTGATTCAGGGCGATCTGCTGCTGCACCTCGCTCACGTCGAGCGCCGCCCAGATCCGCGGGTCGAAGATCGGCATGACGACCACCGGCGTGAAGTTCCAGGCGAGCGAGCCGGACTTGAACAGCCCCGACAGTTGCTCGCTGGCGGTGCCGACGGCGGTCGTGAGCGAAATCCGGGGGAAGAACGCCGCCCGGGCCGCGCCGATATCGGCGTTGGCGGCTTTGAGCAGGCTTTCGGCCTGAAGCACGTCCGGCCGGCGCAGCAGGATCTCCGAAGTGGTTCCGGCCGAGACGTCCGGCAGCGCGGCGACGGCGCTCAACCCCTCGGGCAGCCAATCGGCCGGAACCGGCGCGCCCACCAGCAGGGTCAGGGCGTTTTCATCCTTGGCCGCCAGCTCGGTGTAGCGGGCGACGTCCACCCGCGCCGTGTCCACCCGCGTTTGCACCTGGCGCAGGTCCAGTTCGGGCACGATGCCGACTTCGAAGCGCCGCCGGATCAAGTTGTAGGAGGCCTGCTGGGCCGCGAGGGTGGACTGCGCCAGCTGGAGGTTCTCGCGGTTTGCGGCCAGCGTCAGGTAGGCGTAGGCGACTTCGGACACCAGCAGGATCCGGGCGCTGCGGCGGGCCTGCTCCGTGCCGAGGTATTCCTCCAGGGCGCGCTGCTCCAGGCTGCGGACGCGGCCGAAGAAGTCGATCTCCCAGGAGGCGATGCCGAGCTCGGCGCGGTACTGCTCGAAGGTCTCCGACCGCCCCGTACCGGACAGGTCATGGGGCACCCGCTGTTTGTTGCCGCTGCCGACCGCATCGACGGCCGGCAACAACTCGGCGCGCTGGATGCGGTAAAGCGCGCGCGCCCGCTCGACGTTCAGCGCGGCCGCCCGCAGGTCGCGGTTGTTCTCCAGCGCCGCCGCGATCACCGCCTGCAGGCGTTCGTCGGTGAAAAACTCCTGCCACGGCACGTCGTCGGCCGCTGCAGCGGCCGGATCCGAAGGGCCGTTTTTATACGACGGGCCGCTCGGCCAGCCGTCGGGAATCGGCGCCTCCGGGCGCTGATACGGCGGGATCATGGTGCAGCCGGCGATCAGAACGATCAGGGTCAGCAGGGTCGGCGTCGTGCGGGTCATGTCAGTGTGCCTCCGAAGGGCGCACCGCGTCGGCACCCGGTTTTTGCATTTCGGCACCCTTCATTTTTCCAAACAGCTGAACCACCGCCACGTAAAACAGAGGGATGAACGGCGTCGCCAGGAAAGTGGCGGCCAGCATCCCGCCCAGGACCCCGGTGCCGATGGCGGTTTGCGCACCCGCCCCGGCTCCGTTGGCGATGGCGAGCGGAAGGACCCCGAAGCCGAACGCCAGCGAGGTCATGACGATCGGACGGACCCGCAATTTGGCGCCTTCCAGGGTTGCTTCGATCAGCCCCGTCCCTTCCTTAACCCTGGCCATGGCGAATTGCACGATCAGAATGGCGTTCTTGGTGGTCAGCCCTAAAACGGTGAGGAGCCCGATCTGGAAATACACATCGTTTGGAAATTCTCGCAGCGATGAAGCCACCACGCCCCCGATGACCCCCAGCGGCAACGTCAGGATGATCGAAAAGGGAACGGTCCAACTCTCGTATAAAGCGGCCAGGCAGAGAAAAATCACGATGATGGAAAAGGCGTAGAGCAGCGGCGCCTGGGACTTCGCCATCCGCTCCTGGTAGGAGAGTCCGGTCCAGTCGAATCCGAGTCCACGGGGCAGCTGCGCAGATATTTCCTCCATGGCCTGCATCGCCTCCCCCGAGCTCCTCCCCGGCGGCGGGCCGCCCCAGATATTTAAGGACGGAAAGCTGTTGAATCGCTCCAGCCGGGGCGATCCCTGGAACCAGTGCCCGGATGCAATGGCGGAGAAAGGGGTCATCGTCCCGGAATCGTTTCGAACGTAGAGCCGATCCAGGTCTTGTGGAAGCATCCGGTACGGGGCGTCGGCTTGGATGTAGACCCGCTTGACGCGCCCGCCCTGGATGAAGTCGTTCACGTAGGCGCCGCCGAACGCGGCCGAGATGGTGGTGTGGATGGAGTCGATCGGAACCCCGAGGGCACCGGCTTTCTGCCAATCCACATCGATTCGGTATTGCGATACGTCTTCCAGGCCGTTTGGGCGCACACGGGTCAGCCTCGGGTCCTGGGCCGCCGTGCTCAGCAATTGGTTGCGGGCCGCCATCAATGCTTCATGCCCCACCCCGCCCCGGTCCTGAAGCTGGAAGTCGAAACCGCCCGATTGCCCGAGCTCCATGACGGCCGGAGGCGGGAAAGCGAACACCCGGGCGTTGCGGATGGTCGCGAACTTCACCATGGCGCGTTTCAGCAGGCTGTCGACCTTCAGATCCGCCCGGGTGCGCAGGTTCCAGTCTTTGAGCTTGACGAACGAAAGCCCCACGTTCTGCCCGGTTCCGGAAAAGCTCCTGCCGGCCAGCGTAAAGCAGGTGGCCACCGCATCCTTTTCATCCTCCAGGAAATGAGTGCGGACCAGCTCCATGACCTGCTCGGTCTGCTCCAGGGCCGAACCCGCCGGCAGCGTCACTTGGACGAACAGGATCCCCTGATCCTCATTGGGCAGATAGGCGGTGGGCATCCGCTGGAAGAGAACGGCCAATACGGCCACCAGCAGAACGTAGAGGAACAGGTAGCGAAGCTTTCTCGATATCAGATGGCTCGCCATGGCCACATACTGCCTCCGGGCGCGGCGAAACGTCCGGTCAAACCACCGGAAGAAAGGGCGGAACAGGACGAAACCCGTTTCTGCGGCCTCGTGCCCCCTGGGGACCGGCTTGAGGAGCGAGGCGCACAAGACCGGGGTCAGAATCAGCGCCACGACGACCGAGAGCAGCATGGCGGCAATGACGGTCACCGAAAACTGCCGGTAAATGACGCCGGTGGAGCCGGTGAAGAAAGCCATAGGGCCGAACACCGCCGAAAGGACCAGCCCGATTCCGATCAATGCGCTGGTGATTTCCTTCATGGACTTGCGGGTGGCCTCCTTGGGAGGGAGCCCCTCCTCGGCCATGACCCGCTCCACGTTTTCCACCACGACGATGGCATCGTCCACGAGAAGGCCGATGGCCAGAACCATGGCAAACATGGTCAGCATGTTGATGGAAAAGCCGAACAAACCCAACACCGCAAAAGTGCCCAGGATGACCACCGGCACCGCCAGGGTGGGGATGAGGGTCGCCCGTATGTTTCCCAGGAAAAGATACATTACGAGGAACACCAGCAGGACCGCCTCGAACAGGGTCTTGATGACCTCCTTGATGGCCTCCTTCACGAACGGCGTGGTGTCGTTGGGGTAGATGGCCTTCATGCCGGCAGGGAAATACCTGGAGAGATCCGCCATTTTCGCCTTGATGGCGTCCGCGGTCGCCAGAGCATTGGCGCCGGGGGCCTGCCGGACGGCAAGAGCGGCCGAGGGCCTGCCGTTGGTGAGCATTCGGCTCCCGTAGCGTTCGGTGCCCAGCTCGGTGCGGCCCACGTCGCGGATGCGCACAATGGATCCATCCGGATTGGTTCGCAGCGGAATGGCGCCGAACTCCTCCGGAGTCTTGAGGAGGTTTTGGACGATGATCGAGGCGTTCATCCGCTGGCCTTCCACCGCCGGCGCGCCGCCGAATTGCCCGGCTGAAATTTCCACGTTATAGGCCCGCAGCCGCTGGATGACATCTTCCACCGTCAGACGGTAATCGTTCATTTTTTCCGGATTCAACCAGACCCGCATGGAATATTGGGAGGAGAAGACCTCCACCTCCCCCACCCCCGGCACCCGCGCCAGCACTTGTTGGACGCTCGACTGGGCGTAGTCCGCCAGATCGTAGTCGTCCATGCTGCCGTCTTCCGAGGTCAGCCCCACGATGATCAGCCAGTTGCGGGTGGACTTGCTGACCTTGACCCCCTGGCGCTGGACCACATCGGGCAGACTCGCCATGGCGAGCTGGAGCTTATTCTGAACCTGAGCCCAGGCAAGGTCCGGATCGGTCCCGGGCGCAAAGGTCAGCTCGATCCGTCCGGCTCCCGAGGCGTCGCTGTTGGCGGACATGTACAACAATTTGTCGAACCCGGTCATCTTCTGCTCGATGATCTGAACGACGCTGTTTTCGACGGTCTCGGCTGAGGCCCCGGGGTAGAAGGCGTCGATGGCGATGGAGGGCGGAGCGATGGGCGGATACTGGGAGACCGGCAGATTATAGATCGCCAGCCCGCCGGCCAGCATCATGATGATGGCGATCACCCAGGCAAAGACCGGGCGGTCCAGGAAAAAGTTCGACAACATGGCAGTCCTCCCTCAATTCGATCCGGCCGACGGCCGTTTCGAAGGGGTCGCGTTCGCGCTGCCCATCGGGGAATCCAACGGAACCGCCTTGACGACGACGCCGGGCCGCACGTTCAGCAATCCCTCGACGATCACGCGATCTCCGTCCGAGAGGCCGGAAACGATGAGCCACTTATCGCCGATAGCGCGATTGAGCGTCAGCATCCGCTGCCGTACCGTTCCGGACTCATCCACGACCAGCGCGATCGGGTCGCCCTTGGGCGTGCGGCTCACCCCCTGTTGGGGGACCAGAATGGCTTTCTCGGTCACGCCCTCCTGTACGACGGCCCGCACAAACATCCCCGGCAGCAGCACATGTTTCGGGTTCGGCACCACGATGCGCACCGTGTAAGAGCCTGTTGCCGGGTCCACCGTCACGTCGCGGAACTGCAGCCGGCCCTCCAGCGGATACGGGCTTCCGTCTTCCAGCACCAGCCGCACTTTGCGCCCGTTGCCTTCATCGGCGCTGAGCTGGCCGGTCTCTAAATTGCGCCGCAGCCGCAACAGCTCGGCGGACGACTGCGCCACGTCCACATAGATGGGATCCAGCTGCTGCACCGTCGCGAACGGCTGGCCCTGATAAGCTGTCACCAGCGTGCCGGTCCTCACGTTCGTCTTGCCGATGCGCCCGGCAAACGGCGCCGTCACCCGGGTGTAGTTCAAATTGATGCGCGCCGCCTCCACCTGCGTTTTCCAATACTCGATCTCGGCCCTGGCCTGCTCCACCGCGGCGACCGCATCGTCGTAGTCCTGCTGACTCACCGCCTTGTCGACGATCAGCTCCTTGTAGCGCTCCACCTTCAGCCGGATCGAGGGCAAATTGGCCTGCGCCTTGCCGAGCGAGGCCTTGGCCGAGTCGAGCGCCACCTGAAACGGTGCGGGGTCGATCTGGTAAAGCACCTGCCCGGCCTTGACATCGGAGCCCTCCTCGAACAGGCGTTTCTGGATGATCCCGCTGACCTGCGGCCGGATCTCCGCGATCCGGTAGGCCGACGTGCGGCCCGGCAGCTCGGTCGTCAGCTCGACCCGCTGCGGCTGAAGCGTGATCGTCGCCACTTCCGGGGGCACCGGTGCCGGCTGCGCTTCGGTCCTGGAGTCGCAGCCGGTCAGCCATACACCGTTCAGCAGCGCGGCTGCCAGGGCCAGGTATCGGAAGCACCCGCAACCGATTGCATTTTTTCGCATCGAGATATTCTCCTCGTAGGGATGTCCGTGACGGATGGAGGTTCGTGGTATTGAGGTCAATCTCAGGAGCCGACTAATCCCTTGAATAGGATGTTCAAGATGGTGCCCGGGTCTTCCGGATACGGATTTCCCTGCGGGTCTTCGATCCAGTGAAACAGAAATGCGTTGGCCATGCTGTCCAGGGCCAGGGCCAGATGATACGGAGCGGCGATCCGTCGAAAGCGCTTTCGATTCATTCCGCATTCGAAGATGGAGGCGAGTGAAAGCAGAACGCTCTGGTGGCGTTTGCGGATTTCTCGCTCGGTTCCGGCCATGACCTTGAACCGCGCGCCCCGGGTCTCCTCAAAATAGAGTCGAATGGCGGCGACGTTGTTGCGAAAGAGTTCCCCCTTGACCCGCACGTAGGTTTGCAGCTTTTCGATTTCCGGCGCATCGCCCGCGACCACCTCCGTGATGGCCGCGTAAAACCGGTCGCTCAATTGCAGGATGAGCGCCTTGTAAAGGTCCTCCTTGTTTCGGAAGAACTTGTAAAGCGTCCCGGTGGCGAACTCCGCTTCCCGGGCGATTTCGTGCATGGAAACGTTATGATACCCCTTTTCCGAAAAAAGCCGGAGGGCGACGTCGAGAACTTCCTGTCGCTGACGCAGCTTTTCGCGCTCCCGCCGGGAGGACTTGCACGCTTCCATCGGATGCCCCTTGGATGTGTCGATAAATTGCATAAAATGAATATAACGTCATATTTTATAATATGTCGTCAATTTGTCAATACGCGCCCGCCGACGAGCGTCATTTTCCGCCCGATCCAATTCACGCTCCGCTCGACCGGAGGCTGTTGAATTTTGGCCGCCGCGCATTAATCTAATCGAAAGGATTCACACCCGAAGAGGTTGTTGCTGCCTGTCATTGCGAAGCCGTTTTTCGCCAGCAAGCTTTTTACGATCGCATTTTATCCGCCCGGAGGTGCTCCCATGGACCGAACGTTCCACCCGATGAACCGAATACGGTCGAAACAATGGTTCGGGGCGATTCTATTTTCCACCTTTTTGATCGGTGCCGGCCTCGCCGGCCCATCACTAGCCGCCCCGCAAATCCAATTAACCCCCATCGTCAGCGGCATCGACAGCCCCTTGGCCATCACGCACGCCGGCGACGGCTCCGGAAGGCTTTTCATCACCCTCCAAATCGGCCGGATTCTGATCTACGACGGGCAGCAGGTGCTTCCCGCCCCCTTCCTGGACATCGGATCGCTGATCACCGCCGAAGCCGAGCGCGGGCTGTTGAGCCTCGCGTTCCACCCGGACTATGTTTCGAATGGGTTTCTTTACGTCAACTACACCGACCTCAACGGGGACACGGTCGTCGCGCGCTACACGGTTTCCGCGGATCCGGACGTGGTCGATCCGGCCTCCGCCGTGATCCTTCTCAACATCCCCCAACCGTTCGCCAACCACAACGGCGGCCAGCTCCAATTCGGACCGGACGGCTACCTGTACATCGGGATGGGGGACGGCGGCGGCGGGGGCGATCCGTCCGACAATGCCCAAAGCCTGAATTCGCTGCTGGGCAAGATGTTGAGGATCGACGTCAACGCCGGCCCGCCCTATGGGATACCGCCCGACAACCCCTTCATCGGCGACCCGGCCGCCCTTCCGGAGATCTGGGCGCTGGGCCTTCGCAACCCGTGGCGCTTCAGCTTCGATCGGCTGACCGGGGACCTCTGGATCGCCGATGTCGGACAGGACGACCTCGAAGAAGTGAATGTCCAGGCCGGAAGCAGCGCCGGCGGCGAGAACTACGGTTGGCGCCGCATGGAGGGCACCAACTGCTTTAACCCCGCTGCGGGCTGCAACGACGGCAGCCTGACCCTGCCCATTCTGCAGTATGATCATTCCCTCGGCTGCTCGATCTCGGGCGGCTACCGCTACCGGGGCCAGGACCATCCGGGTTTGGCGGGGATCTATTTTTACGGGGACTTTTGCACCGGCCGGATTTGGGGCGCATCATCCGATGCCGCCGGTTCATGGACGGCCGCGGAATTGCTCGACACGGATCTCAGGATCAGCGCCTTCGGCGAGGATGAGGCGGGCGAAATCTACGTGGCCTATTTATCTTCGAACGCCGGCGCCGTTTTCCGCATCGGCGAAGTCGTGCCGGAACCGCCGCCCGCTGCCGACAGCGGAGGCAGCGGGGGCGGCGGGGGCGGATGCTTCATTTCCAGCCTGGCCGACTGAACCACCCTCAGTTCGCGACGCGGAATACCGCCTGCAAGCCATGGCGGGCTTGCACCGGCTTGACTTCATGGCACTGGCAGTGGACGACGGTGTCTCGGGACATGGCCGCGCCGGTAGACCATAACAGTCCGCTTGAACTCGATGACGACCTGGCCATCCTGATTGAAACCGGTTGTTTTGACCCGGACGATCCCCATGTTGGGGCGGGATTGCGACAAACGCATCTCGAGCACTTCGCTTTGCGCATAAAGGGTGTCGTCGTTGAACACCGGACTCGGGAGGCGTATCTCGTCCCATCCCAGATTGACGGCATTTTGAGAGATATCCGACACGGATAAGCCGGTGACGATCGCCAGCGTCAGGGTCGAGTCCACCAACGGCCGCTTGAACTCGGTCTGAGCGGCGTAAACGTGGTCGAAGTGGACCGGGTTGTTGTTGACGGTCAGCAGCGTAAACCAGATGTTGTCAGTCTGAGTGATCGTCCGACCAATCGAATGCGGATAGATGTCGCCCACTTCAAAGTCTTCGTAGGCCCGACCCTGCCAACCTTGCTTCAGTGCCATCGAAACATGCCCTCTCCGGTTCTTGTTCGACCCCGCGGCAGTACCGCATCCCATTCGGCGGCATCACCGAAATCGACACGGGCTTTGTTTGGGTCGGGCCAGTTCCTTACGAGACGTGGCTGAACCCATTTGCTTGCTTTCAGCTCGGACCGGCGCGTGGCCGGCCTGCCTTGTCGGATATTTCGCGTCGAATTCGCCAGGGGCCATCTGTGCCAACTTCACCGTGTCGTACCACCCGACGAACATCGGGATGACGGTCCAAAAGAAAACAAGATGTTTGAGGCCGCGGCGCCGATCGCCGAGGTAAAAATGATGAAGTCCGAAAATTCCAGCGAACATCGCCAGCAGGACCGCCGCCGTCTGGCTGCTGCGTGGGGTCCACGGCAAATCGAGTGAGGCGAACACATTCTTCATCGCCGCTTGAATCGGGTCGCGGTACGGGCGCATCAGCCCCAGCGCCAAGCCCGCCCAGCTGACCTTGAGCCGGATCGGCTCTTCCCGTGCCTGCAGGGATGAATCAAAGCAGATGATCTTACCGGCCACAACCCTTCCCGAGGAAACCAGCTTCATCCAGACCGGCGCCTCGGCCGCCGTGGTTGGCCGGATAACAGGGCCAAAGCGCTGTTCGAAATACTGATCGAACGCCGCTGTCTTTTTAGCGTCCCCGAGGTTGACGAACAGAATCTGCCGGCGCGGCACACGGGTCATGGCCTGCTCAATTTCCCAATGCAAATTCGGGGTCGACCCCGTGCGGATGAGCACGAGCCCGGATCGCGCCATCCAATCGGTGACCTTTGCCTTCCAGTCCGCATCGCCGACGTAGAGCCTCGCCGCACCCAGTTCCGGTAGGGGCTCGCCCGGTTTTCCGATGGCGATCACCGGCCCCACGCGATTCAGAATCTCAGCGAGCTCCTGCTCCGGACTGAACGTCACCGCGTAGTCAAAAAAAACGGTCATGGCCCGTTTCCAGAAACCGTCCGGCCGCAGGACAATTTCGCTATCCGCTTCGAACGATCGAAGGTACACCACGGGTGGGCGAGGATCGGCCGCCAGCAGTTGCTCGGCCGGCACCACGTCATACTTCCAGCCGCTGCGAAGGAGCTGGAAGCCGATTCTTGCAGAAATGAGAAAAGCGGCCAGACCGGGCAGCGACAGCCACCATTTCTCATCCAAGAATTTGGACGCGGACATGTCGACGAAACCCGCAACCGCCAAACACAAAATGATGAGCGTGGACCCACCGAGCTTTCGCCATGCGCCGCGCTGCGCGCGTGCGCTGGTGAGCAGCGGAACATTTTTCAGACCGGCCAGGAGGACGATCAATCCGAAGGCAAAGAGATGTGCGGCGAGAAGCCATGCACCGGCTAAGAACAACCCCTCGCGTTCGGCGGCGGCCAAAAGCGTTTCGATGCCCTCCATCTTCTCGCTGAACACGCTGAAGCCGACGAAGCCAAGCGCCACCAACAGCAGGCCGGTCATCTTGAGCTTCAGTGCGTCTTTAGCTGGAGAGGTCATTGCAAACCGCTTTTATTCACTGGTCGTGAACAGCATCCGCATGCCGACCCGCTTTGGGTGAGCCGCTGTTGCCCGCGGGGCGTTATCGCAGCCGGCCGCCCGTCTGCCCCGAAACATGGAAACGCCCCTTTGGGTTGTCAACAGCGAAGCACCAGCCCGTCGGCTTCGATTCAGCCACCACTTTGGTTTAGCGTTTTGTTTCCGGTCCCGGGGGTGCCATTTGGAGACGGTCTGATTGCTGGCGATTTCCAGATGAGGTGTGAAATTCGAGGAGACTGCGGATTAAAACAGCTCAGCAAGGCTGCTAGGCCGGCGAGGAACGGACCGGGCTGCCATCGCTGCTATTTGTCACGCAGATGGGACGCTGCAAAAGGATGGCTCGCAAGAATTCGGTTCGGTTGCTTCGAGCGTTCAGCCCCCGAGGTAGGCCTTCTTGACCTCCGCGTTTTCGAGCAGTTCCTGCGAACGTCCCGCCAGCACCAGCCGGCCGTTTTCGATCACGTAGCCCCGCTGGGCGAACTGCAGCGCCAGGCGCGCGTTCTGCTCCACCAGCAGGATGGTGGTGCCCTCGGCGTTGATCTCCTTCAGGGCCTTGAACATGCTCATCATCAGCAGCGGGGCGAGTCCCATGGAGGGCTCGTCCAGCAGCATCATCCGCCGGCCGCTCATGTAGGCCCGCGCTACGGCGAGCATCTGCTGTTCGCCGCCGCTCATGGTGCCGGCCTTCTGGTTCTGGCGCTCCTCGAGCCGCGGGAAGAGCTTGAACATGCGCTTCAGGTCGGCGCCGACGCGGTCCGCATCCCGGCGCGCGAACGTGGCCAGCTTGAGGTTCTCGGTGACGGTCAGGTTCTCGAACAGCCGTCGCCCCTCCGGCACGTGCGACACGCCCAGTTCGCTGACCACGCGGTCGGCGCTGTAGTCCAGAAGATTCTTGTCCTGCAAGGTCATGCGCGTGCCGGCTTCGGGCTTCACCATGCGCGAAATCGCCCGCAGCGTGGTGCTCTTGCCTGCGCCGTTGGCCCCGATGATGCAGACGATCTCGCCCTCTTCGATCTGGAAGTCCAGACCGTGCAGGGCCTTGATGTTTTCGTAGGATACCCTCAGGTTCTCGATCGATAGCAGCGTCACGCCACGGCCTCCTTGCCCAGATAGGCATCGATCACCGCCGGATTGTTCTGGATCTCGTGGGGGGTCCCCTCGGCGATGACCTCTCCGAACACCAGGGTCTGAATCCGCTCGCAGAGCTCCATCACCACCCGCAGCCGGTGCTCGATCAGGAAGATGCCCAGGCCGATCTCGTCGCGCATGCGGCGGATGATGTCCATCATCTGGGAGAGCTCCTCCGGATTCATGCCGGCCGTGGGTTCGTCCAGGAAAAGGATCTTGGGCTCGGTCGCCAACGCCCGTGCCATTTCCACCCGGCGCTGGGCGCCGTAAGGCAGGTTCGTCACGACCTGACCGGCCAGACCCTCGATCCCCATCATGGCCAGAAACCGCCGCGCCGCGGCCTCGTGCTCGGCCTCTTCCCGATGCCGCTGGCGGGTCCCCAGGAATGCGCCGGCCAGACCGTAGCGCAGCTTCGAATAGCGCGCCAGCTTCACGTGGTCGAGCACCGTCATGTGCCGCCAGAGCAGCATGTTCTGGAAGGTCCGGCCCAGGCCGCGCGAGGCGACCTCGTAGGGCGCCAGGCCGACGAGATTATCGCCCTCCAGCGTGATATGGCCCTCGGTGGGACGATAGATGCCGGTGATCAAGTTGAAGATCGTGGTCTTGCCGGCCCCGTTCGGGCCGATCAGACCGCACACTTTCCCGGCCGGGATCTTGAGATTGTAGTCGTGAACGGCGCGCAGCCCGCCGAAGAAGTGGGTCATGTGTTCGACATTCAGCAAAGCGGTCATATTTCGACTTTCAGCTTTGAGCATTGGACTTGGGTCTCCCTTTGGGCTGAATCAACCGCACGGGATCGAAATCCCGGAAGGCGATCAGGCCCGTGGGCCGGAAGATCATCACCAGGATGAGCAGCAGCGGGATGAAAATCCATTTCCAGATCTCCAGCGGGCGCAGCATCTCGCTCAGCAGGTTGATGCTCACCGCCCCCACGATCGACCCGTAAACCGAGTTCAACCCTCCGAAGTACATCATGGCCAGCACCTCGGCCAGCTGCTGGAGGCCGAACGTTCCGGGGTTCACATAGCGCAGCACGTGGGCGAAAAGCACGCCGGCCACGCCGGCCCAGAAGGCCGCAAACAAAAAAGCGATCATCTTCGTGCGCTGGGTGTTGATGGTCATGGCGTCGGCGGCCATCTCGTTGTCGCGCACGGCGTTCAGCGCCAGGCCGTAGGTGGAGCGCACGAAGTTGTTGATGACCGCGACACAGACCACCGTGCAGACGAAGACCGTCGGCAGATTGGACCAGTCCGGCTGCCCCCGCATCCCGCGGGGGCCGCCCACGATTTCGAGGTTTTCGATCAAACTCTTCACGATGAACGTAAAGGCGAGCGAGATGATGGCGAGGTAGTCGCCGCGGGTGCGGAAGGAGGGAATCGCCACCGCGAGCGCCCCCACGGCCGCCGCGCAACCGCCGACGATGAGGGCCAGCGGGTACAGATAGGGGCCGATGGCGGGCGGCAGCAGGGCCTTGCCGTACATGCTGCTGTTCGTGAACAGGACGATGGTGACCACCGAACCGGCATAGGCCCCCAGCGCCATGAACCCGGGATGGGAGCAGGAGAATTCCCCCATGTACCCGTTGATGACGTTGAGGCTCAAGGTCAGCATCACCGCGATGAGGGTGATCTTGACGACGATCATGCGGTAGTCGTTGATGTCCGACCAGATGTGCAGCACCGCGTAGAGCAGGGCCAAATGGAGGACGATCGACACGGCCGGCCAGCGCCCGGCCAGAAACCCGGCCAGCCGGTTGGAAGGAAGCTGCAGCAACCGCGCCACCAGGAGCGCCGGCGCCAGGTAGACCAACAGAACGTACAGCACGGTCCCGGGGATCAGCTCGGGCTTTTTCAGGGCGTTTTCAAATCCGAAAAGCACCGGAATCCTGGGAAGCTCGACGAGATGCGCCAGATCCAGGCCCACGAACTGCTCCGCCAGGACCGCCGTCAGCGCCCCCAGCAGCCAGCCGAGCAGCGGGACCTCTTGGAAAAAACGCCTCAACCGGCCGAACCGGCGCGGGAGGCTCTGAGTGTTGTTGGATGTGCTCATGAATGCTCATTCCCGGTTGTCCACAAGCGGCGTGCGCGCAGGGGAGTTAGAGTCTCAGACGGACGGAGTAGGGTTCTCCGAAAAGACCGTACGGCCGGAAGACCAGAATCAGCAGAATAATCGAGTAGGCGATGAAGTCCCGAAGAGTCGAGGGAAACACCATGGCGACAAAAATCTCGATGAACCCCAGGATGAACCCGGCCAGGGTGGCGCCCAGAATGGACCCGCGGCCGCCCAGGATGGCCGCTACGAAGGCTTTCCAGCCGAACACGATGCCCATGTAGGGATCCAGCACGGGATAGGCTACGCCGAAGAGGATGCCGGCGGCAGCGGCGAGTCCCGACCCCAGCGCGAAGGTCATCGCCGCGATCTTGTTGATGGGAACGCCCATCAGCGGGACGACCGCGTAGTCGAAGGCCATGGCGCGCATGGCCATACCCCACTTCGTGCGGCGGATGAATTGGTGCAGCGCCAGGGCCAGCGACAGCGAGACCACCACGATCATGATCTTCTGGTTGGTGACGAACACCCCCCCGAGATCGTAGGTGACGGGCTCGACCAGGGCCGGGAACTTGACGCGCTGCGCCCCCAGCAGGATCAGGTTGCCGGTCTCCAGGATGATGCCGATCATCAGCCCGGTGATCGCGGCCGAGGCGCGCGGTGCATCCCGCAGGGGGCGGTACCCCACCCGTTCGATGAACATCCCCAGAAAGGAGGTGAGCACCATCGAAAACAGGACGGTGAGCACCAGGATCAGCCAGTTGGGCAGCGCGAGCATGCCGGTGGCGCTCAGGGCGATCAGGGCCGTGGCGACGCCGAAGCCGATGTACGAGCCCGTCATGAAAATATCCCCATGTGCGAAGTTGAACAGCATGAGGATGCTGTAGACCATGGAGTAGCCGATCGCGATCAGCGCATAAAAACTGCCCCACTGGAGGGCGTTGATCAGGTTTTGCAGAAAGACGGTCATGCCGAATCCCTGTTTCGGAGAAGTTAGGTTAGGGTGTTGGGTGCCCCATCCGCATGGTAATGAAATCCCCCTTCCCCCCCTTTGGAAAAAGGGGGTTGGGGGGATTTTGATCTAGCGACAGGTCTCAGCCGGCGCGGGCGCGGGCTTTACGGACATGCGGTCTTGTAGAACTCGAACTCGCCCTTGTCGTTGATCTTGACGATGTTGGCGCACTTGACGGGGTCGCCGCTGTTGGGCGGGAAGGTGATCGTCCCCGTGATGCCCGGGAAGTTCTTGATGCCGGCGATCGCGTTGCGCACGGCCTCGCGGTCTTTCTTGATGTCGCCGGTGATCTTGCCGGCGTTCTTGATGCCCTGGCCGATCAGGCCGATCGCATCCCAGGTGAGGGCGGCCACGTCGTCGGGGATGTTACCGAACTTGGCCTTGTAGCGGTCGATGAACTCCTTGGTGGCGCCCTTGGCGCCGGCCGAGGCGTAGTGCGAAACGAAGTAGGAGCCCAGGCAGTCTTTGCCGCAGAGCTTTACCAGTTCGTCGGAGGCCCAGCTGTCGCTGCCGAGGATCGGCTTCTTCCAGCCCAGCTGCTTGGCCTGCTGCACGATCAGGGGCACTTCGTTGTAGTACTGAGGAGTGAACAGGAACTCCGCGCCGGAGTTGATGATCTTGGTCAGCTGAGAGCTGAAGTCGGTATCCTTGGTGGTGAAGCTTTCATAGGCCACGACCGATCCGGGGCCGTTTTTCTTTTCCCAATCCTTCTTGAAGAATTCGGCCAACCCCTTGGGGTAGTCGCTGGCCACGTCGTAGAGCACCGCGGCCTTGGTGAACTTGTACTCGTCCTTCGCGAAGATCGACAGGGCCGGCCCCTGGAAATCGTCCAGGAAGCAGGCGCGGAACACGTAGGGCCGGTCCTTGGTCGTGTTGGGGTTGGTCGACCAGCCGGTAATCATGGGGGTCTTGTAGTTGTTGCTGACCTCGCCGGCCGGAACGGCCTGTTTGGAGGCCTGCGGCCCGACGATGGCGATCACCTCGTCGACGGTGACCAGTTTGGTGGCTGCCTTGGCGGCCGACTCGGCTTTGGCTTCGTTGTCCTCGACGGCCAGCTCCAGCAGGTATTTCTTGCCGCCCACCTCGATGCCGCCGGCCTTGTTGACGTCCTCCACGTACATCTGGGCCGCGAATTTGGTCGCCTCGCCCACCTTGGGGATGTCGCCCGTGATCTCGGCGTTGATGCCGATCTTGAGGGTGGCCGCCTTCTGGGCGAAGGCCCCCGTCACCATCAAGATACCGGTCAAAAGCACTGCCGATACGATGACCATCTTCCTCATGATTGCCTCCTTGGGTTGTAGGTGCTGGTTGGCGTTGAGAGAACCCCCTGAAACATGGCCGGTTCCTTAGCACAGCGAAAGGCGCAATGCAACGGCTTATAACTTCCGGAAAACCTTTCAATATTGACAAGAATGACGTAATTCCATAAAGCTGACACATCTGGCTTAATCTCATCGGAAGGAGCATGCGCATGAAAGACGTTTCGGAGTTGAAATTCCCCGAAGAACTGGGCTACGTCGAGAGCCATGAATGGGTTCGCACCGAAGACGGCCGGGCGCGGATCGGCATCACGGACTACGCCCAGGACCAGCTGGGCGACGTCGTTTACGTGGAGCTTCCGGCCCCCGGGAAGTCCCTGGCCAAAGGCGCTCCGTTCGGCAGCGTCGAATCGGTCAAGGCCGTGTCCGAGCTCTACCTGCCGATCGGCGGAACGGTGGTCGAAATCAACGCGGCGCTCGAGAACTCCCCCGAGCTGGTCAATTCCGATCCGTACGGCCGGGGATGGATGATCGTCATCGAGCCCTCCCAATCCGAAGATCTCAAGGGTCTTCTCAGCGTGCAGGCCTACCGTGAAAAACTGAAAGGATGAGCCATGCGCTACCTGCCCCACACCCTCGAGGACATTGCGGAGATGCTGAAGACCGTGGGGGTCGAGTCCCTCGACGGTCTTTTCGCCAGCATCCCCGCGGACTGCCGCCGCAGCGCTCCGATGGTGCTGCCGCATCCTCTGACCGAGTGGGAGCTGAACGCCCACATCGATCGGCTGGCCGGCCGCATGGCCGCCGGCCCCGCCTACAAGGTGTTCATCGGCGCCGGAAGCTACGAGCATTTCATCCCCGCATCCGTGGGGTTCCTGACGTCCCGATCGGAGTTCGTGACCTCCTATACGCCCTACCAGCCCGAAATCAGCCAGGGAACCCTCCAGGCCATTTTCGAATACCAGACCCTGGCGGCCCGCCTGCTCGGCATGGAGGTGGCCAACGCCTCCATGTACGATGGGGCCTCGGCCCTGGCCGAGGGACTGCTGATGGCCGCACGCATCACCCGGCGCTCCAAGGTGGCCGTGTCGAGGGCCGTCCACCCGCTCTACCGCCGCGTGGTTGAGACGTACCTGAAACCGACGGACATCGAGGTCCGCGAGATACCTTTCGGGCCGGACGGAACGACCCTCCTGAGCGCCGTCGCGGACCCTGCCGAACTGGCGGCGGTGGCCGTCCAGTCGCCGAACTTCTTCGGCTGCATCGAGGACGTGGCCGCCGTCTCCGGCCGGGCCCAGGCCGCCGGCGCCCTGTGCGTGGCCGCCTTCAGCGAGCCGCTGGCCTTCGGCCTCTTCAAGAACCCCGGCAGCCTGGGTGCGGACATCGCCTGCGGCGAGGGCCAGAGCCTGGGGATACCGCGCGCCTTCGGCGGACCCGGCCTGGGCATGTTTGCCTCCAGGATGCAGTACGTCCGCAACATGCCGGGGCGCCTGGTGGGGGAAACCAAGGACCTGGAGGGCCGCCGCGGGTTCGTGCTCACGCTGTCCACCCGCGAACAGCACATCCGCCGCGAAAAGGCCACCTCGAACATCTGCACCAACAACAGCCTGTGCGCCCTGACCGCGGCCGTCTACATGGCCTCCCTGGGCGGCACCGGCCTGCGCGAACTCGCCCAGCTCAACTACGACAAGGCCGAATACCTCAAGTCGCAGCTGCGCGCCGCAGGGATCCGCCTTCCCTTTGGCGCAGCCACGTTCAATGAGTTCGTGGCCGCCTTCCCGGACGGATTCGATGCCGTCCATTCCCGGCTGATCGCCAAGGGGATCGTCGCCGGCCTGCCGCTCGGCACCTATTATCCCGAACTTAAGAACCATTACCTGCTGTGCGCGACGGAAACCATGTCCCGGGACGACCTGGACGCGCTGGCGAGGGAGGTGGCGTCATGACGGAATTCCCGGGAGCGACCGGCCTGGTCTTGAACGAACCGCTGCTGTGGGAACGGGGGCGCCGGGGGCGCTGCGGGTTCTCGCTGCCCAGCCGGGATGTGGAGCGCCGCCCCGCACCCGCCGCGCTCACTGCCGCAGGGCCTGATTTTCCGGACCTGAGCGAGGTCGACGTGGTGCGGCACTACACCCGCCTGTCCACCTGGAATTTTTCGGTCGACGCCGGGATGTACCCGCTCGGCTCCTGCACGATGAAATACAACCCCAAGACCAACGAGCGCCAGGCCGCCCATCCCGGTTTGGCCGGCGCCCACCCGCTGCTGCCCGCCGACCTCTGCCAGGGCGCGCTGGAGCTGATGGCCGCCCTGGAGTGCCTGCTGGCGGAAATCACGGGACTGGACGCGGTCACGCTGCAGCCGGGGGCCGGCGCCCACGGCGAGCTGACGGGAATGCTCGTCTTCCACGCCCATCACCGCCATCAGGGCAAGCCGCGCTCCAAGATCATCGTGCCCGACACGGCCCATGGCACCAATCCGGCCAGCGCCTCCCTGTGCGGCTACCGGTCGGTTGCGATCGCATCCAACGCGAACGGCGTGCTCTCCCCGGAAGCCGTGGCGGCCGTCATGGATGATCAGACCGCCGGGATCATGGTGACCAACCCCAACACCCTCGGTCTCTTCGAAGAGAACGTCAAGGCCATCGCCGACATCGTGCACGCCAGGGGAGGACTGGTCTACTGCGACGGCGCCAACATGAACGCCGTCTTGGGAATGGTCCACATGGGGAGGATGGGCGTGGATGTGCTGCACCTCAACTTGCACAAGACCTTCTCCACGCCCCACGGCGGCGGCGGCCCCGGCGCCGGACCGGTCTGTGTGGCCAGGCACCTGGAACCGTTCCTGCCCGTGCCGCGGGTGCGGCTCGTCGACAACCGCTACGTCCTGTCCGAGGATTTTCCGCTGTCGATCGGGAAGCTGCAGGCCTTCTGGGGCAACACGGCCAACCTGGTCCGCGCCTACAGCTACATCCTGACCATGGGCGCCGAGGACCTGAAACGGGTGAGCCAGCTCGCCGTTCTGAACGCCCGCTACATCAAGGAACGGCTCAAGGGGATTTATCACCTGCCCTACGACCGGCCGTGCATGCACGAGTGCGTTTTCTCGGACAGCCTCCAGCAGGCCCACAAGGTCAACACGCTCGACATCGCCAAACGCCTGATGGACTACGGCTTCCATCCGCCGACCATCTATTTTCCGCTGGTGGTGCCGGGCGCCATCATGATCGAGCCCACCGAGACCGAGTCGAAGGAGGATCTGGACCTCTTCATCGAATCCATGAAAGCCATTGCCACCGAGGCCCGCGAAGCGCCCGACCGTCTGCACCAGGCCCCCACCCGCGCCAAACGCAGACGGCTCGATGAAACCGCCGCCGCCCGCAAGCCGTGCCTGACGGGGTGAGGCGCGAGGGATGAGGGCTGAGGACTGAGCTGAAAACGGGCTTGGCCTCAGCACGCCGTCCTCATTCCTGGCTCCAGATGCAAACGATGATCGCCGAAAAACACCAATCGTGGCACGCCGTCGATTTGGGCATTGTCCCCTACCCCGACGCCTGGGACCTCCAGCTGCGGCTGGTGGCGGCGCGTTCACAGGGCCGGATGCCCGCCAACGTTCTGCTGTTTCTCGAACATCCGCCGGTGTTCACCCTGGGCCGGCGCGGGGGCCGCGAGAACCTGCTGGTGAGCGAGGCCTGGCTCGGCCGGTCCGGTATTGCCGTGGTTCAGATCGAGCGCGGCGGCAACATCACCTATCACGGCCCCGGCCAGCTGGTGGTCTATCCGATCGTCCACCTGCCGAGCTTGGGCCTCGGCGTCGTCGACCTGGTCGACCGTCTGGAGGACGTCATGATCCGCACCTGCGCCGCCCGGGGGGTCTCCGCCGGCCGCAACCCATTGAACCGCGGCGCCTGGGTGGGCATGAAGAAGATCGGCAGCATCGGTATCGCCGTGCGCCGCGGGGTGAGCTTCCACGGGCTGGCCCTCAACGTGAACCTGGATCTCAAGCCCTTCGGCTGGATCCAGCCCTGCGGCCTGGAGGGGGTCGGAGTGACCTCGATTCAGGCGGAATCCGGAAATCCGGTCGGCATCGCCGATGTTAAGCGGGTCATGCAGGCAAACATCGAAACGGTTTTCCAGGCCGAGCTGACGGCTATCGACCGGCGGGATCTGCTACGGATGGCCGATCTTTCAGGCACCGAAGCTGTAATTTCTTCCGTGGGAGCGGCATCTTGCCGCGAAGGATAAACGCAATGACGGATGCCGCATCAAAACCCTTGTTGACCCGCAAGCCGGATTGGCTGAAACGCCGACTGCCGACCGGCGAAGCCTTCAACCAGGTGCGGGAGCTCATCGAGGCCGGCAAGCTGCACACCGTCTGCCAGGAGGCCAAGTGCCCGAACATCTGGGAGTGTTATTCCCACCGTACGGCGACGTTTCTCATCATGGGCGAGCGCTGCACCCGCAATTGCCGCTTCTGCTCGGTGAGCCCCGGGCAGCCCGAGCCGCTCGATCCGGACGAACCGGGTCGCGTCGCCGAAGCCGTCGAACGCATGGGCCTGAAATACGTGGTGGTCACGTCCGTCACCCGCGATGACCTGCCGGACGGCGGCGCCGCCCACTTTGCGGCCACCATCGGCGAGATCCGCCGCCGGCTGCCGGAGGCGGAAATCGAGGTGCTGATCCCGGACTTCCAGGGCGATGCCGCGGCCCTCGAAACCGTTCTGCGCGCGCGGCCGAATGTGCTCAACCACAACCTCGAAACCGTTCCCCGGCTTTATTCCCAGGTTCGACCCCAGGCCGATTACCGCCGGTCGTTGGATCTCTTGAGACGCTCCCGGGCACTGGCGCCCTCGATCCCGACCAAGTCCGGCCTGATGCTGGGACTGGGCGAAAAGCCGGACGAGCTTCGGCAGACCCTGCTGGACCTGCGCGAGACCGGCTGCCGGATTCTGACGCTCGGCCAGTATCTCCAGCCCTCGCCGCAGCATCTGCCGGTGGAGGCCTACGTTCCGCCCGATGATTTCGAGACATGGCGGAAGGCGGCGCTGCAAATGGGGTTCGCCGAGGTCGCCAGCGCTCCCTTTGTACGCAGCTCCTACCACGCCAAAGAGTCCTTCCGAGCGCTCAAACGATGACCGTTATCCACATGACCCAAACGCCATGAACGACCATCCGCTGATCTGGGCCGAAATCGACCTGAACGCCATCGCCAACAACGTCCGCGAGCTGCGCCGCCGCACCCGTTCCCAGGCCAAGCTCATGGCGGTCGTCAAGGCCAACGGCTACGGCCACGGGGCCGTCGAGGCGGCCCGCACCGCTCTGGAAAACGGCGCCGAGTGGCTGGGGGTGGCCCGGCTGCCGGAGGCGATCGCTTTGCGCGAAGCCGGCTTGGCAGCGCCGATGTTGGTGTTCGGCTATACCCCGCCCGGCGACGCAGCTCGGCTGATCGACTATGACCTGCGGCCGTCCGTCTATTCCCTGGACGCCGCCCGGGCGTATTCCGCCGTCGCCGAGGCCCGCGGCCGGAAGATTCTCGTGCACTTGAAAGTGGACACGGGCATGGGCCGCCTCGGAATGGTGCCGGCCGCGCTCGGCGGACCGGACCCCGGCCAGGCCGTGGGCGACGGTTTCATCCGCGAGGCGACGGCCGTCGCCCGCCTTCCCGGCCTGGAGCCCGAGGGCATCTTCACCCATTTTGCCGCCTCCGACAGCGCCGACCGATCCTACGCCAAGCGCCAGCTGGCCCTGTTCATCGAGGTGGTATCCGCCCTGCGGGCAAACGGGCTGGAGTTCGAGCTGCGCCACGCCGCCAACAGCGCGGCGGTCATCGCCATGCCGGAGTCCCATTTGGATCTGGTCCGGCCGGGCATCGCGCTCTACGGGCTCAGGCCCTCGGCGGAGGTCGACCTGAGCGGCATCTTTCTCAAGCCGGCCATGGCGCTGAAGACGCGGATCGTTCACCTGAAGCCGGTCCCGGCCGGGACCTGCATCAGCTACGGCATGACCTACCGCACCCCGCACCCGACCGTCATCGCCACTATCCCCGCCGGCTACGCCGACGGCTTTCGCCGGCAGTTCTCCTCGCAAGGCCGGATGCTGGTCCACGGCCACCGGGTGCCGGTGGTCGGCCGGGTGTGCATGGACCTGACCATGCTCGATGTGGGTGCGATCCCCGAGGCCCGCGTGGAGGACGAGGTCGTCATCCTCGGCCGGCAGGGCGCAGAGTCCATTTCAGCGGACGACCTCGCCCGCGAGCTCGGCACCATCAACTACGAAATCGTCTGCGGCGTCACCGCGCGGGTGCCGAGAGTTTACACCCGCCGGCGCCCCTCATAAATGGAGCAAATTTGGAGATGGAAAAAAGCATATGGAAGGCATTTTTTGATGCGCACGCACCGGTCTACGACGATAATGTGTTCACGAAAAACACGATTCCGGAAGTAGGTTTCCTTCTGGAGGAGTTGTCGCTGCAACCGGGCGGCGCGGTTCTCGACGTCGGCTGCGGGACGGGGCGACACGCCATCGAGCTCGCCAAACGCGGCTATCGGGTCACCGGGCTCGACGTGTCCTCGGAAATGCTGGCCAGGGCCCGTGAGGCAGCCAGGCGCGCCGGTGTCGCTGTTGATTGGATACAGTCGGACGCCGGTCGGTTCTCGCTCCCCGGGAAGTACGATGCTGCGGTTTGCCTATGCGAAGGAGCGTTCGGGCTGCTTGGCCAAAGTGATGATCCGATCGGTCAGCCGCTGTCCATCCTCTGCAACATATCCCGAAGCCTGATGCCTCAGGCAAAGGCCGTGTTCACCGTTCTCAATGCAACCGCCATGCTTCGCAGATACACGAACGAGGATGTGGCGGAAGGGCGTTTCAACCCGATGACGATGGTTGAGTCGTCGGAATACCCGCCGCGGGAAGGGCTGCCTCCGCTTCCGGTTCGTGAGCGGGGGTTCGTGCCAACGGAGCTCATTCTCCTTTTCCGCCTCGCGGGCATGGCCGTGCTCAACATGTGGGGCGGAACCGCAGGGAACTGGGGAAGAAGGCCTCTCGACCTGGATGAGATCGAGATCATGATCGTGGCCCGCAAAACAGCCGAGCCGTCGGATGCGGGCGACGCGTGACAGCGCAGCCGATCCTTGTTGGCCTTATTGCCATGACCCGGCCGAATGGCGATATTTTTCATCAAAATTTTCAAAAACCAAGAACCGTTACATGATCGGAGTTGATTTGGAAACAAGAAGTTTTGCCATCGACTTTCTAAAAGGCATAAGCGTCCTTTATGTTGCGGGCTATTGGCATTTGTTTAATTATACGAAAGCCTTTCCGCTATACCAAAACGTGGTTACAGACCGGCTTCTTATGGTTGTACTCGGCTTGTTTGTGTTGATATCCGGATACTTGATAGGAACAAGGGGTAATAGCCATTCAAAAGACGGTCTTGTAGCTTTCTATGCTAAAAGATTGTTGCGGATTTATCCACCATTCATTTTGTTTTCTATTATTTTCTACATGCTAAATGTCGGTAGCGGAAAAAAGCTATTCAAGACCGCAACGCTCATATCCATGGTTTTTCCCCCGGCCGCGAATACATTATGGTTTGTCGCAATGATTATTGTTTTTTATTTGATGACGCCGCTGCTGATCAATATGGCCAGAAATATGGCAAAATATTTTTTATTCTGCGGCTTTTTATTTGGTTCTGCTTTTATACTCAATCATTTTTTCAACATCTTAAATGAAAGGCTTATTTTATTTTTTCCAATATTCGCAGTTGGTGTTCTATTAGCTTCGCACCAAGAATTAAAAGACAGTCTGCGATTAAGCGTTGTCACACTTTTCTTGATAGCATCTATAATGGTCACATTTATGGATAATGCATCGATGTATCTCTGGCTGCCGCTCATGGTGTTTGCCCCTCTGCTTTGTTTTTTGGCTATTTCAAGAAAAGAAAAAATGATAGAACGTTTTAAGATTATCGGGCACATTGGCTATGCCAGCTTATTTGTGTATCTTTCGCATCGACCCATTTATGAAGTGTTGAAAAAATTGTACTTTCCTCAATCAGAAATATTACAAATAGTTTATCTAGCAGCAATTTGTTTGCCTCTAATTATTGCTGTGTCTTGGTTTTTGCAAAAATGGTATAATAACATCGTATGGTTCCTCACGCCCAAGTTAGTGACCACCGGCCGAGTCGATGGCTTGGGTATTGGGGCCTCTCAAAGCGGTCTGCGGAAATGATTCTCTGACCGCCTATTGGCGGTCACGCTTCGGCGAACAGTCCCGGTTGGCAGCTGCGCTCGAACCCTGGAACCCTTGACCCCTCGGACCCTTTGATCATGCGCGAGATTGTTCTGATCAACATCACCGGCAAGGACAAACCCGGTCTCACCGCCCGGCTGACCGAAATCCTGGCCCAATACGGCATCACCATCCTGGACATGGGCCAGGCCGTGATCCATGACTTCCTGTCGCTCGGCATCCTGATCGAGATCCCGGACGAGTCCCGATCCTCCTCCGTGCTCAAGGACATCCTGTTTGCCGCCCACAAGCTCGGCATCAGCGCCCAGTTCACGCCCATCGACGAAGACCGCTACGAAGCCTGGGTCAACCAGCAGGGCAAGGAGCGCCGCATCATCACCATGCTGGGCCGCAAGATCACCGGCGGCCAGATCGCCCAGGTCGCGCAGGCCATGGCCGAAAACGGCTTGAACATCGAGGTGATCACCCGCCTGTCCGGCCGGGTCTCCCTGATCAACCCCGAGACCAGCCCCAAGGCCTGCATTCAGATGAGCGTTTCCGGACGCATCGCCGACGCCGACAGCCTGCGCAGCCGCCTGCTGCGGATCTCGGAGGAGACCGGCGTCGACATCTCCTTCCACGTCGACAACCTGTACAGCCAGAACCGCCGGCTGGTGGTCTTCGACATGGACTCGACCCTGGTGCAGGCGGAGGTGATCAACATCCTGGCGGACCGGGCCGGGGCCGGCGAGCGGGTGGCGCAGATCACCGAAGCCGCCATGAACGGCCGGATGGACTTCAAGGAAAGCCTGACCCGACGGGTGGCGCAGCTGGAAGGCCTGCCGGAGTCCGTGCTGGCCGAAGTGGCCGCGGAGCTGAAGCTGACCGACGGGGCCGAACGGGTGGTCGCCACCCTCAAGGGACTCGGCTACAAGCTGGGGATCATTTCGGGCGGGTTCGACTACTTCGGAAAGTATTTTCAGAGCCGGCTCGGACTCGACTACGTGTTCGCCAACCAGCTCGAAATCGTCGGCGGCAGGCTGACCGGCAAGCTCAAGGGCGACATCATCGACGGCCCCAAGAAGGCCGAAATCCTCAAGACCATCGCCATGGTCGAAAACATCAGCCTGGAGCAGACCATCGCCGTGGGCGACGGCGCCAACGACCTGCCGATGCTGCACACCGCCGGCCTCGGCGTCGCCTTCCACGCCAAACCCATCGTCCGCGCCAACGCCGACCGGGCGATCTCCAGCGTCGGCCTCGACGGCCTGCTCTACCTC
>JAUQXK010000046.1 GCA_030834695.1 Desulfobacterales bacterium
AAAAAAAATCGCCGTGAAGATGAGATGATAGCCCATCGCTGCAATGCCGCTGCGGATTCCACCCATTAGTGGAACCGGTGCGAAAACATCCAGAACCTCGAACAGCGCGGACGCGAAAAAGCAAACTGCCGCAATGCGCCACGTAGTACGGCCTTTCATTCTCGTTTCCATGATGTTAGCGTAGCCAAAGAGTTGCTTCGAATCAATGCCCAGCCACGACCGCCGCGAGTTCAAAAATCAGGGCGCTTATGGGACGCTGCCAGCTGAACCAGATAGTTTCTCAGCAGGAGGAAATATGAAAACCGTGCGACTTGGGGCGACCGCCCTGGAGATTTCCGAGATCGGCTTTGGGGGTATCCCTATTATTCCGTTGCCGCGCGACGAAGCGGTCTCGGTGGTCAGGCACTGCCTGGACCTGGGGATTACGTTTTTTGACACGGCCAACATGTACCCCACGAGCGAAGAAAAGCTCGGGATCGCTCTGAAGCCGGATCGAGGAAAGGTGGTCATTGCCACCAAAACCGCCCAGAGGGATGCCAAAGGAGCTGCCGATCACCTGGAGTTGTCCTTGAGGCAGCTTCAAACCGACTGGGTCGACGTATACCAGCTTCATAACGTGTCCAACGAGGACGCACTCAAGCAGGTCCTGGCTCCCCAGGGGGCCTACGAGGCCGTTGCCAAGGCCCGTGATGCCGGCAAGATCCGTTTCATCGGCATTTCGTCCCACAGCATTCCGACGGCCATTGCAGCTTTGAAGACGGGTTTGTTTCAGACCCTCCAATTCCCGTTCAATTTCATCGAAAATGACCCGGTCCAAGAGCTCTTTCCTCTGGCAACCCAAAACCAGGTGGGCATCATCGGCATGAAACCCCTCGGCGGCGGGCTCCTGGAACGAGCCGACCTTTGTTTCAAATTTTTACAGCAGCATCCTTATGTCGTGCCGATCCCCGGAATCCGAGCCGAGAAAGAAATCGATGAGATCGTTGGGCTATACCGGAACCCGCAACCTTTATTCGAGGCTGATCTAACATCGATCGAAGAGATTCGTTCCGACGTGGGCGAGAAATTCTGCCACCGCTGCGAGTACTGCATGCCCTGCCCGCAAGGCGTCCAGATTTCATCGGTTCTCATGCTGCGGCCGGCTGCCAAGCGTTTGTCGTGTGAAAACGTCAAGGGCTGGCTCGGAGCGGCCATGGAAACCGTCGAACAGTGCATCGAATGCGGTGAATGCGAACAAAAATGCCCTTACAACCTGCCGATCTCAGACCTTCTCAAAGAAAACCTGGCGCTGTTCAATCAGTACGCGCGCTGTTAGGTTCGTGCCCATCCATGTCATGCCAGGAAACGAACCAGCCGCGCCATGGCCTCGCCCAGGCGCTCGGTCGGATGGGTTAGGGCGATCCGGAAATAGCCCTCGCCGTACTGGCCGTACATGGAGCCGGGAATCATCCAGACCGCCTCCTTCTCCAGGAAGCTGAAACAGAACTCCTTCGAGCTGCCGCGCCCTTTGGGCACGCGCGCCCAAACGTAAAAAGTTGCTTTGGGCCGCGACGCCTGGACCCCCAGCTTGGACAGGGCGTCCACCACCACGTCCCGTCTTTCGGTGAACATCCTGTTCCGGCCGTCCATGAAATCGATCGGCCCATTGAGCGCCGCCGTGGCCGCCACCTGGATGGGGTAGTAAATCCCGCGGTCGGAGTGCGACTTGACCTTTATCATGGCGGCAATGATCTCCTTGTTGCCGAGGGCCATCCCGATCCGCCAGCCGCAGCAGTTGTAGGCCTTTGACAGGGAGTTGAACTCGATCCCCACTTCCCGGGCACCGTCGGCCATGAGAAAGCTCGGCGGGCAGAAATTCTCGAAGCAAATCTCGGAGTAGGGGTTATCCGCAATCACGGCGATGTCGTACTGCCGCGCCCAATCCACCAATTGCTGATAGAATCCCAGGTTGGCATCGGCCGAGGTGGGATTGTTGGGATAATTGACCCAGATCATCTTGGCTTTGCGGGCCACGTCGGCGGGGATGGCCTCCAGATCCGGAAGGAAGTCGTTCTTCTCCAGCAGGGGCACCTTGACCGCAACTCCGCCGGCGATGGCAACCCCGGCGGCATAGGCCGGGTAGGCCGGATCGGGCACCAAAGCTATGTCGCCCGGGTCCAGCAGGCAGGTGTGAATATGGAACAGCCCTTCGGCCGAACCCAACAGAGGCAGGACTTCGGTTTCCGGGTCGAGCGCCGACCCGAAGCGCCGCCGGTACCAGTTGGCCATGGCCTCCTTCAAGGGCTGCGGGGAGTAAAAGCTTGGATAGTGATGGTGGTTGATGTCCAGGCAGGCATCAGATAGGACCCGGCGCAGATGCTCCGGGGGCTGCACGTCCGGGTCACCCAGCCCCAGATTGATGACATCCTTGCCTTCCGTCCTCATCTTGGTCAGGATGAGGTTCATGGCCGTGCCCAAATACGCGTCAAAGCTGTTCAGTCGATTGGATAGTCTCATGTCGCACTCCCAAAGGCCTTATGCTGTTCAACCTCAATTCGAAGCATAGTGAGATCTGTCGGCGTTCCCAACGATTCCATTTTATCTTGCTCGCGAGGATCAAGCTGGCTCTTTCTTAAATATTATTCTACAGTCACCCGGCGGGCATTCGAGTCCGGATAGGGGTATTCCATGTGCTTCGCCGTGGCGCGGGCGACCGGTTCGCCGCAGTAGCGGGCCACGGCCTTAAGGGCCATGTCGATGCCGGCGGAAATGCCGGCCGAGGTCAGCACCCGTCCATCCTCGACCACATGCTGATCATATTCGACCATCACGGACGGAAACGAATCGCGCATCCAGTTAAGCGATTTCCAGTGGGTGGTGGCGTGGAGGCCTTCGAGAAGCCCGGCAAACCCCAGCAGCATCGCGCCCGTGCACACCGAGGCCAGGGTCTCTACCTCGGCGGCGCGCTGGCGCAGCCAATCCAGCATGGCCGGGTTCTTGATTTCACGGCGCGTACCCCAGCCGCCCGGAACCACCAGGATATCCAGCCGCGGGCAGGTGTAAAAGGTGTGATCGGGGATGACTTTCAGGCCGCCATGAGCAAACACCGGGCCGCTCTTTTCGGCCACCAGGACCACTTCGAACGGCGACGGCTCTTCGCGGCGCCTTTCTTCGTTCAGGCGCACCGCGCAAAACACTTCAAACGGCCCGCAGAAATCCAGGACTTCGATATCGTCGAACAACACGATCCCCACACACGTCCGTTCCATGTGAGCCTCCCTGTCTCTGTAAAATGGCTGCTGCAGTCGAGAACCCGCCCCTCCGGACCTCGGATAGGATTTGCATGTTTAATTACTGAAGGAAGAATAGCGCTTCACCCCAGCTTCCCGCCGTGGGACTGATCGAACTCTGGCAGCTCGTCAGTGATGTCGTAATAATCCGTTTTCTGGGACACCCAGACATGGCCGAGGGTCTTCAGCCCGGTCGGCCCATCCAATGAGCCCGCAGCCACGGCTATGTTTTTCCCGCTGCCGCGGGGATCCCAAAACAGGCTCGAACCGCACTCCTGGCAAAAGCCGCGGTGCACATCCGGCGTCTCGTCGGTCACGGACCGGTACCATTTCAGCCCGTCCTGCCGGGTCAGAACCAGATGCTCGCGCAGCACCGAGGTGTAAGCGCCGACGTGGCCGTGGAATTTCCGGCACTTGCCGCAATGACAGTTGATGATGTTGCGCAACGGCCCGCGGACCTCGTAGCGGACGGCGCCGCACAGACAGCCTCCAACCTGCTTGGTTTGCTCGGTCATACTTCCTTCCTCCTCGCTAGAATTCAGCCGCTACACCCAGGTTACCTTCGGCGGCTTGCGCGGCGCCAGCCGGTGGTAGCGGAACTTGGGGTAGCCCACCATCACGGCCCCGAAAGCCTTGTGCTTGGCCGGCAGCTTCAGGGCCTCGAACAAGGGTGGATGAGCGTTGACCGCCATGTAAAAGTAGCCGGCCCAGCACGAACCCAAGCCGAGCACCGGGGCGTACAGCTCCAGATAGCTCAGGGCCAAGGCCGTATCCTCTGCGCCGAAGCCCCAGTTCTTGTCGGCATGGGCCACGATCACGTGAGGCGCCCCGCGGCAGACGCGCTCAAACCCCATATCCCAGGCGGCCACCACCCGGGTGTAGGAGAGCAGGGCGGCCACTTTGGGCTTCTCGGCGATAAACCCGCGCATGTAGTCGATCACCAGTCCTGCCAGGCGCCGGACTTCGGCCGGGCTTTCCACGACCGTCCAGTGCCAAGGCTGGTTGTTCTTGGCCGAGGGGGCATAGCAGGCCATCTCCAGGAGCTTCTCCAGGCTGGCGCGCTCAACCGGTTTTTCTTTGAACGTTCGGATGGAGCGCCGGCCGCGCAGAAACTGCTCGGCCGGTCCGGGGCTGAGACCCAGGTCCCGGACCATCGGTGGGCAATCATCCGGACTCAACCAATTTAGCCTGAACGCATCCGTGGGGCAGACCGCCACACAGTGTCCGCAGGCGATGCAATAGGATGCGAAATCGTCTGCCGGCACCGGAACTTCGCCCCCCGCATCCAGTCGAATGATGCGGGCCGGGCACTCTTCCACGCAGAGACCGTCGCGGTTACATTTTTCAGCGTCAACTTCAAATGGCTTCATCCGGCTCCTCCTGTGCGATGACGGCGTCATCGAGAAAAAATCAGATCCAATTCGAGCGTCGATCACGATTCGATATCCGTTTTTAGCTGTCTTTACAATCCGGAAACGCGAGCCGGGGTTCGCGTTTCCGGATGCAGCAATTTTGTTGACTTGAGAAGGAGCTTTCTCTAAAGGAAATTCATAAAATAAAGATCCGATTCACTTCCATACCTATGGAGGCTGGTTGAACCGTTACGAACCCAAGACCCATGACTGCGAAAAGGAGGAGCCATGACAGAGAAAGCCTACTCGCCCGGAGAGCCTTATGCGTATCCCCTGATCCTGAAAAAACTTCTCACCACTCCCCTGATTTACTCCCCTGATCGGGAGATCGTCTACCGCGACAAGACCCGCATCACCTACCGCACCTTGAATGAAAGAATCAACCGCCTGGCCAACGGCCTGACTCGCCTGGGCGTGAAACCGGGGGATGTGGTGGCCGCTTTCGAGTTCGACAGCCATCGCTACCTGGAATGCTTTTTCGCCGTGCCCGGCATGGGCGCCACCCTGCAAACCGTCAACTGGCGGCTTTCACCCGAGCAGATCGTCTACACGGTCAACCATGCCGAGGCCAAGGTAATAATCGTCAACTCCTTCTTCCTGCAGCTCTTGCAGGCCGTCCGGGACAAGCTGACCACTGTAAAAAAGGTGGTCTTGATCAGTGACGACGGCAAAAAACCGGAACCCCCGCTCGTGGTCGATTCCGAATACGAGGAGCTGCTGGCCGCCTCGGACAGCCGCTACGCATTTGCGGACTTGGACGAGAACACCCGGGCCACTACTTTTTATACCACCGGCACCACCGGAAACCCCAAGGGAGTCTTTTTCTCCCACCGTCAGCTCGTGCTGCACACCCTCGCCGTCACCGCCGCTGTGGGCGCCTACCACACCCAATGCCGCTGCCGGTCGGATGACGTTTACATGCCCCTGACCCCCATGTTCCATGTGCACGCCTGGGGCTTCCCCTACATAGCGACCCTGCTGGGCGTAAAGCAGGTCTATCCGGGAATGTACGAGCCGGGCATGATCCTCAAGCTGATTCAGACCGAAAAGGTGACCTTCTCCCACTGCGTGCCCACCATCCTGCAGATGATCCTGACCAGCCCGGCCGCTAAGGACACGGATCTTTCCAACTGGAAGGTGGTCATTGGCGGCTCGCAGCTGCCACGCGGCCTGGCCAAGATGGCGCGCGACCGCGGGATCGAGGTCAACGTCGGATACGGCATGTCCGAAACCTGCCCCGTTATCAGCCTGGCCAACCCCAAGGAGCACATGCTCGACTGGGAGCCCGAACGGCAGCTTGACCTCGTGATCAAGACCGGGCGGCCTATTCCGTTGGTCGACCTCGAAATCGTCGATCCGCTGGGTGCTTCCTTGCCGCATGACGGCAAGGCCGTCGGGGAAGTGGTCATGCGAACCCCCTGGCTCACGGCCGGCTACAGCAAGGACCCCGAGCGCTCCGCCGAGCTGTGGCGCTCCGGCTGGCTGCACAGCGGCGACGTCGGCCATATCGACACGGAGGGCTATCTGCAGATTACCGACCGCATCAAGGACGTAATCAAAAGCGGCGGCGAGTGGATCTCCTCCCTCGATCTCGAAAATTTGTTGAGCCAGCATCCTGCGGTGCTGGAATCCGCCGCCATCGGCGTCAAGGATGAGAAGTGGGGCGAGCGGCCGCTGCTCTTCGTGGTGCTGAAGCCCGAGCACAAGGGCAAGGTCGGCAACGAAGAACTCAAGAAATTCATGGCGGCATTCGCCGAGCAGGGCAAGCTCCCGCGATACGCCGTGCCGGATCGGTTCGAGTTCGTCGACGCCGTCCCGAAGACGAGCGTGGGCAAGCTGGACAAGAAAGCGCTGCGCCAAACGCATGCCTGACGGCATGGGCCTGAAGGGGCCGCGATAAGTCGTCAAAATTGACATCCGCCGCAGCCGGTTTAATTTTTTGCCGGACAGGATCAACCACGTTGGAATGAGAGGAGGCGGCCATGAAAACCGCGGGAGACATCCTCAACGAGAAAAAGCGGGACATGGTGACCGTGCGGCCGGAGCATACCCTCCGCGACGCGCTGGAGCGCATGCAGGCGAACCGTATCGGCGCCATACTGATCAAGCGTGGCGAAAAAATCGTCGGGATCTGGACCGAGCGCGACCTGGCCCGTGACGTCCTCAAGCCCGGGTTCGACATCGATACCGCCACACTTGAAGATCACATGACCACCCGGCTCTACACCGCACCGGACGATACGCCCCTGCTGAAGCTCCAGGAGATGTTTCTGGGGCTGTTCATCCGCCATATCCTGATCACCCATCGCAGCAAAACGATCGGCCTTCTGTCCATCGGCGACGTGATGCGCGCCGGCCTGCTGGAAAAGGATGCTCAAATCAAGGATCTCACCGCCATGGCCAGCTGGGAGTATTATGAAAACTGGGGCTGGGACCGGAAATTGAAGCCTCCCAAAAAAGAGAAGTAAAGCTGCGGGAGTTCAACGGGAGTCGATCTCCTCCCCCTTCGCGCCGCTTCGGGTAAGCTGAGCGAAGGGGGAGTCGTACAACCCGGGCCGCGCGGGCGATGCGCTCCACAGTCAAGACGTCCTTTGTGTTGACAATCATGCGACTCTAATTCTATCTATAGAAAGGCGGCCGGTATCCGACCGCCCGTTTCAAAGGCTCGGAGACAAGATGCACCCTCTGCCCTCCCCACCCTGGTACTCACCCTGGGAAGTCGGGCTTTTCAGCCTGGGTCTTTTCGCCGCGCTATGCCTGTGCTTCATCATCGCCATGCTGGGCGTATCCTCGTGGATAGGGGAACGGCGCTATTCAAAGGAGAAAATGCGCCCCTACGAGTGCGGCGTGATCCCCACCGGGACGGCCCGGCTGCGCTATCCGGTTCCGTTTTATCTCGTGGCCATCTTTTTTCTGCTCTTCGACGTCGAGGGCGCCTTCATCTTCTCCTGGGCGGTCTCCTTCCGCGAGCTCGGTTGGCAAGGCTGGTTTGAAATCCTGTTTTTTATCGTGATGCAGATGCTGGGGCTGGTCTACGTGTGGAAAAAAGGGGGACTCGAGTGGGGGCCGACGAGGAAAAAGGCATAAGCGGACGGCTGCTCACCGGCACGGACCTTCTGATCAACTGGGCGCGCCAGTACAGTCTGTGGCCGATGTTCTTCGGCCTTTCCTGCTGTTTCGTGGAGGAGGCCGCCGTATTCACCGCCCGCTACGACATGGCGCGCTTCGGCGCCGAGGTGCTGCGCCCTTCTCCGCGCCAGTCCGACCTCCTGATCACCTCCGGCACCATCTTCAAGAAAATCGCGCCCGTCATCCTGCGGCTCTACGAACAGATGCCCGAGCCCAGGTGGGTAATTTCGATGGGCTCCTGCTCCAATTGCGGCGGCATGTACGACGCTTACAGCGTCGTGCAGGGCATCGACCAGATCCTGCCCGTTGACGTGTACATCCCCGGCTGCCCGCCTCGGCCGGAGGCGGTCCTGCAGGGCTTGGTGCTGCTCCAGAAAAAAATCATGGGCGAGGAGCGGCCCACGCGGTCCGTCCTCAACCTTGGGGGCGGCACCCAGGGAACGTGCCGGCCCATCCTCGTCGACGGCCGGACCAAGTCCCGCGACCCTCGCGGACCGGGCATGGAAGGCATCGTCATCCGCGGCACCTCCGACACACCGCCGCATTTTACCGACAGCCGTTCGGACCTCATGTGGACGCCTCCGGCCCGCCAGATCGTTTTCAACGTCATTGAAAACGATCTGTCTCATTCGCTGGTCGAGCGTTTCGGCGAGGCCGTCCGGCCCGAACCACACCCCGCCGACATGCCGGCCTTCCAGGTGGAGGCCGGCCGGCTCAAGGCGATCCTGCAGCATCTCAAACACGAGGCGGCCCCCCGTTTCCAGCGTCTGGAAGATCTGACCGCGGTCGATGAATCAACCCGCCGCAGCCGTGACGGCACGGCGGACTTCACCCTGGTCTACCACCTGCTCGCCTTCGATCCGCCCACCCGCGTGCGGCTGAAAGTGCCGCTGCACGGGCCGGATCCCACCGCCGCCAGCATCACGGACATTTGGCCGTCGGCCAACTGGTACGAGCGCGAGGTCTACGACCTCATGGGCGTGCGCTTCGCGGGTCACCCCAATCTGCGCCGCATCATCATGCCCGACGATTGGGAGGGCCACCCCCTGCGCAAGTCCCACCCCGGACGGGCCACAGAGATGGCGGCCTACACGCGGGCGGACGCGGAACGCCACCAGCCGGCCGACGCCGGCGTTTACGTGAAGGGCCCGGGCGACGAGCACCACCTGGTCCTCAACGTCGGCCCGCACCACGTGAGCACCCACGGCCTGATCCGCTATATTCTCACGTTGGACGGCGAAGAGATCACCGGGATGGACATCGACATCGGCTACCACCACCGCGCGGTGGAGAAGATCGGCGAGCGCCAGAGCTGGCACCAGTTCATCCCCTACACGGACCGCGTCGACTACCTGGCGGGCGCCGCCAACAACCTTCCGTACGTCCGCGCCGTCGAAACCCTGGCCGGCATCAAAGTTCCGGAGCGGGCCCAGATGATCCGGGTGCTGCTGAGCGAGCTCTTCCGGCTCAGCAACCATCTCGTATGGTTCTCGACCTACGCCCATGACGTCGGCGCCATGACCCCGACGTTCTACGCCTTCCGCGAGCGGGAACGCGTGCTCGACATCGTGGAGCTGATCACCGGCGGCCGTCTGCACCCGTCATGGTTCCGCATCGGCGGCGTGGCGGCCGACCTGCCCGACGGCTGGAAGGACGCCGTTGATCACCTCGTCAAGATCTTCCCCGGGTGTCTGGACGAATACGAGAAGCTCACCCGCAAGAACCCTATCTTCAAGGCGCGCACCCAGGGCGTGGGCCGGATATCGCTGCAGGATGCGATCGATTGGGGGGTCACCGGGCCGAACCTGCGTGCCTGCGGCCTGGAGTGGGATTTGCGCAAGAAGTTTCCTTATTCGGGCTACGAAAACTTCGATTTCGAGGTCCCCACTGCCGTCGCCGGGGACTGCTATGCCCGCTACCTGGTGCGCATGGAGGAAATGCGCCAGAGCATTCGGATCATCGCCCAGGCGGCGGCGAACATGCCGGCCGGCCGCACCGTGACCGACGATTACCGCTATGTGATCCCTAAGCGCGCCGACATGCTGAAAGACATCGAGAGCCTCATCCACCATTTCGTCAACGTCACCCGCGGCATGAAGATCCCGCGCGGCGAGGTCTATGCATCCTGCGAGATCCCCCGCGGCGAGCAGGGCTACTTCGTGGTGAGCGACGGCCTGGACCATCCCTACCGCCTGCGGGTGCGCGGGCCGGGGTTTGCCAACGTGCAGGCGATGCCCATCCTGGCGCGGGGCGAGACCATTGCCGATCTGATCGCCATCATCGGCTCGGTGGATTACATCCTGCCCGATATTGATAGGTAAGCGATGCTGCCGAAAGAGATCAAGGACCGGTTGGAAGGCGAAATCAAGCACGTCGAGCACCCGCGGGAGCTGGCGGTGGACGTGATGTTCGCCATTCAGGACCACTACGGCTACCTGAGCGACGAGGCGCTCGCCGAGGCCGCATCGATGCTGGGCATGACGCCGTTGGAGCTCGACGAGCTGGCCACCTTTTACACCTTCACCTTCCGGGAGCCGGTCGGAAAATACGTGATCCACGTCTGCGACAGCGTGGTCTGCTGGATGAACGGTTACGAGCCGGTGCGGGACTACCTCTGCCGCAAGCTGGGCATCGCCCTGGGAGAAACCACCCCCGACGGGCTGTTCACCCTGCTGCCGGTCTGCTGCATCGGCTATTGCGACCGTTCACCGGCTATGCTGGTCAACCGCCGGGTTCACGGCGAGCTGACGCCGGAGAAGATCGACGCGATTGTCGAGAAGTGCAGACATAAAGCCGGTAAAGAGGTGGCGCGTTATTAAGGGTCTCATAATTGTCTTTACGTCGTCATTCCGGCATGCCCCGGATTACCAATTTCCGGGACAGGCTTTCAGCCGGAATCCAGTGTATTCAACCCGTTCCGGATGCCCCCGTATCGTGGTACGGGGCAGGCTTATCACGTCCGGCATGACAGTACTATTTCGAGACGATTAATACTCAAGGTGATTTAGCAAAAGATACTGGATACTCGATAAAGCCAGATGTCGGCATCTTTATTATATCCAGATTATATCCAGTATCGATCACCCCGTATCGCGTCTTGAAAGCGATGGAAGAACGCACACCGGCCGAACTACCGTTGCAAGCGACAAGCTATGAACGATACATATCCCCAGGTCTTGTTTAAAAATCGACATCCCGACCGGATCGCCACCTTCGAGGAGTACCGGGCCGGCGGCGGCTACCAGGCGCTGGCCGATGTGATCGCGCGGTGGACGCCGGCGGCAGTGCGCGAGATCGTCCTGAATGCCGCGCTCCTGGGGCGCGGCGGCGCGGCTTTTCCGGCCGGCCGGAAGATGATGACCATCGCGGAGGATGCGCCTCACCCGCGTTATGTCGTCTGCAACGCCGACGAGATGGAGCCCGGCACGTTCAAGGACCGCGTTCTGATCCATGCCGACCCCCACCTGCTCATCGAGGGCATCATCCTTGCGGCCTGGTCGGTCCAGGCGGACCGGGGCATCATCTTCATCCGGCCGGAATACGAAAACGCCGCCCGCATCCTGGAGCGCGAGATCGGCATCGCCGGGGAACACGGTTACCTTGGCCGCGATATCCTCGGCACGGGGTACTCCTTTGAAATCGTCGTGCACCGCAGCGCCGGCCGCTACATCTGCGGCGAGGTGACGGCCCAGATCAATGCCTTGATGGGCAAGCGCGCCAATCCCAAGCAGCCGCCGCCCTATCTGACGCAGCAGGGGCTGTGGGAGCGGCCGACTCTGGTCCACAACGTCGAGACATTTGCCTGCCTGCCGCACATCGTGCAAAACGGCGCCGATTGGTTCAAGTCTCTCGCCAGGACGGCGGCCGGCGCCGGAACCAAGATTTTCGGCATCAGCGGCAAGGTGAAACAGCCGGGGTGCTACGAGCTGCCCATCGGCATCCGCTTGAGCGAGATCATCGAAAACTGCGCTGGCGGCATGCTCGACGGTTCGGAGTTCAAGGCCTGTCTGCCCGGCGGCGCCTCTACCGGCTTTCTACCTCGGCAGCACTACCATGTCGAGATGGACTTCGACGCCTTGAAAAAGGTCGGCAACCGCCTGGGCACCGGCGCCATCATGGTGTTCGACCACAAAACCTGCCTCGTGGCGGCCACCTTGAACCTGATGGAATTTTTCGCGCGCGAGTCGTGCGGCTGGTGCACGCCGTGCCGGGAGGGGCTGCCCTATATCCGCGAGTTGCTGGCGCGTATCGAGGCCGGCGACGGCGAGCCGGACTTCATCCCCAGGCTGGAAGAAATGAAAGTCCACCTCTACCGCTCCTATTGCGCGTTCGCACCCGGAGCCGCCGCGCCGCTGGAAAGCCTGCTCGCACATTTCAAGGACGAGCTTCAGGAGCACATTCGGGAGAGGAGATGCCCTTTCAATAAAGAACCGGGGCGCGGAAGCGCCGAGTTGGTCAAGCCCCGGTTCATCGCTTGACCCTGATGAAATTCAGGTTTTTGTGGGGGCGGCATCTTGCCGCGATGATTTGTTTATGCCGAAACTGATCATAGACGATCGCGAGATCGAAGTCGCCACCGGCACCAAGGTGATCGAGGCCGCCGCGCAGCTGGGGATTTCGATCCCGCGCTTCTGCTACCACCCGGCGCTGGGATCTGTGGGCGCCTGCCGGGTCTGCGCCGTCAAGGTCCTGGAGGGGCCGGCCAAGGGCATCCAGATGAGCTGCATGCTGGAGGCCGTGGACGGCATGCAGGTTTCCACCGCGGATCGCGAGGCCGTCGAATTTCGCCGTTACGTCATCGAGTGGCTGATGATGAACCATCCCCATGATTGCCCGGTGTGCGACGAGGGCGGCCACTGCCTGCTTCAGGACATGACCGTATCCGGTGGCCACGGCCTCCGCCGCTTCCCGGGCAAGAAACGGACCTACCCCGACCAGGACTTGGGGCCGCTCGTGCAGCACGAGATGAACCGCTGCATCCACTGCTACCGCTGTGCGCGCTTCTATCAGCAGTTCTGCGGCTACCGCGACCTCGGTGTGCTGGGCATCGGCAACCGCACCTATTTCGGCCGGACGGCCGGCGGACGCCTTGAAAGCCCCTTCAGCGGAAACCTGAGCGACATCTGCCCGACGGGAGTCTTCACCGACAAGCCCTCGCGTTTCATCGGCCGCCGCTGGGACTACCAACGCACCCCGACCGTCTGCATCCACTGCAGCCTCGGCTGCCATGCCGTGACGAGCGTCCGCTACCGGCAGGTAGCCCGGCAGGAAGCGCGCATGAGCGCAGCGGTCAACGGCTGGTTTCTCTGCGATCGCGGCCGCTACGGGTTTTTCTACGCCAGCCGGGCCGACCGGCCCCGCCAGGCCGCGATCAAGGGCGAGACCGCCGGCATGGAGGAGGCGTTGGCGCATGCCCGCAGCCGGCTGGAGGCCCTGGCACCGGCAGCGGTCGCCGTCATCGGATCCCCGCGCAGCAGTACCGAGGTTCTGGCGCTGACCGAACGGGCGGCCCGGCTCAGGGGCTGGCGGGGCCCGGCATTTTTCGCGGACGTCGGAGCGGCCCTCAAGGTGAAGGCGGCGGTTTCGCGCCTGGAGGCCGGGCTGGCCGTTTCACTGGGAGAAATCGATCAGGCGGATTTCATCCTGATCGTCGGTGCGGATCCGATCAACGAAGCGCCGATGCTGGCTCTGGCGCTGCGCCAGGCCGCGCAGAAAGGTGCCGGAGTATGGGTGGTCGATCCCCGGCCGGTGTCCCTGCCGTTCGAGTTCGCCCATATCCCGACGGCACCCAAAGCGCTCGGCGCCGTGCTCGGACGGCTGTTAAGGAAGAGCATCGAACCGGCCGGCCTGGATGGTCCGGCTGCGCGGTTCCATGCATCCCTGCCGGGTGACCCCGCCTCGGGGCCGGAGCTGCCGGCCCGCGCGGCAGAGCTGCTGGCCGCCAGCCGCCGGCCGATCATCGTCTGCGGGACGGGCATCGTTGCGGCCGAATGGGTGGAGCTGGCAGCGGACGCGGCCCTGCTGCTCAGGGCCGCTCAAAAGAAGGCCGGGCTCTTTTACGTGCTAGCTGAGGCCAACGCGTTTGCAGCCGGTTTGCTGACGCAGCTTGATTCGACGACCGACCGGGTTCTGAAGGCGGCCGCCGAGGGCGACATCCAGGCGCTGGTTCTGGTGGAAAACGACCCGTTTGCCACCTTTCCGGATCGAAGGCTGCTGGAGCAGGCCCTGGCCAGAATCGAATTGCTGATCGTGCTCGATTACCTCGATACCCCCGCATCGCGGAGAGCTCATGTCTTCCTGCCCACGCAGACCCTGTACGAATCGGGCGGGATTTTCATCAACCAGGAAGGCCGCGTTCAGTACTCGGCGGCGGCCTTCGCGGGAGGGACGCCGGTCCGGGAAACCGGAGGCCGCGACCACCCGCCGCGGGTCTACGGATCGGGTCTGCCGGGGGCGGCCCCCCAGCCGGCCGGACAGCTCGTGGCCCGGCTGGCCGGCGAGGAAATACCGATCGACATCAGGGCTCAGCGCGAGTATTTCAGCGAGCAGGCATCGCGATTGGCAGGGTTGCCGGATACCGAACGCCTGCCGCCGGACGGATTACGGCTGGCGCTGAGAAACATTTCAGCAGAACGCTTTAAATCGATGCTGCCGCCGGTACCGGCAGCTGAGTCGGATGATATCGAGATCATCCTGACCGAACGGACCTTTGGAACCGAGGAGCTATCGACCTATTCCGCCTGCCTCGAAACGTTGGAAGATGAGACGTTTGCAGGCGTATCGCGCCAAGATGCCGAAGCTCTCGGCATCCGCGACGGCGATCGCATCGCCATCCGCACCGAAAACGGCGCGGTGGAGCTGGCCGCAAGAGTTTGCGACAACATGGCCGCCGGTGCCATGATGATCCCGCGCCTGCGGCGCCTGCCCTGGCAGACGCTCGGAAAAAGCATCCGGCGGCGGGATATTCGAAAGGCCTGATGATCGATATGGATTTACAGACCTGGATCATCGGATACGGCGTTCTGATCCTCAAGCTGGGGGCTGTGCTGCTTTTCCTGCTGCTGATGGCCGCCTATCTGGTGCTGGTCGAACGCAAGCTGCTCGGCCGGATCCAAGTGCGCTACGGACCGAACCGTGCCGGCAAATACGGCCTGCTGCAGCCGTTCGCCGACACCATCAAGATGATGACCAAGGAGGACATCGTCCCGGATGCGGCCGACCGCATCATCTTCCTGCTCTCGCCGGCGGTGGTGGCCATCACGGCCCTGCTGATGTTCGCGGTGATCCCGTTCGGCCCGGACATCACCGTGTACGGCCGGCGGGTGCCGCTGGTGGTGACCGACATCAATGTGGGTCTGCTCTTCATTTTCGCCCTGTCCTCGCTCGGCGTCTACGGCGCGGCCCTGGGCGGCTGGTCCTCCAATTCCAAGTACAGCCTCTTGGGCGGCATCCGCGGAGCGGCCCAGATGGTCAGCTATGAACTCGCGCTGGGGTTGTCCCTCATTCCGGTCGTGATGGAGGCCGGCTCGTTCAGCCTGGTGGAGATCGTCAACGCCCAGGCGGAGCTCCCGTTCATGCTGCTGGAGCCGGTTGCCTTCGCGATTTTCTTCATCAGTGCCATGGCCGAGATCAAGCGCATTCCTTTTGATTTGCCCGAGGCCGAAAACGAACTCGGGGCCGGCTTTCACACCGAGTACAGCGGCATGCGCTTCGGGCTGTTTTTTCTCGGCGAATACGTGCATATGCAGGTGCTGGGCGGGTTGATTGCGGTTTTTTTTCTGGGAGGCTGGCGCGGGCCGCTGCTGCCGGGGCCGGTGTGGCTGGCGCTGAAGATCGTGCTGGTCTGTCTGGTCATGATCTGGATCCGCGGCACGCTGCCGCGGTTGCGCTACGACCAGCTCATGAACCTGGGCTGGAAAGTCCTGATTCCCGCTGCGCTGCTGAACGTGGTGTTCACGGGCGCGAGGTTGCTGTGGTGATGCGTGTTGACCTGATCGATAAAGAGCCGTCCGGTCCGATCCAGGCGGTTTGGGAGGGCGCCAGGGCCATCGCCGCCGGGTTTGCGCTGACGCTCAAGCATCTTTTTCGCAAGCCCATCACGGAGGAATATCCCGAGTTCAAGCGCCCGCTGCCGAGCCGAACCCGGGCCCGCATTGTCCTGACACGCGACCCGGACGGAGGGGAACGGTGCGTGGCCTGCTATCTGTGCTCGGCGGTCTGTCCGGTAAGCTGCATCTCGATGCAGTCGGCGGAACGCGAGGATGGGCGACGCTACGCGGCCTGGTTCCGGATCAACTTTGCGCGCTGCATTTACTGCGGCCTGTGCGAGGAGGCCTGCCCGACCTCCTCCATCCAGCTGACGCCGATGTTCGAAACCTGCGAACGCGACATCCTGAAACTGGTTTACGAAAAGGAAGACCTCCTCGTGAACCACGGCGGCAAGGACCCGGACTATAATTTTTACAAGCACGCGGGTGTCGTCACCGCGATCGGCGGCAAGGGCGAGCATGCCGGCGAGGACCAGCCAGTGAATGTCCGGAGCAATATGCCTTAGGAAAGGAGTGCTGAGTAACGAGGACTGAGGACTAAGACAGGGAAGGTTATCGCCCCAGTCCTCATCGCTCAGCCCTCATTGCTCTCTTGTGTGAGAACCGAATGACTCTCTTCAACATGCTCTTTTTCGCCATCGCCGCCCTGATCGTGGCGTCAACGGCGATTGCCATCACCCGGCGCAACCTGGTGCATGCCGTGATTTACCTGATCTTCGGGTTCTTCGGCAGCGCGTTTCTCTTTTATTTGTTCGGCTCCCCGTTCCTGGCGGCCCTGATGGTCATCGTGTACGCCGGAGCCATCATGATCCTGTTTCTGTTCATCATCATGATGCTGAGAGTGGAGGCACCGGAGGAACACCTGTTTCCGCCGCGGCAGATGCTGCCGGCCGTCTTTTTTGCCGCGGCCTATGTCGCCATCGGCGGGCTGCTGTTGATCAACGACCCATCCGCCGGCGCACCGCTAACCGAGGCCCGGACCGAGCCGGCGGAATTCGGACGGTACATCTTCACACAGAACTGGCTGGCCGTGGAAATTGCTTCCCTGCTGCTGCTGGTGACGATCATCGGTGCGCTGCTGGTCGGCCAGCGCCCGGCCAGGGAAGACGAAGAATAAACCCATGGGCATTCCCTTCGGATACGTGCTCGCCCTGGCCGGCATCGTCGTGGTGCTGGGGATGATCTGCGCCACCACCCGCCGCAACCTGATCATGATCTTGCTGGGGGTCGAGGTCATGCTGAACGGAGCGGCCATCGCTTTCATCGCCGCGGCCCTGCGCTGGCAGCAGCTCGAGGGGCAGGCCTTCGTGCTGTTCATTATCGCCATCGCCGCGGCCGAGGTGTCGCTGGGGCTGGCGCTGATCGTCTATCTTTACCATCGCACCGGGTCGCTGAACCCGGAGGACTACCAGGTGCTGAAGTAAGCCATGATTGCCGTCGGATCGACCGATACGACCCTGCTCGCCGCCATCGCGGCCACCAAGCTGCCGTTCGTGGCGTTCGCGGTCATTCTCCTGTTGACCCGCCGCCGGCCCCGGCTCTCCGCCGGGCTGTCGCTCACCGCGATCGCCGTCTCGCTCGCCAGTGCCGGGTTTCTGCTCGTGAAGCACTGGGGAATCGCCCGGCCGATCGAGTATGCCGCCCTGTGGCTCGCCGGCGGAGATGTCAGCGTCCGCGTCGGGATCCTCATCGACCCGCTCAGCCTGATCATGCTCGCCGTTGTGGCCGCCATCTGTTTGCTGGTCCAGGTATACTCCCTGGGCTATATGGCCGGGGATCCTGGATTCTCGAGGTATTACGCCTTCATGTCGCTTTTCGCCTGGGCCATGACAAACCTGACGCTGGCCCCCACCCTGCTGCAGCTTTACATCTTCTGGGAGCTGGTCGGACTGGCCTCCTATCTCCTGATCGGGTTCTGGTATGAAAAATTCAGCGCCAGCGAGGCCGGCAAAAAGGCATTTGTGATGACCCGCTGCGGGGACGTGGCCTTCTTCCTGGGGCTTCTGCTGATCCTGGTGCACCTGGGCAACCTGGACATCCGCGAGCTCAACGGAGCCGCCGCCGGCCGGCTGTCTCCGACCGTCGTAACGGCCGGGGCACTGTTGATCTTCGGCGGCATCATCGGCAAGAGCGCCCAATTCCCGCTGCTCACCTGGCTGCCGGATGCCATGGAGGGCCCTACGCCGGTGAGCGCCCTGCTGCACTCGGCCACAATGGTCGCCGCCGGCGTCTACCTCTTCGCGCGGCTGTTCCCCTTTTTCAGCCTGTCGCCCACGGCCCTCGGCGTCTGCCTGGCGGTCGGCACCGTGAGCATGCTGATCGCTTCCACCATGGCCATGGTCAGCCGCGATATCAAGCAGGTCTGGGCCTATTCCACCATCAGCCAGCTGGGGCTGATGATCATGGGTCTCGCAGCCGGCAATTACGTCGCCGGTGTGTTCCACCTGACCACCCATGCGGCCTTCAAGGCCCTGCTCTTTCTATGCTCGGGGGTGTTCATCCACGCCTTTCACAGCAACGATATGGTGGTGATCGGCCGTCAGGGCGGCCGGCGCCTGCGGGTCCCCATGGCCTGTCTGGTCATCGCCGCGGCGGCCCTCTCGGGCATTCCTCCGTTTTCGGGGTATTTCAGCAAGGAGCGGATCCTCGGCGCACTGGCCGACCTGCCGAACCCGCTCTGGGTTGCCGCCGGCCTGCTCGGCGCTTTCCTGACGACCTATTACACGTTCCGGCTCATTTTCATCATCCTGTTTCCGGCCCCCGGCGGAGAGGATACAGCCCAATCCCACGGATCGGAACACGGCCACCACGGCGGCTATGCCGTGATGGCCTGGCCGCTGGTGATCCTGGCCGCCGTCAGCGTGGCGCTCGGCTTCGGAGAAAAAGCCGTGGCGCAATTCCTGTTGAACCCCTTTGGATCGGTGACACCGGCAGCGGCGCACCACGCCTGGCTGCCCTACGCGGCTCTGGGCCTCAGCGCCGCCGCCATGTTGCTCGCCTGGTTCGAGTTCGGCCGCCGCGGCGCCGGACAGATCGGATTTGTCGAACGGGTCGCACCGCTGCATGCGCTTTTCGGCGAGCGCTGGTACATCGACCGCGCCTACCGGTGGCTGCTCGACCAGGTCGTGTACCGCCTGTTTTCCAGGCTCTGCGCCCGCAACGACCAGAAGATCATCGACGGCGCGGTTGACGGACTGGGCCGGGTCATCGCCGCCGGCGGCGGCCGTATGTCGATCCTGCACACCGGCATGGTGCAGTACCGGTTGATCGTGGTGTTCGTGAGTATCGCATTGATGGCCATTTATTTCTTCATATAGGACGGCTATGGAGTTTACCGGATTCCCCTATCTGACCGCCATCCTGCTCAGCTGCGTGACCGGGCTGCTGGTGATCCTCTTTGTCCCCGACGAGAACCGGTCGGCGGTCAAATGGGTCAGCGCGGTATTCTCCGGCCTCACCCTGGCGCTCTCCATTGCGGTCTTCCTGCTTTACGACACGGCCCGCGGCGGGCTGCAGTTCGTCGAACGCGCGGCCTGGGTGCCGTCCCTGGGGATCCACTATCTCAACGCCGTCGACGGGTTCAGCCTGCCGATGGTGCTGCTGACCGGGATCGTGTTCTTCACCGGCGTGCTCACCATGTGGGAGCTCGATCACCGGGTGAAGGAGTTCTATGCGTTTTATTTCTTGCTGGTAACCGGGGTTTTCGGGCTTTTTATGAGCCTGGATCTTTTTTTCATCTTCATCTGGTACGACGTTTCGCTCTTTCCCATGTACCCGCTGATCGCCATCTGGGGCAGTACCCGCAAGGAATACGGGGCGATGAAGCTGACCCTGTACCTGCTCGCCGGAAGCGCTCTCATCCTGCCGGCGATCATCTTCCTGCACGTGCAGGCCGGAGGCACCACCTACGACATCACGGCCCTGATGCAGCCGGGGACGTTTTCGGCCGCCGACCAGAAGCTGGCTTTTCTGCTGCTCTATATCGGCTTCGGCATCCTGGCGGCGGTCTGGCCGTTCCATACCTGGTCGCCGGTCGGCCACGTGGCCGCCCCGACGGCGGTGAGCATGGTCCACGCCGGGGTGCTGATGAAAATCGGCGCCTTCGGCGTGCTGCGCGTCGGAATGTCTCTCTGCCCGGAAGGCTGGCAGTTCTGGGCGCCGCTGATGGCAACCGTGGCCGTCATCGGCATCGTCTACGGCGCCCTGGTCGCGCTGAGCCAGACCGACCTGAAGTTTGTCGTAGGCTACTCGAGCGTCTCGCACATGGGCATCGTCGGCCTGGGGCTGTCGACGCTCACTGTAGACGGGTTGAACGGCGCCGTCTTCCAGATGTTCGCCCACGGCATCATGACGGCCCTGTTTTTCTCGGCCATCGGCTACATCTACGAGCGCACCCACACCAAGATGATCCCGGAGCTGGGCGGCCTGAGCCGGATCATGCCGGTCGCCTCGGGCTACTTCATCCTGGCGGCCCTGACCGCCGTCGGAGTGCCCTGCCTGGCCAGCTTCTGGGGCGAGCTGATGGTGTTCATCGCAGCCTTCAGGGTCTACCCGATCGGCGGCGTCTTCGCCGTGGGTGGGCTGGTGCTGAGCGCTCTCTTCATGCTGCGGGTCGTGCAGCGGGCGTTTTACGGCCCCCCCAACGACAAGTTCGTGCATCTGACCGACGTGTCCTTCCGCCTGGGGATCCCGCGCATGATCCTGGCGGCGGTGATCGTGCTGTTCGGACTGTTGCCCTCGATTCTGTTTGATGTGATCGACACGGCGTCGGTCGCCTTCATCAAGGGGTTGCCATGACCGCCTGGGCGCTTTTCGTACCGGAATTGAGCCTGTTCGGCGCGGCGCTGCTCTTTCTGGCGCTGGCCCTGGTCCGGACCATCCGCCCCAGGGTCGTTTTTCTTGCAGCCCTGGCAGCGGCCGCCCTGGCGATCGTCCTCGGCCTGGCCTCCCTCAGCGCCGAAGGGATGCTCTTCGGTCAGTCCTACCGGATTGATCTCTTCTCTCAGGTTTTCAAGGTGCTGCTCACCCTGGGCCTTTTCCTGGTGACCTGCATCTGCGGCGACGTGAGCGGGGTGGACCGGCGCCGTCACGCCGAGTTCTATCTGCTGCTTTTCACCTGCACCCTGGCGATGATGCTCCTGTCCAGCGCCGTGCACCTGCTGAGTATCTATGTCGCGCTCGAACTGTCCAGCTATTCGCTCTATGTCCTGGTGTCGCTGCGACGCACGCACGAGTTGGCCGTAGCGGCGGCCCTCAAATTTTTCATCGTGGGCATCGTGTCTTCGGCCGTGATGCTCTTCGGACTCGCCCTGCTTTACGGGGGAACGGGCGCCGTCTATCTCGACGAGCTCGCCCGGGCGCTTCCACCAGCCGTCGACCAGCCGCTCGTCCAGGTCGGGCTGTTGCTCACCCTGTGCGGATTTTTCTTCAAGCTGGCCGTGTTCCCGTTCCACATCTGGGCGCCGGACACGTACCAGTCCGCCGCCCATCAGGTTACCGCCTACATCGCCACCGCATCGAAGATCGGAGCCATCGCCATTCTGATGCGGATGGCAAACGTGAGCGGCGGCAGCCCCTATCTCGTGCAGGTGCTGGTAGGCCTCGCGGTTCTGTCCATGACCGTCGGCAACCTGGCGGCCATCGCCCAGAAAGACCTGAAGCGGCTTTTCGCTTATTCCAGCATCGCCCAGGCCGGGTATGTTCTGATCGGGATCCTGAGCCTGACGCCCGAGGGTTACGCCGCCTCCATTTTCTATTCCCTCGCGCTGCTGGTGATGAAATTTCTCTGTTTCCTCGTTTTGGTCGTGGTGGCGGCCGACGGAGCCGACATCGACGTGGCGCACTTGGCCGGACTGCACCGACGATCCCCTTTGCTGGCCATGGCGCTGATGATGTCCGTATTTTCGCTCGCCGGCATCCCGCCCACCATCGGCTTCACGGGAAAATTCCTGATCTTCAACGCGGCCATCGAGCGCGGACTGCTTCCGCTGGTGCTGATCGCCATGGCCAACGTGGTCGTTTCCCTCTACTACTACCTCATGGTGGTGCGAGCCGCCTATTTGATCGAGCCGGCGGCCGAACTCCCGAAGCTGCAGGTGTCGCCGGTCATGAAACTCCTCACCGGCGCCTTGGTAGCGGTCATGGTGCTCTGCGGCATCTATCCCACGCTGATCCTCGACCTTTCCAGCGCCGCCGCCGCAGCCCTCGTCAAATAGCGGGGAGCTGTTCGTGAGCCGATACGGGCCAATCTACATGGCCACATCTCCTTGCCCGTGATTCCCCGGGAAGAAGCCTATGGAAACGCTTTTGCTGGGAAAGGTGTGCGAGCTGTTGGGGACGACCGAGATTCCAGGGAGCGAGAAGGAGCTCGATGTTCTCTGCACCAGGATAGGAGAGCTGTTGGAGCTGAACGGGGAAGTTTGGATCCGGGAAAACCGCCGGATGCTGCTCGACCAGTGGCGACAGATCGTGGAGATGAAGATCATCCGCTGAAGAGGAACGGCACGGGGCATAGCGCATAGAACGGAACCAGCGCGGGCCCGCCGATGGCAGTTTTTTGCCCTGGGCGCCTACGCGCTCGGCCCCATGCTTATATGTGACGCCGAGATCCTGGCATAGCCGGCTCAGCTCCAAGCGTCCGGCAGAAGCCCGTGCGCCACAAGGTACCTGCGATCAGCCTTCATCCTCGGCCTCGTGCTCGTGCTCGCTGCCCTCGTCATCGCAACAGGGGTCGAGACTTTGCGCGCTGCAACATGGGTCATGGTGTTTTTCGCAACATCCGTTGCGGCAATCGTCGCAGCCGTTCTTTTCCCCACCGTCGCTCCAGATGGTGTAAGCCGTGACATCAAGGTTTTTCACAGGTGTAATCGGGTCGTCGCTCGTGATGACCAACTCGGAACTCCGCGTGCACTTCTCCGTGGCTTTGTACCGGATTAAGACGCTCAGGCACGAGCCGGGATGGAGGGTCGCAGGGAATGGGTTGTTGACCAACTTCCAGTGCTGGCTCTTGCGCTTGAACGCAACGCTCATAACGTGCAGCTCGCAGTCGCCCACGTTGCAGATCGAGATGGTGCGTTCCCCGAGACAACATGCCTTTACGCCCCCGATGCACGTCGAACCCGTGACGGCGAGCTTTCCGGAAGGCACATTCCCGGAAACGGCCACGATCCGGGGGCTCGCTGGATCGTTGCTGACCAACGTAATGCTGGCAGCCTTGGCGCCAAAGCTCGCCGGCTGGAAGCGGATCGGGAGCACAAGCGAACCGCCCGGAGCGACCACGAGGGGATAGGACACCACCGACGGCGACACGAACTCCGCCGACGACGAAGTGATATTGAGTACCTGCAGCGGGCACAACCCGCTGTTGTTGATCGTCAGCTTCCGATCGACGAAGGATCCGAGGCAGGCGCTGCCGAAGTTGCCGGCGTCCGCGATGGCCGTTGCCATGGTGGCGGTGCCGCGACGGCCCGTAGCGGCCAAATCGACAACGGGGGCATCCGGATCGTTGCTCACGATTCGAATCGTGGCTATTTCCGTTGCTCCGGCGGCCGTTGGGTCGTACTTGATCGTAAAATTGACGTGCTCGCCCGCCGCGATCACCAGCGGAGTGCCGGGTGTGGCCAGGACCGAAAAACTCGTCGATCCCATCAGACGCTGCACGCTGTTGATCACCAGATCGCTTTTGCCGACGTTGAAAATCTCCAGGGAAACAAACTGCGGCCCTTGGCAGACGGTTCCAAACGCCAGGCCCTTTTCCAGGTTGACCGCGATCGAGGGGCTCTTGGGTCTGATGAATTCGAAAGCTCCCCGTCCATAGGTGGCGGCTCGCAGCATTCCGTTCCTGAGCGCCAGGTCAAACACGGGTACGCGCGGAAAGTGGATGTCGTCCAGCACGGACCAGGAGCCACCGCCGTCCACAGACCGGAGCACGCCGAAGTCGGTGCCGGCATAGATCGCCGTCGGATTATCGGTGCCATCGAGTGCAATGGCGTTGAAGGGAACATTCAGGTTCGGCGAGATGTCTGTCCACACCGCCGCGCCAACGCTGGTGCGGAAGACGTGTCCGATGTTCCCGGGGCCGCCATTCAACCCGCCGAGCACGACGTATATCATGCTGGGATCGTTCGGATCGAACGCTACGCGCGCCACGGTCCGCGGTGGAAGATTGCGCGTGATATCGGTAAACGTCACGCCGGCGGGAGGCCCAACGGTAGCGGCCAGTGCATTGGTCGATACGAATACCCGGTTGCCGACCCCGATGACCACATGGTTGCCGTTGGTCCGCGCAACGTCCACGTCGCCGGTTCCGGGGAACGGTGACAGGATGCGCCAGGTACTCCCGCCGTCCCGGCTCTGCCAGAGATTCTGGCTGCCGCTCGCGTACAAGATGCCGCCCGCATTGGGGTCCGTTGCAAGGGGCCCCAGGTAGCAACCCGCATCGCTCGCGGTGCCCCACGGCGTGATCTCGGTCGGGAACGAGGCCCCGTCGTCCGTCGAGCGCCAAATTCGGGTACAGGGCGCCGGAAACCAAAAACCGCTGGTACAATAGACTCGCCCGGCAATCGTCCCGTCGTAGACAACGTCCCATCCATCGCCGCCTTGGGCGGCCACCCAGCCATGGCCGGTCGCTCCGACTCGGGTTTGAGTCCCGTTGTCCTGAAGCGCTCCCACGCTGTTGCTTCCCGTCGGGTCCGGCCGCATATCCAGGTTGTAGAACAGCCCGGTTTGCAGGCCGCCGGCGCTCAGAGGGGCCCACGTTGCGCCGCCATCTATGGATCGGTAGAGGCCGCCGTCGTTGCCGCAGAACACGATCGAGGGAGTTGGGCTCGGCTGCGGGAAGAAGGCCCACGAATGGTTGTCGGCATGCAGCCCGGCCAGTGCGGTGAATGTATTCCCGGAGTCGTTTGATCTGGCATGCCCGACGGCACCGAAATAGATGATGTCGTTGGCGCCGTCTCCCGGCGAACCCGGATCCACCGCCATATGGAAGCTGTATCCGCCCTGCGTGCCCGTGGGCATGGCGGTGGCGGTCCGTTGGGTCCAATTGGCTCCCTGATCCGTGCTCAGGAACACGCCCACTGGATCCGGCGCACCGCCGGTCCCCTCGAGTGTCGCGTACAGCACCTGCACGCCACCGGGATTTGGGAGCGAGCTCGGCGGGGCTAAGGCGACGATGGTTTTTCTGAAGCTTGCGGGAGCCGCGCCTACCGCCGCCGCTACCGCGGGAGTCGCTGCACTCAAGATCTGCGTCCAGTTCTGGCCGCCGTCGTTCGAACGGAACACGCCGCGCCCCGAAATGCCTGCGTACAGGATGCGCGCTCCTGCCGGCGTGGACCGGTCCAGCACGAGCGAGCGAGCGTCCCCGCCAGCGTTGACACCCGCGGTCCAGTTGCGTCCGCCGTCGATCGAACGAAAGCACCCGCTGGTCGATGCAAGGTACAGAATGTTGCTGTCAGCCGGATCGACGATGATGACATTGATCCACTGGAGGATGAACTGAAGGGCATTCCCGGTGTTGCCCGGTGGATAGCCCAAGCCTAACAATATCCAGCTCGCCCCGCCATCGGTGGACTTGAACAGACCTGCCTGCGGTTGAGCCGCCACGCGCGCACTGGTTCCGAGATAGACGACATCCGTGTTATTCGGGTCAATCGCCAGTGCACCGGGCTCGCCGACGGCGAGCGACAGCTGACGGTCAAATAATGGAAACCAGGACACTCCGCCGTCGTCGCTCCGCCAGGCGCCCCCGCCGGCGGTTCCTATATAGATTACATTCGGGTTCGCCGGATTGACGGCGATGGCTGAAACCAGGCCGTTCACTGGATTAGCGCCCTGTGAGATTGGGCTCGGGCCGATGGGAGCCCAGACCGTACCTTTCAGGCTCATGGCAGATTCTCCTTATCGCTTTTGTCATCGTCCCCCGGTTTTCGGGGAGCCGGGCTTCCCTCGTCAGTCGGTTTAGTCGGTTTCTCGTCGGGCGGCTGTCTGATGTCCGTCGGCGGCCGGACGATCGATCCCGGTAGATTTTTCCACTGTTCCAGCGCACGCGCATAATCTTCGGGTGTCGGCTCCGGCCCTCCTCGCCAGCGTCGCTCGAGGATTTCCTTGTGGACCACGTGCTCCCTGCCTTCAGGTTTGTGCTTGGGACGCTCCTGGCCCTGAGGCTCTTCGGGTTTCTTCTTCTTAGCCATCTCTTTCTCCTTCAACGGGTTTCGATGGATCAGGTTTCATGATGCTCTTCTTTTTGGCGCGTGAATAGCGGGAGCACTACCTCCTGAACAAGCACATCAAGCACGAGCCACGTTGCTAAGAATGCCCCACACTCCAAGGTAAAGCTGTGAAACTTATAAAATAACTCCGCGATGATCCACGCGAGCGCCAATGTGGGCACCTGCTCATAAGTCAATCGTTTCACTGAAAGAAGACGTAACAGGGTGTACATGACAAGCCTCCTTCAATTAAAGGGGAGCGTATTGGAATGTCGTAGCCCCGGCCTGGAATGCGTCGCAGGAAAGCAGCAGCCTGCCTGATGCTGGCGGATCGGAGAGGAGAAAGGAAGTGCAGGCCAGTGATTGTTTATATTCTAGAGTTGCGGGATAGTTGGATAAATACCGTCAATCATGTATTTTGTGATAACGTGTTGGAGTGATTAAGCGTCCCTCTGCCCTATGCGTTTCAAACCCCAAGCGATAGGAGAGCAAGATGAGTCAACTGTTCGGACCTGCAAAAATCGGCTCGATGGAATTACGCAACCGCTTCGTGCGCTCGGCCACCTGGGAAGCAATGGCCACCCCCGAGGGCACGGTCACGCCGCGGCTGATCGACACGATCGCAGCCCTCGCCAGGGGCGGTGTTGGGCTTATCATCAGCGGTCACGCCTACGTTCGGCCGGAAGGGCAGGCCGGACCCCTGCAGATGAGTGCCGCGCGGGACGAGATGATCCCCGGATTGCAACAGATGGCCGCCGCGGCCCACGACCATGGCGCCAAAATGGTGCTTCAGGTGGCCCACGCCGGGTATTTCGCCGCTCACAACTTGACCGGCCGGCCGCCGTTTGCCGTTTCAGCCGCGGTGAAACTCGATGAAGTCCATCGCCGGGAGCTGACCCCCGACGATATCCATGAAGTGGTCCGCGCTTTTGCCGCTGCCGCCTTACGGGCCAGGGCCGCCGGGTTCGACGGGGTGCAGATCCACTCCGCTCATGGCTACCTTTTCAACCAGTTTCTCTCCCCGCTCTTCAACCGTCGGACGGATGAATACGGCGTGTCCTTGTCGAACCGGGTGCGCGTCCATCTGGAAACCATCCGGGCGGTGCGGCAGGCGGTCGGTGCCGACTACCCCGTCCTCATCAAGCTGAACAGCCGGGATTTTATCGAAGGCGGGCTTGACCTGGAGGAGTCGGTGGAAGCGGCCGTCCTGATGGAGCAGGCCGGGCTGGATGCCATCGAGCTGAGCAGCGGGATGACCAAATTCTCACGCTTCGGATCCGCCCGTACGAAGATCAGCAACCAAACGAAAGAGGCCTATAACCAGGAGGAAGCCCGGGTGTTCCGGCGGAGGCTGAAGATTCCCATGATCCTGGTGGGCGGCATCCGCTCCCTGCCCGTGGCCGAGCGGCTGGTCGCAGAGGGCGTGTGCGATTTCATCTCCATGAGCCGGCCCCTCATCCGCGAGCCGGACCTGGTCAACCGCTGGCAGTCCGGCGACCGCCGCAAGGCTGCCTGCAACTCGGACAACCTCTGCTTCGGCCCGGCGCGCAGCGGGGAGGGGCTCTACTGCGTTACGGCGGCGAAGAAAAGCAAGGCCGCAGCCAGGAAAGGTTGATTTAGACCAGAATAAGCTGGTTGCTATAGACGCTTCCGTGTTCGGCTAATTTGCGGACTTGCTGATGCAACGAGTCGGGCGAATGGAAGCTGATTGTGCTTATGGCACTTGAATCCATTATGCAACGTTGCTAAGTTCAGTCAATAAAGCGTTGCTCGCCTGCAAATTCGGCTTCTCATACTTCTCGAAGGGGATAGCAGAATAGTGATTGCGTAGGCATTGAGAGGGCGAGATTGATTTGAAACATTGTGGTGGCATGTCATGTCCATGCAAAGGGTCGAATTTCAGCCGCTGGAGCAGTCGATCAGGTCGACCCCGACCTCGCGATGACACGCTGCACGCCCAATCGAAACCAGTCCGATTTATCCGGGTAGTGTTAGCTGCTAATCCCCCAGGCGAATTTGGGCCAGTCCTTCGAACCAGCGTGCCACATCGGTGTGGTCCAGTCCTTTGCCCAAAGACTGCCTGGCTGCGGCGCAGAGCTCCCGGCAGCAGTTGCTGAAAATGGTCGGAACTTCAAGCTCTCGCGACAGCTCCATCGCGGTATCCAGATCCTTGACCATTAGATCCAGGGAGAAGCCTGAAGAGAAAGACCGCGATAGGACGTAGCGTTCGATTTTGTTTTCCGTGCTGTTGTTGCGGCCGGTTGAAGCATTCAGAATATCGTTCATGACTTTTGGATCCACGCCAAAGCGACGTCCCACCAATAGCATTTCAATCGCCGCGACAAGTCCTGCCGCAGACAGCATGTTATTCAAGGCTTTCACGGCATGCCCCGACCCCAGCGGGCCGCTGAAAAAAATGCGGTCCCCCATTACTTCAAAAACCGGCCGGCAACACTCCAGCACCTCTTGAGTACCGCCCACGATTATGGCCAGTGTGCCATTGCATGCCTTGGGGACGCCTCCTGAAACGGGTGCATCCATCATCTCGATGTCTTTTGCTGCCAGCTGCTTGCCTAATTCCCGGGTGGCCAGGGGGGCCGACGAGCTCATGTCCACCAATATGGTGCCCGGTCCCATCGATACGGATAATCCGTCTTCCGTTTTTTCTCCCAGAATTGCCGCTCGAACCGCCTTGCTGTCTGGCAGCATGGTGATGATCAGCTCGCAGTTTTGCGCAACTTCGGGTAGGCTTCCGGCTGCTGTCGCCCTATTTTCAGAAACAAAGCGCTGCTGAACATCCCGGTTGATGTCAAATACCGTAAGGGCGAAGCCGGCGCCGGCCAGGCGGCGAGCCATAGGAAAACCCATTTTCCCCAGTCCCACAAAGCCTATTTTCTGCGGCGTTTTCATGACCACTCCCTTTATTTCACTTCGTTAAAAACCTCGCGGGCCAGCCGGAAGCTGTCGATTGCTGCCGGCACGCCGCAGTAAATGGCGGTCTGGAGCAGAACCTCCATAATCTCCTCTCGGCTGCAGCCGTTATTGAGTGCCCCTTTCAGGTGTAGTTTCACCTCGTGGGGCCGATTCAGGGCGGTGAGCATGGCGAGGTTGATGAGGCTTCTTGTCTTGCGATTGAGCCCGGGTCTGGACCAAACCGCTCCCCAGCAGTATTGAGTCACCAATTCCTGCAGGGGACGGTTGAAATCATCGGACATTGCAATGGACTTGTCCACATACTCCGCCCCCAACACCTCGCGGCGAATCCTCAGCCCGGTTTCGTACAGTTCATTTGCCATGGTACCTTCATTCCTCCTTGGTTGATATTTTTACGTCGGTCTCCTCACGTAACTTTTGCAGGGTCGGCCAATTCTCGGACCATCTTTTCAACGAGTCGGATAGGCGAAAATTGCCGTGTTGTATATGTACCAGCTTATGGCTTGATATAGGCATACCCGGCCTCCTGCAGCCGGATGAGCTCAAGGATACCGGCTGGGATGATTTCGCAGCCGTCGACCAGATCCGCGTGATCGATGCCGTTCTTGGCAAGCGCGTTCCGGCAGAGACAGAACTTGACGCCCTGGCCGCTCAGTTCTTTAACCAGTTCGAGGTGCTCACCGATGCGGTCTTTGCGAAACAGGAGGACCGCTTTGCCGTTTAACACGAAACGGACCGCCGACTGCTCCGGTGGGACTTCCTTTAAAAGATTGCGGATGTTTTCGAGTCCCATCTTGAGAAAGTCCATTTGATCCCAGTCAAGATGCATCACCACTTTCGTTTGCATCGCTCCTCCTGGACATCATCCATTTGACCCGCCATATGATCCACGTGTGAAATGGCATAACCGAGCCAGCCGCTCCCTGTCAAATCGATTATCAAGCGATGCGCCTGCACGGCGCACTCAATCGCCCGCCATTTCGT
>JAUQXK010000003.1 GCA_030834695.1 Desulfobacterales bacterium
GCCCGGGCCAAGGCCGTGCGCGAATATTTCATCAAACAAGGCATCGCGCCGGAGCGGGTCCGCGCCAAGGGGTTCGGCGAGACCAATCCGGTGGCGTCCAACGATACACTGGAGGGGCGTGCAATGAACCGCCGCGTGGAACTGCACCCGGACAAATAATGACGCAATCGCGGTGACATGAATAAGCCCCCTGGAAGTCGCCCCAAAGGCCTCTTTCAGGGGGCATTCATCAGTGGGCTCACGTTATTACTTCGGCAATTAAATATGCCAAGATTTGTCATTCCGGCGAAAGCCGGAATCCAGAGCGGGAGTGGATGCCGGATCAAGTCCGGCATGACGGTCTTTGCGTATTTCGCTGGCCGGTATAGTCAAAATCCAATTAAGCCGCGGGCGTTGTCATTTGTCCTATCATAGTGATCAAGCTCTATTTCGTAGTGCGTGGATTCGAAGACGGCTTTAATTTGAAAATTCGCGGCAGCAGGGGGGCTCGCAATGCAGACAAAACAACTGGCAGCAGAATTCTTTGGCACATTCTGGCTGGTCCTGGGCGGATGCGGCAGTGCCGTGCTGGCAGCCGCATTTCCGAACCTGGGCATCGGCCTTTTAGGCGTTGCGCTTGCGTTTGGCCTGACCGTTCTCACCATGGCCTTTGCCGTCGGGCATATTTCAGGATGCCACCTCAACCCGGCGGTTTCCATCGGGCTGTGGGCCGGTGGGCGATTTTCCGCCAAGGACCTGGTACCGTACATTGTGTCACAGGTGCTCGGAGGGGTTGCCGCTGCGGTGGTCTTGTATTTCATTGCCTCCGGGAAGGCAGGCTTCACTGTCTCCGCAGGATTCGCTTCCAACGGTTACGGAGCTCACTCTCCGGGTGAGTATTCGCTCGGCGCAGCGTTTCTGTGTGAAGTCGTTATGACCTTCATGTTTCTTTTGGTCATTCACGGGTCGACCGACAAGCGTGCACCCCAGGGGTTAGCACCCGTCGCCATCGGCCTGTGCCTCACGCTGATCCATCTGATCAGCATCCCGGTCACCAACACGTCTGTCAACCCGGCTCGCAGCACTGGGGTCGCACTTTTCGTCGGTGGATGGGCCATCCAACAGCTGTGGCTGTTCTGGGTCGCCCCAATTATCGGCGCTTTGCTCGGCGGGACCGTCTACCGCTGGCTGGGCGGGAATGGAGAGTAGAATTTTTGGTTTTCCGGGAATGAAGAAAGGTTGCTGAGCCAGCGTCCTTCCGAAGGCTTCCGATCGGCCATTAGACTAAAGTCAAATAGCGCTTCTGCCCCTCCGTAGCTAATTTCCATTTATAAAGGTAGGCGCACACGTAATCGAACGGATGTCCGCGAGGTGGCGACGTGGAGGTGAGCGCACCAACAAAGGTTCCAATACCTCCCGCTGACCTTCTCGAACTTCGAAAGGATATGCCATGCGTAACGTTCAGATTATCCTGACATCCTTAATTGTTTTTGCTGCGTTCATGCTGCCGTTGCTTGCATGGAGCTGAGGGTGGCCATCGCCATTTCCCGCTGGGTCAGAAAGAAGATTATTTCCATGAAAACGGTCCGGTTTGAAAAATTTTGGGGAACCATCAGATCCATAACCCTGTTCCTGAATGAAGGACCCCATCATCGGGTTCGTCTTCGATGTCAAGGGGCCCATAGCGGACATATCTCTCAAGGGTGCCAAGTTTACAAAATCAACCCTAGCTGACCACGATCGGAGCCGATAAGCTGGCAATGAAGGGTGTATCTTGAAACCTTCGGATCTCGCCATAGACATCGTTGATGACGATCTATCCGTTTCTGGTGCTCTGAGGCGGCTGACAAGATCGAATGGATATAGGGAGGTAGAATCCCATGGCAGAAATCAACATGAACCTTCAAAAAGCCATAGACGACCATCTCAAGCGGCTCTACGAGCGTTACAAGAGCAATACCAAGGTCTTCACTGCGGCCCTTGTCGGCCACATTTCGCTGTCGATCGTTTTCGTCATATCGATCCTCCTTCCCTTTCTTTTTCTGCAGATCGACGCGTACAAGACCAATTCCGAATTGGAGCGACTGTCTCAGGGAATTGCGCAGCAGGAGCAGCGCGCCGCCGCCTACCGCCAAGCCATGAACGGCCTCAAAAAAGTCTACGAAGCGGTGGAAAACACACCCAAGCCTTTGGAGAGCTACATTCAGGCCCTCGAAAAAGAAGCTGCCGGCGGTCCGGCGGCTCCCATGCCGGATGGCCTCAAGCCGACAACGGAATCCTGCGGTTCGCCAGGGAACAAAGGCCCTTGGATGGAATGCCGCATCCGAGAATACATGGCTGCGCGGACTGCCCAGTGCCAGGACATCCTGGCCAATGAAATTGCTGCTCCTCTCCAGAGGCTTGACATTAAGGAGTTCGATCAGTGGAAGGAGGACCTTCAAGCCGGAGTGAAGAGGTATGGAGATCGATTCAGAAACGAGATGACGGCCAACCCAAGTTTCTGGCGGGGTTTCAACCGGGACGCCCCGATCTACAAGAGTATGATCGATGGGGCGCACCGGTTTTATGCTGACCAGCATTTTGAGGAAATCGGGCGCCGGATGGAGGATGCCACAGCCGCACGCCGGGCGGAGGTCGATCAACTGAATCAGAAGAAAGATCAGATCCAGAAAAGCAAAGAAGGGCTGAACAACGCTCTGAAAAACATCAAGACGCGGTTCGGCAAACTCGGGTTGGAGGTAGATGACGCGATTCTGCTGGCACCCCTTGCACTTGCCGCTCTTTTCTTTGTTGCCGCCCTGCAGCTGTGTCAAAACATTCAGCTGCGAAAATCTTTCCACCGACTGTTTCAAGCCAGTGACCCACAGAAGGTCGCCATCACCGACGCTGAAATCGTCTTGGCTATGCCCCTTTGGGCCGACCCGCTGGCGCCACCTATTCAGCGAAAACTAAAATTGGCGGCGTTGATGATTCCGGCAATTGCTTCGGCGCTGACCTTGCTCGTTGTTTTCTACTGCTGGACGATCCCGGACGCGTTTTCGGGGCTGACCGGAATAGACTACGTGAAATACATGCTCTATTACCTGCTGAGCGGAGGCTTTTTCATTTACGGCTTTCAGCGAATTCTAAACGCAATCAAGAACTATGGCGTCTTTTCATCGGTGACAGAAGGCAAACCTGAAGCATAACGAACCTCCACCCCCCCCCATAGAAAAGGCTTCGCGGAAGGAAAAGTAAAAGGTGCAACAACCTGAGTCATCCAAATAGGAGGTTATCATGAAATCACTGGTTACAATCATCCTCACGTTGATCTTCGCATTTCCGGCGATTGCGGCGGACGACCCTAAGGCCACCTTTGAGGCGTTCATGAAACTGGCCCAGTCGGGCCAGGTCAACAAAGCCATCAAGGAATACGGAATCGATAATCGCGACAACAAATCCTGGGTTGATGTAAAGATGCCCGGCAAACTGTCCTACGAAATCAAAGAGGTCAAGGAAAAGAAAAAGGGGGAAGAAGCCACCGTTTCCGCCCAGATTGATTACGAAACCATCACGGAGGGTGCGAAGGACACCGCCGGCACCGTTGCCACAGCCGGCAAGCTCGCCACCGGCAATGTTGCGGGCGCCGCCGGTGGTGTGGCCAAAAACAAAGCCAGCGATTCGGTCTCATCCGTGAGCGAGAGGACCCAGGTGGATATGAAGCGGTCCGGCGGAAAATGGAAAGTCGTCGTGACCGACAGGTTGTATCGACTCTTGACCGGCGAAAAGAGATAAACGGCCGGTACTATATAAATGACAAAGACGAGCTGCAGGGTTTTGAAAAACGGGGCCTAATGCCGTGATCCTGCGTTGCGCGGCTTTAGATGCCCACATCACAACGCAATCCAAAGGAAAATGCCATGAATACTCAACCCCTCGCTCGACGGTTGCGATGGTTCTCTTGCCTCGGCATCGCGCTGAGCATGGTGTTCGCAGCAACTGCAAGCTCGCAGGAAGTCCTGCCGTTCCCGCCCACGCCCTCCGCCTCAACCGCTGGGCTGACGATGCAGGATTCCACCTATAAAAAGCGCGTGGAGCCCAAGCGCTTGGCCGACGGCGCACCGAACATCCTGATCATCCTGATGGACGATGTCGGGCCGGCCACCGCGTCAACTTACGGCGGCGAGATCAACACACCGGCGCTCGATCGCGTGGCGAAGATGGGTATTTCCTACAACCGGTTTCATACGACAGCGATGTGCTCGCCCACGCGGGCCGCGCTGTTGACCGGGCGCAACCACACGCGCGTCGGCAATGGCCAGATCGCCGCACTGGCCAACGACTTCGACGGTTTCAGCGGCAAGATCCCGAAGTCCTCGGCGACCGTCGCTGAAGTGCTCAAGAACTACGGCTACAACACCGGCGCCTGGGGCAAGTGGCACAACACGCCCGAGGAGGACGTCACGAACAAGGGTCCATTCGATTACTGGCCGACCGGCCATGGCTTCGAATATTTCTACGGCTTCCTCGCCGGCGAGGCCTCGCAGTACGAGCCGCAAATGGTGCGCAACACCACCCTGGTGACCGAAGAACACAAGAAGGGCTACCATCTCAGCGAGGACATCGCCGAGGACGCCATCAAGTGGCTGCGCGAACAGCGGGCTTATGCACCGGACAAACCGTTCTTCATGTATTGGGCGCCGGGCGCCTCGCATGGTCCGCACCATATCATGAAGGAATGGGCCGATAGATACAAAGGTAAGTTCGACGACGGCTGGGACAAATATCGCGAGCGCGCTTTTGCGAACGCCAAGGCGAAGGGCTGGATACCGCAGAACACCCAGCTCACGCCGCGCCCCGTTTCCATGGCGTCGTGGGATTCGATTCCCGAAGCTGAAAAACCCTTCCAGCGCCGCTTGATGGAAGTGTTCGCCGGCTTCACCGAGCACGCCGACTACAACGCGGGCCGGGTCATCGCCGAGATCGAGCGCCAGGGCAGACTGGACAACACGATCATCTTCTACATCTGGGGCGACAACGGTTCTTCCGCCGAAGGCCTGAACGGCACCATCAGCGAGCAACTCGCTCAGAACGGGATTCCGACCACGATCCCGCAACATCTCGAGGCGCTGAAGGAGCTCGGCGGGCTGGATGCGCTGGGCACGCCGAAGACCGACAACATGTATCACGCCGCCTGGGGTTGGGCAGGGAGTACGCCCTACAAATCCACCAAGCTCGTCGGCGCGCACTTCGGCGGCACCCGCAATCCAATGGCTGTCTCCTGGCCGAAGCGCATCAAGGCGGACCCTGCGGCGCGGCCGCAGTTCCACCACGTCATCGACATCGTGCCGACGATCTACGAACTGACGAAGATCACCCCACCCAACATGGTCAACGGCTTCCCGCAGGATTCGTTTGACGGTGTCAGCATGGTTTATACGTTTGGCGATGCCAAGGCGCAGGGCACGCGCAAGACCCAGTTCTTCGACATCATGGCCAGCCGCGGCATTTACCACGACGGCTGGTTCGCCAGCGCCATGGGCCCGCGGGAACCCTGGGTGGGCGGCATGCCGAAAGGAGCCAAAGAATGGTCTCCGGAAAAAGACCAATGGGAGCTCTACAACCTGAACGAGGACTGGAGCCAAGCCAACGACCTCGCGGCGAAGATGCCGGAGAAGCTATCAAAAATGAAGGATCTCTTCCTCATCGAATCCGCGAAGAACAAGAACTTGCCGATTGGCGGCGGCTTGTGGTCCACCGCGATCGTGCATCCGGAAGACGCGCCGCGCTCTGCCGTCACCGCGTGGACATTCGAGGGCGCCATGGCCCGGATGTCGGAATCCGCCGCGCCCAAATTGGGGATCGTCGATACCGTGGTGAGCATGGAGGTGGACGTGCCCGCGAACGCCAACGGCGTGCTGTATGCGCTGGGCGGCTTCGGCGGAGGCCTGACTTGCTATGTGAAAGACGGTGTGCTCAATTACGAGTTCAACCAGTTCGAGGTCTTGCGCACGAAGATCCAGGCCAAAAGCAAACTCCCGACCGGCAAGGTGACAGTCGAGGTCGAATCGAAGCTGGTCGCCAAAGTCGGCGGCCCGATGGACATCACCCTGAAGGTGAATGGCGCAGTGGTAGGACAGGGGCAGGTGCCGACCGCCATTTCGCTCCACTTCACGACGAATGAATCCCTCGATATCGGCAGCGATACCAATTCGCCCGTGTCCCTTTCCTATTTCGACCAGGCCCCGTTCGCCTTCAACGGCACCATCGGCACGACGAAGATCGCGTATTTGAAGAAATAGAATCCGCGCGAGAAGCCGTCTTTGCCCAAACGGCAATTAAGAAATTAGGGAGGCATCATGATTCCTGGAAGTCTGAAATCCCCGGTTCCTGCCGCAAAATGGTTTTTTACCTTGTACCTGATCGCAGGTGTCTGTTGGCTGGCCGGTTCGGCCGCGGCCGAAGAGGGCGGCTCCGGCCACTACCTCCCCGGGTCGATGTCCTCCTTTGTTGATGGGATACCCCTGAAGGAAGCCTTCATCGTTCGAGCGAATGTCGTCAATTACAATGGCAATATCAATGCCAGCAAACCGATCCCGATCGGGGGGCGGACCACGCTTGGGGCTGATGCCACGTCATGGGGATACGGCCTGACGATGCTCTGGCGTCCGCCGCTCGAAATCGGGAAGGACTGGAGCTACGCCATGAGCGCAACGATCCCCTACGTTGTGCTGGACGTTTCCGCCGACGTCGAAGCCACGGCGGGCGGCTTTTCGAGTACGCTCTCGCGCTCCAGCACGACCAACGGTCTTGGCGACATCGTGCTGATGCCGCTGATGTTGAACTACAACGTCCACCCCGACTTCAACGTGAATTTCCGGCTCGGGATCTATGCGCCGACCGGCGATTACGAGGTCGGACGTCTCGCTAACACGGGCAAGAACTTCTGGACCTTCGAGCCGGTGATAGGGCTCATGTACTTCGGGCAGAAAAACGGTTTCGAGGCCTCGGCCTTTTTCGGCGCCGATTTCAACACCGAGAACCAGGACACGGACTACCAGTCCGGTACGCAGGCCCACGTCGACGGGACACTCGCGCAGCATTTTCCGTTGTTTGGCGGTCTCGCGGGAGGGGGCCTGTCCGCTTATTACTACAAGCAGGTGACGGCAGACAGCGGAGACGGGGCAACCTTAGGCGATTTCAAGGGCAAAACCGTCGGCCTCGGGCCCGTCGTCTCGTTCGTCACTAAGATTTTGGACCGCGACACGATTTTCGAGCTCAAGTGGCTCCATGAAGTCGAGACGGAGAACCGGCTTGAAGGCGACATCGTGTGGTTTAAAGCCGTTTACAAGTTCTGAGCGCTGTGTGTTTGATTGACATCGATTACAATGGACTTAGGAGATCCCGGATCGTTTACTTGGGCTGTGCGACGAATGGAAAGGCACTTTATAAAAAGCATGCATTTGTTTGGCGTGGCAGCTCAGCTGGTCAGTCTGTTGATTTTCCTGCCCTGTGCCGGCTTTGCCGCAGAGCCGTCACAGGACAGCCAGGACTTAGAGCAGGCCGCGAACGACCCGACGGCCTCGCTCATGTCGGTTCAAATCCAGAACATCTACGCCGGAGACTATCACAACCTAAAGGACGAAGACGGCAATACCATCCTCCTGCGTTCGGCGGTTCCCTTTAAAACCGGCGCCCTGAGCCACATCGCCCGCGCCACGCTGCCGATTGTGACGGAGAGCCCCTCGGGGAAAGACGGCCTTAGCGACCTGGTGCTATTCGACCTGATCGTTTTCAACGAATCCTGGGGCCGCTGGGGGGTCGGGCCGGTCCTGCTGTTCCCGACCGCAACCAGCAATGCGCTGGGGGCGGATCAGTGGGCGGCCGGCCCTGCGGCGGGGTTCGTGGCGCGCAGCCATAAGCTGCTGTGGGGCGTTTTCAACCAGAACCTTTTTACCTATGCCGGAAACAATGACCGCGAAGACGTCAACGTCAGCATGATCCAGCCGATCGTGAACTTTTCACTCCCCGATCACTGGTCGATCGGGACCTCGGAGATGAATATCACCTACGACTGGGAGAAGGACGACTGGACTGCTATTCCGCTGGGGGTGAAACTGGCCAAGCTCGTCAAGTTCGGCCAGTTGCCGGTGCAGTTCTCCGGCGCCTACGAGTACAACTTTGCAAACGATTATGTGGCGCCTGAGTGGACGGTGAACTTTACGGTAAAGTTTTTGTTCCCCCTCCAATGAGCAGGATCAACCTGATGAATGAATGCAAGGGGCTTACAAGGAGAGGATCATATGAAACCAACACGTTGCAGGCATATAGCCACCGTTGGGTTGCGATTGATAATATTGGGCGCCTTGATCGGTCAGCAAGCAATGGCGCTGGACCTGTCTGCCGGTGCCGCGGTAGCGGCCCAGGCCGCCGACGGCAGCATCCTGCCATTTCCGCCGGTGCCCTCGGCAAGCATCGCCAAGCCTCGGCTGCAGGACTCGGTGCACAAGCGCCGCGCGCAGCCCCAGCACCTCAAGTCGGGCGCGCCGAACGTGCTCATCATCCTGCTCGATGACGTCGGTTTCGGCCAGGCGTCGACCTTCGGCGGCGAGATCAACACGCCGACGCTGAGCAAACTCGCCGATCAGGGGGTGAGCTACAACGCTTTCCACACCACCGCTATCTGCTCGCCCACCCGCGCCGCGTTGCTCACCGGCCGCAATCACCAGCGGGTCGGCACCGGTACGATTGCGGAACGCGCGGTGGACTGGGACGGCTACACCGGCGTGATCCCGAAGACCTCGGCCACGATGGCCGAAGTGCTGCGGCATTACGGCTACAAGACGGCGGCGTTCGGCAAGTGGCACAACACGCCGGCCGACCAGACGACCGCGATGGGCCCGTTCGACCGCTGGCCGACCGGGCACGGTTTCGACTACTTTTACGGCTTCCTTGCCGGCGAGACATCCCAGTGGGAACCTCGGCTCGTCGAGAACACCAACGTGGTGGAGCCGCCGCACGACGAAACGTACCACCTGAGCGAGGACATGGCGGATCGCGGCATCGTTTGGCTGCGCAAACACCGCGCCTACTCGCCCGACAAGCCGTTCTTCATGTACTGGGCGCCGGGCGCGGCGCACGGGCCGCACCAGGTCGGCAAGCCTTGGTCGGACAAGTACAAGGGCAAGTTCGATGACGGCTGGGATGCGTACCGCGAACGTGTCTTCGCACGCCAGAAGCAACTCGGCTGGATCCCGGCCGATACTAAGCTCACGCCGCGCGCCGATTCCATGGCCGCGTGGGACAGTATCCCCGAGGTCGAGCGCCCGTTCCAGCTCCGCCTGATGGAGATCTACGCCGGCTTTGTCGAACACGTGGACGTGCAGGCCGGCAAGCTGATTGACGAACTGGAGCGCCTCGGCGTGCGCGACAACACCATCGTCATATACATTTTCGGCGACAACGGCGCCAGCGCCGAAGGCCAGAACGGCACGATCAGCGAGCTCCTCGCGCAGAACGGCATCCCGAACACCGTCGAGCAGCAACTCGCGGCGCTCGAGAAAATGGGCGGACTGGACACGCTGGGCACGCCCAAGACCGACAGCATGTACCACGCCGGATGGGCGTGGGCCGGCAACACGCCGTTCCGCCACACCAAGCTGGTCGCCTCGCACTTCGGCGGCACGCGCAATCCGATGGTGATCTCGTGGCCGAGTGGGATCAAACCGGACCGTACGCCGCGGTCGCAGTTCCACCACGTGAACGACATCGTGCCGACTCTTTACGAGGTCGTCGGTATCAGACCGGCGAAGGTGGTCGACGGATACAAGCAGGACCCGATCGACGGCGTAAGCCTCGCTTATACCTTTGCCGACGCCAAGGCGCCCACGCGCAAGAAGGTGCAGTACTTCGACAACAACGGCAGCCGCGCCATCTACCAGGACGGCTGGGTGGCTGCCACTTTCGGCCCGTTGGTGCCGTGGCTGCCCGGCGCGCCCGGTCTTGCCGAGTGGGATTCGGCCAAGGACAAGTGGGAGCTCTACCGGATCACCCAGGATTTCTCGCAGGCCGACGATCTCGCCGCGAAGGAACCGAACCGCTTGTCCAAGCTGCAAAAAGTGTTTGACGAGCAGGCGAAGGCGAACAAGGTCTATCCGCTCGGGGCCGGGATCTGGTTGCGCCTGCACCCTGAGGATCGCATCAAGACGCCCTACACGAGCTGGCAGTTCGACGCCGCTACGACCCGCATGCCCGAGTTCACGGCGCCCGGCCTGGGCCGCGAGAACAGCACGGTTACCATCGATGCAGAGATCGGCGACAACGCCTCCGGCGTGCTGTATGCTTTGGGTGGATCGGGAGGCGGCCTTACACTTTACATGGACAAGGGCGAGCTGGTTTACGAGTACAACATGATGATCATCGAGCGCTTCATCGCCCGCTCCACGACCAAGGTCGGCGCCGGCCAGCACCGCATCGAAGTCACGACCACCCTGGCCAGCGCCAAGCCGCTGTCGCCGGCCGCCGTGGTCGTCAAGGTCGACGGGCAGGAAGTGGCACGCACGACGGTCAAGCGCACCGTGCCTGCGGCATTCTCGGCGAGCGAGACGTTTGATGTCGGGGTCGATCTCGGCTCGCCGGTGTCACTCGACTACTTCGACAGGCGCCCGTTCGCGTTTACAGGGGAAATTGAGAAGGTGACCGTCGAGCTCAAATAATCGGAGGCGGCCAAGTTTTTAGGGCCGCATTGAAAACGCCGAAACAGCTGTGAGCACGCATGACAATGAGGGAAACCGTCATGGAAAAACTATTTTCAATCGCTACGCTGTTTTTCATTTTTCTAGGATTAAGGGCACACGCGGGTGACAACATGAAAGCTTTCCCACCACCTGAGAAGGAGATGGTTCGATATGTCCTGCAGCTTCCGAAGCAGGATGATGAATCGGCTTTCAAAGTGGAGCTGATCGTCGGCAAGACCGTTTTACTGGACGAACACAACCGCTATTTCTTCGGCGGCACGATCCAGCAGGAAACGATAAAGGGCTGGGGGTTCCCACGCTACAACGTGAGCCAACTGGGTCCTATGGCCGGCACCCAGATGGCGATCGATCCGAACGCGCCGAAGGTGAGTCGTTTTATCACGCTGGACGGCGAGCCGTACTTGATCCGCTACAACAGCCGATTGCCGGTTGTGGTGTATGCACCCGAAGGGGTGGAGGTGCGCTATCGGATCTGGAGGGCGGAGCCGGAAATGAAAGGCCTTGAGAAGGGATGAATCAAATCAAGCAGCAGGGAGCTGTCATGAGACCTCTTCTTCTCTGCGTGGTTGGGGCATTTCTATTGCTTGCCTGTCAGACGGCTGGTGACAGGTCCGAAGTCTTTGATTCAGCAGAGCTCAAGCTGCCAGCAACTTTCAAGGGCACTCTGCCCTGCGCAGATTGCGAGGGCATTCGCTGGCACCTGGATCTATGGCCGGACGGGGTTTTCCACCTGCGCCAGGCCTATCTAAAGACCCCCGTAGTCGCAGACGACATTGGCCGTTGGCGAAAAAAGACAAACCGATCGGCCATTTTGCTTTACGGCGCCGGGGAAAGACCGACCCAGTTCGAGATCAAAGCCCCGCACACGATCCGCTTGCTCGACCTGCAGGGACGCCCGATCGCATCATCTCTGCCTTATGAGCTCACCACCGACGGAACCTTGACGCCGACCGACCTCCGCCTGGGCCTGCAAGGGATGTTTCGTTACATGGCCGATGCGGCGCGTTTCGAAGAATGCCGCACCGGCCGCTCCTATCCGGTGGCCATGGAGGCCGACTACCTTCGGCTGGAACGCGCCTATATAGAAGCGGCCAAGCCGGCGCCGGGCGCAGCGCTCATGGTGAGCTTCGAGGGCGACATTGCCCGCCGGCCGGCAGTGGAGGGGGACGCTCTGGTTCAGACGGTTGTCGTGCGGCGCTTTACCGAGCTCCGGCCGGGTCAGCGCTGCGAGCCTCGATAAGAACGCTGCCTTTCGACCCAATTCGAAAGCAGCACCGATCCTCAAGGAGTGACCGACGCGTGCATGCAACTCTCTGTGGCATAAAAAAAATTGCTTTTTTATTCGGCAGGTTCATACTTGGGGTACTGTGGTGCACCAGCGGATGGGCGGACGATGCAGCCGTTGCGCGGTCGATCCTGTCGCGGGTTGAGCTGCAGCAGAGCCGCGGAAATCTGGCCATCGCCGGCTATCCCATCGCTTCGCGCCATGTTCTGCCAAGAATTTACGAGTGCCGGGCCCATGCCCCTGTATGGGCCGTTGCGACCATCGCCCAGCTTCAGCAGGCCATCGAGAGCTCCATAGAGGATGGATTGAACCCGAATGATTATCACTGGCGGGGAGTATCCGAATTCGCCGAAAGTATGCGTCAGGGCATCGGCGACGACGAACGGCATGCGGAGTACGACATTCTGGCCACCGACGCGCTCATTCGCCTGGCCTACAATCTCTTTTTCGGCAAGGCGGACCCCAACGAACTCGACCCCAACTGGAACACCCTGCGCCAGCTCCAGGGCGTCGACCCCGTGGTCTATCTTCAGGAAGCCCTCGCAGCAGAGCGCCTCGATTCCGCCTTGGCGGACTTGTCACCCAAGCAGCTACCTTATGGCAATCTCAAGCGCGCGCTTTCCAAATACCGCGGCATCGCCGCCCAGGGGGGCTGGCCAAAGCTTCCGGCGGGCCCGACGCTCAAGCCGGGAATGCACCACGCACGGGTCGAGATCCTGCGGCAGCGGCTGGCGGCGACGGGCGACTTGGCTGAAGCGGGAAGCGATCCAGCGCTGTTCGATGACTCTGTTGAAGCAGCGGTGAAAACGTTTCAGAAACGCCACCGGATCACTGCCGACGGGGCCGTGGGTCCGGCGACGCTGGCAGCCCTGCAGGCACCGGTTCAGGCGAGAATCGACCAGATCCGGGTCAACCTGGAGCGGGCGCGCTGGATGCTGCACGATGTGCCACAAACGTTCGTGATCGTCGACATCGCCGGGTTTGAAGCGGCGTATGTCCGCGAAGGCAAGCAGGTGTGGCGCTCGCGCGTGCAGGTGGGCAAGCCCTATCGCCGCACCCCGATCTTCCGTTCAGACATCAGTTACCTGGTCCTGAACCCGACCTGGACCGTTCCGCCGGGGATCGAGGCAAACGACATCCTGCCGGCCGTGAAGCGCGACCGCCATTATCTGGCTGTCAAGAACCTGCGCATCATCGATGCGCAGGGCCGCACGATCGACCCGGCTGCCATCGACTGGAACCGGTATTCCGGCCGTAGCTTCCCCTACACCTTCCGCCAGGACCCAGGTCCGGACAACGCCTTGGGGCAGGTCAAATTCATGTTTCCAAACCCGCATTTCGTCTATCTTCATGACACGCCCAGCCGGGGCCTCTTTGAACGTGATGTTCGGGCGTTCTCGTCGGGATGCATCCGTGTCGAGCGCCCACTCGAGCTTGCCGAGCTGCTCCTAAACGATCCGGGAAAGTGGAGTTTGGAAAAAATACGAAGCGCCATCGACACGGAGAAAACACAGACGGTGACGCTGCCGACGCCAGTACCGGTGCTGCTATATTACTGGACGGCTCAGGGGCAAGCCGATGGGAGAGCTCATTTCAAAAACGATGTCTACCGGCGCGATCCGGCTGTCTTGAAGGCGCTCGACAGTGAATTCAAATTCCGAAAGCAGCCTGTCACGAAAGATCTCGGGTATTGAGAGCCCGCTGGGGAAATCCCAGTTTGCCCATGCGATATCCAAGACAAGATCAAAAATAAATCGTTACGCCTCGGACAGCCCTCAGACATGTCCTCTACCATATGTATGAAGCGTGAAAAATGCCATTTGCTGCGTATGTCGGCGATTAAACTCTCGTCAGGCATTTTTATGGTTTTGATCAAGTAAACTCCTCATTTTTCGCGTCTCTCCGAAGATTCTAACAGGCACGAAATCCACCCAAATAAGGACTTCAAAATATTTCAGGTTTAACTCAGTAATCCACAACTCTCGGATGAATACCGTAAATGGCATGTGGCTGTTTTTGCGGAATGAAATATGTGGTATGAAATGAAAAAGTCGGATGTGCCACCTTTATAAACTCCTTGGGAACCGATTGGTTTTCGGTCTGGCCGATATCTGAAAGATAACAGTCTTACAAAGAGTGACAAGCATGCCGCCGCCTACCCTAATTAGGATGCCGACCATGCAAAAAGCATCTGGCCGGAAGATGCGGAAGAGAGGATCACCGGCGCCCATGCCGTCGGAGCCGCAGCACCCGAACCCTGGAGAACTGGATTGACGGGGTGGTGATCACTTTTTCGAACATCAGCGCGGCCAAGCGGTTGGAGGCGCAGGTGCGGCAGGCCCGGGCCGGGGCGCAAAAAAGCGCGTGAGAAAGGCGACCTCATGAAAAAAGACAGAACCCCTGCAGCGGACGCCGCCGAGCTGCGCCGGCGGGCGGAGGCGCGGCTACGGGAGGATAGGAAGAAAGGTGCTCCGGGTCGGACCGAAGAGGATATGCAGCGGCTCGTGCACGAACTGCAGGTGCATCAGATCGAGCTGGAGATGCAAAATGAGGAGCTGCGTCAGTCGCGGGCGGAGTTGGAGACGTGGCTGGAGCGCTACACCGAGCTCTACGATTTTGCGCCGGTGGGCTACTTGACCATCGGCCGCGACGGGGCGATACGCCAAGTGAACCTGGCCGGGGCGCGCCTGCTGGGTGTGGAGCGCGCCCGGCTGCCGGGGCGTCGTTTTGAGGTTTTCGTTGACGAGCCAAACCGGGCGGGCTTCAAATCCTTCCTGGAAAAACTATTTGCAAGCCAGGCCAAAGAGGAGTGCGCGGTGGCGCTCCTGAAGAAAGGCCAGGGGCCGCTCAACGTGCACATCACGGGCACGGCTTCACAGGACGGGCAGGAATGCCGCGTTATGCTGGGGGACATTACCGAACATGAACAGTCGCAGGCCCAGATGAAGTATCTGGCCAGCTTCCCCATGCTCAACCCCAGGCCCATCGTTGAGGTGGATGTGGCGGGAAACATGCAATTCTGCAACCCTGCTTCCGAGCAGATGTTTCCCGATCTTTGTCAGCGCGGAGTTTGGCATCCGTGGCTTGCAAATTGGGAAGCGGTGCTGCGCAAACTCCACGATGGTGGGGCGACGTCAATTGTGCGGGAAGTGCATTTCGACGGGAAGTGGTACCATCAAACGATCCATTTCGTGGACGATGCCCAGCGGGTTCGCATCTACGGGGCGGACATCACCGCACGCAAGCAGGTGGAGGAGGCGTTGCAAAAAGCTTATGACGAGCTCGAACTGCAGGTAGAAAAGCGCACGACCGAACTTCGGACCGCTCTTGCTGAAGTCAAAGCATTGAAAGACCAGCTTGAGGCCGAGAATATTTATTTCCGCCAAGAAGAAAAATCGAAACATCGTCTCGACCATATTATCGGGCAGAGTGATGGTCTCAAGTATGTTCTCTATCGAGCGGAGCAGGTCGCTCCCACGAACACAACGGTCCTCGTCCTTGGTGAGACCGGTACGGGGAAGGAGCTAATCGCTGCCGCTATTCACAGCATGAGCCCTCGCAAGGACCGGCTGATGATCACCGTCAATTGTGCCGCTCTGCCGGCTAATTTGATCGAGAGCGAATTGTTCGGCCGGGAGAAGGGGGCCTTTACCGGGGCCGATACCCGGCAGGTCGGCCGGTTCGAGATTGCCAATGGGTCCACGCTTTGTCTCGACGAGATCGGGGAACTGCCGTTGGAGGTGCAGGCCAAGCTGCTGCGGGTAATCCAGCATAACGAATTTGAGCGCCTGGGCTCGTCCCACACCATCAAAGTCGACACCCGGATCGTGGCAACGACCAATCGAAACCTTGATGAAGAGGTGCGCAAGGGCCGGTTTCGGCAAGACCTTTACTATCGGCTCAACGTATTCCCCATCACGGTCCCTCCGCTAAGGCAGCGGAAAGAAGACATCCCGCTGCTGGTCCAGGCATTCATAGAGCGCTATGCTCGGAAATTGGGCAAACGGATCATGTCTGTCCAGAAGAAGACGATGAAGGCACTCCAGGATTACCCCTGGCCTGGAAACATCCGGGAGCTCGAGAGTGTCCTTGAACGGGCCGTGATCCTGTGCTCCGGGCCTGTCTTGAAGCTTGCAGACAAACTGGAGATCTCATTCTTGCCCATGTCATCCACCTTAAGAACCTTAGACGAGGTGGAGCGCAAGCAAATTCTTAAAATCCTCTCGGAAACCCGTTGGCGCATCGAGGGGAAAAACGGGGCCGCAGCGATCCTTGGCCTCCACCCGAGCACCTTGAGAGCGCGGATGCATAAGCTCGGAATACTCCGGCCGGAGGCCAAGGAGCCGGATTAATCCGCCCGGCTTTTCTCAAAGAACCCCTCAGTCTATTGAGGTTCCACCAGATATTGAGGCCAAACAGACCGTTTCCCCTGTCTCTACGGCTCTCTGCTATTCATCTAATCCTCCGTTATTAAACTAAGATCCCCAACCTTTGCTTTTTCCCGGTCGGTGGCAGGCCACTTGCAGATACTATTCGGCATTGGCTTCGGGAATTTTGTTAGACAAACCTAACAAAAAAAAAGGTTATCATGAACCCCATCGACCATGGCGTAGGTATGAAAACGAAATTGATCGCATGGAAGGCTAAAATGGATGATCTCATACAAAAGGTCGCCATCCGTGGATATAAAGAAAGCGAAAAAGTCTTGCGCAAAAACCAAGACCTGGAAATGCCCATCCGTGAGATGTCATCTCGCATCGAACAGTTCAATAGCGAGTGGCCCACGGAGTGGGCTTCACAGATGAAAAATATCGACAATGGCCTGGTCGATATGCGTGGCAAATATGTGCTGCGGCCTCGGATTTCTTGGACAGGGCTTTACGGTAAAGAGCCGTGGCCACGGAAACGGAAGCAATGGGAGAAGGTCTAAAGAAACCGGGCTCAGGGATGGGAACAACACAGGGCGACCGTGGCTGACGTGTCGGCCGAGTGGAGGCTCAAGGGCAGCGATAAAGCATGACCCGCAAGAAGGGAGTCGTGCCTGGCTATTACTTGACAAACCGCTGGCGGCCATCCCGTCGGAACTGGGGATTTCCAAATAGCATAATAGAGCCTATGGCTTCCAGCGCGATTCCCAGACCGATGCACGGGCAGGTCGCCGCTTATGGAACCCATATGGTCCTTTTGCAGCCGGCGATCTGGATGAGGTCATTCGGGCGTGGCTCAGTGGCAACTTGGAATACGACGAATTTGCCATGCCGGGTTGCTGCGGTCGAGGCCGGCAGGGTGGCCAGAAAATGAACGGCATAAACAAGGAGGAATACGAAATGAAAGAAAAAGGACGCGGTGGAACGGGAAAAGGCGGCGGACAAGGCCAGGGCGGTGGACAAGGTCGAGGTCGCATGGGCGGACCCCTTGCGGCTGGCGATATCGGCACCTGTCTTTGTCCGAAATGCGGAGAGAAGGAACCACACCAACGCGGCGTGCCCTGCGTTGAGCGCAAATGCCCGAAGTGTGGAAACGCCATGACCAGGCAATAACAAACTATGCTTATAGAGTCGGAGGATAAGGGATCGCCATCCATCTGCGGCGACACCTCGATGAGGGGCGGATAAGATGCAAAATAATCCCAGGAATGCAAAGGGAAACATGGGCGCGCAACCGGCCGGTGACACTGTGGACCACGATCCACGGATATCGCCAGCCAACGAACGGCTGTCGAATGTTGGGATGGTATGGAAGGAGAAGTATCTTCGCCTCGTTGCCGATCTGGAGAACACCAAGAAGCGTCTGGCCCGCAGTTCTGCCCAGGAGGTGGAGGCGGAAAAGGAAGCACTTCTGCGGGACGTGCTGCCGGTGGCCGATGCGCTGGATCTGGCCTTCATACATGCACCGCCCGAAGATGATAACCGCAGCATCGTGCAGGGAATCGAGTTGATCCGCAACATGCTGAATACGTTTTTTTCCAAATACGATGTGAGAGCAATCGATGCATGGGGTCAACCGTTCGACCCCCGGCTGCACGAAGCTTTGGGTGTGGAGCGCCACCCCAAAGTTCCCCCCCATACCGTGGCGAGGGTGGAACGCAAGGGGTATTTGTACGGTGACAAGCTGCTGCGTCCGGCACAGGTCGTGGTGACGCCGGGATAGAATTGCTCCGCAGCCGCAGGATTTTGCGATCCTTGGCTCTGGCGTCGCCCTGAAACGCCTCTTCGCTGACAACCTCCCACGCGCACAACATAAAAAGATCTGACGATCCGAAATGGAATACAAGGACTATTACAGAATACTGGGTGTGGACCGCAAAGCCGGACAGGGCGAAATCAAGAAGGCTTTTCGCAAGCTATCTCGAAAGTATCATCCTGACGTTAACCAGGGTGACAAAGCGCCCGTAGAGAAGTTTAAGGAAATTAATGAGGCGCACGAAGTTCTATCCGATTCAGAAAAAGGACAGAAATACGACGAACTCGGCGCGCAGTGGCAGCATTACCAGCGAGAAGGCGGCAAACCCGAAGGCTTTAACTGGGGTGAATGGCAGTCCCGGCCCGATCATGAATACAATTATCGAACGGCCAGCCCCGAGGAATTTGAAGAGCTGCTTGGTAAGGAAGGCGGCTATTCGGACTTCTTCCAGAACCTGTTCGGCAGAGCGAGCCGGCAGCGGACCGGGGACGTTCCGAGGGGCCGGCAATCCCATTATGAATCGCAACCGCGAGGGGGGGGAGGGACATCGAACATGGGCTCCAGGTGACGCTCGCTGAAGCGTTTCATGGATCCCGTCGGATGTTGGAATGGGAAGTCCCATATGGTCGGCGTTGATGGGCGCCCAATTTTTATCCGGCCCGTCAAGCCCGACGACGCCCCGCTTTTCACGGCTTTGTTCAAGACGCTTTCACCCACAACGATTTACTATCGTTTCTTCGGGGCGTTAAAAGAACTCAATCCGGAAATGCTGGCTCGATTCACCCAGATCGATTACGACCGGGAGATTGCGCTGGTGGCTATCGATGAAGCTTCGCAAACCGACAACATACTGGGGGTTGCCAGAATTATCGGCGATCCGGACGGCAAGACGGGAGAATTTGCCGTTCTGGTGGGTGATGCCTGGCAAGGCAAGGGGATTGGGTCGAACCTGCTGGAAAAATGTCTATCCATTGCCGAAAAGCAAGGCTTTAAATCGGTACACGGCATCGTACTGCAGGAGAATAGGAACATGCTCGCGCTTGGAAAAAAACTGGGGTTTGGCACCAAAAGCGATCCCGACTCTGGGGAGAATGAGCTGACCACTCATTTCGGAGGGAACCGGACATGACGTTAATTGAAAAGATCCAAAACCTATTTCCGCGGCCCGCCGATATACCGGCAGCTCTTTTATCCGACATCCCCTGTATTCAGAAAGGCTATCTCGTCAATGGTGAGATTCGGGTCTGGGATGGCCCGCGCCAGGAGGTGCTCTCACCCGTTTGGGTGGCGGGTGATGCCAGCCCCACGCCTTTTTACATCGGTGAATATCCGCTGCTGACCGAAGCTCAGGCGTTTCAGGCCCTCGATGCGGCGGTTGATGCCTATGATCATGGACGGGGGGTGTGGCCCACTCTGTCCGTGGTCGAACGCATTGAGCATATGGAGCAATTCGTTTTTCGGATGATCGAGGCAAAGGAGCGTGTGGTGCGATTCCTGATGTGGGAAGTCGGCAAATCCCTCCAGGATTCGCAAAAGGAGTTCGACCGGACCATTCAATACATCAACGATACCCTTGCCGCGCTTAAAGATCTGGACCGCATTTCTTCCCGGTTCACCATCGAGGAGGGCATCATCGGCCAGATCCGGCGCGCTCCCCTGGGGGTCGTGCTGTGCATGGGACCGTTCAATTACCCGCTCAACGAGACCTTCACGACTCTGATACCGGCGCTTGTCATGGGAAACAGCGTGATCTTAAAACCGCCCAAGCACGGAGCCCTTCTTTACGCACCGCTCATGGCGGCTTTCCGCGACGTTTTTCCAAAAGGGGTCATTAACATCATCTTTGGCGAGGGGCGCAAAGTGATTCCTCCGCTCATGGCATCCGGCAAGATCAACGTGCTGGGGTTGATCGGCACGAGCAAGACAGCCAATGCTTTGAAAAAGCTGCACCCCTATCCCAATCGTCTTCGCTGCGTGCTGGGACTGGAGGCCAAAAATCCGGCCATTGTGCTGGAAAGCGCCGATCTTGACCTGGCTATACGTGAATGCGTACTTGGCTGCCTTTCCTTTAACGGGCAGCGTTGCACGGCGCTTAAGATCATTTTTGTGGCGGCCGGGATTGCAGACGCGTTCCTCGAACGTCTGGCCGTGGCGGTGAACGCCCTGCCCTTTGGGATGCCGTGGCAGGAAGGCGTTTTTGTGACGCCGGTGGCGGAAAAGGGCAAGACGGATTACCTGCGCGAACTGATGTCGGACGCGGTTACCAAAGGCGCCAGGGTCGTTAATCCGGCCGGAGGTACGGTTTGCGGCAGCTTCTTTTTCCCCGCCATTCTCTATCCGGTCCATCCTGATATGCGGGTCTATCATGAAGAGCAGTTCGGGCCGGTGATTCCCGTCCTGCCCTTCGATAGAATCGATACGCCCATCGCGTATATGATCAATTCCAGCTACGGCCAGCAGGTCAGCATCTTCGGCAGCGATCCGGACGAGATGGCGCGCTTGATCGATCCGCTGGTCAATCAGGTCTGCCGAGTCAACATCAACAGCCAGTGCCAGCGGGGACCGGACACGTTTCCCTTTACGGGACGCAAGGATTCCGCCGAAGGAACCCTTTCCGTATCCGACGCCCTGCGGGTCTTTTCCATTCGAACCCTGGTGGCCGCCAAACAGACGGAGTTGAACAAGCAGATCATCACCCGCATCGTGAGGGATCATAAAAGCAAATTTCTGGCGACCGACTTTATTTTGTAATTTTTTCGAACGAATCGTTCCATGAATAAATCATGGAAGGAATCAAAAATGATTTATACTGTCACTCTGAATCCAGCACTGGACCGTTACATTGTCGTTGAACGGTTGCTGATGGAAGATACCACCCGCATACTATCCGAAACGCCGTATGCTGCCGGCAAAGGCATTGATGTGTCCAGGGTGATTCGGGAACTGGGCGGGCAGAGCGTTGCCCTTGGTCTCGTCGGCGGTTTTGACGGGATGCAACTGGAAGGCTTGCTCATCAATGCGGGTGTCATGACCGATTTTACCATGATCTCAGGCGAAACGCGCACCAATATTATTCTTCGCGAACAGGCAAAAAACAGGCAGTACGCCATCAGCGCCGCCGGTCCGGAAATCAACGCAACCGAAATCGGTCTGTTTTATCAGAACGTGAACCAGATCCGGAATATGGATTACCTGATCCTGAGCGGAAGCATCCCGCGCGGCGTTACGCCGAATCTCTACGGTCAGCTGATCCTTGCCGGGAAGAAAAAAAACGCGTTCATCGTTCTGGATACGGATGGAAAAGCGCTGCATGAAGCGCTGGACTATCAGCCGTCCTGTATTAAACCGAACATATATGAGCTGAGTCGGCTGGCGCAAAGGGACCTGCAAACCGAATCCGATATTATTGGCTTTTGTGAGCGACTCCATGACAAAGGAATTCCAAATATCCTTGTATCAAGGGGAAAGGCGGGTCTGCTGCTATCTTCAACCGAACAAAAAATCAAGGCTGTTGCGCCGCCGGTGGAAGTAGACAGCGCCGTAGGCGCCGGGGATTCCGTGGTGGGAGGATTTGTGCTGGCACATTCCCGGGGCAAAGACCTTGCGGACTGCGTTCGGCTCGCCTGCGCTGCGGGAACGGCAACCGCGCAAACGCCCGGCACGGAGCTTTGTCATCGCGTGGATGTTGAAGATACTCTACCCAAGGTTCAAATATCAACTTTATAAACCAGAATTTTATGCTTAAGCGATTATTGGATGTCGGCCCCTGCGAGAATTTAAGACAAGAGGAGAACTGTGTGTGGGCATCACCATACCAAAACCTGTATTAATATAAAATCCACAACCCTCGATTTTGTCCAGTTGTTGGCAGGCCATATGCAAATACCATTTGTGTGACCCTGGCCATCATACGCATGAAAGTTCTTGCCAAGAAGCGCAAGGAGCTGTCCCAGACGATCGTATCGCTGATCGACTCCTTAAGAAAAGAGGAGGGATGCAGGCGCTGCGATTTTTGTCAGAGCATGGAAGATGAAAATGAGCTCAGTATTTTTGAAGAATGGGATACGCGGGAGGAACTTAACCGCCACTTTAAATCGGAGCGCTTTAGGG
>JAUQXK010000047.1 GCA_030834695.1 Desulfobacterales bacterium
CGGTCGACATCCCCCTTCGTCCCGTAGGCCACCTGCGCAAGCTTCTCCCCCTTGGCCGGGTTCCACACGTCCCCGAATACCTTCGACTCCGACTCCACCCACTCCCCATTGATGTAGTTCTTCATCACCGGCAGTGCCATAGCTACGTCTCCTTTGAATGTGAATGATTGGTTGCGGTTATGCGTCAATCGGGCCTCTCGAGGCCCATGTCCCTAGTTGAAAAGCTTGGCGTAGACCTCTATGATTTCCTCCTTGGTCGGCCGGCGCGGGTTGTTCCCGGGGCTGCCGCTCGCCAGGGCGTCCTCGGCCATCTTAGGAGCCATCTTCATGAACTCCTCCTGCTTCAATTTCAGTTCTGCGGCGCGAGGGATCTTGATATCGTCGCAGAGCTGCTGCACCGCCTCGACGGCCGTCTGGGCGGCTTCCATTTCCGTGAGCCCTTCAATGTTTTCACCCATGGCTTCGGCGATGTCCGCGAATTTTTCGGGTGTCGCGACGCGGCTGAATTCCATCACCAGGGGCAGCAGGATGGCGTTCGACAGACCGTGCGGCACGTGGAAACAGGCCCCGATAGGCCGGGACATGCCGTGCACCATGGCCACCGACGAGTTGGAAAAGGCCATGCCGGCGACCGTCGATCCCAGCATGACGTAGTTCTTGGCCTCGAGATCTTCGGGGTTGGCCCAGGCGCGGCGCAGGTAAGTGCCCATCATGCGGATGGCTTCCAGTGCCAGGATTTCGGTCAGCGGCTGAGCCTTCCTGGAAATATAGGACTCGATGGCGTGCGTGAGCGCATCGATGCCCGTCGATGCCGCCACCCAACCCGGCATGGACAGCGTCAGCAGCGGATCGACAATGGCGGCCTGGGGCATGAGGTAATCGCTGACGATCAGCATTTTCACGTCGCGCGCGGTGTCCGTGATGATGGTGAACCGCGTGACTTCGCTCCCGGTGCCGGCCGTGGTGGGGATGGCGATGATGGGAGCTGCCGGCTTGGCGATCTTGTTGAGCCCCATGAATTCGGTGATCTTGGCGGCGTTGGTCGCCACCGCGGCAATGGCCTTGGCCGCGTCGATGGGGCTTCCGCCGCCGAGCGCGATGACCATGTCGCATTTGTTGTCTTTGTAAATGCGCAGGCCTTCCTCCACGATCTTGTCCGTGGGCTCGGTGTTCACCTGGTCATACACGGCGGTTTCAACGCCCCCCGCCTTGATCTGCTCCAGTGCCTGCGCGACGTAGCCGGCCTTCTGCATGGACTGGTCGGTGACCAGCAACGCGCGCTTTCCAAAGCGGGCGGCCTCGCTCCCGACCTTTTTCAGACACCCCAGACCGAAGTGAATGATCTGTGGCGCCCGAAACTCGTACATCTTGGACCCGATGAAATCAAATGGATTCATTGCTTCCTCCCTTCTTTCGGTGATCATGAGTTTCACGTCTTGATTGAAAAGATTCCCGCCGTTCGACAATGCCCTCCTGCGGCGTCGGCGTTGCCGCATCAGCCCAGAGCCGCATTTCCCATTTTGATTCTGATTTTGTCCGAGTCCCTCTCGCAGGCGGTGTGTGTCAGAAGGTAAACGAACAGGTAACATGCAACGCCCGCCAATAACGCCTGTTGAAACCCGAAGTGGATTGCCAGCAGCAGGGACACAGCAGAGCCCGTCACCGAACTGGCGCCGTTGACAGCGTACATCCAGGGGATGTCATCCTCCCCTCCCGCGGCTTTGAGCCATTGAATCGCGGAAGGGAAGGGTACCCCAGCACTCATGCCGACCGGCATCAGCAAGAGCACACAGCCGATCCATCGCCAGGCGTCCGCCAGCTGGGCCAATCGGGAGACGATCCAGGGAAGCAGCGCTGCGTATGCTAATAACCAAATAACCATCATCAAGCAGACCGCACGGATTCGTCGCTCCGGAGAATGCGGCCGCCAGCGGCCTCCCAGCCAGCTTCCCAGCCCCGCCCACCCCAGGAGTGCCGAAAGGACAGTGGCCATGGCCAGCGTCGGCGAGCCCAACAAGAGAAAGAAATGCGACAGCAGCGACAGCTCGACCAGCATAAATCCCAACCCCAGCAACGAAAAAATCGCGAGCCCCCACCGATGAATTCCTCCGGAAGGCTGCCCGGAGAGCGTGCCCATGCCCGGCCCACCGCGATTTTTTCGAATGACAAGCCACGGTATCAGGAGGGTGGCGCCGTATAAAATCAGCGCGGCGCCGCAGGCGAAGAAGATCGGCCGTGGGACCCCGTTCTCCAGTTTGTAGAAGAAAGGCCGGTTGTCGCTGACGGGGCGGATGTCCCAGCCTTGGGCTTGCACCTGGCGGATGAGATCGTCCAAACCGATCCGGCCTGAGCTCAACGCCAGCAGGCTGGGGTTGACGGCCTGGACGAAGGGGAAGAAAGAGGAGGCCGGTTGAAACCCCTGATTCAGCATCGCCCGATGCATTTGGGCCCCCTCCGGCGGGGTGAAAGCGGTTTTGCGCAGCACCAAGCACAGATAGTCATCCGAGGCGACGACGTACGCGTGCTTCATGGCGTCGGCCGTCCCGACCCCCTGCCCGTCGAGCATTTTCAGAGCAAGGGCCAGCAGGCGCAGGATCTCGGCGTCGTTATGCCCGACCACCGCTAAGGATCCATCCCCCGTGAGGCGCTCCCAGTATTCTCGCATGGACTCCAGGGTAAAGAGGAAGTTTTCGGTGAGAGCGTAGCCCTCCAGGCTGCGGGTGGTATTGATGACCGGCAGGCTGAGAAAAATCAGATCATACGGCTCCGATTGGCCTCGCAAGTAGCGGCGGCCCTCGTCGACCACCACGGCAACATCGGGGTAGCCGTTATAGATTCCGCCGTTGAAACTCGAATTCCGGCGGACCAACTCGACCAAATCCTCGTTGAGTTCAACCGCCGTAATGTTTTTTAATCCTCCCCAGAGAGCCAGCAGAACGTCGCGCCCGCCGCCCGGCCCGATGAGCAGCGCGGAGTCCCGTGCGTCGGGCTTCAGGAACTCGAACGCCATTCTGCCGGGAAAATCGGCCAGCCGGGTTTCAACCAGCCCGGGCAAATCCTCCCTGCGGCCGCTGAAGCGGTACATGGGAGACCCTGCGGTTCCGTCCACGTAAAGATCCATCACCTCCGGCTGCGATCGGTAACGCACGAGATCCGTTCGCCCGAAGGCAGTCCAACGGCTTTCGGTGATTTCGCCCCGAAATGAATTCAGCGCATCGTGAATTTCCTTTTCCGGGTTGCGGCCGACAGGGATTTCGAGAAGCCGCTGCGGAAAAACACCGGCGGCGAGCATCAGGCAAAGGGCCAGGACGCATAGACTCCACGCCGCAAGGCGGCGCGGCGCGCCCCCCCTCCGACAGGTCAGCAGGAGCGCGACGAGGGCGGCGCCGGCGGCGATCAGGAAATGCGCGCGCAACCCGCCGAGGGCGTCGAGCATCACAACGGCACCCCAGGCTCCGGCCCCGGCTCCCAGAAGGTCCATGCCGTACAAACGATGACTGACGGCCGGGAAAGAACGGTACATCTCCGCCATGAACAATCCCGCCGCCGCAAAGGGGGTACAAACGATCGGGCCGATGAAGATAACGGCCCAGAGCGAGTCGGTGAAGCGCCCGGTCTGAATCGCCAAAAATATGGAGGCGGGCAGGGCGATGGCGAACAGCAGCGCATACCGGCCTAAAACCAGGTGCTTCGTTTTATCGGGCGGCGCTTTTTGCAAAAACCAGACGATCAGCCCGCCCAGGCCCAGACCGAAGAGGGCCATGGAAAGGACCAGGAAAACGTAATGATAGGACAGCAGCACCGCGAGCAGACGCGCGACAACAACCTCGAACGCCATCACGCTGAAGGCGATCAGGAAGATGCCAGACGGAAACAGCAGATCAGGCTGCCTATGTGATGAGGAAACTATCATCGCCGAGTTGATTATGTGAAGGCTGCCGTTTGGGCAGCCAGTGTTATGGCCCGAGCGAGGCGGCCGAGCCAGGGCGCTCAGCCGCCTCTTGCCCGTCAGAGGCCCATCCGGGGATGTCACCGGCGGTCTTCATCTTCCAACTGCTTCATCTCCCGTCATCAACCGATAATCCGGTTTGGGAGATAAGTTACGACATCGGACCAGAAGATACACACTGCCAGTCCGATCAGCTGAATAATGATGAACGGCACGATTCCCTTGTAGATATCGATCAACCGGACCTCAGGCGGCACCGTGGTCTTCATGTAAAAAAGGGCATACCCGAAAGGCGGCGACAGGAACGAGGTCTGCAGGTTGACCGCGATGAGCACGATGAACCACAGCTTGTCGAAGCCCAGCTTGACGGCGATCGGCAGAAAGATCGGGAACGTGATGTAGATGATGGCGATCCAGTCGATCAGAAACCCTAGGAAGAAGATGATGATCATCATGACGGAGAGAACGCCCCACCGGCCCAAGGCGCCGAACGACATGACGAAGTCGGTCACCGCGTCCCCGCCGCCGAGCCCCAGGAACACACCGGTGAAGATGGACGCCGTGAACAGGATGGTCATGACCATGCAGTTGGTCCGGGCCGCGGTCAGCAGACAGTCGATGAACAGCTTCCAGGTGAACTTGCCGTAGGCGATCATCAGGAGCAACGCGATGAAGGCGCCGACGCCGGAGGCTTCCGTGGCCGTGGCCACGCCGGTCCAGATCGAGCCCAGCACGCCGATCATGAGCAGCAGCATCGGCAGCATGTTCACCACCAGCAGCTTGATCAGCTCCTTACCCGAAACGGCGGCCCGCTCCTCGCGCGACAGGGCCGGCCCCATCTCCGGCTTCCAGGTGGTCAGGATCAAAATGTAAATGAAGAAAAGACCGGCTAGGATCAGGCCGGGGAAGAAGCCGCCGGCAAAGAGTTTGCCCACCGAGATGCCGGCTTGGTCGGCCATCATGACCAGCATAATGCTTGGCGGGATGAGGATGCTCAAGACGCCGCCCGCGGCCACGCAGCCCACGGACATGTTCTTGTTGTAGTGGTGCTTCAACATGACCGGCACTGCGAGGATGGTCATGCTCACCACGCTCGCGCCGATAATCCCGGTGCAGGCTGCCTCGATGGCGCACATCACGATCACCGCCAGCCCGATGGCGCCGTTGATCGGACCGAACAGGTGCATCATCGAACGGAAGAGCCCCTCCGAGATGCCGGATTTTGAAAGGAAGGCGGCCATCAGGACGAACTGGGGGATCGCGATGAGGATGTTGTTGGTGGTCGAATCGAAGGCCCGTCCTTGGAAAAGGTAGGTGCCGCTGGCTCCCCAGCCGAGGTAGGCGAAGATCGTGGCCAGCCCCCCCATGATGAACGCCACCGGGTGGCCCAGCGCCAGTCCGCCCATGATGCCGACGAACATTAGAAAGACGACGGTTTCAGGGGTCAGGTCGATCATAGCCGCTCTCCTTTCACCAGGAAGATCATGTTCTTGAGGAAGTCGGCAAACCCCTGCAGGAGCAGCAACGCCATGCCCACCGGCAGGATGGTCTTGGCCGGATAGACAATCGGGTTGAAGGCGGTGGGGGTGCGTTCCTTCATCGCCCAGGACGTGGCGGCGAAATTGACGGCGTCGGTAAAGAATACCACTCCGAAGAGCCCCATGAAGAAGATGAAGCAGGCCACGTCGATCAGGGCCTTGGTTCGCGGGGAGAAGCGTTCGTAAAGGATGTCCACGTTGGCGTGCCCTTTGTAAAGCTGGGTGTAACCCATCAGGAGCAGCACGGACCCGCAAAAGAGGTAGGCCAGAACCTCATGGGTCCAGATGGTGGGCGAGTGCAGGACCCGCCGCGTAAACACCTCGTAACAGGACAAACACATCAGAATCACAATAATTCCGCTGAAAATTCGGCCGGACCATTCCGAAATCGTTTGGATGAAGTTGATGATCCCTTTCAGGGCATTCATGATCAGCCTCCGAGATGGGCCGCTCTCCGGGAAAAATATTTCCCCGGAGAGCTCCCAAGGTATCTGTAGCTTAGTGTCCGAGATCCAGGTCAAACAGGCTGAATCTGGGATCCCCTATTTGGGAAGAGCGACCGGATTGCCCTGATAGGGAGTGCCCGGCTTCCAGGGCTCCTGGGCCTCCATCCGAGCGCGGGTGGCCTTGGCCAGGTCCATCACGGCATCGTAGACCTTGTGCTTCTTGGCGATCTCTTCCAGCTTGCCGTAGATCTGATCAAGCTTGGGTGGGTTGCGGCCGAACATGAACGGCTGCTCGATGGCCCGCCACTCGGCGATATCCTTCAAGTATTTCGCCTGCGAGAAGGCGATCTTGGCGTGTTCCGGGTTGGCTTCGGCATCTTCCACCAGGTATTTGTAGGCCAGATCCGTGAGTTTGTTGATGGTCTCCTGGTCCAGGATGCTCATCTGCACGCCCTTTTCCTTGAACTTCTGGGTGAAGTCTCCCGCGTTCAATTCGTAATACGTCCAGGCCCACATCATCGACGCCATGGCGGCTTCCTTGGTCAGGAACTTGACGCGGTCGGAGACCTTGTCCCAGGCGGCCTTGTTGATCATGACGCCGGACACCGGTCCCGGCTGATGCCAGCCCGGAAGGACCCAGAACTTCGTGACTTCCTGAAAACCCATGGACCAGTCGACGCCCGGAACGGAAAATTCGGCGGCGTCGATGGTGCCGCGGGACAGCGCCAGGTAGATTTCAGAGCCCGGCATGAAGATGGCCGCGCCGCCGAGGTCCTGGAGGATCTTGGCCTGGACGCGTCCGCATTGGCGCATCTTGACGCCCTTGTAATCGTCGCCCGTCTTGATCGGTTTGTTCGAGCGCTGGCCGGATTCAGGGCCGGTCACGGAATGCGGAAACCAGACGATGCCGTATTTCGCATAGAGTTCCTGGGCCAGTTCGAGGCCGCCCGCCTGCCAGAACCAGATCATGTAGTCTCCGGGGGTCAGCCAGACCGGGGTCGATGTGATCAGGCCGAAGGCGGTGTTTTTGCCTTCCCAATAGCTGGGCCAGTCGGTGCCCGCTTCGATGGTGCCTTTGGCCACGGCGTCGAACATTTCGTCCGAACGCGTTACAAGGGTGCCGCCGGCAAACCATTTGATGTCCAGATCGCCGGCGCCCATCACGTTCATCAGGTCGACCCAATACTTGTCGCCTTTCCACAGCGTGATCGACGGCGCCCAAATGCTCTGGAATCGCCATCGGGACGGAGCCGCATCCGCCGCCTTCGGCCATAGAGCGGCCATCAGACCGACGAGCACTACCATGGTGATCAGCCAACATACTGCCCGCTTTTTCATCTTCACCCCTCCTTGTTCGAGTGTTTTAGTTGTCCAACTGCTTGAACGGAACCCGTTTTCGGCTCTTGTTCTGGCGGTCTTTGACGGACATCACCTCCTTTTTCGGCCCGAGGCCGCGGTCGAGTGAGAGCCCGAGGCCGCGGATTCTTTTTTGTTTTTGGATGCTGGCCAGGTCGTCTTCCACTTCCATCAGGTGCCGCAGCATTTCCAGGCGCGCCTTATCGACATTCCGGTCTTTCAAGGCCGCATGGATTCTCTGATGGGCTTCGAGCACTCGCACGGAAAAGTCGGATTTGGGTTTCAGGATTTCCTTGGCGTCGGCCAGAAGGTTGTGCACCAGGTCCACGAAGAGACTCAGCAATGGGTTGCCGCAGGCGTTGCCGATGATGCGGTGGAAATCCAACTCGTTGCGCCGCAGTCGGCTCAAGTCCTTCCGGTGGAGATCATCCCGGGCCTGTTCGATCAGCGTTCGGAGCTGTTTCAGTTCGGCCGTCGTAATGGTTTTGGCCGCCGTCGCCGCTGTGTGAGTTTCCAGGATAACCCGGACTTCCGCCAGGTTCTTGAGGGAGAGTTTCTTAAAGTGCAGGATGTTGACGAAGAGTTCGCGGGCCTTTTTCATGTCGATCGACGTGACGAAGGCGCCACCGGAGACGCCCTGCCGGATATCCAGAAATCCAAGAACCTCCAAGGACCGCAGGGCCTCGCGCATGGTGGCCTTGCTGACGTGGAAAGTCTTGATCAGCTCCCGCTCGGAGGGAAGCTTGTCGCCAGGCTGGAGCAGACCCGCGAAAATCGCTTCCCGGATCTGCTGGATGATGGATTCGGAGACCTTGTTCGTCTTGACTGTTTTGAACATGTCGTTTCCTTCTGAAAAGGAAAAACTACAAGCTCTTGCCAGCCTGGAGACTCAGGATTGGCGATGGGGCCTGAGTCGTGGAGAACGGAATATAGTCGTGAAGCTCGAAATCAATGAGTAGTTGCCGGGGAATAGGGAGCCTATTACGTGAAATTTTCGGAAAAAGTCAAGGAGAATATCAAATATTATAATATTTGAATATTCTTTGGGGCGATGCCAAAACGTGGGCGGGCCGAGAGGATCGAATCTCTCGGCGGCCGGCGAGAATTCAGGAATAGAAAGGCGAGCGCGGGCGAGTGAAATAGTTCTTCAGTTTTGAGAAAGGGTTCCCGGCAGCAAGGGGATATATCCGATGATTTCCCAGACAAACTCCGGAGGTTTGGCCGGCTTCTGGGACTTGCCATAGAAGATCGTGAAATTAAGCTCGCCGGCGCCCCGGGTTAAAATGACGGCGACCATCTCGGAGGCTACCTGCAGCGAGTCTTTGTGCCGTACTCTCAAGAATAGGAAGTAATTGCCATTCTCCATTTCGGGCGATTGGGCCTTCAAGACTCCCCGGCCTTTGTAGGTCACATTGTGTTCTTTTTCCTCGATTTCGAACTTGAAATCCTCGAGCTGGAACGGCGCCGGCTCGCGGAGCATGGTGTGCGAACATCCGGAAAAGACAACCGCCAGCAGCGCAAGCATGCTGGCCCAAAGGGCCCGTTTGCCCGAAGGCTTCCAGTGCGTGCCGGCTGAGCTAAAAGCTGGATGGGTCATTTCATTCCGGAATGGTTTCGGATCATCCGCGCAACGGCGGAGACGTCCTCGTCGCCGTAGCCCTGGGAGATGAGGCCGTTTTCGATCTGCTCCACCAGAGCCGTGGCCGGCAGGAACACGCCCAACTCGCGCGCGGCCTCCATGGCGATGGCCAGATCCTTGCGGTGCAGGCGGACGCGGAATCCGAGCGGGTATTCGTTCTTGATCATGTTCGCGGCGCGGTAGTTCAGCACCCATGAGCCGGCCGCGCCGCCGGCCAGGGCCTGGACGACCTTTTCCATGTCCATCCCGGCCTTGAGCCCCAGGGCCATGCCCTCGGCCACCGCCAAATAGACGCCGGAGATGATCACCTGGTTGATGGCCTTGGTGAGCTGTCCGGCGCCGCAGGGTCCGACATGGGTGATGCTCTTGCCCATGGCGGAGAGCACCGGCATGGCCTGCGCGACCGCCTCGGCTTCACCGCCGACCATGATGGTCAGGGTCCCCTTCTGAGCGCCTTCGGAGCCGCCGGACACCGGTGCGTCCAGCATGCGGATGCCCTTCTCGGCCAGCCGGCCGGCCATGCGACGGGTGGCCGAGGGGCTGATGGTGGACATGTCCACCACTATGGCGCCGGCTTTCGCACCCTGGATGATGCCGTTTTCCCCGAGAACCACCGCTTCCACGTCGGGCGTGTCACTGACGCAGGTGATGACGATGTCCGCTTCCCGCGCGGCCTCCTTCGGCGAGACCGCTCGCCGGGCGCCCGCCCGGGCGACCGGTTCTTCCCGCTCGCGGCTGCGGTTGTGGACGGTCACCGGGTGTCCGGCCTTCAAAATGTTCAAGGCCATGGCCGCGCCCATGGTGCCCATGCCGATGAATGCGACGTTCATGCGTTGAGACTCTCCTTGATGAGCGAATGAAGGGTTCAAGGGTTCAAGGGGTCAAGGGGTCAAGTGAAAAGGTGCATCCCTCATTCACTCGAACCCTCGGCCCCAGTAACCCTATTAGTCTAAAAAATCTTCCCCGGATTCATCAGCCCCTTCGGGTCGATGAGATCCTTGATCTGCTTCATGAGCTGGTAGCTTTCACCGTGCTCGAGCGGCATGAACTTGCGCTTGCCGATTCCCACTCCGTGCTCGCCCGTGCAGGTGCCGCCCACCTGGATGGCCTTTTCGACGATGGCCTTGTTGATATCTTCGAGGCGGCCCCACTCGGTTTTGTCCTTCGGATCGCCTGCCATCACCACGTGCAGGTTGCCGTCGCCGGCGTGGCCGAAGACGTACCCGATGGATTGCCGCTCATCGACCGCTTTCTGCGAAAACACCACCATCTCCGGGTAGCGTGAAATCGGAACGGCCGCATCCACGATAAGGGTCTCTTTCTTGGGGTGGGCGCGATGGATGGTCTCCCAGGCTTCGTGGCGGGCGCGCCAGAGCTCCTTGCGGGGGCCTTCCTCGGTGGCGTAGTTGAAACCGACGGCGCCGCACTCCTCGCACAGCTCCTTGGCGAGCTGGGCGGTTTCATCCAGAGCGGTGGCGCTGACGGCGTGAAACTCGCAGAAGAGCGACGGCACCTCGGGCAATCCGAGCCCTTTTTCGTTGTTCATCAGCCGGATCAGACCGGGCGGGAGCAGTTCCAGGGCCGCCGGCCCCAGGCCCGAGCCGATCATGACGGCCACGGCCTCGGAGGCCTTCTCCAGGTCGGGGAACCGAACGGTGGCGGCCAGGTAGTGGCTGGGAATGCCGGTCAGCTTCAGGGTGGCGGCGGTGACGATGCCGAGCGTGCCCTCCGAGCCGACGAAGAGCCGGGTCAGGTCGAAGCCGGCCGAGGATTTGGGCGCCTTGCAGCCGGTGTGGATGACCTTGCCCGGGGGCAGCACCACGGTCAGACGCATCACGTAGTCCTTGGTGGCGCCGTACTTGACGGTCTGCACGCCGGAGGCGTTGTTGGCGATCATGCCGCCGATGGTGGCGTCGGCGCCGGGATCCGGCGGGAAGAACAAGCCGTGCTTGCCGGTCTGGCGATTCAGCTCCTTGCGCAGCACCCCGGGCTCCACATCGGCCTGCAGGTCCTGCGGCCGGATCTCCAGGATGCGGTTCATGCGGGTCATGTCAATAACGAGCCCGCCCCGCGTGGGCACCGGGTTGCCCTCGGTGCTGGTGCCGGCTCCCCAGGGCGTGACCGGCACGTCCCGTTCGTACGCCCAGGCCAGGATGCGCGCGACCTCCTCGGTCGACTCCGGCCAGATGATGCCGGCCGGCAGGGTGCCCTGGTGGGGGGAGATGTCGTGCAGGTGCAGCTCCCGGTTGGACTGTCCGGTGGAGAAGCGGTCCGGGCTCACCAGGGCGGCGAGTTCTGCAGTTTGCTGGGAAGTGAATTCTTTCATTTAAATCCCTCCGGCATAAAATCGGGAGCAAGTTTTTCCTGCTCCCGATTTTTATTTGTAGATCAGCGACGGGAACCAGGTCGTCAGCGGCGGCCAGTAGCAGGCGATCAGCAGCGCCGCGATGGCTACCACCACCAGCGGCATCACGGCCCGGCCCACCTGGCCGAGCGGCAGGCCGGAGATTCCGCAGCTCACGAACAAACAAATTCCGACCGGCGGAGTCAGCATGCCGATGGCCAGATTCACCACCATGAGCACGCCGAACTGGATCGGGTCGACCCCCATCTGCGGGGTGATGGCCGCGAGCACCGGCACGAGCAGAATCAGGGCAGCCGTGGTTTCCATGATGCAGCCGATGATCAGCAGCCCCGCCATGACCAGCAGCAGCAGCCCCCAGGGCGGCAGCGCCAGCGAGTTGATAACGGATTGAACCAGCATGGGGGTCTGTTTCATCGCCACCAGCCAGGTGAATACCTTGGCCATGGCGATGATGAAGAGGATGGTGGCGGCCACGATCTGGGAGCGGACGATGAGATTCGGCATGTCGCTCCACTTGATCTGCCGGTTGACGGCCATGGCGACGAACAGGGCGTAGAAAACCGCCAGGGCGGCCGCCTCCGTGACCGTGACGACGCCGGTGAGGATCCCGCCCAGGACGATGACCGGCGCCCCCAGGGACCAGATCGCCTCCTTGAGGCACACCCAGATCCGTTTCAGGGAAAAGGACTGGCGCGTACCGTAGCCGTGGCGCCAGGCAAACCAGATGGCAACCCCCATGAAGCTCAGCCCGAACAACACCCCCACCAGCATGCCGCCGGCAAACAGCTTGGCGATGGAGACATTGGTCAGGAAGCCGAAGATCACCATGGGGATGGACGGCGGGATGATAACGCCGATGGACCCGCCCGCCGCCACCACGGCCGCCGAGAACGCGGGCGGGTAGCCCTGGCGGACCATGGCCGGTATGGCGATGGCGCCCAGTGCGGCCGTGTCCGCCGCGGCTGACCCGGAGATGCCGGCAAAGAACATGGAGGCGACGATCACCGCGCAGGCCAGACCGCCCGGCACCCAGCCAACCAGGCTATCGGAGAAGTCGATCAGCTGGCGTGAGATCCCGCCGGTTTCCATGATCGAGCCGGCCAGCATGAACAGCGGAATTGCCAGCAGGTCGAAGGAGTCGACACCGGCGAAAAGCAACTGGACAATCGTCTGCCCCAGGGCCGGGATCGGGACGCCGGCGGGGAAGACCCCGGGCGTCAGCATGAAGCCGATGGCCGGCAGCCCGATGGAAAGCGCGATGGGCAGGCCGAGAGCGATCAGGACAAAGAGGCATGCGAAAAGCAGAAGGACGATCATGGCGTTTTCCCTTCAAGGGTGCGGGCCATGTCCGCCAGCACGTGCAGAACAAAGATTACGGAAGCGATCGGAATTACGGCAAAGGGGATCGCCATCGGGATCTGCAGCGAAGACGACGTGTGCTCAGCCGCTTTAACCGTATAGGCGGCACCGAACCAGGCGATCAGACCGAAGCAGGCGAGGGTCAGAACCTGCAGGCCGACCACGATGGCCTGCTGGATCGTGGGCCCGAGTTTGTGCCCGAAACCCTTCAATCCGATGAAGCTCGCACGCTTGTAGGCGACCGTGCCGCCCAGGAAAGTGATGGCAACCAGCAGGTGCCGGCTGACTTCTTCGGACCAGCCCAGGGAGGCGCCCGCGTACCGGAAGACCACCTGGGCGAATAAAATAATGCAGATGGCGGCCCCGATTACAAACAAGACTTTTTCAACCAGCGCGTTGATGGTCCGGCTGGTGCGTTCCAGCAAAGTCATCCGATGCTCCCGATGGGCATTGCGTGTTTACAAAGAAATAATTCTAGCTGGTACCCAAAATGGTTGTGGGAGCGGCTTACCAGCCGCGACGCCCGTGGCCGAAAGCCACTCCCACAAGAAAAAATTCCGAGCGGTGAGGGGTGCCGATCACTCCGACCGACACCTTCTGACCGGCGTTACTTAACCGCCTGCTGGATCTGCTCCACCAGCTTCTTGGTGTCTCCGGAGGCTGATTCGATCACCGGGGCGGTCGCCTTGCGGAAAGCCTCCAGATCGGGCTTGTCCTCGACCTGCATGCCGGCCGCTTTCAGCTCGGCGATCTGCCGGGCTTCGTTGTCGCGGATGTGGCTGCGGCCCTGCAGAGAGGCCGAACGCGCACAGTCCATGACCACCTTGCGCTCCGCAGCGGGCAGCCCATCGATGAACGCTTTGTTCGCCACGAAGACCAGGGCCGAATACACGTGCCGGGAGAGCGTCAGGTACTTCTGCCCGGCTTCCGGCAGTTTGGAGCCGTGAATGACCGAAATCGGGTTCTCCTGGCCGTCGATGACGCCCTGCTGGAGCTGCGTAAAAATGGGCCAGGCCATGGGCGTGGGGTTGGCCCCGATGGCGCGCCAGATGGCCAGGTGGGTGGGCGCCTCCATGGTGCGGATTTTCAGGGCCTTGAGGTCCTCGGGCGTCTTGACGGGGCGCTTGGAGTTGGTGACGTTGCGGAACCCGTTGTCCAGGTAAGCCAGCGCCACGAAGCCGGATTTCTCGAACTTCTTGCCGAGTTCCTGGCCGATCGGTCCGTCGAGCACTTTGTCGGCCGCCTCATAGGAGGGGAAGACAAACGGCATCTCCAGGGCCTTGATCTCGGGCACGAAGGCCTCGATGGGCCCGGTGGTGCAGACCGACATCTGGGTGGTGCCGAGCTGGATCTGCTGCAGCACCTGGGTCTCGCTGCCCAGACTGGCCGAGTGATGAACCGCCACGGTCAGCTTGCCGGGCGCGGCCTTTTCCACGCACTCCTTGAACCAGAAGGCCGCTTTGGTGTGGACAAGGTCCTGGTTGGTGACCGTAGCGATGTTGATCTGGGTCTGGGCCAGGGCTCCGCCGGTAAAGCCGATCAGGCAAAGGCCGACAATGACTGCCATCATCCGTGAACGCATAGAACTCCCTCCTTTTGTATGAATCGAGAAACTCCTTTTGTATAACGCCTGGATCATTCGGATGCGCTGAGGATTAGTAGAAATCTCATCCGGTGTCAACCGGACCTGAACCGACATCAGGCCATCTGCCGGCCGAAGGTCTCCCGGGTGAAGCACAGAAGCACCAGCGCGATCAGGATCCAGGCCATCATCAACCCGAAGCCCGCCTGATAGGCGTCCCGGCTGTAAATGCGCACGCCATCCATGACCGCGCCTTCCCAGCGCCGGTCGAGCATCCAACCCACGGCGGGCTGCAGCACGGTGGCGCCCAGCATGATGCCCATGTTGATCACGCCGGAGATGGTGCCTGCCAGGTGCGCCGGAACGGATTCTTTGGCGAACGACCAACAGATGATGAAGCTCGCCGAGCACAACCCGGTGGCAGCGGCCAGGACCGTGAGCTGCCCCGGCGAAAGCCCGGGAGCGTAAAAAAGTGCGGCCCAGCCGAAGCCCGCCAGGATCTGTCCGATGATCATCAGCGGCTTGCGGCGGCCCAGCCGGTCGGACAGCCATCCGAACACCGGGCTCGCCGACGCCCAGCAGATCATCAGCAGCGAGGTCAGGGAGGCCGCCCGGGCGGTGGAAAGGCCGTAGTGGGTGGTCAGATAGGGTACCCCCCAAAGGCCGCAGAACGTCAGCACCGATCCCACCAGGCTGGCCGGAATGAAGAAGAGCAGCCGGGTGTTGGCATACCGGAACACCTGGCCGATGCCGGCCCAAGCGCTCACGCGTGCCGTCAGCCCGGTCTGGGTTGCAGGCGGCGCGTAGCTGCGATAACCCCTCTCCCTCGGTTCGTCGCGGACCAGCACCCAGGTCACGGCGGCGATCAGGCCGGTGACTGCCGCGGCGGCCAGCATGACCGGCCGCCAGCCGAACCCATCCACCAGCAGCCGCAGCGGCACGCCCGCCGTCACCGCTCCCAGGATGCCGGCCAGCAGCCCCAGCCCCGAAATCATGGAAAAATACCCGACCGGGAACCAGCTCACCGCCAGTTTGAGAGTCACCACATAGGCCACCGACACGCATCCGCCGATAAACAGCCGACCGACGCAGGCCCAGGTCATGCTCGGCGATAGCGCGAAAAAGGCCGCGCCGATCGCCGATCCCAGGGCGCCGGCGGTAAGCAGGCGCCGCGGGCCCCAGCTGTCCACGAGAACCCCGGTGGGGATCTGCATCAGCCAGTAGCTGTAGAAGTAGAAGCCCGAGAGATTGCCCAGGGCGGCGGCGCTGATGTCGAAGTCGCGCATCAACTCACGGGTCATGACGGCCGGCGCCAGGCGGTGGAAGAAGCCGATGACATAGAACAGAGAGGCGAGACCCCAGATGAGCCAAGCGAGGCGCAGGGGAGGATATTGATCGGGTTTTGACTTCAATATGGAAAAACGTTTTAAGTTTTAAGCAGGCCGTGGCGCACGGCGTCACTTTATCGACCAGAAAGTTTTTATTTGTGGGTGAGGCTTTCAGGCTCGATAATCGCGGCTGGAAAGCCGCTCCCACAGAAAAAGACCTAACTTGCTTGGAAACGAAAAGAAAAAGCCGATCGCCACCGATTCGATTTCTCTTCCTTAACACGTAAAACTTAAAACTTAAAACTCCTATTCATTTTCGGCCGCGCGCACCGGTCGACGAGATAGAGGATCGATTTATAGTGCATGCCGCTGTGCGCCGAGAGCCCGATTTCGCACGTACGGCTCGTGGAATAGCCCGCGCGGCATTTTTCCGCGACACCGGCCCGCAGGTGCTGCAGGGCCGAAGCGTTGAGTTCCGGGTAGTTGAACCCGCGGTCGCCGGCGAATCCGCAGCAGCCGACGAGGTCCGGCACCACCACCTCCCGGGCGCAGGCCCTGGCCAGAGTCATGGCCTTGGCCTCGATGCCCATTTTCACGCTGCTGCAGGTGTGGTGGTAAGCGATGGTTTCATTCACCGGGGTGATCTGGAGCCGTTCCATCAGATGCGACAGGGTGAATTCCACCGGATCGAGCAGAATCAGCCGCTGGTCCATCACTTTTTTCATGCGGTACAGGCAGGGGCTGGTATCGACCAAGACCGGCAGCCGGCCGCCGTCGGACGCATCGAGCAGGGCCGCCTCAAGCTCGGCCGACTTGGCGTCTGCCTGCCCCGTGAACCCCTTGCTTTCGAACGGGGTGCCGCAGCAAAGCGCCTCCATTTTCGCCGGGAAACGGACCCGGTAGCCGGCTTTTTCGAGCAGCCGCACGGTGACCGTATGCAGCGGGTCCCGATCGGGGTCGCCCTGGGCCGGGCCCATGGTGCGGCTGATGCAGCTCGGAAAGTAGACGGCCTGCAGGGCGTTCGACCGCTTCACCGGCCGCGGCCGGGGGCCGTCGACGCCGCGCGGCATCCAGCGCGTCCAGTGCGGAAGGCGGTTGCCGCTCAGGCGGCGCAGGCCGGCGGTGAGGCCCGCCATGCGGCCGGAGCCGAGCAGGCCGTGGATCGCGTCGGCGGCCTTGAGGCCCGCGCGCGCGACGGCGGCGACGCGGGCGAAGTGGCCCGCGACCCGGGCGGCCGCCCGGGCGGCTGCGGGGCCAACGGCCCGGCTGCGCAGTTGTTTGGTGTGCTCGCCGGTGTTGATGTCAACCGGACAGGCCACCGCGCACAGCCCGTCCGCCGCGCAGGTCTGCTCGCCCGGGTAGCGGTACCCGTTTTCGAGATCGGCCAGGCGCGCCGGGCTTTCGCAGGCGGCCCGCAGCCGCGCGATTTCGCGCTGGACCACGATGCGCTGCCGCGGGGTGAGCGTGAGGTTTTTGGAGGGGCAATTCGCCTCGCAGAAGCCGCATTCGATGCACTTGTCGATGATCGGGTCGGCCGGCGGCAGGGGCTTGAGATTCTCGACGTGAGCCTGGGGGTTGGGATTGAGGATGACACCGGGGTTGAGCAGGTTTTTCGGGTCGAAAATGGCCTTGATGCGCTGCATGACGGCGTAGGCCTCGCGGCCCCACTCCATCTCCACGTACGGCGCCATGTTGCGGCCGGTGCCGTGCTCGGCCTTGAGCGAGCCGTCGTAGGCGTTCACCACCATGTCGCAGACGTCGTGCATGAACCGCCGGTAGCGTTCCACCTCCGCCGAAGGCCCGAAGTCCTGCGTGAAGCAGAAATGCAGGTTGCCCTCCAGCGCATGGCCGAAGATGATGGCTTCGTCGTAGCGATAGCGCCGCATGATCTCCTGAAGGTGGAGCGTGGCGCGCGCCAGGCGGTCGATCGGAAACGCGACGTCTTCGATGATCACGGTGGTGCCGAGCTCGCGCACGGCGCCCACGGCCGGGAAGAGCCCCTTGCGGATGTTCCATAGGGCGGTGTATTCGGCTGCCCGGTCCGTGAAGGCCGTCGGCCGTTCGAAGGGCAGGCGCTTCAGGGCATCCGTCACCGCATGGACCTGGCCGGTCAATTCGTCGGGGGTGTAGGCCCGGGTTTCCACCAGCAGCGCCGCCACCTGCCGCCCCAGCGTCTTCAGGTAGTCCGGCAGCCCGCTCTTGTTTTCCACCGAGCGCAGGGAGGCGCGGTCCATGAGCTCGACCGCGGCCACCGGCTGCTCCCTCAGGATGGCCGCGGCGGCGGCGGCGGTTTCGATCTCGGGAAAGATCATCAGGGCGCTCGCCTTGCAGGGGTGCTCGACGACGGTGTGGTAGGTGATCTCGGAGATGAAGCCGAGCGTGCCCTCGGATCCGATCATCAGGTGCAGCAGGATGTCCAGGGGATCCTCGAAATCCACCAGGGCGTTCAGGCTGTAGCCGGTCGTGTTCTTGATTTTGTATTTACGGCGGATAAGCTCCGCCAGCGCCGTGTTGGCGCGGACTTCTTTGCCGAGGGCGTCCAGGGCTCCGAGCAGGCCCCCGCGGGTGCGGCGAAACGACTCGCAGCCGGCGGGATCCGCCGTATCCAGCCGGCTGCCGTCTTGGAAGAGGATGCGCATGCCGGCCACGGTCCGGTAGCTGTTCTGTGCGGTGCCGCAGCACATGCCGCTGGCGTTGTTGGCGGCGATGCCGCCGATCATGGCCGCGTTGATCGAGGCCGGGTCGGGGCCGATCTTGCGGCCGTAGGGGGCGAGGTAACGGTTGGCGTTCCCGCCGATCACGCCGGGCTGAAGGCGGATGCGGCCGCCGTCGTCGAGGATCTCGTAGCGGTTCCAGCTCGCGCCGGCCACGACCAGCACCGAATCGGAGATCGCCTGGCCCGAGAGGCTCGTACCGGCGGCACGGAAGGTGGCGGCGATGCCGTGGCGGTCGGCGGCCTGGAGGACCGCGGCGACCTCGTCCTCCGTGTCGGCGCGCACGACGATCTTGGGGATCAGGCGGTAGAAGCTCGCATCCGTGCCGTAGGCGAGCGTTCGCAACGGGTCCGTGAACAAGCGGCCTGGAGAAACCCGGCCGTGTAGGTCGGCAAGAAAACGTTGGTAGCGATCAGGGAGCATGAGATGGGTCCGTAGGCTGGGTGGCCAGGGTTCGAAACAGATTGGATTATCGAGCGTCCAACGCGTTGACGAGCAGATGCTGGATAGGCGCTGCGCACGATACGATATGCCCGATAAAAGCAAGACCCGCGGCGTTTCACCATTTATCCAGCATCGAGCATCCAGTATCCGTTATCAATCATCAAGAATGAACACGATCAACTCCTTCGGCCCGTGCACCCCGAAGGCCAGGGTGAGCTCGATGTCCGCGGTCTTGGACGGGCCGGAAATGAGAAGCAGATTGGTCGGCATGTCCGCCGACCACCGGCCATCCTGCATGGCCTCGCTCAGGGAGGGGTGGATCGCCTCCGCCGCCAGGACGGCGATGTGAACCGGCGGGACCAGGGACATCAAGCGGGGCTCCGCACGGGTCGGCCGCAGGATCAGTGCGCCCGTGTCCGCCACGGCACCGGCCGCGGTCGTGACGGCGGCGTCCACGGCAAAGATCCGTTCCTTGAACGATTCGACCGTCTCGCTGTAGGCCACCAGCTCCGGCAGCCCGGCGGCATCCTGCTGCCGGGCTTCGGCCAGCGCGGCGCCGAGGCCGGTCTCGGGGGCATAGAGCAGGGTCTTGATCGCCCGCGCTTGGAGCACCTCCCGCAGCCGAGGGATCCATTCGGCGGCGGGCAGCACGTGCACCTCGGTGCGCATGGCCTCCAGCAACGACTTCAACCGGCCGACCCGGGCGCCGCGGTCCGGGTCGGCCGCAGTGGAGGCCGGAGCATCGGGTCTCGGGGCCTCCTGCCGGGGGGCGTTTCGCAGGCGCTCCAGGATGCGGTCGCGGGCGGTGTCACTCATCGGCGATGCCCTCCTCCCGGATCCGGCGGTGCAGGCTGCGGGGCGCAAATTTCGGTTCGGAGCGGTAGCGCATCCAGCGCTCCAGCGGTCCGGCCGGCGGCAGATAATCTCCGACGAGGCCTAACAGCGCCGTTGTCAGCCGGTTCAGGCGCGGGTGCGTGTTCAAGAATGCCCATCCTTTCCAGGCCAGGCGCTCGGCCCAGTTTTGTTTGCAGCCGCGGCCGGGGACGCTGCTTTCCGGCGCCGAGGAATAGCTTTCGTCCCGCAGGCGCCGCAGGAGCGCGGGGATCGGGATCTTGACCGGGCAGACCTCCTCGCAGGCCCCGCAGAGGCTGGAGGCAAACGCCAATGTCCCGGCCTTCTCCAGTCCCTCGACCTGCGGGGTCAGGATTTTTCCGATCGGGCCGGGGTAGACGAAGCCATAGGCATGGCCGCCGATGCGGGTGTAGACCGGGCAGTGGTTCAAGCACGTGCCGCAGCGCACGCACTGAAGCGTCTGGCGCAGCTGCGGGTCCTGGTAGATGCGCGAGCGCCCGTTGTCCAGGATCACCAGGTGCACTTCCTGCGGGCCGTCCTTTTCCCCTTCGCGGCGCGGGGAGGTAATCAGGTTGACGTAGGTGGTCACGAGCTGGCCGGTGGCCGATCCCGTCAGCAGCCGCAGCAGGGGCGGCAGGTCTTCCAGCCGCTCCACCACTTTCTCGAGTCCCATCACCGCGATGTGCACCGGCGGCACGGTGGTGCACATGCGGCCGTTGCCCTCGTTTTCGACCAGACACAGGGTCCCGGTCTCGGCGACGGCGAAGTTGACGCCGCTCAGGCCGATGCCCGCTTCGTAGAATTTGCGGCGCAGCGTGTTCCGGGCGATGGCGTTGAGCTCGGCCACCTCTTCGGTGTAAGGGGCGCCGGCCACCTTTTCGTGAAAGATCTGCGCAATCTGAGCCTTGTTCTTGTGGATCGCCGGCACGATGATATGGGACGGCGTTTCGCCGTTCAACTGGATGATGAATTCGCCCAGGTCGGTTTCGATGGCCTCGATGCCGTGGTTGGCGAGAAAGGCGTTGAGGTGCATCTCCTCGGAGACCATGGACTTGCCCTTGACCACCCGGGCGGCGGCATGCGATTCGATGATCTCCAAAACGATGCGGTTGCCGACCGCCGTCGTTTCGGCCCAGTGGACGCGGATGCCGTTGCGGGTGCAGGCGGCTTCGAGCTGTTCGAGCAGCTCGGGCAGGCGGCTGAGGGCGCGCTGCTTGATGGCGTGGCCGATAGTGCGCAGGCGTTCGGTTTGCTCGGCATCGCTGAAAACGGCCCGGCGTTTGAGAATGAAGTTGCCCATGGCGAAGGCGAAATTTTTGCGCAGCTGGGCGTCGGCGAGTGCGCGGTCGACGTTGTTTTCAAACGGCTCATTCGCCATGGATCCGCTCCCATATGAACTCGGCCAGGTGCTGGGCCTGGAACGGCCATCCGCGCAGCTGCGCCGCTCCGGCGATATTCATGAGGCAGCCGCAGTCTCCGGCGATCACCCGCGCCGCACCGGTGGCCTGGATGTCGTCGACTTTGTCGTTGACCAGCGCGCCGGAAAGGGCCGGGTGCTTGATCGAAAACGTCCCGCCGAAGCCGCAGCACTCGCTCTCGTTGGTCAGCTCGGCCAGTTCGACGTTGCCGAGCTGCCGCAGCAGCTGCTTGGAGTGCTCGATCACTTTCATCTCCCGCAGCGCATGGCAGGATGAATGCCAGGTCACCCGGATGGGACGGCCGCGGTCTTCGTAGCGGACGCCCAGCACCCGGGTCATGAACTCGGACCATTCGAATACGCGGGCTGCGAAGGCCCGGGCCTGGGCCAGGTCGTCCGCCCCGGCAAAGAGCACGGGGTAGTGGTGCTTCATCATCGCCGCGCAGGAACCCGAAGGCACGACAACGGGGATGTCCCGGCCGAACACCTGGATCTGGCGGCGGGCGACGGCGCGCGCCTCGTCCGGGAATCCCGAATTGTAGGCCGGCTGGCCGCAGCAGGACTGGCCGGGAGGGAAAACCACCCGGACCCCCTCGCGCTCGATGAGCCGTATCGCCGCCAGGCCGGCGTCGGGATAGAACGCATCGATCAGGCAAGTGCCGAAAAAATAGACGTTGGACGGTTTCGCGAATTCGGGAGTCATGTCCAGGCGTTCCGATCAGTGCGGCTTGTTAAAAACCGGAGTTCATGTTAGCAACTGGCTAACATAAACGGGCCTTGAAATAAAGCCCAAACCGGCTTCAGTGGATGGCATGGCGCATGAAAAAAAAGATTTTGGTGGCCGTCGATGATTCCTCACACTCGCGGCAGGCGGTCGATTATGCCGCCCGGATGAAGGCCCTTATTCCGGGGCTCGGGTTCACCCTGCTGCACATCCAGCCGCCGGTTTCCCAATTTCTGCTGGACGAAGCCAAACTCAGCGGCCGGGCCCAGGCCGAGCTCAACCGGGCCGCGGCGCGCAACGACGAAGCCGCGCGGGGCATGCTGACCAAATACAAGGATCTGATGGTCCGGGCGGGGGTTCTCGATGCGGAGATCGACCTGTTGACCCTGCCGCGCCATTTGGGACTGGCCAAGGACATTCTCGACCAGGCCGAGGGCGGACTTTTCGACGCCGTCCTGCTCGGCCGCCGGGGCATCTCCTCCATGCAGCAGATGTTCCTGGGCAGCGTGTCCGCACACTTGATCGAAAATTCAGCAGTCATTCCGGTCTGGCTGGTGGACGGGGCGGTTTCCTCGAAACAAGTCCTGGCGGCCGTCGACGGCTCCGAGAGCGCGCTGCGGGCCGTGGACCACCTGGCTTTCATGCTTTCGGGCAATCCCGAGGTCCGGATTCGCTTTTTCCACGTGGCTCCCCGGCTCAAGGATTTCTGCGAGATCGATTTTGCCCAGAAGCCGGCCGAGGGGCTGGCGGCCCTCATCGCCCAAGGCGACAAACGCTGCATGGACGATTTTTTTTCCGCGGCGCTCGCCAAACTCCAATCCGCCGGCCTCCAGGAAAAGCAGATTGAAACCCGGACGGCCGCGACGCTGCTCAGTGTAGGCGAGACGATCCTGAGCGCCGCGCGTGAGGGCGGCTTCGGTACGCTCGTCATGGGCCGGCGCGGCATGAACAAGTCTTTTTTCGGCGGCAAGGTTTCTTATCACGTCAGCCAGAAGCTTTCCGACGCGGCCCTATGGCTGGTGCCATAAAGAAATAAGGTGCCAGGGGTCAGGGTTCAGGATTGATGAACTTGTAAAAAGTCATCATAACCGATGGCTTTGTAAAAAGCCCAAGTTCAAGGCGCGCGAATCCCGTGGAGTGAGGCGTACGTGCAGTACGCCGCAGCGACAGCGGGATGAAGCGCAACGCGGAAATTGGGCTTTTTACGAAGCCATCACGGAAAGGAGATCCGCATCCGATGATTCCGCAAATCAAGAAAATCCTCTTCACCACGGACCTGTCGCAGCAAACCCGCCACGCCTTCAACTATGCCGTGGGGTTGGCCAACCAATACGGCGCCAGCCTGGCCATCCTGTACGTCATGGAAGACGTCTCGCCGAGTCAAAGCGCCAACCTGCAGGGGTTTATCGGCGACGAGCGCTGGGAGGAGCTGCGCCAATCCCACGAGCAGGAGGTCCGGCAGATCCTCATCGGCAAAAAGCGCGAGGGCAGCATGATTCGCGAGGCTCTGGGCGAGATGTTCACGGCGGCCCAGAAGGACCTGCGCGAGAAAAACCTGCGCTCGGACGAGATCGTGGTCACCCAGGGCGATGCGGTGGACTGCATTCTGGGCGAGGCGGATGCGCGCCAGGTCGATCTGATCGTCATGGGCTATCATCCGCGCGGACGCCTGGAGGAGGCCATCGTGGGCAGCGTCAGCCGCAGCGTCCTGCGCCGCGCCCAGGTGCCGGTGCTGTTGGTGCGGCTGCCGGAACGGGTGGATGTCCAATGAACGGCCGAGGCAGCTGGGAGGCGGCTGAGCGATAAATCCAAAGCACGAATTCCGAAATCCGAAACAAAGCTCAAAATTCAAATTCTCAAAACGTTTTGAATTTTGGGAATTTCGATATTCGAATTTGTTTCGAACTTCGGATTTTCATTCTCAAGTCAGCCCCGCCGGCCCAGCAAAGTGACAGGCGGCCCAGTGCTGCGGGCGGATCTCGCGGAGCTCCGGCCCGACTCGGGCGCAGGGGCCTTCGGCGTAGCGGCAGCGCGGGTGGAACCGGCAGCCGGAGGGCGGGTCGATGGGGCTGGGGACATCGCCTTTCAGGATGATCCGGCCGGGCCGCGGCAGGGACGGGTCCGGGATCGGAACGGCCGAGAGCAGGGCCTGGGTGTAGGGGTGCAGCGGGTCCAGGTAAAGGTCCTTGCTGGGGGCGATCTCGACGATTTTGCCCAAATACATCACGGCCACGCGGCCGCTGACATGCTCCACGACGCTCAGGTCGTGCGAGATGAAAAGGTAGGTCAGCCCGAATTCCTGCTGCAGGTCCTTGAGCAGGTTGATCACCTGCGCCTGGATGGAAACGTCCAGGGCCGAAACCGCTTCGTCGCACACCACCAATTTGGGCTTCAGGGCGAGGGCCCGGGCCACTCCGATGCGCTGCCGCTGCCCGCCGGAGAACTGGTGCGGGTAGCGGCGCATGTGCTCCTTGCGCAGTCCCACCAACTCCAGAAGTTCCAGGACCCGCCGATCTCTTTCCTGTCGGCGTCCCACGCCGTGAACGAGCAACGGCTCGCCGATGATCTGACCGACGGTCTTGCGGGGGTTGAGAGAGGAGAACGGGTCCTGGAAGATGATCTGCATCTCCCGGCGCAGGGCCTGCATCTCGTTGCGGGAATACGCCAGAATATTACGGCCCTGGAAGAAGACCTCCCCGGCGCTCGGCTCCTCCAGCCGCAGGATGGCCCGGCCGAAGGTGGTTTTGCCGCAGCCGGACTCCCCCACGAGGCCGACGGTTTCACCCTCTCCAATCGTCAGGCTGACCCCGTCCACCGCCTGGACGGAGCCGACCGGCTTCATCCAGACGCCCCCCAGGATCGGGTAGTGTTTGACGATGTTGCGGGCTTCGAGAAGCGGCGCTGGCGGGCTGCGGTCAGGCATCGGACGTCCATCTTGTTATCGCGGCTGGAAAGCCGCTCCCACCATGCGCCATTGCGGCGGTGAGATCAGACATACTTGAGGCACCTCACGGAATGGTTCTCGCCCGCCGCCACCATGGCGGGAGCCAGCCGGCGGCAGTCCGCAAAGACATCCGGGCAGCGGTCGCTGAAGAGGCAGCCTTCCGGCAGCTGCAGCAGGGACGGCACGACGCCGGGAATGGTTTTCAGACGGCCCCCGGCCGTGTGTTTGCCCAGCACCGGAATCGACCCGAGCAGCCCGATCGTGTAGGGGTTCTTAGGATCCCGGAAGAGGGTCTTCGCATCGGCGTACTCCATCATCCGGCCGGCGTACATGACGGCCACATGCTGGGACATTTCGGCGATGACCCCCAGGTCATGGGTGATAAAAAGGATCGCGGCGCCGGTCTCCTGCTTGAGCCGGTTCATGAGCTCCAGAATCTGGGCCTGGATGGTGACGTCCAGCGCCGTGGTGGGCTCGTCGGCGATCATCAGCTGCGGACTGCAGGCGAGCGCCATGGCGATCATCACGCGCTGGCGCATGCCGCCGCTCATCTGGTGGGGGTAGTCATCAATGCGCTTCTCGGGGGCCGGGATGCCGACCAGCCGGAACATCTCCACCGAGCGCGCGCGCGCCGCCGCGCGCGAAAGTTTTTCATGCAGGCGGAGGACCTCGGCGACCTGGTCGCCCACCGGATAGGTCGGGTTGAGCGAGGTCATGGGCTCCTGGAAGATCATGGAGATGCGGTTGCCGCGGATGCGGCGCATCTGGGCTTCCGACAGCTTGACGAGATCCCGGCCGTCGAACCGGATCTCGCCGCCCGCGATCCGGCCCGGCGGCGTCGGGATCAGGCGCATGATGGAGTGGGCCGTGACGCTCTTGCCGCAGCCGGATTCTCCCACCAATCCGAGGGTCTGGCCGGGCTGGATGGACAGGCTCACATCGTCGACCGCTTTGGCCGTGTGGCCGCGCACCGAGAAATAGGTCCGCAGGTTGCGGATGTCGAGCAACGGGGCGGCGGCCATGGCATCAATCCCTCAGCCGCGGGTCGAGCGCGTCCCGCAGCCCGTCGCCCAGCAGGTTGAAGCCGAGCACCGCGCCCAGGATGGCCAGCCCCGGAAAGGTCATGACCCAGGATGCCCGCAGGATCAACGCCCGGCTGCGGGCAATGTCGGCCCCCCATTCGGGAGTGGGGGGCTGGGCGCCCAGGCCCAGGAAGCTCAGGGCCGCAGCATCCAGGATGGCCGAGGCGAAGCTCAACGTGGTCTGCACGATCAAGGGCCCCAGACAGTTCGGCAGGATGGTGAGGAAGATGATGCGCAGGTTGCGGGCGCCGATGGCCCGCGCCGCCATTACGTAGTCCTTTTCGCTCTCCTCCAGCACGCTCGCCCGCACGATGCGCGCAAAGCGCGGCACGTAGGTGATGGCGATGGCGAGCATGGCGTTCTGCAGGCTCGGCCCGAGGTAGGCCACCACCACGATGGCGAGCAGGATGTAGGGAAAGGACAGGATGATGTCGATGCCGCGCATGACGATGTCATCGAGCCGGCCCTTGTAGAAGCCGGAGACGCTGCCGATCAGGGTGCCGCAGACGAAGGCCAGCCCGACGCTCACCACCGCCACCAGCAGCGAGACGCGCGCGCCGTAGACGATGCGCGAGAGAATGTCGCGTCCGAGGTCGTCCGTGCCGAGAATGTTCTTGGTTGAGCCCCCGTCGCTCCAGGCCGGAGGCTTGAGCTGGTCATAGAGAGCGGTCTCGATGGGGTCGTGGGGGCTGATGAACGGGGCGAAGATCCCGAACAGCACAAACGCCGTGATGATGAACAGCCCCGCCACGGCGGTCTTGTTGCGCCACAGCTGCGAAAGCTGGTCGAGCATGGGGTGGCGGTCTTCGGGGTGTTTTCGATCCATAAGCGTCTGCTGAGTCTTTAGAATCCAGCTATATTTGACTGCCGTCTCGGGAACCGAAGACGAGTTTTAAGTTTTAGGTTTTAAGTGTTAAGCGGCGGATGGATGCCGGTTTAACATGATAGGGTCTATCTTTCTTTGCTTAAAACTTTCAAGTAAGTTGGTTTCCTTGTTTTGTGGGAGCGGCATCTTGCCGTGATCTTGTCGCGGCTGGAAGCCACTCTCGCAAATAACAACCTTTCTTGCTGATAAAGTGGCGCCAAGCGCCAAGCGCCGCTTAACACGCAAAACTTAAAACGGTTTTTTTATTTGACGCTTATTCTCGGATTGATCACCGCATACAGCACATCCACTCCCAAGTTGATGATCACGAACAGCCCGGCGATAAAGAGGGTGCCGTTCTGGATCACCATGTAGTCGCGCTGCATCACCGCGTCGTACATCCACTTGCCCACTCCCGGCCAGGCGAAGATGGTTTCGGTCAGGATGGCGCCCCCCAGGAGCACGCCGAACTGCAACCCGATGGTGGTGACCACCGGGATCAGGGCATTTCTCAGTGCATGTTTGAAGACCACCTTGAACTGCGAAAGCCCCTTGGCCTTGGCGGTCTTGATGTAGTCCTGGCGCAGCACCTCCAGCATGGAGGAGCGCGTCATGCGCGCCACGATGGCCGTCGGGATGGTGGAGAGCGTAAAGGCCGGCATGATGAGGTGCCAGAAGGCGTCTCTCAACGCCGCACCGTTCTTGGTGAGGACGGCGTCCACCAGGTAGAAGTTGGTGATTACGTCCAGGTGGACCCCGATGCTCAGCCGGCCGGAGATGGGCAGCCACCCCAACCAGACCGAAAAGATGAGCATGAACACCAGCCCCAGCCAGAAGATGGGCATGCTGACCCCCGCCAGGGCTCCCAGCATGCTGAGATAGTCGAAGATGGAATACTGCTTGGTGGCGGATATGATGCCGAAGATCATGCCCAACGTGCAGCTGATCATCAAGGCTGCGACCGACAGCTCGATGGTGGCGGGGAAGCGCTGCCGGATTTCGATCCAGACCTTCTGACGGGTCCAGATGGTCTCCCCCAGGTCCAGGGTGACCAGCCGTTTAAGAAACAGGCCGTACTGGACGTAAAGGGGTTTGTTCAAGCCCAGGTGCTCGCGCAGATTGGCCAGGGCTTCGTCCGAGGCGCGCTCGCCCAGAAGGAGTTCGGCCGGGTCGCCCGGGGTGAGGTGGAGCATAAAGAAAATGATGACCGACACTCCCAGGAGGGTCGGGATGAGGATCAATATTCGGCGGAGAATATAGGCAGCCATGGATAAAAATAGGGTTCAGGCGGGTCAAGGGTTCGGGGGCTGAGATATAAACCCCTGAACCCCGTACCCTTGGACCCTCGCCCCCCTCGGTCTATTTTTCCAGCCACACGTTCTTCAGCCGGATCGAGGCGGTGGGGTGAAGCTTGAAGTCCTGCACGTTCTTCATCATCGGCCAGGTCTGGGTGCTGTGCGCGACGGGAATCACGGGCATCTCGTCGTACATGAGCTGCTGGGCTTTCTTGTAGATCTCCGCCCGCTGGGCCTGATCGGTGGTCTGCCGACCTTGCTCCATGAGGCTGTGATACTCATTATTGTGCCATTGGGTGCGGACGGCGGACGAGGCCATGCCGTCGTAAAGCACCGCAAGAAAGTTGTCCGGGTCGCCGTTGTCGCCTGTCCAGCCGAGCTGAAAGAGGTCCATGTCCGGCGGCTGTTCGCGCTGGCGCTTCAGGTAGGTACCCCACTCGTAGCTAACAATCCGGGCCTTGATTCCGACCTTTGAAAGGTCCGCCGCCATGGCTACTCCCACTTTTAGTCCCTCAGGATTATACGGGCGGGCAACTGGCATGCACCAAAGGGTGATTTCATCAAGTCCCTTGCCCTCCGGGAACCCCGCCTCGGCCAACAGGGCCTTGGCCTTGTCGACGCTGTATTCGATCTGCGGCACGGCGTCGTTGTAGCCCCACATGATGGGCGGGATGTGGTTCTTGGCGAGCTGACCCTGGCCCTGGTAGATGTTGTCCACAATGGCCTTGCGGTTTATGGCTTGAGACAGGGCTTTGCGCAGCTTGGTATTGCTCTTCCAGGGCTCCTTGGTGTGGTTGAAGCTGAGATAGCCGATGTTCATGCCCGGCTGGGAGACGAGCTTCATGCTCGGGTCCTTCTGGGCGAGCGGGATGTCGGCAGCGTTCGGGAACTGGCAGATGTGGATGTTGCCGGTCTTGAGTTCGAGGAAACGTACCGAGTTTTCGGGGATGGCGCGGAACACCACCTTGTCCAAATACGGTCCCACTTTCTTGTCCCAGTAGTCAGCGTTCTTCTGAAGAACGATCCGATCATCCTTTACCCACTCCACGAACTTGAATGGGCCTGTGCCGACGGGGTTGCGCACGAACTCCTTGGGGTTCTTCAAAAACGCTTCGGGGCTAATGATGTCCGCAAAGTCCATACCCAGATTGGCCAGGAAAGGCGCGTCTACGCGTTTCAGTTTGAAGACCACCGTGTGTTCGTCCATAGCTTCAATAGAGCTGACCGTCTTGTCCATTTCCATGGACACCCAGTACTCGGGCGGGCGCTCCTGGGATGGGATCTCCCAGCCTTTGCCGAAGAATTTGATGTTGCGCTCCTTCATCTGGCGGCCCAGCGAGAAGACCACCGCGTCGGCGTTGAAAGGTGTGCCGTCGTGAAACTTGACGCCCTTGCGCAGGTTAAACGTATAGGTCAATCCGTCCGGTGAAATGCTCCAAGACTCCGCAAGTCCCGGTTCCAATGCGGTGGATTCGTCCTTGTATTCCACCAAAGCTTCCAAAACATTGTCGCAGATCATAAACGAGTTGCCATCGGTCTCGTAGGCCGGATCTAACCCGACGCTATCGCCACCACGCCCGAACACAAGGGTTCCACCGGCTTTGGTGACCGGGACGGCCGCTTTGGGGGCTTCGGCTTTTTTTTCTTCCTTCTTTTCCTCGCCACACCCCCACACGGCCACTAAAAGAAAAACGCTGGCAGCAATGATCAGAAAGAAATTATTGGCAGATAATGTTCTTTTCATCTGACCCTCCTTTTTCGGTAGGTTTGGAAAGCAGGCAGTTGTTAAGGGAAGCGATATTCATATCGAATCGCTAAAGTAATCCGGTCAGAAACTCGTCCAAGATGCGCTGCAGTTCGAGCAGACTGTCGATGTTGACGTGCTCCTGGGCCGAGTGGGCGCTGTTGTCGCCGTTCGGGCCCCAGACGATGCCGGGGATGCCGAATTCGGAGAGAAAGCGCGCGTCGCTCGCCCCGTGTTCGCAGCCGATTTCGGGATGGCCGGCGACGGCGAGCAGCCGGTCGAGATAAGGGGACCCGTCGCTTTTGAAAAGCGGCTCCCGCTCGACGACTTCGACCTCACCGCGGATCTCTTCCCGGATGGCGCGGACCACGGCGTCCATATCGTCGTTTTCGGTGAAGCGGATGTCGAAGAGCGCTTCGGCGTAGTCCGGCACCTGGTTGACGGCCTTCCCGGCGTGAATGCGGCTGAAATTGAGGGTGCGGTGCCAGTGGTCAGGGGCCGTCAGCTCGAAGTGGCGCTTGATCGTGAAATAGTCGGCAATCAGGTTTTCGATGGCGTTCTCGCCCAGCCAGGGGCGCGCGCCGTGGGCGGCCTTGCCGCGGGCGATGAGCTTCAGCCGCACGATGCCTTTTTCCTTGACCACGACCCGGCCCAGATGGCCGCCGTCCAACGCGATGGCGAAATCCGAGCGGACATGCCGCAGAGCCGCCTGGGCGCCGTCGTGCCCGCCGATCTCCTCGTCGCCGGAGATCAAAAGGCCGCAGGGCAGGTCGGCCTGGGTCTTGCCGCGCGCTGTGAGCTTTTGGAACAGCTCGACGGCGAGCACCAGGGATAGGGCCGCCGCGTACTTGTCGTCGATGCTGCCGCGGCCGAAGAGCCGGCCGTTTTCCACGCGGGGCTCGAACATGTCGTCGGGCGCATCCACGACGTCGACGTGCGACATGAGCAGAACCGGGGCAAACCCGTCCGGGCGCAGCACCAGCAGCGTGGGGAATCCGTTTTGATCGATGCGGCGGTAGCCGAGGCCGTGCCGCGTCAGAAAATTTTCCATGAACGCCATGCATTTCTGGATTTCATCGGGCCGTGAATGCATGGACTTGAAGCGGATCAGGTCTTGCGTGAGGTGGACGACGTCGGTCATTTTATGGGTCCTTAAGACGGTTTTCTGGAGAAAGCGTTCATTCTGCGTACCGGCGTCGAGGTTATTCCATCACCGGCGGAATCAGGAGAGTGGGAAACGCCGATTTTTCGGCGACGGCCCGCGGAGTGCTGCCGACCCAGCGTTCCACCCACAGGTTCTTCGATGAAGACCCAAGGACCACCACGGTGGCCTGGCACTCCTTCGCGGCCTTCTCGATTTCTTCCTCCGGATCGCCCACGTAGACATGCGACCGTGCGGCGATCCCGGCGGATATAAACCGCCCGCAGATTTCTTCCAGCCGTTCCTTGACATCCTTGCGGGTCTTCTGGGCGTTCATGACCGAGGAGCCCTCGATGGCACCCTCATCGACCATGTGAACGAGCCGGATCTCTTCGATGAGCGGTTTGAGCTCCAGCAGATAATCCACGGCCCTCAGGCTGGCCGGCGACCAGTCGGTTGCGATCAGCGGTCGTTGAAAAGGGGTCCCGGTGACAAAGGGGCTTTCGGACACCGGTTTGTAGACCAGTACAGGGACCGACAGACGCCGGATCAGCTCGATGACCGTCGATCCCGAATAAAACTGCTCCATGGCCGTTTTTTGCGATCGGCCGATGACCACCAGGTCGGCTTCCTCCTTGCGTACGGCCTTGGCCACTTCGGCGGCGAGGCTGCCGACCTGGATGTAGACCCCGACCTCCATCCCCTGCTCGAAAAGCCGCTCCGCCCAGTCGATGAAGCGGATGTTCGCGGCTTCCTTGAGGCGGACGGCCTCATTCTTCTGGTAGCCGAGCCCCCGGCGCATGGCCACCTGGTCCCGTTCGATGACATACAGGAACACGATGTGTTCGAGGTCCGATTTCCTCAGGCTGAGCAGCGTCTTCAGCGCATCGTAACCGAGCTCTTCGAACTTGGTGACAAACAGCAGTTTCCTGATTTTCATATGCCGATCACTTTCGTACGGGCATCGCGGATTTGGCGGTCACCCGATGGCCTTCTTGATCGTCGCGGCCAGCACATCCGCATCCACTGGTTTTTCGATGTAGAATTCAGGCTCCGGAACCGGGTTCTCGCCGAACTCCGTCAGCGCCTGCTGCGAGCGCAGGAAGGTTTTTTGGCCGATGCCGGACAGGATCATGACTTTCAGGTCTTTCAAAGCGGCATTGGTTTTCAATTCGCGGTACAGCCGGATGCCGCTCTGCCGGGGCATGAGCACGTCCAGGATGACCAGATCCGGCTTTTCGGCCCGGATCATCCGCAGGCCCTCTTCCCCGTTTTCGGCTTCCAGGGGCAGGTATCCGTTTTCTTCCAGAACGGTGGTATTGAACAACCGCACGTCGGGGTCGTCGTCCACCACCAGCACTTTTTTCGCCATCGCCATGCCTCCTTGTTACTGAGATCCTTTCCGATATTAAATATCGCTTGGCAAGGAAAAAGTCACGCGTTCGGAGCTTCGTGCCGGAAAGGCAGCCAAACGGTGACGGTGGTGCCCTGGCCGGGCTGCGTGGCCACCTCGATGCGTCCGCCGTGCTCCTCGACCAGTTTGTGAGTGACCAGCAGGCCGAGCCCGGTGCCCCGATGGCCCTTGGTGCTGTAAAACGACGTGAACATTTTCTCCTGGACCTCAGCGCTCATGCCGGTGCCGTTGTCGCTGACCTCCAACCGGATCCGTTGGGGGGGCTCGGATGCGGTCCGCACACAGACCCGCCATCTCTTCGCGGTGCTCTCGTCGAACAGACAGGCATCCAGGGCATTGGACACCAGGTTTAAGAGCACGGTGTGAAGGGTGTGGGGATCCATGAACACCGGAGCGATCGCGGCGTCGAAATCGCAGACCAGCTCCGTCTGTTCCTGCAGCGCCCGCTCCCGAACCAGGTCGCAGACCTCGGCGGCGATCGCATTCGGGGAGCATTTTTCGAACTGCGGCTGGCGCTCCTTCGAGTAGGACAGCAGGTCCATCACCAAATGGGAGGTGCGGTCGATGGCGCGCCGGATCATGTCCCAGCCTTTGCGAAGCTTCTCGTTGTCCTTCTTGGCGAGTCCCACATCGACGAGGTAGCTGCCGCCCTTCAGCCCGTGCAGGATGTTCTTGATCCCGTGGGCGAGTCCGGCGACGGTCTGGCCGACGGCCGCCAGACGCTCGGAATGGACCAGTTCGCGCTGCAGGCGCTTGATCTCGCGTAGGTCCTGGAAGAACGCCACCGCGCCCAGCTTTTGGTCGCCTTCATAGAGGATGCTTCCCGAGAACATGACGGGTATGCGCTCGCCGGATTTAGAGGCGATGAGGGCCTCCCGCCAGGGGATCTCCCGGAGCGACCGCGGGGCCATCATGGCCCGCTGAACGGTGCCGGTCGGCTCGTCCGGCAGCAAATCCGGCAGATAGCGATGGTGGATGACCTCATCCTGCAAATAGCCGAAGATCCGCTCCGCCCCGGGGTTGAATACTACGATCTTGAGCTGCTCGTCGGTGGCCACGATTCCGTCGTTGGAACTGCGGATCAGCTTGGCCTGAAAGTTGGAGCGCCGGCGCAGCTCCGTGGTGGCGGCCTGGATCTTCTGTTCGAGGTCGTGCGTGTATTCCTGCAACCTCCGCCGGATGTCGATCTTGTCCCGGGCGCGCTTGAGGGCGATCGTCAAGGCCTCGTCCCGGACGGGCTTGTTGATGAAATCGGAGGCGCCGAAGTGCAGCGCTTCGACGGCGCTGTCGATGTCGCCGTGGCCGGTGATGATGATCACCTCGGTTTCCGGCGCCTGATCTTTGATGCGCTTCAGAACTTCGATGCCGTCCAGACCGGGCATCTTGATGTCGGTGATCACGATCTCAACGGGGCGGCGCCCGAATTCCCTCAGACCCTCGCCGCCGTTCAGGGCCGTGGCGACATCGTACCCGTCGGCGTGCAGCGACCGGCTCAGCACCCGCAGGATGTCGGGTTCGTCGTCGATGAGCAGGATCTTCGTCATGCCGATGTCATGGCCTCCGGCCGGCGATCGGAAAAACGAGCCGGAAGGTCGTGCCGCGGCCCGGCTGGGATTCGACCTCGATGCGGCCGTTGAAATCTTTGACGATTCCATAGCTGATGCTGGTCCCCAGACCGGTGCCCTTGCCGACCTTCTTGGTGGTGAAGAAGGGCTCGAACAGCTTGTTCTTGACATGCTCCGGCATGCCGATGCCCGAATCGCTGACCTCGGCCACGACCTGGTCATCGTCCCGGAACGAACGGATGGCCAACCGCCGGGCGGCGTCCGCGGCATCGGCCTGGCCGCTTTTTTCGTCGATGGCGTCGATGGCGTTGCTGACCAGGTTCACGAAGACCTGCTCCAACCGGTTATGGTCGGCCATGATCGCCGGAATATCGGGATCGAGGTCCAGGACCACCTGTATGTCGTGCACCTTCAACTGGTGCCCCAGGATTTTAAACACATCGCGGATGGGGTCGTTGATGACCACCCGGCTGCGCACGAGGTCCGACTGTCTGGAAAAATCCCGCACATGTTTGATCACGAACGACGCCCGCGCCACGTTGGCAATGATATCCTCAGCCACGGCTTTCAAGTCGCCGCTCTCGAATGCATGTCCCTTTCTCAGCATTTTCAGGATGTAATCCGCCGAAACCTGGATCACGTTCAGCGGCTGGTTGATTTCATGGGCCATTCCGGCCGCCATCACGCCCAGGGTGGTCATCTTGCCGGCCTGGACCAGCTGGGCCTCCTTCTCCACGGTTTCGGTGATGTCCGTGGTCGTGGCGATCAGCACGTCGCGTCCGCCGTATTCGGCGCGGCTGACGTTGATGTTGACGAAAAAGGGCCGGCGGTCCTTTTTGTAGTGACGCTTCTTGGAAAACAGGATGGACTGGCCCTTTCCCAGGCGCTGCAGGCCGCGGCGGACTTCATCGTCGCCTTCATCCCCCAGAACGAAGAAAGGCAGCCGGACCAGTTGCGCCTCGGAGTAGCCGTAGCAGTCCTGGGCCGTCTGGTTGGTGTCGAGGATTTGAAAGGTGTGCGGGCTGAGAAGAAAAATGGGGTTGGGGTCGTTGTTGAACAGCGAGCGGTATTTTTCCTCCGATTTGGTTACCTGCTCCTGGAGCATGGTGTTTTCGATCGCTACCGCGATGCGGTTGCCGATCAGTTCGAGCACGTTCTTCAGTCCCGGCGGAAACTGCAGCATCATCCGGCTGCCGATGCGGATGACGCCGAAGGTCTGTTTTTCTTTTGAGCTGATCGGCATGTAGGCAACGGTCTGCAGTTTTTCTTCTTCGAGCAGCCGGATTTCATCGCTGCAGTGGCTGGGCATTTCTTCAAATGTCATGAATCGGCGCATGCTTCCGGCGTGGTGGATGGCGCTGTCCTTTCCGGCAACCGGCATGATGCGGCAAGCTTTGTCGGACAGTCCGCAGCTGAATCGCAGGTGATAGCCGTCGTCGTCGGACAGCAAAAAAACGCAGACGCCGTCGGCGGAAACAAGCCGCAGCAGCTCTCCCAGGGCCGTCTGGATGCGCTCCTCCAAAGGGACCCCGGCGTTCAGGGCCGAATAAATGGACACCATCGCGCTCAATTCGGCTGTGTGGCGTTCCCGCTCCTGCTCCGCGCGCTTGTCCTCGGTCTTGTCCCAGAGCGTTTCGATGGCGCCGACGATGCGTCCGTCCGGGGACTTGATGGGGGCTGCCGTGAACCAGCACCATTTCCCGCCGTTTCCCAGGCTGGGGAAGAACCCCTCGGCTTCATAGGCGCCCTCGATCAGCGCCGATCTCCGCCAGCTGGATCCGTAAAGCCGCTGAATTTCGTTTTCGCCAGGCTGGTTGAGAATAACGTCCGCCATCGCCGGCCGCGGGCTGTCATAGAACGGGGCCCACTGGCGATCGGTGCCGATCTGCAGGCTCGCCGGCAGCTCGGTCAGCTTTTCGATGGCCCGGTTCCAATGGGTGAGGATGTGGTCCTGATTGATCACGAAGGTCGGGATGGTGCTGCCCTCGATGATCTGGTACAAAGTGCGTTCCTTGTCGGCCAACTCGATCTCGATTTCACGGGAGCGGCGGTTGCGGCGTTCGATGATGGCGGAAAAACGATCCATCACCCGAGTCAGTAAATGCTGAACCTCCTCCGGATAGGGTTTGACCAGGTCCAGTTCACGGTAGGATTCGATCTTGACTTTTTCGATCATCAGGAAGTCGCGGATGGCCCGGGCCTCGAAATGGTCGATCAATCGCAGGGCGGGCGGCTTCGTGTTGCGGAGGGTTTCGATGATGGCGTGGCTGTTGGTCAGCTCCAAGAGGATTTCTAGATTCTTCAGTTTGTACAACTCGGTGTAATCGGAAAAAGTCGGGATGCCGATGGCGCGGGCGTAGCGGATGCCGTCGGCGTTCTGGTTGATGTCGGTCACCCCCAGGATCGCCGGCCGCTGGTTGGCGAAGACCTCGTGCGTCAGGAATTCCAAGAACGCCTTGCACGCCCGGCCGCCGCCGACAATCGCGATGCTGGATCCTAAGAATTGACGGATCATGACGTTCTCGTCAAAAAAACACTAGGGTGACGACTGCGAAGCATGGGATCAAGAATACCAGGGCGTATTTCAGGACGTAGCCGAAAAAACTCGGCATCTTCGTCCCGGCCTCTTCGGCGATGGAGCGCACCATGAAGTTCGGGGCGTTGCCGATGTAGCTGCAGGCGCCGAAGAAGACCGATCCGGCCGAAACGGCGGCCAGATAGGCCGGCATCTCTCCCATGAGGTGGACCACGCTCACGCTCTCGGGCACCCCCGGGTAGAAGCTGCCGAGCGCCGTGCTGAAAAAGGTCAGGTAGGTTGGCGCGTTGTCCAAAAAGCTGGATAACGCCCCGGCGGCCCAGAAATAGTGGGCGGGCTGATTGACGGCATTGATGAGAAACGCCATGGCCCCGTTGGGTCCGGCCTTCAGGATCAGCAGGCAGGGCAGCATGGTGATGAAGATGCCGATGAACAGAAGGGCCACCTCGACGATCGGCGCCCAGGTGAAATTGTTGTCCTCGCGGACCTCGGTGCGCGTGGTGACCAGCGAGATGGCGCCGATGCCGATCAGCAGCCCGTCGCGCACCCAGTCCTGCACCCCGCGGTGGATGCCCAGCGTGTTCAGCTCGCCCCAATCGACCACCCCGCTCATGAGCACGGCGCCGACGATGCCCGCCAGGAGGATGAAGTTGTGGGATCCTTCCAGTTTGAGCGGTTCTTTAGGCCCCTTGGCCGGCCGATCTTTGGCGCCCTCCTTGCGGTAGTAGTAGGAGTCCAGAATGAAATAGGTTGCCAGCAGCAGGCCGCTCACCAGCAGCATGTGGGGCAGGATCTTAAGCGTCCAGAAGAAGGACACCCCGTGAAGAAAGCCCAGAAACAGGGGCGGATCGCCGAGCGGGGTCAGGCTCCCGCCGACGTTGGCTACCAGGAAGATGAAGAACACCACCATGAACGAACGGTTTTTGCGAAAGCTGTTGGCCCGCAGAAACGGCCGGATCATCAGCATGGCCGCGCCGGTCGTGCCCATCCAGGAGGCGATCGCCGTGCCGACCACGAGCATCGTCGTGTTGACGGCCGGCGTTCCCCGTATGGAGCCGCGCAGCATAATGCCGCCGGAGACCGTGTAAAGCGACCAGAGCAGAATGATGAAGGGGATGTAGTCCGCGACGATGATGTGCACGATCTCGTGCACGGCTACGAAACCGTATGCGAGGATGAAGGGGATGCCCATGGATGCGGCCCAGAATCCCGAGACCTTGCCGTAATGGTGGTGCCAGAAGTTCGGCAGCGCGAGCGGCATGAGTGCGATGGAGAGCAACATGCATGCAAAGGGGATGCAGCTCCAGATCGGAAGCGATTGCCCCAGGTCGAGAGGTGCGGGCGTTGCCGAGGCTCCCTGGGCCGCGGCCTCCATTGCAGAGGTGTACATCAAGGCGGCCATGATGCCCAGGACGGCTATAACCAGGAGCCGTTTCATCAGGTACTCCCCTTTCTGCGGCGCCATCGGCCGCAAGCATCGGTCGGCGCGGATCGGATCGAGGAAGAGCGGCTCGGGTTTGCCGGCGCCCGCGCAACTTTCACGGTGATGAAGGGTCCCGCGGCACGGGTTTTTTTGAATTAGCAAACTCTTGATAAATTGGGAAGATTTTTTTAATTAATGAACAGTTGAAGGCAGGGATGCGGCAGCGGATGGAACCATTGGGTCCCCGGACGCGCTCAGGAGGGTGAAGATGAACACCAGGCTGTTTCAGGCGATTGCCATGATGATGGGGCTATGGGCTGCTTCTGCCGGTTGGGCGGCGTCCGAAAACCAGCCGCCGGCCGAGGGATCGGCCTTGCCCGAAATCACGCTGCCGGCGCCCAAGGACGCCGCGCATCGGGCTTATCTGGGTCTTGCGGGCAAAAAGCAGTTTACGGTTGCAGACATCCCGGCCGAGATCGTGATCGTCCAGATCTTCAACATGTACTGACCGCATTGCCAGAAGGAGGCTCCTTCTGTAAACGAGGCCTACCGCAAGATCGAAGCGGATCCCCGGCTCAAAGACAAGGTCAGACTGATCGGAATCGGCGTCGGCAACTCGAGCTTCGAGGTCGATTATTACAAAAACAACTACAAGGTGCCTTTCCCGCTTTTCCCGGACCCGGACTTCAAGATCCACAAGCTGGTGGGGGAAGTCCGGACCCCTTATTTTATCGGGGTGAAGAATCGGAAGGGGGCGGCTCCCCAGGTGTATTATTCCAAGCTCGGCGGAAGCCAAGACCCGGGGGAGTTGATCGAAAAATTGCTGGCCAAGTCCGGACTGCCGTGACGGCATCCGGCAAGAGGTTCGCTATGAAAGCGATGGTGATGGCGTGCGGCCTGGCGGTTTGGCTTTGGGCTGCTGCGGCTCCGGCCGGAGCGCAGACGCTGAAGGACAGCATTTACGACCCCGGCGTTCTGAAGCCGATCGACAGCACACTCAAGGTCAAGAAGGGGCAGGCGGCCCCGGATTTCACCCTGCCCTCGATTATGGGCGAAAAGGTGCGGCTGAGCCAGTACCGGGGCAAGAAGAACGTGGTGCTCTCCTTCGTGCCGGCGGCGTTCACGCCGGTGTGCTCCGACCAGTGGCCGGGCTACAACATGGCCCGCGGCCTGTTCGAACAGCACGACGCGATCCTGCTCGGCATCACCGTCGACAGCGTTCCCACGCTGTACGCCTGGACCCGGCAGATGGGAGCGGAGCTCTGGTTCCCGGTGTTGTCGGATTTCTGGCCGCACGGCGCGGTCGCTTCGAAATACGGCCTGCTGCGATCCGACGGGGTTTCCGAGCGGGCGCTGATCTTCATCGACAAGAAGGGGATCATCCGGGACATCCTGGTCAGCGACATCAACAAGCGTCCCGACCTGGAGTCCTGCGCCGTCGCCCTGGACAAGTTGGATAAAAAGTAAAGGGTTCAAGGGGCCGGGGGGCCGCCGGTCCTTCCTGGAATTGGAAAAAAATCAGGGCATGCCTGGTGGGCATGCCCTGATTTTTTAGCGGTGGCGCTTGGTGAACGGAAACACGCTGGTGTAACCCAGAATGTCCGTGATCAGCAGGACGATGAAAACGATCAGGATGGCAGCGATGACAATGCCCAGGGCGCTGGTACCGCCGGCCGGAAGGCTTTCGATCGCGTCGGCCAGGCGCACCGCTTCGGCGTCCGACAGCGCTTCGGCCCGGGCTTGAGCCTCCTGGGGGTCGATCCCCTGGTTGGCCAGGGCGGTCTGGATGTCCTCCCGGGCCATCAAATTGCGGACCCGGTCGCGGGCGGGTTGGACCTGGGTGGCATCCAAAACGTTTTCGGTGCCGACCAAGGCGGCGAAGGCCGCCTGCTGCGGCCCGGAAATCATAAAAACATACACGGCGAGAACGAGGCTGACGGGTTTGGCGATACGGAAAATTCGTTTCATGAAGCTCTTCCTCCCTTTCTGGCGGTTGCGTGATGGAATGGCAGAATCTTAGCGACAGACACCCCAAGAGTCAACGCCCTGGCTCCCTGGCTCCCGGATGTTGGGAAGCCGGGCCTGGCAGCGAACGCCGTGATCTGGATGCATTTATTCGAGGGCTCCAGGCTATTCCATGGGGTGGTAAACGTAACGATTCTTTGCCCTCGTCCGCTCGATCCGCCCCTTCTCCTTCAGATATTTCAAGTGGGAGATCGCTTCTCCCGTGGCAAACCATTTTTGCGCCAAAGGAAATGCCTCCCAACCGTCGCATTTGATGTCCCACGTCATCCGGGATGCGATCTCATAGGCCGACAGACGGCTATTTCCGGCGATGCGCAAAATTTCGTTGCAGCGCTCAGAATGATGCGCTTTGAGCTCGGCAATTCGGCTCCGGTGATCGGTGATCAGCCGGCGATGCCCAGGGAGAGTGAGCTCGACATCGAGGTCATGGACGCGATCCAGGCTGCCCAAATAGCTCCTGAGGGGATTCTGAATTTCGGACCAGCACTGAATATTGGGGGTGATGTCGATTAGAATGTGGTCGCCGGCGACCAGGATCTTTTTTTCCGGTTCGTACAGACAGGTGTGACCGAGGCTGTGCCCCGGCGTGTGAACGCACCTGAAATGGTATTCGCCCACGTCGATGATGTCCCCATCCTGCAGAATATTCAGTTCGGGCACCCATTCCGAGCTGAATTTGAAGCCCGGGTGTTGCTCGATGGCTCGGTGGAGCTCATCTTCCGGGAAGCCGTTCTCGGCGGCATAGGCGAGCATCGGGCCCCAACCGGGCCAGGCTTCGATGATCTCGGCATCCGGGCGGTTGAAATAGACCCGGCTCGAAGCGGCGATCAACCGCGACACCAGACCGAAGTGATCCGCATGCAGGTGGGTGATGAAAAAATCGGTCTTGTTCGGATCGATTTTCAACTCTTCGAATCCGGCCTGCATCACCTCGAAGCACTCATCCCGGTTCAACCCCGTGTCGATCACCAAATTCCGGCCGGCCGATCGAACCACATACGAGTTGAGAAACTTGAGCGGACTGCCGGGCAGCGGCACCTGGATCCGGAACAGATCCCGGCGAAGCTCTTCAACCATCATGCCTCTCCAATTCGCTTGCGCGCCTCGAAATAGTACTGTCATGCCGGACCCCGGATCAATGACTTCCGTGGCAGGCTTGTCCGGCATCCAGAACGGGTTGAATTCACTGGATTCCGGCTAAAAGCATGCCGGAATGACGACGTAAAGACAATTATGAGACCCTTAATATTTGTCAGGAGCACAGGACGAAATTTTGCTTGCCTGAATGCTCACCCCTGCCATCCATTGCCATCGCCCGCCAAGCAGATGGGCGACGGGCGGATGGTATATCAATTCTCCAGGCGTTTGCAATCCAAAGGTCAGGCCCATCGAATCGATGATCGCGACCGATTCTGGCACCGAATCGGGTTTCCGGCTTCCTTGTCATCACATCCAAGCTCTGCTATTGGCGGTTGCATTGAAGGCCGTCCAAGGGCATCGGCTTGCTTCGGCAGGCGCGGCGAGGCGTTATGACTTCTGTTCGGAAGATAAACCCACTGGCTCTCGATGTTCTCTTCGGATCTGCGGGCATCGCGGCGGATGAAAACAGGGATGGGTATCCGGATCGGTTGACGGTCTGCATCGGTGTCGCGCCCGGGCTTTCCGCTGCCGGCGTTTGGGCGCAGGTCCTGAACCTCGCGGCACGGCTGGCGGGCGAGGTGACCGCGCTGGACCTGCCGGTCGTCAAGGCCCTGAAGGACCTGGAGGCCGGCGAGACGGCGCTTGTCGTCCACCGGCCGTTGAAGAGCCATCCCCGGGCGGTCGAGCTGCGGCGGTCGGGCCGCGCGGTCCATCTCGCGGGTCGCTCGGCGGAGCGCATGGCCGACGTGCTTGGCTCTTTGGCGATGCACGGCGGCGGGCAGCGGGGCCTGCAACGGCATTGGTCGTCCATGAGGGCAGCGGAAGATGAACCCCTGGCGATGGAGGCCTTGGACCGGCGGGGGCGGGCGGCCGGCCGTTACCGCCTATCGCCGGCACATCCGGCGGCGGAGAAGCCGGGTGTCGCGCGCTTCGATCTGCTGGATCTGGCGGGATCGCTTTACCGCGCTTCCGCCGAAAACCCCCGGGCCCGAGACCTTGCCCTCGCCGTCGAGCTTCCCCGGCAAGGGATTTCTTTTCAAGTCGGACTCGCCCTCGCGGAGGCGGTTGTGCGCGCCGCGCTGGAGGCCACGCGGGTGGAGCTGCCGCTGGCCGCTTCCCGGATGGGAACGGCGGGCGGAGTGATTCTGCGGGTCGGGCAGCGCCCCGGGCGCGGCGCACGCCTGTCCGTGGAGAAGGGCGGGAACGCAAACGGGGTGATCGTCCACGCCGATGGCGATGCGCGCAGCCTGGCGGGCCTGCTTCAGGATTGGGTGCGCATCGGCTTTGCCGCGGACGGGCCGGCGGAAGAAGGCGTCCGGCGCCTGCGCGGCCGCATCGATGACCTCCTGGCCATGATCGCTGCGGGAGCGCCGCCTTCGGCCCGGGCGGCGTCGACCTCCATCCGGCGGCGGTTGACCTGGCGCTCGGAGACCGAACGCCTGATCGAGGTCGTACGCTGCGTTCCGCCCGGCCGCGGCGCCATCCAGGGATTGGCCCTGATCAGCAAACCCGGGAACGTGAGGACGAAGGCGCGGCGCGAGATCGAGCGCATCCTGCGCGCCAAGGGATATGCGCCCGCGGTCGTTGTCCTGAACGCCTACAAGCCCGGGCTTTCTTGGATGCGGGAGGTCGTGCAGCCGGCACTTAAAGCCATCCCCCAGTTGGAGCGGGTGCGGGTCGCCTTCCGCGAGTTCGCACCGGATCGGCCGGCCCTCGAGATGAAATCCCGCTGGCTGCAGGAGCTCTATCCCGGTCCGGATCTGCTGGCCGCCGCCCTCGGACTTCCTGCCGAACGGGTGCGGCTTTCCCGGCGCAGCCGGCTGCGCGAAGCCTATGTCGTCACGGCCTGGGACCGCGCCGGCGCGCAAATTTATCAGGCGGGATTCACACCGCGGGTGAGTCGGCTGCCGTATCTCCCCGGACATCCGGAGCAGGGATGGGTGCATCCGTGCACGGGAGGGATCCGGCTGACCCGTTCCGGCCATGTGATGATGGACGAGAATCTCCCGACCGACCGCGAGCGCTTCTGGCGCTTCTTTCAGGAGCGCATCCTGTCGGCGATCGAGAGCGCCATGGCGGCACGGCTCGCCGACGGGGGAGAGCTGCCGCCGGCGTTCTGGGAAGAGGCGGCCATCGATGTGCGCATCCCGGAGACCGACGAGCGCCTGGGGCTCGGGGAGGAGCGTATCGCGCCGCTGGAGGCCCTGCACGAGGACCTTTATTTCGTGCTGCTGGACCATTTCCGGCTTTTCGCCGAGAAGCACCATCTGCCGGCCGGAAGCCAGTTCGGGCGGATCCTGCCGAGAGTCTCGACGGCGGCACCGGGCGGTAAACCGGTCGCCGTCTTCCGGGCGCGGCCGTTTGCAGCATCACCGACGGCATGCTCCGCTGCTCCGGATTCAACTGCCAGGATCGCATCCATCGCAACGGAGGCGGGGAGCCTGGTTTTCGAGGTCGAGGCCGGCGGCCCGGCCGCCGTTGAAGCGGGAGCCGAGGGATTGCGCCGTGCGGCGCGCTCGCGTGGGATCGACGTTAGCCTCGACGCCCGCAAGAACGGTTACATCTTACGAACGGCGCGGCCCCGACCGCCTGCCGCCGGCCGTCGGCCAAACCCAGCCGGCAAAGTCGTGGCGGCGCCGCCGCTCGACCGCCTTTTCCCCATGCGGGAGGTGGAGCACCGGGTCCGGCAGCTGGCGGAGCTGCCCCATCTCAGGGCCTGGCCGGCCGGAACCAGCTGGCAGGGACGCGGCATCTGGGCGCTGGAGGCGGTACTTACGGGCGGCGGCGGGCTCGTCTCCATCGCTCGCGCGCGATTGCTCAAACCGACCCTGCTCGTGAACGCCCGGCACCATGCCAACGAGGTTTCCAGCACGAGCGCGGCCCTGCGGCTGGCCTGGGAGCTTGCCGCTACGCCCTGGGGGCGCGCGGCCCTCAAGCGGGTGAACGTCGCCATCATCCCGGTTGAGAACGCCGACGGGGTCGCCACCCTGGAGGAGCTGCAGCCCGGCTGCACCGGCCACAAACTGCACGCCGCGCGCTACAACGCCCTGGGGGTCGAGTGGTACGGCGATTATTTCCTGGAGCAGCCGCGGTTTCCCGAGGCGCGTGTCAAACCGCGCCTGTGGCGGCGCTGGCTGCCGCTGCTGGTCCTGGACGCCCACGGAGTCCCCAGCCACGAGTGGGACCAGCCCTTCTCGGGCTATGCCCCCGGCCGCTTCCGGCAGTTCTGGATTCCGCGCGCGTTCATTTACGCGATCATGCCGTTTATCGACCAGCCGTCCCACCCCGGCTACGGGCCGGCGCGGGACATTTCGAGGGTCTTGGCCCGAGCCGTCCATGCGGATCGCGGGATACGGGACCTGGACCGCGAGCTGAAAGATCGCTATGTGCGCTATGCGCGGCTATGGGACCCGGAGGTGTTTCCGCCGACCGGCGGCCCGGGGCTTACGGTGTTGCCGAGCGAGAAAAGGCTGGCCGGCCTGAATTTCGGCGTGCAGCGGTTTCCGGTCACGGTATCCGAGATCGTCACCGAGGTGACCGACGAGGTGGTCTCCGGCCGACTGCTGGAGCTGTGCGCACGCGCCCATCTGACGGCCGCCAGGGCGCTGCTCGAATGGCTGGGGGGGCAGGCGCTCGGCCGCCTGGTGCGTAAGCGAACGCGCGGGGGTGGATTGGCGCTTTCTTGGGAAGCGGGCCATTAAAAGATTTCAGGACTCAGGGCTGGGGACAAGGCCTGAGGACTGAGCGATAGGGAATGAGCGCATCGCGCTGAGACAACCGCCTATCGACCACCCCCAATATTGCCCATTGCGAGCGCTGCGGATTTGGGTTAAAAACCAAACAGCTCCACCGGCGGTCGTTGTTTGTGTGGATGCTCAACTTTGACGGGCCGGCAGAGAGCCCATCCGCATGTCATTGTGAGCGGAGCGAGAAATCCTTCGGTTGCCATGCGTAAAAAAATCAGATGTCTCCCTGCGGTCGAAATGACAGATCCACTCGTTACGGTCTTATGCAAGTTTATCCCGTTCAGGGAATCAAAAAAGGAGGAGGTTGTATGCGCAAACTCATCATCGGAATGGCTCTGGCCCTTTGTCTGCTGCCGGCCATCGGCTGGTGCGCCGAAAAGAGCGGCGGCACGCTGGTGTGGGGCCGCGGCGGCGACTCCGTGTCGCTCGACCTGGCTCAGGCCACGGACGGCGAGTCCATCAAGGCCGGCATCCAGGTGCTCGAGAACCTGGTCATCTTCGGCAAGGACTCGATGAACGTCGAACCCCAGCTGGCCGAGTCCTGGAAAGTGTCCGACGACGGGCTCACCTGGACCTTCAAGCTGCGCAAGGGCGTCAAGTTCCACGACGGCTACCCCTTCAACGCCCGCGCGGTCTACGACTCCTTCGCGCGGGTGATCTTCAAGCAGCACCCCTACTACGGCTACGGCAAATGGCAGTACCCCGCCATGTCCCTGGGGCCGGTGAAGGACATCCAGGTGATCGACGACTACACGATCGCCCTGATCACCGAAAAGCCATACGCGCCGCTGCTGAACAACCTCGCGCTCTGGCTCTGCCCGATCGTATCGCCCAAGGCCATGGCCGACTACAAGGACAAGATCGGCATGCACCCGGTGGGCACCGGCCCGTTCAAGTTCAAGAGCTGGACCAAGGACGACCAGATCGTGCTCGAGCGCAACAACGACTACTGGGGCGAGAAGGCCAAGGTGGACCGCATCGTGCTCAAGTCCATCCCGGAGCCCTCGGCCCGCCTGATGGCGCTGCAATCCGGGACGGTGGACATCGCCGACGACCTCGATCCGGATTCGATCGCCCTGGTCAAGAAGAATCCCAAGCTGGCCGTGATCGAACGGCCGAGCGTCAACGTGGGCTATCTCGCCTTCAACACCGAAAAACCTCGGCTGAAGGACCCCAAGGTGCGCCAGGCCCTGAGCCACGCCATCGACAAGGACACCCTGATCAAAACCATTTTTGCCGGTCTGGCCATCCCGGCCAAGAACCCGTTCCCGCCGTCGATTTGGTCATACAACGACGCCAACAAGCCCTACGAGTACAACCCCGAGAAGGCCAAGAAGATGCTGGCCGAGGCCAAGTTCGACTTCAATACCGAGATCGAGCTCTGGGCCATGCCGGTTTCGCGCGCCTACATGCCCGACCCTGTGAAGACGGCCGAACTCTTGCAGGCCTATTTTGCGGCGGTGGGCGTGAAAGCCAAGATTGTGCGCCACGAATGGGGTGCTTACTTGAGCAAGGTCGGCAATGGCGAGCACGACATGTGTATGTTCGGCTGGCTCGGTGGCAACTCCGACCCCGACAACTTCCTGTACGGTCTGCTCTCGGCCGACACGGCCAAGCCGCCTGGGGCCTCCAACGCGGCTTTCTGGAAGAATGCCGAATTCACAGATCTCTGTCTGAAGGGCCAGAAGACCTTTAACAAGGCCGAACGTACCAAAATCTATCTCAAGGCCCAGGAAATCTTCCATGCCGAAGCGCCCTGGGCGCCGCTGGTACATACCATCAACGTGCGCTGCTACAGCAAGAAGTTGCATGACGTGCCCCTGCGGCCGAATGGGTTAAACTCGTTCCAGATGATCAGCAAGGAAAAGTGACGGCTTTCAGGTTCTATCGACTGGGTTCAACGGTTCAACGGTTGAATCGATGCTTTTGCAGCCGTGAACCGTTGAACCGTGAACCGAACGACGATGCCCATCGGCTACCTATCCAAGCGCCTGTTCCATCTGGCCCTGATCCTGCTCGGCGTGTCCCTGCTGGTCTTTATGATGCTGCGCATGATCCCGGGCGATCCCGCACGGCTGCTGCTGGGCGAGTTCGCCACGGCGGAAGACTTGTCGCGGCTGCGTGCCCAGATGGGTCTGGACCGGCCCTATCCCGTCCAGTACGGAATTTATCTTGCGAACATCCTCCAGGGCGATCTGGGCAATTCCCTGCGCAACGGCGCGCCGGTGGCGACGGAAATCGGCATGCGGCTGGTGGCGACGCTGGAACTCGCGGTGGCGGCCATGCTGATCGCCTCGCTCGCCGGCATCGCGGCGGGCGTAATCTCCGCGGTGCGGCAGTATTCCGTCTTCGACTACGGCTCTATGTTCATGGCCCTGATCGGGGTCTCCATGCCGATTTTCTGGCTGGGCCTCATGCTCATGTACCTTTTAGCCGTCATGTTCCCGATCATGCCCATGATGGGCCGGATCGGCATGGGCAACGAACCGGAGGTAATGACGGGGCTGATGCTGGTAGACACCCTGCTGGCCGGCGAGTTCGGTGACTTCCTCGATGCACTGCACCACCTGGTCCTGCCCGCTTTCACGCTTGCGACCATTCCCATGGCGATTGTCGCTCGCATCACCCGCTCCTCCATGCTCGAGGTGCTCAACAAGGATTACGTGCGCACGGCGCGCGCCAAGGGCATGGGGGAAGTTGTGGTCATCCTGCGCCATGCCCTGCGGAACGCCTTCCTGCCCGTCGTGACCGTTCTGGGGCTCAACCTCGGGCTGCTGCTGGGCGGCGCGGTGCTGACCGAAACCATCTTCTCTTGGCCCGGCCTGGGCCGCTACGTGGTGGACTCCCTCATGGCACGGGATTACGCGGCCGTGCAGGGCTGCATCCTCGTGTTCGCCGGCCTGATGGCCTTCATCAACCTGATCGTCGACCTGGTGTACGCGCTGCTCGACCCGAGGATCCGCGTCCATGCGTAGGTGGGAGACATTTCAGGACCTGCTGCGCAGCCGCAGCGCCACGTTCGGCATGGCGCTGATCGCCCTGGTGCTGCTGGTCGCCGTCATCGGGCCGGCCCTGGCCCCCCACGATCCGCTCAAGCCCGTCCCCCTAGATCGTCTGAAGGGACCGAGCGAAAAAAACCTCTTTGGCACCGACAGCCTCGGCCGGGACATTTTCAGCCGGGTGATCTACGGTGCACGCATCTCGATCCTGATCGGGCTGATCTCGGTCTCGATCTCGCTTCTGCCGGGGACCCTCCTGGGCTTGGTGGCCGGCTATTTCGGCGGCCGGGTCGACAGCCTGATCATGCGGCTGATGGACATGCTGCTCGCCTTTCCGGCGATCCTGCTGGCAATTTTTATTACCGCCATTTTAGGCCCGAACCTGCCCAACACCATGGTGGCGGTCGGTATCGTCTACATCCCGCACTATGCGCGTATCGTGCGCGCGAGCGTGTTATCCCTCAGGGAGCAGCTCTTCGTGCAGGCCATCGCCCATCTGGGCGGCGGGCACAGCCGCATCCTCGGGCGGCACATCCTGCCGAACGCACTGCCGCCGATCATCGTTTATGCCACGCTCGGCATGGGCACGGCCGTTCTGCAGGCGGCCGCCCTGGGGTTTCTGGGCCTGGGCGCCCAGCCGCCCCAGCCGGAATGGGGCGCCATGCTGAGCGAGGGCCGCCAGTACATTCAGATCGCCCCTCACGTGGCGGCCTTTCCGGGGGCCGCCATCCTGGTGCTCGTGCTGGGGTTCAATCTCTTCGGCGACGGTCTGCGGGATGTGCTGGACCCCTCGCTGAGGTCGGTCTGAGGGGACGCGGCGTGGACGAACCGGTTCTCGAAATCGTCGGGCTCAAGACCCAGTTCCGGACGCGGCGCGGCGTGGTGAAAGCCGTGGACGGGCTGGACCTGACGGTGCACCCCGGCGAGACGTTCGGCCTGGTGGGCGAGAGCGGCTGCGGCAAGAGTGTCACGGCGTTGTCGATCCTGCGCCTGCTGCCGAGGCCGGCCGGCCGCATCGCCGAGGGCCGCATCCGATTCCAGGGCAGCGATCTGGCGACGGTGAGCGAAGCGGAGATCCGACGCATCCGCGGCAACCGCATCTCCATGATCTTCCAGGAACCGATGACCTCGCTCAACCCGGTCTACACCATCGGCTTCCAGATCGAGGAAGTCCTCCGCAAGCACCGCGGCATGAACCGTGCCGAAGCCCGGGTCGAGGCGGCCCGCACGCTTGGTCTGGTGGGCATGCCCGAGCCCGCCGCGCGCCTTGACGACTACCCACACCAGTTTTCAGGCGGCATGCGCCAGCGGGCGATGATCGCCATGGCGCTCGCCTGCCGGCCGGCCCTCATGATTGCCGACGAGCCGACCACGGCGTTGGATGTCACCATCCAGGCCCAGATCCTGGACCTGATCGCCCGCCTGAAGCAGGAGTTCGGCATGTCGGTGCTCCTCATCACTCACGATTTGGGAGTGGTGGCCGAGATCTGCCGCAACGTGGCGGTGATGTACGCCGGCAAGGTCGTCGAGAGCGCCGGCGTGGATGCGCTCTTCAGCCAGCCCGCTCACCCTTACACCGTCGGGCTTTTCAACTCTCTGCCGCGGGTCGGCGGCCGGGCCGGTGGGCTCAAGCCCATTCCGGGAGTGGTGCCGAGCCTGGCGAACCTGCCTTCGGGCTGCGCCTTTCAGGACCGCTGTTTCCGGCGGCACGAAGCCTGTGGCGAAGAGCCCCCGTGGCGGCCGATCGCTCCGGGCCACCATGCCCGCTGCTGGAAGCCGATGGAGTAAAGCCATGGCGCATCCGATTTTGGCCGCTGAACATGTCGCCAAGCACTACCCCCTGAAGGGGGCGGGTTTCTCGCGCCGTCAGGGCCGGGTGCTGGCGGTGGCGGATGTGTCTCTCAGCGTGGCGGCGGGCGAGGTTTTCGGCCTGGTGGGGGAAAGCGGCTGCGGCAAGTCCACTTTGGGCCGGGCGCTGCTGCGGCTTGAGGATCCTACGGCCGGTCGGGTGTTCTTTGACGGAGAGAACATCGCGGCCTTTGATCCGCCGCGCTTGAAGCAGTTCCGGCGCGAGGCCCAGATCGTTTATCAGGACCCTTACTCGTCCCTGAATCCGCGGCGGAAGGTCGGAGACCTCATCGCCGAGCCGCTCGACATCCACCGGGTGGGGGCGCCGGCGGAGCGGCGCGAGCGGGTGGCGTGGCTGTTGAAGGTGGTCGGTCTTTTGCCCGAGCACGGCCGCCGTTACCCGCACGAATTCTCGGGCGGACAACGCCAACGCATCGTTATCGCGCGGGCGTTGGCGTTAAATCCGCGGCTGCTCCTGGCCGATGAGCCGGTCTCGGCCCTGGACGTGTCGATCCAAGCCCAGGTCGTCAACCTGCTCAAAGAATTGCAGACTCAATTCAAACTCACCTATATTTTCATCTCCCATGACCTGAGCCTGGTGGAATACATCTGCGACCGGGTGGCCGTGATGTACCTCGGCCGGCTGGTCGAACTGGCGTCCAAGCAGGCCCTTTACGGCGAGCCGATCCATCCCTACACCCAGGCCCTGCTGTCCGCCGCGCCGGTGCCGGACCCCAAGGCCCGCAAGAACCGTATCCTGCTGGCGGGCGATGTGCCCAGCCCGATCCACCCGCCGTCGGGCTGCAGCTTCCATCCCCGCTGCCGTGAACGCTGTGACATATGCTCCGAACAACTCCCCGAATTCCGCGAAATCTCCCCCAGCCGCTTCGTCGCCTGCCACCGTCGCTGAGGTTTTCAAGATAAACTCCGCCGCCAACAACCGCAGCTTCTGACGCGGGAGTGTTCGTCCGGGGGGTCCCGGCGCGCCGATGCAACCCTGCCGCCGTTTCAGTATTTAGGCGACCGCCGTTTCATCAGCATGTCGATCGCTTTTTCGAGATCCGGCTGCTCCGGCGGTCCCGGGCGGAGGGCGTCCACCCGGTCCGGAACCTCCGGGCTTGCCGTCGTCGTTGGTTCAGCGGGAGCTTCCGACCGGGCAGCGAAGTTTAATTTGGAGTCTTCGGCCGCCCGGACGGCCACCGGGGTCTGGCTGGAGGAATCAGACAATTTTTTAATGAGAACGGCCGGCTGGAGATGGGCTGCTTCATCCCGGGCGGATCTTTCGTACTTATATTGAAATCGGATGATCATGACGGTGACGAGAGCAACCGTTGCAATAACCAAAATCGTCCGGGGAAGCAGGTTTTTCTTTTTTTTCTCTTCCAGCCCCTGAAGCCGTTTTATTTCTTCTAAAAGATCTGTCATCTGTCCCCCCTCAGAACATATCCCGGATGGCATCCAGAACGGGGTTGACTTCGGACGCCTTCCGCCGTTGCAGGTCTTTTTGTTTGCCGAGCGCTCTCTGGACGCAATCGTACTGCTCCCAGCCCTTGAGGTTGTATTCCAGGTCGACGGCGTTCCATTTCGGATGCCCGTTCTTTTTCAGCCAGGATAGATTGTCGGACAGGATTTTTGCGAATCTGCCGACATGGTCGCAATGGTTGCTGCGGAAATCATAGGATACCAGGACGGCCTTCACGGCGACCGTGTCGACGTCTTCGGTCAAGAAGGCATAGGTCGCGCGGGGGATCTTGGCCGTCGGGTAAAATTCGGTGATGCTTTTATTGGCGATCGGCAACAAAGTCAGGCCTTCCTGGGCCGCCACGTTTTCCTTGAATAATTTAACAGGGTAGCCGGCGACGTAGAACATGGCGTCGATCTGTTTTTTCTTGAGTTGGGCCAGAGCCTCATCCGTGCCGATTTCCACCATTTCCGCCGGGCTGACTTCGGCGATTTCAAACAGCAGCTTGGCGGTCAGATACGTCCCGCTGCCGGCTTCGCCGACGGCGACTCTCCGGCCGGCCAGGTCGTCAAAGCTGGCGATATCACTGCGCCCGAGCAGATGGACCTCCTCATTGTAGAGCGGAAAGACCATTTTGGTCTTCTTGGCAATTTGCTTCAAAACAGGGTTGTTCTGAGCCCGCGAGATGAAAGCCAGCACATCGGCCTGAACGATGCCCAACTGGGTGTTGGGTCGGTTATAGACCGAGTATACGTTTTCAACGGAACCGGTCGAGTTCGTTACCGTCAGATTGATTCCCTGTTCGGCGACGAGCGTCTTCAGGTTCAATCCGAACTGATAATAGGTCCCCTTGGCCCCGCCGGTGATAATTCCCATATCAACCGCATGCGCCGAGGCAACGGCACTCAGGCTCAGAAACAACAATATCTGCACTCGGTAAAGGATTCTCGCCATGGCACAATCTCCTTCAGGTGATCTGCTGGGTCGGCTGGCCTCCCGATGAAGAGCCTTTTCAGGAGGACCGTGCCGGGTTCCGGGGTAAATATTTTCCGCGCGTCGGGCAACGCAGTCCGCTGGTTTAGAGGCAGGCGCGATCCTGCGGGTTGCCATCGCTAATTCGCCGAACCATCAGCGGCATGGTTCGATTGTGAGGGGGTGATTGAGTTCGCGAAAGAAACACCTGGTGCAAAATGCAAATTTTATACCAGTAGACGTATAATGAATGCTATTAATAATAACAATAAATACATATTGTTATAGAATGATCGGCTTTGGTTCTTTAGATAGTCTTACCTGTATTTTATAGTTTTAGGTGGCAAAGTATATAACAATGCGACTATCAACGAACGATCGAATCAGACCAACCTATCCAAATTGATCACCTGCTGCTCGTGCTGAACAGTATGCTGTTTTAAGCCTCGGCGGGTTGTTTTTGACGTCGAAGGGGCCCGCGGCCGACTCATTCACTTCCAGACAACCGTCCTGCTCGTTGCGATTGTGCCTGATAGCTCCTCAAGTCTCGTCCGGCATTGCCGATAGATTAGCTATGCATTGGCGCAATTCGTGATGCATGGTCGTCCTTATAAAATTATTCCAAAATCAACCGGGGAGGAAGAATCAATGAAGAGACTATGTCTGATGGTATTGGCAATCGGCTGCGTGTTGGCGGTGGGCGGTAACATGGCTCTATCGGCTGAAAACGGGACCAAAGACGAAGCAACGGCCATGGTGAAAAAGGCGATCGGCCTGATCAAATCCAGCGGAGCCGAAAAAGCGTATGCCGAGTTCAGCAATCCGAAGGGCTCGTTCGTTGACCGCGATCTTTATGTGGTCGTCTACGACATGAACGGAAAGTGCCTGGCCCACGGCGCCAATGCCAAAATGATCGGCCGGGATCTGATCGACAACAAGGATGTCGACGGCAAGGAATTTGTGAAGGAACGGGTTGAGATGATGAAGAAGCAGGCCTCCGGCTGGCAGGATTACAAATTCCGGAATCCGACGACCAACCAGATCGAACCCAAGTCCATGTACATCGAGCGTGTGAACGATGTCATCGTCGGCTGCGGAGTGTACTTGAAATAACTCGCTTGAGGAAGGAGCCTCCGCCGGCCCCCGGCGGGGGCTCGATTTCATCCAGGGCCGCCCGCTCCACTGGCGTCGGGAGGCGGGGCTTTCCTGCAAAGGACACGAAATCATGAAACTGCGCACAAAACTGATTCTGGGATTCGCAGCGGTTATCCTGGTGATGGTCGCTCTGGGGGCCACGGCGTTCGTCATGTTCAAGCGGGTGGATGCCAACATCGCCGCGGTCAACCGGGACAGCCTTCCGGTGGTCCGCTACTCGACCGCGATGGAGCGTTCGGCCTTGGAGGCCATTCTGGAAGAGAAGAACTATCTGCTCTTCAAGACCGCTGAAATTTACACGCGGGCCAGGGAGAAGCTGAACCAGCTGGCCGCCAATCTGGACGAGATCGATAAGCTGGCCCAGGCCACCCGTAACGACGAGCTGGCTTCGCGGTCTGCCGGGGTCCGCAAGGCTGCGTCGGATTACGGCAAGCTCTATGACCAGGCGGTTGAGGCTCTCAAGAAAAACAAGGCCGAAGAGACCCTCATGGATCAAAAAGGCGACATCGTCAGCGAGGAGGCCGCCGCGTTGCTGAAAACGAAAAAAGCGGAGTTCCGGCAGGCGAGCAGCGCCTTGGCGGTTATCAACAACATCAATGCGTGGGCGCTCGACCTGCGGTTGAACGAAAAAGCTTACATGCTCGACCACGACCAGATGGCCCTTAACGCCATCGAGCGCAATATGACCAGCCTGTTGGGCGGATACGATGGATTGGAAAAACTGAACCCGGATGAGACTGAAAGAAAGCAGATCGCCAACGCCCGCAAGGCGACCCAGGATTACGCCAAGGCTCTTGAAGCGTGGGTTGCGGAGTACAAACGCGATGCCAAGAGCGCGGCGTTGGCCGATTTTCTCAAGACCATGAACCGGTCGGGCGACACGGTCAGCCAGATGGTCGATGACTACACGATGACCAAGCAGGCCGTTTTTGACAAGATCGTCGAATCCATGTTCATCGTAACCGGGATATCGCAGGAGGCTCTCGGCGCCCGGTTCAGCGAGAAGGCCTACCTCATCGACCGCAACCCGAATGACTGGGAAACGCTGAACGTCCAGGTCGAGGAGCTGCCCAAACTCTATGCCTCCCTGCGCAAGGTGGCGCTTGCGGCCGAAGACAAGAGCCGGATCGATCGCGCCGCCAAGGCCACGGAAGACTATCTGGCCGCGGTCAATGCGTGGGCCAAGAACGATGCCGAGCTGCGCCAGGCCATTCTGCCGAAAATGAAACAGAACGGTGAAGCCGTGGTCGCCTCCGCTCAAAGCATTCAACAAGACGCCTGGAAGGTGTCGGACGAGGTGAATGCGCTGACCCGCTCCATCGTCACCACCTCCAACTGGGCCATTGTCGTGGCGCTGGGGGCCGGCATCCTGATGGGCGTCATCATGGCATGGGCCATCACGCGCTCCATCACCCGGCCGATCCACCGCATCATCGAAGGGCTCTCCTCCGCATCCGGCCAGGTGTCCGCCGCGGCCGGCGAGGTTTCTTCCGCCTCCCAGCAGCTGGCCGAAGGCACCAGCGAGCAGGCGGCCTCCATCGAAGAAACCTCTTCGTCGCTGGAGGAAATGTCCTCCATGACCCGCCAGAACGCGGACAACGCCGGCCAGGCCAACCAGTTGATGGCCGAAGCCGGCAAGATCATCGGCGAGGCCAACGAGTCCATGAGATGTCTCACGGGCTCGATGCAGGCCATTACCCAGGCGAGCGAGGAAACCCAGAAGATCATCAAGACCATCGATGAGATTGCATTCCAGACCAACCTGCTGGCCCTGAACGCCGCGGTCGAGGCGGCGCGGGCGGGTGAAGCCGGTGCCGGGTTTGCGGTGGTGGCCGACGAGGTGCGCAACCTGGCCATGCGTGCAAGCGATGCCGCCAAGAACACGGCCAACCTGATCGAGGGAACTGTCAATCGCGTCAAGGACGGGTCGGAGTTTGTAAAGAAAACCAACGAAGCCTTCCAGCGGGTGGCCGGCAGCACCGCCAAGGCGGCCGAACTGGTGGGCGAGATCGCGGCGGCTTCCGGCGAACAGGCGCAGGGCATCACGCAGATCAACACGGCCGTTTCCGAGATGGACAAAGTAACCCAGCAGAACGCCGCCAACGCCGAGGAGTCCGCTTCGTCCGCCGAAGAGATGACCTCCCAGGCCGAGCAGTTGAGCGAAATGGTGGAGAATCTGGTGGCTCTGGTCGGCGGCAGCCGTCACCAACAAACTGACGCAGCCGAAGCGGCTCCACCGGCCGCCGGTGGGACCGGCAGCCGGGTCTCCAATCCGGCGCGACCCGCTCAACCGACACCGGAGCAGATCATCCCCTTGGACGAGAAGGACTTCCAATCCGAACGTCTATAGCCGGTTCCAGCGTATCTCCGGGCAACCAGCCCGTCCCCGGGTCAACCGGGGGCGGGCTGGTTGACGCTCCGGCACCCGCCTTCCCTTTTTCTCTTGCTTTTGCTTCCCATCGTAATTTAGGTTGAGCCGACCCGGCAGAGCCGCGGCCGACGGCCCCCAGCGTCCAACCGCGAGCTGCGGCGATTCAAACGATAATTATCGAGGTGTTCCTGATGAGCGCGCGTTCCGACGTCGATGATGTGCTTTCGATCATCCATGAAGTGGTAGAGAAAATACCCTTCAACAAAGTTCTGGGCCTTTCGGTGGAGTCGCTCGATCTCGACCGGCCTTCCGTGAAACTGGGGATGCGCGAGGAATTGATCGGCAATTTCATCCGCGGGTCGCTGCATGGCGGCGTCATCTCGAGCACCCTGGACTTCATGGGCGGCCTGGTCGCATTTCTCGGCGTGCTGAAGACCCTCGAAGGGCAGCCCGCTCCGGTGATGGCCGCCCGGTTTGCCAAGATCGGTACGATCGACCTGCGGATCGACTATTTGCGTCCGGGCATCGGCCGGCATTTCATCGCCACGGGGTATGTCCTGCGCGCCGGGAAGAAGGTGGCCGTGACGCGCATGGAGCTGCACAACGAGCAGCGGGAGCTGATCTCGGTCGGGACCGGCGCTTACATGATTGCCTGAGCATGGCAATGCCGTTTCAAGGGTTTTCATTTTCCGGAATTTTTGGTAGAGGTCATTCCACGATCCGGCTACTATCCGAAACGCACAGGAGGATTTGAAAATGGCCAAGGCCCAGGATGTGAAAAAAGACGTCAAGAAGAAAGCCCAGAAAAGCCTCAAGGAAAAGCGTGCCGAAAAAAAATCCAAGAAAGGCAAAGCCTGACGATCGATATCGATTCATCGTTTTCGTCTGCTTGGAATTCGTTCAGGGAAAGCAGGCACGGTTCGATGCGCGCCGCGGAAGGGTTTGCACCTGCCTGAGATTCGGCTGCCGATGAAACGTCTTTCAGCCAGCCTTCTGGCCGTGGTACTTGCGGTAGGGACGACCGCCATGACGTCGGGGTGTGCGGTTGCGCTGCTGGGTGTCGGCGCGGGCGCCGCCACGACGGCCTACGTCATGGGGGAACTGACCCAGACCTATGAGAGCGGCTATTCGGAGGCCGTACAGGCGAGCACCGACACGCTCGGAGCCCTGAAGATGGCGGTGGTCGAGAGGGCCGGCGACGGGCGCAAAACCACCCTCAAGGCGCGGCAGTCCGATGAGAGCCCGGTCGAAATTGATATCCAACGGGTCGATGCGAAACGAACCGAGATCGGAATCCGGACCGGCCATGTGGGCGTTTGGGACCACCAGACCTCCCGGAAGATCCACGATATGATCGGCGAGCGGCTGGCGCTCAAGGCCAGCCGAGAGATGGCACCTGCTAAATTCGACCCGTCCCCGGCGAAGCCCCAGCCGGAAAACCCGGCACCGGTCGCTGAACCGGAACCGGCTAAGAAAAAGGCTGTTGTCGGGGCCGCTGGCCGTGCTCCCGCCCCCTCCAGCCGGGAGGCCACCGGCTTCAATCCAACGCTCACCGTCTTCTTCGCCAGCGGCGCCGAAGAGGTTGCGCCCGAAGAGGCTCCAAAACTGGATCGAATCGCCGTCATGCTGCACGACCACCCGGGGCGTGTGGTCAGCCTTCATGGATATTCGGATTCCGGCGGCAATGCCAGGCTGAACTTCATTTTGTCCGTGAAGCGGGCGGACGCCGTAAAACGCTATCTATCCGGTAAGGGCTGCCCGGCGGATCAGGTGCTCGCGATCGGTCACGGGTCGGCCAAATTCCTGGGAGCCAACGACACCGCGGCGGGTCGCCGGTTGAACCGCCGGGTGGAAATCGAGATTCACAACGCCCCATAACGGGTGCCGCTGTATTTACTCCGATCCGTAAAGCCGGCCGAGGAAGTAATTCATCTGCATGTACCACCACGGCCAGTCGTGGTTGACATCGTCGCCCCAGAAGTCCACCCAGGCCGGGATCGATTTCGTGCGGAAGCAGTGATCCAGGGCACGGGTGTCATCGATGGCCTCCTGCTCCCAGGCGCCCCGCCCCACGCAGACAATGATGCGGCTGTTGCGGTACCGGTCCAGGAACCAGGGGTCGGAAAGCCCCGGCAGATAGGCGAGCGGCGAGTTGAAATAGACCGCCGGGAGGTCCTCAGCGCTGAGACCGAACTCCGGCCGGTCCAGCCGGTACAGGCCGGAGAGGGCCACGGTGCCCTCGCAGGCATCCGGGTGCTTCAGGAAGAAGTTTACCGCGTGGTAGGCCCCCATGCTGCAGCCGGTGGCCATGACCCGCTCCGCGGGCTGGCGGCAGTGCTGGCGGATAAAGGGGATCACTTCCTGCGCCACATAGCCGTCGTAGGCTTCGTGCCGGGCGTTGCGTTCCGCCGGCGAGATGCCCCAGTGGTACCAGGATTCGCTGTCCACGCTGTCGACCGCGAACAGCTTGATCTTGCCCGAGTCGATGAAGTCCGCGATCGCCGCGACCATTCCCATGCCTTCGAAATCGAAGTAGCGGCCCCGCGAGCAGGGGAAAACCAGGAAGGGCCTGCCCCAATGCCCGTAAATCTTGATTTCCATGTCGCGGTTCAAACATGGACTCCACCAGCGGTGCTGTTCGATGTGCATATCCGATTCCTCTTGGGCCGCGCCGCGGCCGATGCCGACGGCAGGGGGTTATGAACGGTCTCATCATTGTCTTTACGCCGTCGTTCCGGCGCGCTGTTAGCCGAAATCCAGTGAATTCGACCCGTTCTGGATGCCCCCGTATCGTGGCATGGGGCAGGCGCATCACGTCCGGCATGACGGTGCTATTTCGGGACGATTAATCAGACGGGCGGTGGTGGATGAAGCGCACCACTTCCATCACCTGGTCCAGGCTGCCCGATCGGAAGATGTAACCCACATCCCCCAGGGC
>JAUQXK010000048.1 GCA_030834695.1 Desulfobacterales bacterium
ATTATTTCTTTAAAAGCTTCAAGCGAGCGGACTTCTCCCAGGCGATCGCGCTGGCGCATAAGTCTTTCTTCGAGCACCGGCCAGGCGGATGCAAGAGTCAAATCCCCCCCATCTTCCATCTTTACACCCAGTTCCCTGAGCCGCCGCATGCGCTCCTCGATCGCCCTGAGAACGGTTTGCAAAAGCCCTTCAAGAAGGGCGTCCGGGAATTCTGCGCCGATGAAGAGTGCACGGATTTCCCGGTACCATTGTCTTAGGGCCAGCAGATTGCCGATATAAATAAGATTATTTTTGATGGTCCGGGAAACGCCTGAATATTTACCCGGCCGAAACTCGATGTTGCCCCCCCTGGCGGCTCCGCCGTAAATAAGTCGGTCCGGTCGGAGCTCGTCCTTGCGCAGAATGGTGCCGGCCGCAACCGTGGTTCCATAATTAAGCCGCAGCGGGCCGACCATGCCACCCTGCCCGCCCAGAAAAATCGGCCGTTGGTTCAACATGACTCCGCGCGGAACATCTCCGATCAAGGAAGCAGTCGCCTTATCCTGGTTCGGCGTGAAGTTAAAGTGGATGTAGGAGCTGCCAACCTCGCTGTGATTTTTTCGACCGGTGCCGCCGGCCATGAGACAATCACAGAAATTGATCAGGCTTCCAAGGGTGACGAACGGGAATAGAATCGTCTGTTTCAGGCCGACCGTGTGGGCGATGCTGGCCTGCTCTTCCAGGATCGTTCCTTCGCGCACATGCGAACCGGGGCCGCAACGGGAGCCTGCCAGGAAAACGGCATCCTTGAAAAATCCGCTTTCGAGCTCGACCCCCGGGCCGATTTGGCAATTCTCGATGATCGCTGGCCCTGCGGCTCCTAGCCTGGCTCCGGTTGAGACCCAGGTGTGTTTGCCTGAGATCCTGCAGCCGGAATGAATGACCACTCCTTTGTCCGATATCCGGCCTTCATCAACTTCCGGTGCTATCGCGACGGTCGCTGGGTTTTGAATTTCCACGCCCTTTTGGAGCAGGATTTTGATTTTTTCTGTGGTCATTTGCCCGGATCGATGGTCTCTAAATATAGCATCGAAAACGTTAGGCGACATCCGCGTAAATGGCGTTGAGATCCCTCGGCGCGTAATCCGAAACGATCTCATGCAACTTGGAACGGATGTTATCCCCGTCCTGGATCCTGGCAAGAGCGGCAAGGTCGTTGATCTGTCCGTTCAGCAAATCCAGGTTGCAGGAGCCTCCGCGCAGCATAAGAATCTTGGAGTGCCGCGTCGGCTCGGCGTTTTCATCGTCCGTTATCAGCTCTTCGTGGAGTTTCTCGCCAGGTCGCAGGCCGATAAATTCGATCTTGATGTCGGCATCCGGCTCCAGTCCGGAGAGCCGGATGAGGTCCCGGGCCATATCGATGATCTTGACGGGTGTCCCCATGTCCAGAATGTAGATTTCACCGCCCTGCCCCATTGCCGCTGATTGTAGAATCAGCTGAGAAGCCTCGCGGATGGTCATGAAGTATCGCGTAACATCCGGATGAGTCACGGTGACGGGTCCGCCGTTTTCAATCTGCTTCTTGAACAAGGGTGCCACGCTGCCGACGCTGCCCACTACATTTCCGAACCGAACGGCGATCATGCGGGCATTTGAAAGCCCGCAGCTGTTCCGATTGAGGGTGATCATCTCCGCCACCCGCTTGGAAGCTCCCATGACGTTACCCGGTTTAACGGCCTTATCGGTGGATACCAGAACAAACCGCTCCAAATTAAATTCATCGGCGACATCCAACAAGCACTGGGTGCCGATGATATTATTTTCGACCGCCTTCCATGGCTGCAACTCCAGCATCGGTACGTGTTTATACGCGGCGGCATGGAAAGCAATCTGAGGTTTGTAGACCTGAAAAGCCCTGCGCAGACTTGCTGCGTCCTGGATGTCTGCGAGTATCGGCACGATATTCAGATGTCCGAAATCCCTCTTGAGGTCGAGCTCGATTTCGTAGAGAGGGCTTTCGGCCCTTTCGAAAAGAACTAGTGCTTCAGGCCTGAAACGGCAGATCTGACGGCAGAGCTCCGATCCGATGGACCCCCCCGCACCGGTAACCAGGACACGCTGCCCTCGAAGGCAACTGTCAATCAATTTCTCATCCAATTTGACGGTCTCGCGCCCAATCAGATCGCGATATGCCACTTCGCGCACCGTCTTCATAGTGATCCGGCCGCCGATCAGTTCGCCGTAGCCTGGCACAGTCTTAAAGCGCACCCCGCTCTGCTTGCACAGGGCCACGATCCGGCGCATTTGCTCCGCACTGGCGGACGGAATAGCGATAAGCAGTTCATCGGCCTCGGTTTTATCTGCAATGAACTCCATATCCCCAACGGTGCCTCGCACCTGAATGCCATGTATTCTGCGGCCGATCTTATTGGGGTTGTCGTCCAAAAAGCCCACCACCCGATAGTGCAACTGCGGGTTGTCTTGGATCTCACGTAAAATTTTTTCACCGCAATTGCCTGCGCCAATGATCAACAGGCGCTTATTCGTAACACGGCGGATTCGTTCTACGAATCCGCTGATCGGTGCAAGGGACTGAATCGGGTTCGTGGGAACATACTTTTGGAAAAACAAGCGGATACCCAGACGCACGCCTGAAACCGCCAGAATGTTGAAACCCCAGTCGATGAAGACGACCGAACGGGGAACGTTTTTATAGCGATAAATCAGCACGATCCAGACGATGATGATCAAAGTGCTCATGCTCACGGCCTTGATGATGTCAACCAGGTCGGTGACGCTCGTAAAGCGCCACATGCCGCGGTAGACATCGAAGATATAAAAGCAGATGAGCTTGATCAGAATGGCCACCGGCAGGATGGCAACCATTTCATCGACAAATTTTTCGGGGATGTCGAAATCAAAACGTATCAGGTAGGACGCAACCCAAGACAGGCACAGAAGACATGCGTCGATGCCGAATAAAATGAAAAAATTACGGTTGAAGAAGGACTTCTTCCCCCGGACATTAATGAGTTCAGATATCTTCACCGGTCGACATTATCTGCATATAAGAGAGGGATTAGGCACAGGATTATTCATAGCATATTTCGGAGCGTTGTTAAACTATCCGTTCATCGGTACCCTTTTCTAAATTCTAAAACCGCTTCAGTGGCTGACGCCCTGACAGCGGAGGACCCGCAGCAGCGTCATCGCCAGTATGCGCACGTCGAGGCTTAACGACTTATGCCGAAGATAGTATCCGTCGAATTCGACCTTGACCGGGATGGAAAGCTCATCCCGGCCGTTGACCTGGGCCCATCCCGTAATGCCAGGCAGGAGGCGCTGGATGTTTTTTTGGGTCCGCAGGTCAATGAGGTCTTGTTGATTGAAGAGTGCCGGTCGCGGACCGACAAAGCTCATATCCCCTTTGCACACGCTGTAGATCTGGGGCAACTCGTCCAGGCTGAGCCTGCGCAGGATTCGACCGATCGGGGTCACATAGCTCTCAGGGCGCTCCAACAAGTGGGTGGCGACGGCCGGCGTGTCCGGGAGCATGGTCCTGAATTTCGGCATTTTAAAAATGACATTGTTTATTCCAACGCGGTCAGACCAATGCAGCGCCGAACCGCTTGAACCCAGCCGGATCAAAATGCCTAACACAACCATGGGCAAACCGAAAACCCCCATTAAAAAGAATGCCAACATAATATCAAACGCCCGTTTAAGAAGGATCGAGTCTGCCAGGCTCTTGAAAGGTCTCGGCTGTTGCATCTCACTTGACCGCCCTGGTTGCATACCCATACGACATTGTTTTCCGATACCACGCGATGGTCGCTCTGAGACCTTCACTCAAAGAATATCTTGGGCGCCAATTTAGCTCCTGCTGGATCTTCGATGTGTCAGCCACAAGGGTTTCTAACAGTCGATCGGTTTCCTCCTTTTTTCCCACAAGGGTTCCAGCCAGTCGCAAAAGGAATGGAGGGAATGCAAACAGCCTGGCTGGCACACCCAGGAAGTCAGCGATGTGGGCAATCAGCTGTGGAGTGGAAAGCCTCTCTTCATCCGCGGCCAGGTAGGTCCGGCCGGCTGCTTTCGGTTCTCGCAGGCAGGCCAGGATTGCGTCGACCAGGTTATCCACAAAAATCATGCTGCGCCGGTTGGATACACTTGCCAATGGTAATGGAAGCCGCCGATCAAGGAGTTGAACCAGACGAAAAAAATTGGCCCCTACCCCGGGGCCGTATACCAACGGTGGCCTTAAAACCACCGTTTCCAATGAACTCCGGTCGGAGACCTCCTGCAAGACAGTTTCAGCCGCCCGCTTGCTGACTGCGTAAGGACCTTTCGGGGCTTCGCGGTCAGTCTCGGAATAAGGCTCCTGCCGGCCTTCCCCGTGAACCTTTACCGTGCTTAGGAAAACCATCCGCCGGACGCCGGCCTCCGCCGCAGCGCGGGCGAGACACGCCGTTCCGGCCGTGTTGATCCGAAAATATTCATTTTGGCAGTTCGGGGTGGAGCGTTGACGGGTATGGACTCGTGCGGCCAGATGAACGACTTCGCCCACGCCATCCAAAGCTTCGGACCAGTCCGTGTCCGGGCCGATATCCTGAACGATAATGGGCTCAACTCCCCCGGGGAGCCGGACCCATTTGGATGCCGAGCGAACCGTCCCTCTTACAGCCTTTCCCTCGGCTAAACATTGTTGCGACAATGCCCTACCGATGAAGCCGCTGCAGCCGGTTATCAACAGCCGGTTAGGGCTCACCACCACCGGAATCCCCACTTCCGGAAATACCGGTAGGCGCTTCGCGTGAATAACCAAGCGCCGCGCCA
>JAUQXK010000049.1 GCA_030834695.1 Desulfobacterales bacterium
CGTCTGCTGGCGCACCCTCAGCCACCTGCTTTTGGATGCCGCCACCTGTACCGAAGGTGAACTTGACCGTGTGTCCGGTTTCGCTCTCAAACGCTGACGCTGCGGCTTGCAACGCTGATCTAACACCACCAGGCGCATAAATACTCAGATCAACCGCTGCTGCGATAACCGGGCAGGCTCCGAGGAGTGCTATTGTAATGGTCATCGCACGGCACAATCTGTTCCTTCTTCGAATCATATTCTTGTCTCCTTTTCTCAAATTTATCGCAGATTGATTCCGCATACCGCTCTTACTTCCGGACACGGCCTGCTCATGTCAAACCGAAACCGGGCCGCCTGGACCGCCTGTGCTGGCGATACGGGCCTTCAACCTGACGTTTTCAGATAACCGATATGGTGAGGATCGCTGTCAAATCACCAAATTTCTGTCTAACTGTTTTTCCGGTGATAGATAATTTGTGGACCCTGGAGCCTTCAAACGTTTAAACTGCTTCTAACCAGTCAGATTTAGATCACTTCAGCCCCGCACTACGAAGTGCATCAAAAGATCGTTTCTTGAAGGCTTCATCCTGTAAAGATGACATTTTCTCCTCAACTTCGATTGAAAATTTTGGGTTGACTCGCATTACGTTTGCTGCAGCCCAGAGTGCATCTTCATGGTCACCAGATAATTCATATGCTGCCGTAAGCCCTTGATAAGCAAAAAGGTAATCCGGATTGCGCTCAAGCGTTTCGCGCCATAAGAGGATTGCCTTGTCATAATGCTTATTGCCGACGCAAGACCATGCGAGGTTATTGATTATGTTTAGTGGCCTAAGGGGCGATAGTCGCAGAGCAGTTTCAAGGTTTACGATTGATTCTTCAAACCGTCCTACATTTCTCAATGCCATACCCAGTGAAAGATAGCACCCAGCCTCGTTAGGGCTAAATTCGATAGCCTTCTCGCCAAATAGAATTGCATTGTTTAAATCCTTTTTTAGTACGCTTATCATACTTAACAATGGATATGGCGGGGGCTGATTGGGGGTTAGGGCTATAAATTTTTGAGCTGCTTGTTCGGCTTGTTCGATGGATTTCTCGGGTGATTTAGAAATACGAAACCAAACTTTATCCGCATGAACATACCCTAACGATCTGTATGCCGCTGCAAAATTGGGATCATGGTTTATCGCCTCCTCAAACATTTGTTCTGCCGCAAGAAGGTCTTGTGGGCTGCGTCGCGACTGGTGGTACAGCCCCTTGAGATAATATTCATATGCTTTGAGATTGCTGGGTCTTGAATACTTTAAACTCGCCCCCGCGCCTAACGTGAATTGGACATTCACGGCAGCCATGACCGCCATTGTTATCTGGTCTTGCAGGGCGAAAAGGTCTTCAAGTTTGCGGTCATAGCGTTCGGACCAGATATGATTTCCGTTGCGGCCATCGATCAATTGAACGTTTATGCGCACCTTGTCGGAATCACGTTGAACGCTGCCTTCAAGCAAATAGCCCACCTTCAGTTGGTCGGCGATTTGTTGAGCCGTCATGGATTTTCCCTTGTAGGCGAAGCTGGAGGTGCGAGCAGTGACATAAATATCCGGTGCTTGCGATAATCCTGTAATAATTTGCTCAGCTATACCATCGCTAAAATACTCTTGTTGAGGGTCTCCGGTCATATTCTGGAAGGCCAGCACCGCAATGGATGGCTTTCCAGGAACTGGAAAGGCCACTTTCCTCAAATCGACCGTTCCTTCCGGCGGTGGGGCTTTATGCGCGGCGAACTGCCATACGGCAGCGGCGCTTATCGCGATCAACAGGGCTGCCGCACAAGCGAATGCGATTTTCCGGGTTCTTATCGTTCTGGCGGCAGGGCTTGTTTTACCCAGTTTTGCCCTGCTTATAACCCGCGGTTCCATGAGGACTTTGTAAGCCCCTATCGGCCTGGCAATGTTTTTGACCGACTGGTCGCCAAGGTACTGATAGCCGAAGGGCAGTTTCGTTTCGATTTGGTCGAAGGCGGTCTTGGAGATGCAGATTCCTCCAGGATCGGCGAGGGACTCGAGCCGGGCGGCGATGTTGACGCCACCGCCGTAGATCCTCTCCCCTTCCTCGATCACATCCCCAAGGTTCACCCCTATGCGAAACAGCATACGGCGGTTCTCGGGTAACTCGGCGTTGCGGGCTTGCAACTCCTTCTGGGTTGCCACCGCGCACTGAACTGCACCCACCACGCTGGTAAACTCGGCCAGCAGATTGTCCCCAGGGGAATCCACCACACGACCACGGTGCTGACGGATCAGTTCGGACATGATCTGCTTGTACTTTTCCAGGGTCCTGACCGTTGCCGCCTCGTTTTCACCCATCAGGCGGCTGTAACCGGCAACATCGGCACTAAGGATAGTGGTAAGTTTACGCTTGAATTGGTCCTGTTCCATGAGCCACCTCCTTGAGCAGAAGGTTTGGCCAACTCAGGATGAGGAAGGAAAATTTAGAAAAGAAATTGGGCTGGCAAAGGGAGGTCCGAACCGCTTAAGCAAACCAGCGCCTGCATCAGGTCCGGTCGAGTTATAAAGATACTACAACCTGGCTGAATAATACCCTTGTCTGGGGTGAAAAATCAAATCAAATCATCCCCTCGGCTGAGGTTATATCACAAGGAATCCCTGCGTTGTGTTTTGTCGGATTAATCAGATCATTCAAGCATCTCGAAACTTACGATAGATTAAATCCGCATATGTCATGCTTTTCAGAGAGCGCCAATTTCCACATTCAGCTATTTTGGTCTATGTGGCTTCTGCGACATCCTTGGCTCTTTTTCACTCTATCTCGGATCGAGCCGGGAATTTAAAATCGCGTCGACTTCTTTGAGGATGTAGCGGCCAAGCTCTTCGGCTTTTTCGCGCGTGATGGCAGGGACTTTTGCGGCCAGGGATTCCACCTTGTCTTCGTCGATGTCAGTCATCTTGTTGACGAGGAAGGCGTCGATCTCACTATCCTCGAAGCGCATGCCGCAGGCGCCGACGGCGCCGATAAACTCGCCATCCACAACAATCGGCACCACCAGCTTGATCATGCCGGCATCGCACTCTTCGATCACCGTTTCGCCGGCGCGTGCGGCTTGGGCGGCGATGTTCATATGGGCGGGCGCGCAGATGAAGCTCTGACCCTTGTCGGTGTCTTTGATGGCCGGGCAAAGCTCGTTGGCCCAGTGCTTCTGAGGCGAAATCCGATAGCCCCTGGTGTCGAAGACGTTCGCGTCCATGCCCGAGCGGGCGTTGATGTCGTTTTCCAATTCCATCCAGCGCTCCAGCGGAGCGATATCCGTTAACTTCATCGACGGGGGTTTCCTCCTTCTTGACGTTTCAGCCACGCTTCCAGCCGTCGCAGACCTTCGGCAGTGGCCACCTTCGGTGCGTATCCCAAATCGCGGCGCGCGGCGCCGATGTCGAACCAGTGCGCTTTGGCCAGGGCATCGGCCACAAAACGCGTTATCGGCGGTTCCCCGGCCAGATTCAGCCACAAGTAGAGCTTTTCGAACACCAGCCCCATCGTCCAGGCCAGGCGATGGGGGACGCGCCCCCTGACAGGCCCGAGGCCGGCCGCTTTGAGAATGGCCTCAATCATGTCCCAGGCCGGGATCGGGTCGCCCTGGCTGATGAAATAGACCCGGCCCGAGAGGCCCGGGTTGGCCTTGAGCGCGTCGGCCGCCAGCAGGTGGGCCACGGCGGCGTTGTCGATATAGGTCGTGTCGACCCGGTTGCGGCCGCTGCCGATGCGCCGGAGCCGGTTCGCCCGGGCGATAATCCGCGGGGCGAAATGCGGATCCCCGGGCCCCCAGATTTCATGGGGCCTCAGAACGATGGTGCCGAGCCGGCCGTCGGCGGCGGCAATGACCAGCTGTTCGGCCAGGGCTTTGGTCGCGGCGTAAGCGGCGGTATGGCGCGCCGGGTAGGGGACCGATTCATCCACGCCCTCGAGGTCGCGGCCGTCGAAGATGACGCTGGGCGTACTGGTGTGGATCAGGCGCGGGACGCGCGTGTTGCGGCAGGCCGCGATCACGTTTTGCGTGCCCAGGACATTGGTGCGGTGATAATCGGCGGTGCGCCCCCACGGCGGCGGCTTCGCCGCTGTGTGAAAGACCGCCGCCATCCCGGTGCAGGCACGTTCCAGTGCCCGCAGGTCGGCGATGTCGCCGCAGACCTGCTCGATCCCCAAGGCCTCCAGATCGGCGTGGGCGCTGCGCGAGTAGCTGCGTACGCGGTCCCCGCGAGCCGCCAGGGCGCGCACGATGGCCAGGCCGAGAAAACCGCCGCCGCCCGTGACCAACACGGATTCGGGCATATGTCCGGGGAAAGTCATCTTTCTGCCGGCCGGCGCCGGGCGGAAAGGGTCGGCGGCTTCACCCTTCGGGCTGCCCAGACCGCCAGGCGTTCGCGGAAGATCTTGGCGTTGTGGCGGATATCCACCGGGAATGAATCGTGAAAGAGGATGGTCTGGATGTCGCGCGTCATATCGTTGCGTGCGGCCAGCTCCAGCAGTTCCGTCTTGACGGTTCGGCGATGGACGCGGCCTTTTCCTTTTTTAAGCTCGATGCAGACCACCGGCACCTGATGGTCCGAAGGGCCGATGCCCACCAGCGCGCTGCGGTGGACCAGCGGGTGCGTGTTGAAAATCGATTCGCAGGGAATGGTGTACAGCGTCTCCCGGGAGGTGACCACCCGCTGGCTCTTGCGGCCGCAAAACCAGATGCGCCCCTTCTTGTCTACCCAGCCCAAGTCGCCCATGCGATGCCAGAAGCCGTCGTTGTCCGGAATCTTGGCCAGCGAGTCGGCCAGCGGGTTATCGAAGTACCCGCGGCTGACGAGGTCGCCCTTGACGACGATTTCGCCGATCTCCCCCGGGGGGACGGCCAGTTCCTCCTTCCAGCGACGGATGGGGTCGTCGGTGATCGTGATGATGCGGACGGGAATGTCGTTGATCGGCCGCCCCACGCAAATTCCATAGCCCCGGTCCGTGAGGGACCGGGTTTCCGACAGGATTTCGCTGCCACGGATGGAGGCGACCGGCACGGCCTCGGTGGCCCCGTAAGGGGTGTGGATATCGGCGCCCGCGGGCATCAAGGACGCGAAGAGCTCGATGGTGCGGGCCGGCACCGGTGCACCGGCAGAAATCACGCGCTTGAGCGGGGCCAACACGATGCCGCGCGCGCGGCCGTAGGACCCGACGCGTTCCAGGAGGGCCGGGGAGGCGAACATGTTGGTGACTCCCTGGTCGGCGATGGCCTCGATGATGCGGTCCGGGTTGACCTGCGCCGGTCGGGTGGGGTCCATGTCCGGCACCACGGCCGTCACGCCGAGGGCCGGATAGAAGAGGGCGAAGAGCGGAAAGGTCGATAGGTCGAGTTCATCCGGCTCGAAATCGAGATGGGCCGCGATCTGCCGCAGCTGGGCGTCGAAGTTGCCGTGGGTGTAGACCGCTCCCTTGGCCGGGCCGGTGCTGCCCGTGGTGAACAGGATGGCCGCCGTGTCGTCCCGTGCGGTTCGCGCGGCCTCGAACGGTCTCCAGGCCGGCCGGCGCAGCTTTTTCAGGGTATGCCCGCCCCAGAACCAGCGCCGGCCGACGGTGACCCAAGCCTTTACGGTTTTGAAGTATTTGGGGAAGAGGGTGCGCACGGCATGCGCCAGCGGTACGCCGATCAAGGCCTGCGGCCGGGTCGAACGAAAGCAGGTGAGCATCCGGCGGACGCCCATGCCGGGATCGACGACCACCGGGACCGCGCCGACCTTGAATATGGCAAAAATCAACTCGAAGAATTCGATGCTGGGGCGGACCATCAGAATCGTGCGGACGCCGCGCCCGATGCCGGCACACTGCAGGCCGTGCGCGATGCGATCCGATTCGCGGTCGAGTTGCTGGAAGGTGATCTGGGCATAGGTCACCCGGCCGTAGCGGTCGCGCCCGGACGGGCAGACGACCGCGCGTTTGAAGGGCCGGGATTGCGCGGCACGCCGCAAATGCAACGCCACGTTCACATGGACCGAGTCGTTTTCGGCCGGATCCGACATGCGGTTGCTCTCCTCGATGGGGTGCCGGAAAACCTACACCAATCACCGCTGATTTTCAATGCGGAAGGGGGTGGCGTTTGAGGAAGGCCGCGAGCAATTCCAGGATGCGGTCAGGGGCGTCCTCGAGAACATAATGGCCGGCGTGCGGGAAACAATGGACCTCGGCCAGGGGAAAGCGGCGGCGCCACTCGCTGAGATAATCGCGGTCGAAGACGAAATCGCGCGCTCCCCAGCAGATCAGAACCGGCTTGGCGCCGAACTCCCGGAGGCCGTGATCGACCTGTTCCAGGAGGCCATAGCTGGGATCTTCCGGTGACAGGGGGATATCCTGCACGAACCGAAGGGTGGCCAGGCGGTTGCGCCAGGTGTTGTAGGGGGCGAGAAGACCCTTGCGTACGTCGGATCGGAGACCTTTGGCAGAGGCGGTCCAGGCAGCCCCGCGGGCAAATAAATTCAGCCCCAGCACGGCTGGAGTCGCCAGGAACGAAAAGCGGCGGACCAGTTTGATCGCGAGGGGCAGGGGCTTGCCCCTGGGTTTCAGGAAGGCTGCCGTGTTCAGCAGCACCAGGCGGGCGATGCGCTCGGGATGGCGTACGGCCATCGCCATCCCGATGGCGCCGCCCCAGTCGTGCAGCACCAGGGTCAGGTTGCGGTCGATACCCAGATGGCTGCAGAACGCTTCGAGGTCGTCGACCCGGTCTTGAAGGCGGAAGCCGTAATCGGATGCGGCCGGCCGGGCGGACAGGCCGCAGCCGATGTGGTCCGGGGCGATCGTCCGGTAATCCCGCGAAAGCCCGCCGATCAGTTTCCGGAAATAGAAGGACCAGGTGGGGTTGCCGTGCGCCATCAGGATCGGCTCGCCCCGGCCCTCATCCACATAATGCATCCGGCGGCCGTTCACCTCCGCGTACCGGGAGGCGAAGGGGTAGAGATGACGAAAGGGAGTAATGTCTATGCGCCGGTGGGGCATTTCACCACTCAACTCCCAGCATCAGGCAGTTCAACCCGCTGCCGATGCCCAGGAAGCCCACCATGTCGCCGGTCCGCAGAAACTCTCGTTCCGCGGCGACGGCGGCGGTGATCGGCAGCGAAACGGTGCCGATATTGCCCAGGTGCCGGAACGTCGTGAAATCCCGTTCGGACGGCAGGCCGAGCGAGCTTAAAATGGAGCGCTGGTGGGTGGCGCCCACCTGGTGGCAGATGATCTTGTCGGGCTGGCCCTCGGCCAGTGAAATCACCCGACGGAACTCCCGGAAGGTGTCCATGCCGAGGGCCACGCCGTGTTGCAGCACCTGGGCCGAATCGGTTTCGGCCATGTGTCGGGTGCCGCCCGGAATGCCGGTGTCCGGCCCCCACACACACAAGCGGTGATGCTCGGGTGCGCTGCGCGCCACCCCGCCCAGAAGGCGATGTCCGTTGGGGGTCAGATCGGTATCGGTCAAAAGAACCGCTACGGCGCCGGATCCGCCGGTCAACGTAGCCACCGTCTTGCGCAGGACGTCCATGGTCTTTTCGCGGTTCAGCCGGTCAATCGTGAGGTCCACAATCTCCCGGGCGGATTCGCAGGCCACCACGAGGCCGGCTTGGATCTGGCCCAGCTCGATGGCGTTGGCCACATTGACCATGCCGTTCAGCACGCCCAGGCAGGCATTGGATACATCGTAGATCTGGCATTCGGGCGGCAGACCCAAGGTGTGCGCCACGGCACAGGCCGATGCCGGCTCAAGGTTTTCCCGGCACACCGCGCCGTAGATCAGCATGCCGACGCGGTCCGGCGAAAGCCTTGCCGCCTCGATGGCTTTGCGGCCGGCCTGCGACGCTCCCCTGCTCAACTGAAAACCGGCATCCCAATAACGGCGTTCACGAATGCCGGTGATGGCCTCGAGCTGGCCTTTCTGGATCTTGAGCGCTGTGTACAGCGGCGCCAGCCGGTGTTCGAGGTCCTCGGAGCTTACCACGTTCGGCGGCAGCTCATAGCCGAAGGATGCGATACGGACCCGGGTATAGTTCATTGAATGGCGGAAACCTTTCTTTATTCTTTGTCGTTTTCGGGCAGCAAGCGGATCCCGAAATCCTCCATCCGGTAGATCGGAAGCCCGTCGACTATAAGATACCCCTCGGCCCACATGGTCGGGTGGGGCGCTTCAACGATTTCGGTGACCGATGCCTCCACGGTCACCCGGCGGTTGGAGGGCAGGATCTGGCCGCGGTAGGTCCAGCGATGGGCACGGTCGATGGCCGGCGCAAAGCGGTGCGAAGCGGCCAGGTGCGGCCAGCGTTGTCGAGCCCCGAACTTCAGAAGCTGCAGGAACGATTCCAGCCCGAGAGAGCCGGGCCAGACCGGGTCCTGGAAAAAATGAGCCCGGAAAAACCAATCCGCCGGGTCGACCTCCTTGGATCCGCGGATGAAGCCGAGCCGCCGGGAACCTCCCTCCGGCAGAAAAAGATCGATGCGGTCGATCATGCGCAGCGCGGCGGCCGGATCGGCCATGCCGGCAGCAGGGCTGCGGTTGCGGTCATCGGGCGTCAAGGGCGCCTCGTGCGGAAAGGCAACGCCTTCCGCGGCCATCGTCCCGGGCCCGTGCGCCGAAACCGCCTGCCGGGCATCGCGGATGCCTTCCTGGCGCTCCAGTGCGGCCGGCGTGAAGAAACCGAAGTAGGTGGAGCCGCTGTAGACGATTCCCCGGGCCGCGTGGATTTCGAATTCAAAGTGTTCGATGATCATGTCGACCACTCCCGAGACGTGCGTCATGCGGATGCGGGCGAGCAGGGTTCCGACGTCGGCGGGCACCGCGGCGTGCAACGTGGCGCTGCCGCCGAGGTTGCGGAAATGAAGCGGCTTTTCACTCTTGAGCGCCGAGCCCATATAGGCCGCCAGCCAGCCGCAGGGCTGCAGCGCGGCTTCCAGGATAACGCAATAGGGTACGGCTGCGCTGCGTTCGGCCGCGACGTACCAGGCGTCCGGCGCCACATCCATCTCGGATTCGACCCAGCCGCCGGGCCGCACCACCCAGGGCTCGGGCTCGACCCGGGTGATCCGGTCGATGAAAAGGTAGGGCGGCGAGGGCAGCCGGGCGACGAAGCGGCCGGAGTCATACGGCGCATAGGGCTCGCCGAAGGCCCGCGATGGCCTCCCGCGCGCAAACTCCTCCAGTTGAGCACGGCTGAAGGCGGCGGCCGCTCGCTTGGCAGGCGCACCGGCCGACGGGGCGTTGCGCCGCCGCTCCCAATAGGATTCGATCTCCGCGCGGGTGACGCCCGTGAGCTGCAGGGACATGTCTTGGAAACGGACGATGTGACGGCCGTCGGCAACCATGTTGGCGTCGGCGATGGCGAACGGCTGCGGACCGTAGCCGAGCTCCTTGATGTCGACTTCGTAAACGACCCGGCGGGTGGCGGGGGTGACCGGTCCGCGGCATTTGAGCGTGGCCTTGACGCCCGGCATTGGTTCGTAGCGGGCCTGCGGCCGGTCGCTGACCCAGCCGATGCGCTGGACCATCACCCGCAAGGCGTGCGCGCAGCACTCGTACATCAGGGTGCCGGGCATGACCATGTCGTCCACGAAATGACAGGTCAGAAACCAGTCGTCCGGGTGAATATCGGCCTCGGCCCGGATGCGGCCCAGTGCGTAGCGTCCGCCGTCGGGCTCCAGCCCGAGGACCCGGTCGATCAGGCGCATGCGGCCGCCCGGCAGCCGCAGGGACTCGGACAGATCCACCCCCTCGAAAAGCTCTCCGAAGCATGCCGCCAGGTCGCCCGCCCGCAGGGCGTCCAGGGCCCGGTCGTCGTAGGTTTCGCTTGCCATGGGAACCGGGCGCTTCCAGCCGGCTAGCGTGCGTCCCACGGCCGGCCGCAGGTCCGCATCGGTCGGGATGATCCCGCCCGAGTGAAGGACCTCTTCGGGCGTGAAAAAACCGGCGCAGCCGTTGGTCATGGTGATCAACGGGGAGCCGTCGACGGTTCCCTTGAAGCGAAACAGGAAAAGATAGGTTTCACCCTGGCGCAGGAACTTCTCGATTTCGATCGAGTAGCGGATGGTTTCGCCGGGCCGCGGAAGCTCGCGGTGAAACTCCACGGTGGCGTCCAGCAGCCGATAGGTGCGCTGGCCGCGCACGGCGAGATCGATGCCGAGGTAGGCGCAAAGAAAAAGATCGGCCTGTCCGGCCTCCACCGAAATGCACGCCGGCGCGCGCCCGCCGTCGAGGTACCAGGCACCGGGGCGCACGTCGTGTTCGGTGACGATCCGGCCGGCACCGAGCGAGGCTTTGACGCCGTGGACCTCAAGAATGCGGTCGACCAGCATGAGCGGTTCGTCCGGAAGCCGCACCCGAGCCGCGAATGTATCCACTTCAGCGAACTCCGGGCCGAGCACCCGTGCGGCCGCGCCACGCGCGAATTCGATGCATTGCTCACGGCTGAAAGCCGGAGCGGGGATTGGCTCGGGCGGCCGGGTAGAGCCATCTTCCTGGATGTCGGCGGTTGCAAGGAGCCGGCTGTGAAGCTGGACGGACTCGGCCAACGCGCGGGTCATTTCGGTGGTCGTCGCAAGAAAGGACCGGTGCACCCGGGCCGTGGTTTCGGAAACGGCGGCCAGCCGGTGCATGCACGCCACGGCCAGCCCCTGGTCGGCGGGCGGTTGAACCGCAAAGACGACCGGTGAAGGGGGCAATCCGGGAGCCGGCGGGAGCGGAGGCGGCGGCAGGACCAGCTTTCTTCCGGCGACAGGGATGCGGGTCCATTCCCTTCGGCCTTCAGCCGGCGTTGCAGCAACGCGGGATTTTTCAGTTGTTGATAACGTATTTAAGGTGTTATTTATCGAGTGGTTGGAGCCTGTTTCTTCAAGTATCACATGGGCGCAATTGCCGTCCAAAGTCGCCATGCCGACGACGGCCTGACGCTGGCCGTTGCCGCCGGATGGCCACGGCTGCACCCGGCTGGCAATAGCGGCTGCTCCGGTCGATTGCGAGCGCGACCATTCCACAGAGTCCAGGGGCGGGAGAGGCGGAAGGGCTTCGTGGTACAGGCAAAGGGCCGATTTGACTACGGCCGCCAGGCCTTGAACGGCGCCGGTCCTGCCGGTCAGGGCGGTCGTCGAGCCAAGAGTCGCCTGAACATGGTCCGTCGGCGCCGAATCGGCTGCGGCCTGTATTTCGAAATCTTTTTCAGAGTCCGTTCCGTCGCCCTGAACCTCGATCAGCATAGATGATGCCCGGCGAGGTCCGGCCGCGGCGGCAGCCTGAGACAGAGACCTCAAGCGGATCTCCGCCGGTGGAACCCGTTCGTCCAGCCCGCCCCCGCCGGCCGCACCGATTCCGCGGATCACCGCGTAGATCCGGTCTCGGTCGGAACGCGCGTCTTCCGTGCGCTTGAGCACCAAGGCCGTCGCCCCCTCTCCCGGCGGGATCCCCTCGGGAGAGAGGGCGGAGATTCCGAGTTCCCACTGCGCCGCGATGGAACGCAGGTCGCCGCAAAGGTCCACCGCGCCGACCAAAACCGCATCGAGTTCGCCCGCCTGCAAGGCCCGCGTGCCGATTTCAAGCGCCCGCAGTCCCGAGGCCTGCTCGGCGCAGACGACAAAGCTCGTGCCGCCCAATCGAAACTCCCGGGCGATGCGGCTGGCGACCATGCTGCCCAGGGCGCCCAGGGTGCGGGTGGCAGTCAGCGGAGGTCCGCAGGCATCCTTCAGCGCCTTCAACCAATCCGCGGCTTGGGCTTCCGAAAGCTGCGGGGAGTGCGCCCGGCGCCATTGCGGAAAGACGCCTTCCAGATACCAGCGCAGATGGAAATTGGTCGCCTCGAAGTCGAAATCGATGCCGATCAGGGCTCCCATGCGAGGCCGTTCGGCGGACAACGCCAGGTTCGCATCTGCCATGGCGGCTCCTGCCACTTTGAGCATCAGCAGATGCTGGGGCAGGATATCGGCGATTTCAAGGGGCGGGATGCGGAACTCGCCCGCTTCGAGCACGATCTCCTCCATGAAGCTTCCAGCCGGATGCGTGCCGTCGGGCAGCACCGCGTCGCAGCCCTTCCAGCGGTCGGCCGGCCGCGGCCGGTGGATCGGCACGCCGCTTAAAATCGCTTTGCGGAAATCCTCCAGTCCGGCTGCCTGGCCGATAGACGCCGCCATTCCGACGATCGCGATTTCCGAAGGCGGAAAGGGGAAGGGGGAAGGGGGCGTGTCCGGAGAACTGGAGCTGATCACGGGCGGCTCTTCAAACGGACCGCCGAACAGCGGAATCTGGCCGCCCTTCTTATTCTCTTCTTCCGCCTTCTGCCTTCCAACTTCAAGCTTCCAACTTGTCCCTTCTGGCCGCCATTCCTCCAGCAGAAGGTGCGCGTTGATGCCGCCGAAGCCGAAAGCGCTTACCGCCGCGCGCCGCGGTCGGTTCGGTGCGCGGCGGTGCCAGGCTTCGCATTCGGTCTGGACGCGAAAGGGGCCGTCATGCAAGGGGCTTCCCGGAGGGGCCTGTCGGAAATGAAGCGTCGGCGGCAGGACTCCGTGGTGCATGGCCAGCAGCGTTTTGATGATCCCGGCTGCGCCGGCCGCGGTCAGAAGATGCCCGATCATGGATTTGACCGAGCCGATGGCGCACTGGCCCGGTCGCCAGCCGGACTCGCCCCAAAGGCGCCGAAGGCTCGTCAGCTCGGTCCCGTCGCCCAGCGGAGTTCCGGCGCCGTGGCATTCGATCAAATCCGTGTCCGACGGCTCCCAGCCGGCGCTGCGGTAGGCGGCGTTCATGGCGCGGAGCTGGCCCTCGGGGTCCGGGGCGAGCAGATTCCCGCGCAGATCGTTCGAAAGACCGACCCCGCGGATCAGGCCGCGGATCCGGTCGCCGTCGCGCAGCGAGTCGGACAGGCGCTTGAGCACCAAGATCCCCGCGCCCTCCCCGACGACCAGGCCGTCGGCATCGCGGTCGAAAGGCGCGCACCGGCCGCTGGGGGAGAGCGCCCTCAGCTGGCTGAAGCCGACTTGCGTGAAGAGACAATCCGGCCGGGCGACTCCGCCGGCCAGCATGGCATCGGCGCGGCCGGCGCGCAGTTCGTCGCAGGCCAGTTTGACGGAATAAAGGGACGAAGCGCAGGCGGCATCCAGGGTGTAGCCTCCGAGGCCCAGCCCAAACGCACTGGCAACGATGGCGGCCGGCAGGCTTGCCACCCGGCTCCTGAAATAGCGTGCCGGATCAGGCTTTCGCGGCCGGTGCGGCGCCTGCGACTCTCCGCGAACGCCGCTCTCCAGGATCGGCCCGAAGATCTCGCGCGTGAAAGCCGAGGAAGCGTCGGTCGGCAGCACCAGGGCGGCCAGGATGACACCGGTGCGCAGCCGGTTCAATTGCGGCGCCTCGCTGCCCAGAATGGCATCGCGCGCGGCTTGCAGGGCTGCCAGGTGGAGCGGGTCCAGGGATGCGATCAGATCGGCCGGCAGGTCCAGGCCGTCGGGATTCAAGTCAAAATCAGGCAATAGACAACAACGGCTGGAATAGGCCCTGTCTGGCTGAAGCCCGGTGCTGACCATGACGCTCGGAGGAGCGATCCAACGCTCCTCGCGGACTTCGGCGGCGGCATCGACCTTGGCGCAGATGTGCGACCAAAAGGTTGCGATGTCCAGTGCCCCTGGAAAAAGGCCGGCCATGCCGACCACCGCAATCGGATCAGAAAAAGCCATTATCCAAAAACTTCCTTCACGTCATGCGCCTTTTGGGCGCTCAGGGCGCCGGAGATTCTTCCGGGCGCCGGGTGCCTCGGCGCCCTCTCGGGCGAGAATGGCTTTGGCCGGAATCAGGCCGGTGGCGGCTGCCGATACGATGTTGCCGGCAACGCCGGGGCCGTCTCCGGCAACATAGAGACCGGGGATGGAGGTTTCGAGGGCGTTGCTGGTTTCGATCTGGGTGGCGAAGAACTTGATTTCGGGAACGTAGAGCAGGGTTTCGTCGTTGGATACGCCCGGAATAACCTGGTTCAGCTTGTTCAGGCCCTCGATGAGGTTGGTGAGAATGCGCTCCGGCAAGGCCATGGCGATGTCGCCGCAGACCACATTCGTAAGGGTCGGTTGGATATAGCCCTTGTGGATGCGGTTCCAGGTGCTGCGTCGGCCGCGCTTGAGATCTCCGAAACGCTGCAGGATGGGCTTGCCGCCACCGATCAGCGTCGCCAGACTGCCGATCGCCTCGCCGTAGGACTGGTTGTCGGTCACCGGCTCGGTCAGCACCACCTTGGATAAAAAGGCGAAATTGGTGTTCTCCGATTTGCGATCGCGAAAGGCATGGCCGTTCACGCAGACGAAGTCGCTGTAATTCTCCAGGGAAACGAAGCCGCCTTGGTTGGTGCAGAACGTGCGCGTGAAATCGTCGTATTTTGCGGTCTGGATGAAAAACGTCGGATCGTAGATCACGTCGCAGAGGTCCTGCATGATGTCGTTGTGGACTTCGACCCGCACCCCGACCTCGATGCCGCGCTGCTTAAGACCCAAGCCGAACTTCTGGGCAATCGCCCCCATCCAGTCGGCGCCGACCCGGCCGGGCGCCAAGATCACTTGCCTGGCGGAATACGCCTTGCGGCGGGTGGCCACCCCTGCTGCACGGCCGTCTTTTACGAGTATCTCCTTGACCTCTTCCGAGGTGCGGATCGAGACCCCCTTGGCGCGCAGATGGTCGGTCATGGCGGCGATGCGCTCGGGAAGCCGGTCGCTGCCGATGTGTTTCTGGCGGATGATGAGCAGGTCGATGCCGTAGCGCTTGGCGTGTTTGCGCAGGTCCCGTGCCCGGCTCATATCGGTGGGAAAGACCGGGCCGTCCATTCCGAACCGGTTGAAAACCGTTTCGGTTTCAGCGATCAGAGCCTCGGCTTCCGGCACTGGCAAAAACTGCGAGAGGTCGGTCTTCCCGAGCTTGTAGATGAAGTTCAGCTTGCCGTCCGAAAACAGGCCGGCGCCGCCGATGCCGCTCAGGATGTCGCAGGGCCGGCACTTGAAACATTCGCTATGGTCGTTGATCCGGCAATGGCGTTTGAGGGGATGCTTGCCTTTTTCGATGATCAGTACGCGCCGATCAGAGTTTTCGCACAGGTGGTAGGCCGCAAAAAGACCGGCCGGGCCGGCGCCCACTATAATGACGTCGTAATCATCCCTGCGCGACGCCATGCTTTCCTCCTCGAACAATCGGTGGCGGTTCGCTGCGGTCGAAACCGTGCGGCATTCGTTCGGAATCCTGCGAAATCGGCCCGTTTATCGGCCGGCGCGTGAACCTTCCGGCGGTTTCCCGGAGGCTCACGCGCCGCCCTTGGTGAGGGGGGCGGATTTGAACTCGGGCGTCTGCTTCTTTTCCTGAGGCGGGGTTGAATCCTGCTTGAAAGCGAACCGCAGGCGCTGCAAGGCGGTAAAGTTGGCAAAGATCGCCACCATCCAGATGGTGAGCTTGAGCGCGATCGGATGGATGAGGGCACCGGCTCCCAGGAACACAATACGCTCCGGCCGCTGCATGACGCCGACCTTGGCGGCCAGGCCGAGGCTTTCGGCCCGGGCCCGGGTGTAGCTCACCATGAACGATCCGCACAGCGCCAAGAAAGTCACCGCCGCACTCACGTAGTCATCCACCATGAGAAAGTATCCGCCGATGCCGAACAGCATGACGAATTCCGCATACCGGTCCACCGATGAATCCAGAAGCGCGCCGAAGCGGGTGGCTTTGCCGGCGTTGCGGGCCAGGGAGCCGTCGATGGCGTCGCAAAGCCCGCCGAGCAGAATCAGAAATCCGCCGATGCGGGGGCTTTCGAAAAAAAAGGCCAGCGCACCGGCGGTGGTGATGACGACCCCGGCGATGGTGAGGGAATTCGGGCTCACCCCCAATCGCGTCAGCAGGCGCACCAGGGGTGAAAGCAAGGTCATGAAGCCCCGTTGGAAACTCTCCGGAATCAATCTGCGGGAAGCGTTGGTCATTCATTCACTCGGCGAGCGCAGTTGAAAACATGGTTCGGTTGTTCTCCTGAATTCCAGATGCCATGGTTGCGATATGCCCGGAAGGCAGCATCTGCCACCGTTTCTCGTTAATCCAATCGGCAAACTTTTATCCTTCATTCGTAATATTGTCAACGCCGAGGACCGGCTGATTCACGAACCGTCGGCAAGGAAGGGTGCCAGATCCAGGCGCTCGGCTGGAATGTAGCGTCCGGCGACCTGTTCGGCGGACAGGTGTGCGGCATGGCGGCTAGCGATCGCCGGCGTTTGGTGCAAATGAAATCTCGCTGCCGTGTAAGCCGCAAAAAAAACGTCACCGGCGCCGGTGGGATCGACCGGGGTGTCGAGCGGCGCCGGCTCATACGAGAAGCGCTGGCCGCCGCGGGCATGGATGCATCCGCCTGTCGAAGCGGAGGTTTCCACCCACTCGGCGATGTCGAACCGTTTCATGATCGCATCGATTCCGCCGCCGTACGCCTCCAGGACCAGTCCGAGTTCTCCTTGGTCGGACTTCACGATGTCGGCCGCCCGCAGCGCGGCTGCCAGATGGTCCGACACGGCCGGGACCAAGCGGGTGCGGTCGCATCTTCGGACCAGCCCCTGAATGTCGAGCGTCACCTGGGCGTCCGATCGCGCGAGTCGGGCGAACACGTCCGGGTCAATATCGTCAGGATGCAGCGGCCCCAAATGAATGCAGTCGACGTGCTTCAGCGCAGCATCGACCAGCCGGCAGTGGATGGGATGGGCGGTCGACGGCATTTCCTGGATTCTCCGGTCCCCGTCGATGCGGTTCACAAAACGGGTCGTGTGCGGCGTCCGGCCGTTTTGAACCTGAATGCCCTCCCTCAGAAGAGGGGCCAAGACCGCAGCCTCAGCCGGCGCCACGTTGCAGGCGACCCAGGTGGGCAATCCATGGTGACGGTAGGTGAGGCCGGCGTAAGTTGCGACCCCCCCGAGTTTAAGAAAGGTCCGGTCGGCGCATACGTTGCGATCGATGGTGACCGATCCGATCACCAGCACGCTGTTCAGGGTCTTGAGGTGGGAGTCCGTCGGCATGGGGCATGCTGAAATGGAAGGCCGAGCTTCAGGCCCGCGGCTTGCTGGGCGCGTCTTTTTGCCCGTCCAGAAGGCGGCGCAGGCGATCGCGTTCGGCCCGTAGCGCCCTCAGTCGCGCCTGGAGGTGTTCGCTCTGGTCGAAAGGAGTCTCTTCCAGCTCTCTTGCGAGTTTTCCAACCTCTTGTTGCAGTCGATAGAGCTCTTTGGCCAGCAGGCGGATGGACATGGCGACCCTCTCCGGTGTTGAAATTTCGTATGAAGAGCGATTATAGTACAAACGCACCCGGGCGGAAAGCCGGGCAACCCGAAATGACCCCCATCGACTCGACATCCAGCTGCCTTGCGCCCCTCGGCCCTCTGCTGAATCGTCCCCTGAACATCGGGGGGCGGCTTCTGGCCAAACGACTGGTGTTCGCGCCCATGACCTTTCTCGGGCATGTCGCCTTCCGGGAGTTGCTCAGCGGATTCGGAGGATACGGCCTGCTGTTTTCCGAAATGTGCAGCGCCAAGACCGTTCCCAGCGAAAATCGATTCGTCTCCAGATACTTCCGCTGGCGGGACGAGGAACTGCCCTTTCTCGCCTGCCAGGTCGTGGGCAGTGAACCCGAGCGCATGGCGGACGCTGCGCAGCGCATCGAAGCCGAAGGTTTTTTCGGTGTGGATGTCAACTTCGGCTGCTCGACCGGGGCGATCTGCCGCCAAAGCTGCGGCGCCGCGGTGCTGCGCGATCCGGACCTGGCCGAGCGGATCGTTCATCACATCCGGCGAGCGGTTCGCATTCCTCTGACCGTCAAATTCCGTACCGGCTGGCAGGACGACCCTGCGGCCGCGGTTCAAATGGGCCGGCGATTTGAAGATGCCGGCGCCGATGCCGTAACGTTTCACCCGAGGGTGGCGCCGGACCGCAGGGCCCGGGCTCCCAAATGGGAATACATCGGGCGAATCAAACAGGCCCTGGGCATACCGGTTTTTGGAAACGGGAACGTCTTCGACGCTGACGGATGCCTGCGCATGCTCCGGCAGACCGGCTGCGACGGGGTGGCGCTGGGGCGGATCGCCATCGCCAGGCCCTGGATTTTTGCGGAATGGTGCGATGGGTTTAAACCGGGGCCGGACATCTTTGAAAAAACGGCGAAGCAGCTTCTGAATCTGACCGCCCGGCACTTCGAGGAAAAGGCGGCCGTAAGGCGGTTTCGGAAATTCATCTTTTATTTTGCGGCGAACTTCCGGTTCGGCCACACCCTTTACACCCAGATGCAGAACTCAGCCGGCTTGAACGAACTTCAGGAGACCCTGGATGCATTCTTCGCCACCCCCCCCGAGCTGACCTCCGCTCCGAACATGAACTACTTCCAATAGTGGCTTAT
>JAUQXK010000050.1 GCA_030834695.1 Desulfobacterales bacterium
CCCGCGTTCCGGAAAGATGGCGTATGGGTTCATTAATCTCCTCCATTTTGCAGCCTCATTCCCCTCGGCGCCCCTACCTCAAGAGCAACAACTGCTGGTTCCGGCATGTTTTTTGTTGTCGAAATACCGTATGAGATTCTCAGGCAGATCTTTAAGGGGAGTTGGGGAGACCGGAGGTATTTCGTCGATTTTGAGCATGGCCTCCATAAGTGCTTCGACCAACATGGCTACCGGAGCTGCCGAATAGACCTTCCCGCGGTAGTGCCACTCACGGCAATCAACGCTGGTGTTGTTATCAGTGAGATCCCCACAGGACTCGCATAGAGATTCACGAATGTCTTGAGCGATGTCGCGGCCATTCAACCGTATGGTCGGAGAACTGAGCAACGCGATTTCCTTCGCCTCACCTGATGTCTGAACCACCGTCTCATGGTGCCGCAACTCTATCCCAAGGGCATCGGCTACAGGGGCAAGAAGCTTCACGGCCGCTCTCAATTGGTCTCCGGTCGGCACGCAGCGCTTGCAGGTGCTCAAGTCGATCACGATCAAGTCGGCATTCAAAACCTTGCTCACTTCCTGTAACCCGCCTGATTCTACGATGGCAGATCCACATGCCGTATTTGAAGTACTGCTGTTGCAGCCGCAGCCGCAACCGCCACCAAGTATTTGTTGGCCAAGTTCGGCACCGTTCGGGTCTCTCATTTATTCTTTCCTTCCTATTGGCGCCTGTCCGCGCCGTATCTAGATGATTGCGTTAAATAGATAGCCGACAACGAGGATTCCCATTCCGACCACGCCGACGAAAGTGGCGATCAGGCGTATTTTGAGCACCTTGCGCAGGATAATGATTTCCGGCAGCGAAAGCGCGATCACGCTCATCATGAAGGCGAGCACGGTGCCCAGGGCCGCACCTTTGCCTATCAGCGCCTGGACGACCGGGATCATTCCGGCGGCATTGGAGTACATCGGGATTCCGATCAGAACCGCGATCGGCACCGACCACCAGGCGTCCTTGCCCATGATGGAGGCCAAAAAATTCTCGGGTACGTAGCCGTGGATGAACGCGCCCACAGCGATTCCAAGAACAATCCATTTCCACACCTTGCCGACGATGTCCTTGACGGCGTCTAAACCGTAACGCACCCGATCCCGCAACGTTTGGGGTCCGGATTCGACCTGCGCGCCGACCGCACGGATCTCGGTCACCCAGTCTTCGATGTGCCGTTCCATTTTCAACCGCCCGATGACCCAGCCCCCGACCATGGCGATGGCAAGCCCGGTGCCCATGTAGATCGCCGCCACCTGCCATCCCAGGAGGCCATAAAGCAGCACCACCGCGACCTCGTTTACCATGGGCGCCGAAATCAGGAATGACAAGGTGACACCCAGCGGTATTCCGGCCTTCACAAAGCCGATGAAAAGTGGAATGGCCGAGCAGGAACAGAACGGGGTCGCCACGCCCAGGAACGCAGCCAGGATATTGCCCACCGATTCCTTTTTCCCCGCCAGGATTTGACGCGTACGTTCGGGCGTGAAAAAAGAGTTGATGATGCCGACTCCGAACACCACGATGGTGAGCAGCATCAGGACCTTGGGCGTGTCGTAGATGAAAAATTCGACCGCCGCGGCGAGATGCGAGCCCCGACTCAGCCCGAAGAGATCGTAGGTCAGGTACTGCGCAACCGGCAAAAGGCTCTGATAGACCATCCACCACGCGGCCAGGACTGCGATGAATATGGTGATTTCGCTCAATTTGATGGGTCTGGCAGAAGCTAGCTCTCTAGAAGGTATCGCCTTCGGCCCGGCGCAGCAGGTTTTGAATTCGGCAATCGGTTTCAGTTCCATTCTCATTACCTCAAGGAAAAATTGTGGGTTTGATCCGCTCGAACCATTACTAATTGTCCCGAAGTAGTATCGTCATGCCGGACTTGATCCGGCAACCAGAAAACCACTGGATTCCGCCGTTCGCCGGAAAGACAACCTAAGGACAATTATGAAACGATTTATAAGCCTGGAAGAATTTGGTTTCTAATTCGGCATAGCAATAACACACTCGTCTTTACCTCTGCGTCGTGAGCCGTGCACCCTGCGCCTTCTTCCCATATGCTTCCCTGAGGATTTCGACCGGATGGACCACCTCATTCGGCAGCAGCTGCTTGAACTGCAGGCGGCAGCTGAGACAGTCGGTCACGAGGATTTCCGGGTTCTTCTCTCTTATTTTGCCGATCAGCCGACTGCCCAGCTCGATCGACGCCTCGTGAAAGTCTCGCTTGAAACCCATGACACCGGCCAGTCCGCAGCAATAAAGGTTGCCTTGAATCGCCTCCAGCTTCATTCCTGGAATCAATCCAAGCAATTCCAAATACGGCTGCCCGAACTCCTGTTCCCGTTGGTGGCAGGGCGGATAATAGACGGCCTGCCCGCGAACCGTTGTAAAGCCGGTTTTAAGGTCGCCGGACCGGTGCAGTTGCAGCAGGTATTCCCCGACATCAAAGGTATTTTCGGCCAGCGCAACCCGCTTCATCGGGTCGAGTGAGGAAAAATAACCTTCATCCCTCAAGATATTTTTGAAAATGGTCTTGTCGAAGGCCTCCATTTTTCTTTCCGGCCCCCCTCCGGGCTTCGGCTTGGCCGGAACCCTGATGAACTTGGGGTCGGATCCGGCAGACTCCTGGTACTCGCGGGAGTAGTAGGCGCCCTCGGCCAGCAGGTTTCTCAGCATGAAGCTGCAGGTCGGGCACGAGCAAAGAATTTCATAGCCTTCCCTTACGGCATCCGCAAAAATTGCCAGGTTGTGGTGGGCGAACTCCAGGGTGAGTTTACGGTCGCCTTCCAGGAAGCTCGGCATGCCGCAGCATTTGTGATCAGGGCAGAAGACGTCCATGCCGTTTTCCTGGAGCACCTCCACCGTCGCCCTGGCCACCTCCGGAAAGATATACCTGGCGGTGCAGCCGGCGAAGTAAGCGACCCTGCGGCCGGCACTGGTGCGCGGTTTGGCATCGAGCCCTCTCGTCTTGACCCACGCTGAAAAACTTTCTTCGGGAAACACGGGCATTCCGCGGTCGCGGTGGATGCCAAGCGCCTCCTTGATCAGGCCGCCGAACAGATCACTCCTCAGCAGCCGGTTGGCTATACCAGGCAGGACCCCGCACATTTTTCCAAACCACTCGACGTTTTCAATGACGCGCACGCCGAACTTCAGTCCGTCGCGTTCGATGAACTGGGTCTTCGCCCGCATGATATCCGCCCGGATATTGGGGCACGGACACAGCGCGCAGAAGTTGCACTTTTCGACGAGTTGCCGCAGCTCCGCTGGGGAAATCTTCTGCCCGGTCTCCGTTTCCTTGTCATAAAGCCGGTACAACTCGGGAAAGAAGAGGCACGCCTCGTCCATGATGGGCCGGCAGCAGTCACAGTCGGCGCAGTCCATCACGATTTTGCGCGCCGTGCGTTCGGGATCGGATGGGTTATGCGTTTTATCCATTTCTTGAGTGAGCGCCTGTGGGAGCGGCATCCTGCCGCGACTCCTTATATAGCCGCTTCGTATGTTTGCTTCATTGCACCTGCATGTGTGCGGATGAGCTTATCTTGCAGATTGCTGGCGGCACATTTCGTGGCGGTCAAGCTCCATAATGGCTGCGAGACGCCGCTGGTCTTTCTGGACCTGGGCCGAATCCTGCAGGCACGAGCGAACAAACTCCAGAGCCTTTTTCACTTCGGCCCGGGCACTGGAATTTGCCTGACGGTAATACATCCAGCGGCCCCGCTTTTGCCCCTCTACCAGTTTTGCTTGGCGAAGGATGGTCATATGCTTGGACACCGTCGAGGGAGCGAGTTGCAGCAGCTCGATCAACTGGCAAACACATACTTCCTGATCATTCAGCGCCAATAGAGCTCGGACTCGATTCTCGTCCGAGAGTGCGCGGGTAATGGCCATCATCGATTCCATTGTTTTTCCCGGCCAATTCCTTACAATCCGTTTTAGCCTCTTTTTGGAACATCATGCCGGCGAGTCGCCGCCCGGCTCAAGGTCTACACGCCACGTGACAAACCCCCGTAAGCGTTTTGACTGCATAGGGGAAATATTTTCGCTTCAACCACAGCGCTACGTTAACCAGGCTGATGAGGACCGGTACCTCCACCAAAGGTCCGATTACTGCGGCGAAGGCTTCCCCTGAATTGATTCCGAACACGGCCACGGCCACGGCAATGGCCAATTCGAAGTTGTTGGAGGCGGCAGTGAAGGATAAAGTAGTGGTCTGTTCGTACGTAGCCCCCAATTTCGTTGACATAAAGAAACTGATTAAAAACATGACCAAAAAGTAGATGCAGAGTGGGATGGCGATTCTTATTACGTCCAGGGGGAGTTTCACGATGTATTCGCCCTTCAACGAAAACATGACCACGATGGTGAAAAGCAGGGCGATCAGCGTAAGGGGGCTTATTTTTGGGATGAAACGCTCATTGTACCACTTCTCACCCTTTGTTTTTAACCCGATGATACGAGTAATCAGGCCGCCAATGAACGGGATGCCCAAATAGATGAAAACACTTTCAGCGATCTGACCGATGGTGATGTCTACGATTGCCCCTTTGAGGCCGAACCACCCGGGAAGAATGGCAATGAAAAACCAGGCATAAACCGAGAAGAAAAGCACCTGGAAGATGGAATTGAAAGCCACCAGGCCGGCGCAATACTCGGCATCGCCTTTGGCCAGGTCGTTCCAGACCAGAACCATTGCGATGCAACGCGCGAGCCCGATCATGATCAACCCCACCATGTATTCGTGGTACCCGGACAAGAGTGAAATCGCCAGCAAGAACATCAGAATCGGCCCGATGATCCAGTTTTGAACCAGAGACAAGGCAAGGATTTTGACATCGCGAAATACAAAACCAAGTTTTTCATAACGAACTTTGGCTAAGGGCGGGTACATCATCAGTATCAGGCCTATCGCAATCGGGATATTCGTGGTGCCTGCCTGAAAAATATTGATGAAGTCTCGTATCCCTGGGTACAGATAGCCGCCGAAAACGCCGACCGCCATGGCCAGAAAAATCCACAGAGTTAGAAATCGGTCGAGAAAGCTCAAGTTTTTGATCACGGAGCCAGCCATCTTGTTTTCCTTTCCTTGCCCGCCGCTGCTCCATCACAATTTCATTTCGTTATATGGCGAAATATAGAGGCGTGTAGCTCCAGTGTCAAGAACAAATTTCGGTCAAGGATTGCAGTTTTGTGTTAGAAAAGGATGCGATCAACAAACGAGGGTGCAGCGGCGTTCGGGCGTTACGGCCGTATCGCGGAAGGATGGGTGATGTTGTCTGAAATGATTACTGATTCAGGCGTCCAGGTGCGATTTTAATCGCCGTTCTTTGCTTGCTCTAAACGTTTGACGAAATCTTTGATCATCTGAACGGCGGCGTCCCGGTCGCGGTCCAAGACGATCGCCCGCATTCTAATCAGCTCCTCATCAGAGATATTCAAAACCATAAGCAGTCTCCCCTGTTTTGTTATTGGGTGCCGTCGGATCTATCCTCGATGTATGCTCTGTATTTGTCCAGCACGGCGTAGGCATACTCTCTGCGGACAACGTAAGACGACGGGATATAGTTCTTTTTCGCTTCAAGCCTTTGGATGGCCTCTTCGGCAGTCTCCTCAGTTGCCTTTTTGCCTTCAGCGTAAAGCTCAGCCATGATCTCCTCCAGACCATTGACACCGACGAATGTTCCATCCCTGAATTTCAGCATGCGCCGCCCAACTGGCGGCGTAGGCGTGGCTCAACCATCCTTTCAGAGTTCCGTTTCGCTTTGCGAAACTCTTTGTGTTGGCTGTAATACGTCGTCAGGAGTCTCCGATATCTCTTGCTTATTCCGTGGCATATCTAACCTCCCCGATCTGAAATGACCATTTCCATACGATATTGTACGCCAGCCAAGCAAGCTTCCGACAGGTTACTTAGAGGTCTTGCGCGTGGTGTTCATGTAAAACTGATATCGCTTTATCAGTCCTAGAAGTAGTATCGCACCCTCAATTCCAGGCGGGCGTCGTTGGGCTTTTCGCCGTATTCGCTGAAGTTGTCGCCGATGAGGACCGTGCCTTTGAGGCGCAGCTCGAGGTTGGTGATGCCGGTGTAGAGTAGCTCCGGAGAGAGTGAGAAGCTGCGGTCGTCGAGGTTTAGAATGGTGGTTATCGCCGGCGTGAAGTAGAGCAGGTCGAAGGGCTCTTTCTGGCTTACCCGGAAATAAAGATAATCCTGCATGGGGTTGGGACGGCCGTAGCCTCCCTGGGTGAGATTGGCGGCCTTTTGGATCGGTCCGGCGTTGCCGGTGTTTACATACGCATCGTACGCCTGGTCGACGAAGCTGTAATAGTCCTTGGCTTCGGGTTCGCTGTACCCGCTTCCGTTGTGATAGTATTCGAGGATGTAAGTGGTATCGATGCTGGTCAGGTACCGCAAACCCAGCAGCCCGCTCCAGGCGTCGATTTCGCTCTCGGAAACCCGCCCATTCGAGTCGACTTTCATCCGTTGAAGATCGTCGATCCAGGCCGACTCCCCGTGTATTTCCAAATTGGTAGTGATGTTGCGTGAAAAGTCGAACCCGACGCGGTCGGGGCGGCTGTTGCCCGTCAGAAACATGAGATCGATATCGGTATCCCATAACAAGAAATAGGCCTTTGCTGCATAATTGAGGTGGCCGGATTCGCCGAAGTCATGGTTCAGCCCATAGTCCACCGGGAGCAGAAAAGGCGACAGGGAAAAGGTCTTGAGCGGCCCCTCGAGGCTGCGGATGTAATCGAAGCCCGCCATGTAATAGCCCTCCAGGTTGAGCGCGGGGTCGTCCGGATCCTTGGGCCGGTCGAGGAAGGCGACGGGGTTCCAGGCATAGCCCTTGCCCCATTTGGCGGTCAATTTGCCGGCGGACGCGGTGAGCGATGGGGTCGGCTTGGCGGCCAGAAACAGCTCATACGGCTTGGAGTCGTCCGACCAGCCGTCGTAGGTGCGGTCGAGGCTGTTGTTGATCCGGGCAAAGGCTTTGAAGATGTTCCATTCGATCCCGGCGTCGAGCTGCAGGGTGAAATCGTACTCGCTGAGGGGGTTGCTCACGTGCCGGTCATAGAAGCGGGTTTTGTACAGAGCGGCATCTCGGTCGAGGTCGAAGAGCATCGGTTTGGCTTCCGCGTATCCGCCGAAGGAATAGGGCTTTTTGTCGGTTTCCGATGTGTCGAAAGAATACTCGTCCGCGGCGCCGGCCATCGGTGGCATCATCAGAGCGGCGAACAGAAGCAGAACTCCAATCGCGCACAACGCCCGCGGGGATCGCTCATTGTTCCTGCGCGTTTTAGTCGGCCAATTCAACGTTCCCGCCCGAGTGATTAGCATCTCAGATGGCCATCGTTTTAAGATGAGTTTTCTTCATGACCGATGGCTTCGTAAAGAGACCAAGTTCAAGGCGCGCGAATCTTGCGGAGTGAGGCGTACTCTTAGTACGCCGCAGCGACGACGAGATGAAGCGCAACGCCGAAATTGGATTATTTACGAAGTCATCAGCGCAAGGACTCGATGTTGGGCATATAGGTCAGGGTGAAGACCTCGTCGGCCAGCTCCCGCGCTTTCAGCTTGGCGAACACCATGACCGACTTATAGCCCCGGTAGAGAGGGCTGTCAGTCTCGATGACGGCCGGGCGCACGAAGCCGCCGCCGAAATCCTGAGTATCCTTGAAATATAGAGTTTTGATCAGCATGTCGGCTTCGGTTTTGCACTCAATCCGGGTGGGAACAATCTTTTCGCGGTCCACCCACATTTTCAGCCGGTCATATGCGACGGTCTTGGTCTTGGCCTTGAGGCCGAGCACGTATTCTTTTTCGAGCTCCTCCACACCGACCACGTCATACTCGTCACTGTAGTCAAGCTGCAGAATGTCGGCGTTGTTGAAAACGCCTCCGATTACCGATTGAAGGCTCGTGATGCGCACGGGCTTGCCCACGTTCGGGATGTAGAGCCACATGTTGTCCCCCAGCCGGAGCGTGCTGCGGCCTTTTTCGCTGGCCGGGGAGAGAAACACCCCGGCCACCATGTCCTGCCCCTTTTTCACAGTGAACAGGACATATTCTTTTTTGGCGCCGCTCGGCTCGATGTTGATGAGTTTACGGTAGAGTTCGTAGGAGGCCGGGGCGAGATTGCGGTCCACTTTTTCGAGTATCTGAGCCCCGTCCAGGGCGTAAGCGCCGGCGGCACATACGAGCGATATCAGCACACCTATAAACTTGAACATTTGAATCTTCCTTTCGGCTTAAGCGTCCGGGCGAACAAGCGCCCGGTCCCTACTGATATTGCTTGCAAAATCCCCCAACCCCCTTTGATAAAGGGGGTTCAGGAGGATTTCGCTCTGCTAAACATGGCCTAAAGCCTGGATCGGATCCATGCGTGCGGCCTTTAAAGACGGCTGTAGGCTGGCCGCCACCGCGACAAAGATCACGATGCCCACCACGGCCAGAAGGTCTACAGGGTTCAGCCGCACCGACAAAAGCAGGCCGGTCTGCTGGCCGAAATCGAAAGTGATCTTCGAAAGGTTGAGGACCAGAATGATTCCGATGCTAAGCAGGGCGCCAGCGATGGCGCCGATGACTCCCAGCAGAAACCCCTCGACCAGGAAGAGCGACAGGATCCTGCGCGGAGGCGTACCCATGGCGGCGATGGTCCCGATCTCCCGCACGCGCTCGTAAACGGCCATGATCATCACGTTCATGATACTGACCAGAACGATGGCAACCAGCATAATCTTTATGAAGACGGTCATCAGGTCGATCATCCGGGCGATGTTGTAGAAGGGCGAGAGCTTCTCCCAGGTGTGGACCTCGAAGGCGGGCTGCCCAGCCGGGTTTTTCTCCTGTGCGAGGCGCCCTTCGATATCCTTGAACACGGACTGGAGGCGACTGAAATCCTTCAGCCGCAAGGCGATCTCGCTGATTTCCATCTCTTCCATCCGTAGCAGGTCCGTTGCGTCCTCGATGTGCACATAGCCGTCGCGCCCGCCGGGGCCGGTGACGCCTTCGAGGATACCGCCGACCTGGAACTGCTTGCCGTTTACCGAACCATCCTTGTTGGTGGCGATGACCACGACCGGGTCGCCCACTTTGACCTTCATCCCTCGGGCGAGGAGTTCGGGTACCAAGATCTTTCCTTTGAGGACGGCTTTCTCTCCGTCCAGCACCCGCGACAGAAGCAGCGGCGACGTCCTGGTTTCCTTATCAGGATCCACCCCGTTCAGGCGGATGTTGGTAGTCTCGGTGAAGTTGCTGAACATGCCGCCCAGCTTGATACGCGGCGAGTAAGCCTCCACTCCGGGAGTGTCTTTGAGAATGGATTCTATCTTACCATATGCCCGAAGCTTAAGGTTCATGTTCAAGGGTAGAGTGTCGATGGCCGCGAGATACCCCTTGCGGTGGATCTGCAGATGGCCGATATAGGAATCGGTGATCTGCCCGATCATCATGGATTTGAACGAGTCCGTCACGCCTACGAAGACCGCAACGAACACGACGCCGATGACGATCAGCCCCAGGGTGAGGATGGTCCGTCTTTTGTAGCGCAGCAGGTTCCGCGCCGCGATTTTAAAGAGATTAGCCATGTCGCAGACCTCCCCCGTTGGTTTTCAGGCTGCCGTCCTCGAGCCGGAAGACGGATTCCACCTCATCGATGATGCGGGCATCATGGGTGGAGAAGACGAAGGTGGTCCGCAGCTTGTCCCGGATCGCCTTCATCAGGCGGATGATCGTCATCGCCGTGTCATGGTCCAAGTTGGCGGTGGGCTCGTCCGCCAGAATCAGGTCCGGTCGGGTCACGAGCGCGCGCGCGATGGCGACCCTCTGCTTCTGACCGCCCGAGAGTTGATCGGGCCGCTTCCGGCTGTGCTCGCTCATCCCAACAGCTTCGAGCAGCTCAAATACCCGCCGCTGGCGTTCGGCTGCCGGTACGTTCTGGACCATCACCAGCGGATATTCGACATTTTCGAATACTGTCAGCACCGGAATCAGGTTGAAGCTCTGGAAGATGAAGCCGATGTGTTTCCCGCGGAAGAGCGCAGCGTCGGTGCCTCCGAGCGAGGCGACTTCCATCCCCGCAACCAGGAGCCGCCCGCTCGAGGGCTTGTCCAGGCAACCCACCAGGTTCAGCAGCGTCGTCTTGCCGCTGCCCGAGGGGCCAACGAAGGAAACGAAAGCTCCAGGAGGTATTGAGAAGCTCACTGTTTTCAACGCCCAAGTAATGATCTCCCCCGTAGGATAGCTCTTGCTTAGATTTTCTGCGGTGATCAGGTCCAATCGATACCTCCTGGCAATAGATTCAAAACAGTGGATACAAAGTATGCAGCTTGAATATCCAGCTGTGAAGTTACTATCCAGTCTGCACCCGGTAAGATAGTACGGTCTATGCTACCTGAAGTCATGGAGCAAAGCTTATGCCATGCCGACAAGTGGCGCGCGCTATTGAAGGCCTATTATCGAGATGGTGCCTTGAGCGAATGAAGATCTGAAATCTAAGTCCGGCAATTCGTTCGATTCAAGGAGTTTTTGGGGCGGTGGGCTTTTGTGCAGACCCAGCTGCGGCCAATCCGAGCCGTCGGCGGAGTTCGGCCTCTTCAATCAGGCCGGAGTGAAACCGGCGGTCCGGGAAGATGTAAGTCGGGGTTCCGTTGACGCCTTTTTGTGAAAGCAGCTCGCGGGTGGCATCGACCTTGCGCGTTCCCTCTCCGCAGAGGTTGTCGGAGCGGTAGCCGTTTTCAAATTCATGCAGCGATTTGTTGTCGCAGATCGTGGAAACGGATTGCTCCCTGGCTCCCTTGTGGGAATCCAGAGGGAAGAGCAGAAAGTGAACCTGGATCTCGCCTGCCGAGGCCATCCGTTGCAGGGCTTCGGCGCCCTTCTTGCAATAAGGGCATTGGGGGTCCGTGACATAAAAAAGGACCTTGCCCTTCTGCCCGATGCTGAAGGCGCTGATCTCAGCCAAACGGCCCATCTCTTCGGGGCTGAAAAAGGTAATGGCTTCGATCGTCTCGCGGGTTACGTTGCGGCCGGAGGCCGAATCATAAAGCTGGCCCATGAGAAAATAGTCGCCGGAGGAGCCGGTGTAAAATATATGGGTCTTGCCGTTCAGATTGACATGGGCTTCGCACAAACCGGAGTAATCCGTCGGCTTAAGAGTGATCAGCCGCTTGTCTGGAGCTTCGAATTTCGCAATGAGATCCTCGACTAGTTTTTGGGGCGGGCACTGGGCGTCGACTGGCTCGGAAAAACTCACCAGCGCTAACACCAGCCCGATCCCGGTTGCATAGCTTCTCAGTCTCATTGCAGATTCTCCTTCTCTTGATGCCCCCCACCAGGGTGATGTAAAACTATCATCGGGCCGCATGCCAAGGCGAGTTGCGATTCGGCAAAGTGAATTAAACCCCTCTTCACTCCCTTTGTCAAAGGGGGTTGAGAGGATTTGGTCATCGTTTTTTAAGCCTCTTATTTTTTTCCCGAGGGCGGACCGGATTCCACCGGTAGGCCAGCCTGCTGCCAGACCGTCCAGCCGTTGACCAGCACCCGCGTGTCCGTGAAACCGGCATCGCGCAGAAAAAGGGCCAGATCATGACTCAGCTCGCAGGTTTCCCCGTCGCAGTAGGTGATGATCGGGGTCGTCAACTCGAGATCGGCGGTGACGGTCATGAAGTTGAGGTCCACATCCTGCCACGGCAGGCTGCGTGCATCCCGGATGTGCCCCTGAGCGTACTCCTCGGCCGATCGAGCATCGATGAACACCGCCGCATGCGTGAAATAGAGCTTCTCGGCTTCCTCAAATGCTATGTCCATGCGTTCACCGGTGGCGGTGGTCATGCGCGCCGATACCGAGAAGTCGCCGATGAGAGGCAGGCGGTCCGTTCGAACCGCGTTGACCGCCAGGGCTGCAACCGTGCTCAGAATCACCAATGCCGGGATCTGCCAGGCGGCTTGTTTCCAGTTGGATTTGGATTCAATCATATTTTTTCAAAGTGAGTTGGGTCTTTTTCTGTGGGAGCGGCTTTCCAGCCGCGATGATCGAGGCTGAAAGCCTCTCCCACAAATAAAAACTTTCTTGTCGATAAAGTGGCGCTGTGAGCCATGGCTTGCTTAGAAGTCATCAAACGTCGAGGTTGAACTGGCTCAGGTAACCCTCCAAGCGCTGCCTGGCCTCCGCCTTGAGCGGCGGGCAGTCCGCGGCGCCCTTCACCCCTTCGGCCGCACGCGCCGCGAACACCATGCAGGTCGGCTCTCCGCATTCCCGGCAGTTGGACCGGGGCAGCAACTTGAGGATTTCGAACACCTGCGGTTTGGGTGCTCCTTCGGTGCTGGGCGTGATCTCTGCCCGCTTTTCCCAGGCCTGGTTGATTTCGCGCTTGAGCCATTCGAGGATCTTGCCGGCCTCTGCCTCAACCTGCAAGGCATTAATGGCGATCTTGCGGCCGTGAACCGTGATCAACCTGCCGCGGGACCTGAAAATCACGGCCGGCGGTTCCTTGAGATACTCGAAGCCGCCAAGAACCGTGTTCAGATACGGCAGGGCCTCCGACACATCCTGGTCCAAGCTGGCGATGCAGTGCAGGGATTCGAACTGCGGATTGCACTCGGCCCGGAATATCTTCTTCGTGTAACCTTCCAGCAGCATTCAGGAGGATTCCTTCCCGGCTTCGATGACTGTTTGGTTCTCCAGCCGCCGATGCAAGAATACCGCATAAAACAGAAAAAGCCCCACGGATAGAAACAGCGTATCCCGCAACAGATACCATCCGGCAGATATGGCCGGCGTATCGCTGCCGGCGCTGAAACAGCCGCAGTTGACGTCCAGTCCCCGCGCCATGTTGAACAATAGGGCGGCTAAAAACAACAACAAGAGTCCATTCGCCGACAGGACGGCACCCGGCATCCAAACTCCGGCCAAGAGACACAGGCCCAGGAGCAGCTCCAGCCAGGGCAGCAAAAGGGCCGTCAGGTTGATCAGGGCATCCGGCAGGATCTGATAGTTGTAGACGTCCTTGGCAAACGCCGCCGGATGGGTGATTTTGTCGATGCTGGCATAGATGAAAATGCCGGCCATGATCAGGCGAGCTGCGATCTGCGCGACGCGCATCCCTTTGGATTCTGTTCGATGTTTGGGAATTTTTGTAACCAATGAAGACAATGAGCATCCCTCTTAAAACTATCGGTCAGGTCGCGGACCAGTTCGTCCAAATCGGGTTGATGATGAAGTATAGGCCGAGCAGGCAGATGATCGCACCGGCCCCCTTGCGGAACCAGCCGCCGGCGCCCTGCCAGGTAGTGTTCTCCACCAGCTTGCGGACGGCAGCGGTGGAGCTGCCGGCGATCGCGATCGGCAGGCAGTGGCCCACTGCAAAGAGCAGGATGAAGAGCAAACCGGTCGCCACCTCCTGCTGCACTGTGATGATGGCCAGGATCGGCGCGATGAAGCCGAAGGTGCACGAGCCGGATAGGATGCCGTAGCCCAGGCCGAGCGCGAAGGCTCCCGAAAGCCCTTTGAGGCTCAGGCGGTAGAGGCGGCTGCCGGACATGGAGCACTTTTCCACCCCGAGCATCCCCAGCGCCACCCAGATGAGCACCGCACCGATCAGAATCTGCCACCAACTGCCGATATCTCCCAGCATACGCCCCAGCATGGCGCAAATGGCACCGATGACGGCGATGGTGATGAAGAGCCCCGTACTGAATGCCACGGCGTAGCCAGCGGCCCGGCGCGGAACCAGCGCCGTCTGCTGGCCGCCGACGTAAGCAACGACAAGCGGGATCGAAGCCAGGTGGCAGGGGCTGAAGAGGACGCTGATCATGCCCCAGGCGAAACACCCCGCGGCTGCTAAGGCGCTGCCGCCGACCATCCATTCGTTGACCGTAAGAAACAGCGCATCCAGCATGGTTGCTCCTACTTCACTCCCATCTTGGATAGCTGCTCGATGATCGCCTTTTCGCTCATGAAGCCCACGTGACGGTAAACTTCCCTGCCGATTGGGTCGAAAAAGATCTGGGTGGGAATAGCGCGGATGCCGAAGCGTTGGACTTGGTCGTTATGCTGATAGACGTCGATGACAACGATGGCGGCCCTGTCTTTATAATCTTTTTGAAGCTTGGTCAGGATGGGCGCCATCATCTTGCATGGTACGCATTGGTCCGCCCCCAAATCGATCAGAGTGACCATTCCCTTGACCGGCACCTGGCTGAAGTCCTGGGCATGGGCAGGAGCGGATGCCGAGCCTGCCCATGCAAAATAAAAAGCGATCAGGAGGAGTGCCCTGGAGGCGATCGCTTTCACGCCCTGATTCGGCCTGCCGAAGGTTGCCAGGCGGCGCAGGGGGCTTAGGCTCCTATCTATTTTCGGATCCATTTTTTCACATCGTCCTTGATCGGGATTTTTCCCACGCTTTTCACGTTTCCGTCAACCACTACGGCGGGCGTGCCGAATACTCCATATTCCGCAATCCTTTTGACATCCGTCACTTTTTCCACACTAGCGCTCACGCCGACCTCAGAGACGGCTTCCCTGACGATTTTTTCGGTCTGATGGCACTTATGGCAGCCGGGTCCCAATACTTTGATGTCCATGTCTTCTTCCTTAAATAGCGTTCGATTAAATGCCTATGGTTCGATGCTTATTTTTTCGATACGGCCTTCAGCCATTCCTTGAGCTGATTCTTGGACGGCACGCGGCCGACGGCAACCACCTTGCCGTTAATCACCAGGGCTGGATTGCCCATCACTCCGTAACAGGCAATTTCCTTTACGTCGCGCACATGGTCCAGGTCCGCAGATATATCCAGTTCCGCCATCACCGCCATCAGGTCATGTTCGAGCTTGTCGCAACTCGGGCAGCCTGGCCCCAGCACCCTGATCTGGAGCGGACCGGAAGAGTCATCCGGAACGGGTTCGCCGTTGAATTTCTTATATTCCCGGAAAAAGGCGGTCTTATAGGCTGGCTCGGCCGAAGGAGCGATATAGTTCGATTTGCCGAGGCGGTTCTTCAGTTCGACCATGACCTCTTCGTCGGGCCTCCCTGCGAATTCTCGTGCCACAGCCTCCAGCACCGGCTTCAAACCGATGATCCCGACGCGGTGGCCTCCGACCGAAATTTGGGTGACGTCGTGTTCTGCCATGGCCAATCTCCCGATGACATATTCGAATCCATCCAGCTTGATCGCAATATTATGCTACAGCGTATCGCGCTGAAAAAATCAACTCTTACGACAGATCTGCTCGCGAGATACAAAATGCGCCTTCTTGAGGATATCGGATAGTTCGGGCTGGTCTTCGAGCCATGAGCGAAGCTCGCGCAGAATCCCGGCTGCGTAAGGGTTGGAGCTGCCGTTCACCAGTGAATAGTTCACCCAGAGACCCTCTTTGCGGTATTCCACCAGCCCGGCTTCTTCCAGGACCTTCAGGTGCTTCGAAACGGTTGGCTGGGCGATGTGCAGCAGGGACTGGAGCTCGCAGACACACATGCCGCTCCTGTGCTGCAGGAGTTTCATGATTTTGACTCGGTTCGGATCGGACAGCGCCTTCATGATTTTTATGAAAGACTTCATGCTACACCTTATATATTCATGAATGGCAATATATAAATCAGGTATGCGTGTCAAGGCCTTTTACGATTGACGCGGGTCTTATCGCCTGATATTTTCCTACAGAAACGGTCATTTTTAATTTAATGAATAAAGATTAGTTTTTATTGTACCGTGTATTTAAAACATATTAAAACGACGCTCAATGCAATTCCGTTCTTCCGCCACATCTTTTCTAATTACAATACTTTTGGCAACATTCTCGGGTTGCGGCGGAGAAGCCGAGTACAAAGCTGTCGATTTTTCAAAAACCGTCTCCGTTGCGCAGCCGGAGGCCAGGACAGCAACGGGAGATGTTCTTCGCGTGGCCGTCGCAGCGATGATATCTCCCAAGGAAACTTTCGTTTATTACCAGGAGCTGCTTGACTATATCGGGAAAAATTCGGGCTTCGGGGTGCAGCTTGTTCAGCGCAAGACCTACGATGAAGTCAACCAACTTTTCCCGAAAGGACAGATCGACCTGGCTTTCATATGCACCGGGCCTTTTGCCGCTTCGCGAGAAAAATTCGGGTTCGAGGCGCTCGCGACTCCGCAGGTGCGTGGGCAGCCGTTTTATCAATCCTATCTGATCGTTCCCAAAGACAGCTCTTATCGAAGTTTCGAAGACCTCAAGGGCCGCGTGTTCGCTTTTACGGACCCGGACTCCAACACCGGGGCCATGGTTCCCCGGTTCTGGCTGGCGCAACGGGGCGAAACAGCGGAATCGTTCTTCAGCAAAACGATCTTCACCTACAGCCATGACAACTCGATTCTGGCAGTGGCCAGGGGCCTGGTGGACGCGGCCGCCGTGGACGGCCATCAGTGGGAATACTTCGAGCGCTTCAATTCTGGCTATACATCCAAGACCCGTGTGATCCTCAAATCGCAGCCCTTCGGCAGCCCGCCGCTGGTGGCTTCCAGCCGTCTGAAGAAGGATGTGCGATCGAAGATCCAAGAGCTCATGCTGTCCATGCACACCGACGCCGATGGCCGACGAATCCTGGAAAACCTCCAAATCGACCGCTTCGTCGTCCCCCGGGAAGAATGGTATGAACCCGCGCGGGCGATGATCGCCGGCCTGCCGGATACCCCAGTGGATCATCATGCGACCCAGAAGCCTTAGATATACGCTCCTGCTTGCCATCGCCGCGATCGTCCTCGTCAGCGGGCTGCTGATTTCCCAGCTCGTCACTCACCGTTACAGCAACAGCCTGATCGCGGGCGCCGTGGCCCAGGCTGAAAATGCCGCCCATAAGCTGGCTCTGGATGCGACCGAGGAAATCCTCATCAACGATCTCGTTGGCCTGCAACGCCTGCTGGACGGCCAGATCGCCGCGCATCCTGCAGTATCGTACATATTCATCATCCGCGACGGGCAGGTGCTCAGCCACTCCTTTCCCTCCGGAGTTCCCGTCGAACTGATTGCGGCCAACGCCGTGGAGGAATCCGAGGGCGGGCACCTGGAGAAAATCGTCTCGGATAAAGGTGAGCGCTTCCTGGATATCGCCTGGCCGATTTTCAGCGGCCGGGCGGGTACTCTGCGGATCGGTTTTTCAGAGGAGCCTTACCGGAAAAAAGTTGCCGAGCTTTGGTTTGAGATGAGCTTGATTACGCTACTGATCCTGGCGGCGGCCCTGGCCGCCGGCCATCTCTTCGTATTCCGCCTTACCCGACCGCTGCTGAAGCTGGCCGACGATGTGGAAGCCGTCAGCGAAGAGAACCTGACCCCCCTCGTCCCGGTGAAAAGCCGCGCCGAGTTCAGCCGGTTGGCTTCGGCCTTCAATACGATGATCTCCCGGTTGAAGGATTACACCGGACGGTTGGAGGCGTCCAACCAGGAACTCGAAAAAAAGCACCAGGAGTTGGACCGCAGCCACCGTCGCCTGCGGACCTCCCTGTCGATCGCGCAAGAACTTGCCGCGTTGGCCAATTTAAAGGACGTGAGCGCCTATCTGGTCCGCGCCATCAGGGGCATCATCGAGTGCCGCAACATGGCGCTGGTCGTCTTCAACGATCGCGGAGATGAGGCCTACGTTACATCCGACCGGGAAACGGTCAACATGGGGCCGGAAGCCGTTGACGCCACCCGCGCGGCGATGAGCGGCCTTCTCGGCGTCAGCTTCATCGAGAAGGACAGGCTGGCCGGCGTGCCCCTACCTTTAGATATGCAATCCGCCAGCCGGTTGGCGGTATTACCTTTCCGTTACCAGCAGGAGTTGCTGGGGGCGATGGTCATCGGCTGCCCGAGAGAGTGCACCTGTGTGGCCAACGAGCTGGAGGTGATCGAGCTGATTCTGCAGCAGACTTCCGGAGCCTTGCGCCGGGCGGTGTTGCACGAAGAGGAGATCCGGGACCTGCGTGCTCGAATCGAACCGACGGCCGAGTTCAGCGGTCTGATCGGCAAAGACCCGAAGATGCAGCTGATCTACAAACTGATCGAGGACGTGGCGCCGACCGACGCAACCGTTCTCATCCAGGGGGAGAGCGGCACCGGCAAGGAACTGGTCGCTCGAGCCATCCACCAGCACAGCCCCCGCCGGGACAAGCCGTTCGTGGTGATCAACTGCTCGGCCTACCCCAGCACGCTGCTCGAAAGCGAGCTCTTCGGACACGAAAAGGGGGCTTTCACCGGGGCGTCGCGCCGCCGGGCCGGTCGCTTTGAGCAGGCCCACGGCGGAACGGTTTTCCTGGATGAAATCGGCGAGGTCTCCCAGACTGCGCAGATCAAGCTGCTGCGAGTGCTGCAGAGCCAGAAGTTCGAGCGGGTAGGCGGTGAGCAGACGCTGACGGTCGACGTGCGCATTCTCGCCGCCACGAATAAGAATTTGATCGAGCAGGTGAAGAGTGGGCAGTTCCGAGAGGATCTATTCTATCGGTTGAACGTCATCCCCATCCAGCTTCCTCCGCTCCGCGACCGGCAGAACGACATTCCTTTGCTGGCCAAGCATTTCCTGCGGACATTTGCCGATCGGCAGAAAAAAGACATCCTGGACTTCAGCAGCGAAGCCATGCGCATTCTCCTGAACCACCGCTGGACGGGAAACGTGCGGGAGCTTGAGAACACGATCGAACACGCCGTCGTGCTGGCCAAGGGGAAAAGCGTGGAGGGCGTCGACCTGCCTCTGCTGGTTACCAGGCAGGCTGCACCGGCCTCGCCGGCACCCGGAAAGACCATCACCGGCAACGAAGCACGTCTCCTGAAAGAGGTCTTGGAGGAGTGCAACTGGAACAAGACCGAGGCTGCTCAGCGGCTCGGCATCAGCCGCAGTACTCTCTATGAGAAAATAAAAAAGTATCAGCTCAACCCGCCGACTGTACATTAACCTTGCCGAATTAAATGCCGACTTGAATAGCGTGTGCTTTCCGTTCGATCGGCAGTCTGGGCCATCCGGTTTTCGGACGCGGTCAATCTATTGAAATAAAATAATAAAAATGTATTGAAGAAATAACTCCGTCCGAAAATCGGACGGCCCTGTTTTAATACTTCTCCTTTCGGTTTTCTTCTCATTCCAGTCTCCGGCGTATTGCCCGCCGCGCCTGCCTTAAAACAAACATACTGTATTTTAAGTTGGTTATATTCAATTCAAATTTGGACTCAACCATAGCCAAGAACTCCTATCCGGCTTGTGGCACCTTCCTTGCTCTATCACCATTCGGGCGGACAACCTCCACTTGTGTTTGTTTCGACGCATACCATGGCGAATAAATCTAATGAAATCAGTCAAAAAACGATCCTGCTCATGGACGCCGATCCTGAGGAAATTGCGGGAATCTCCCATTTATTAATGGAAGCTGATTTTTATACGTTGGCTGTGACATCTGCATCCGAGTTAAAGAAAAAGCTGAAAGATGCTTCACTCATAGCAGTCATAATGGACCTCGACTCGATGACGGTGGACAATCGCAGCATCAAAGATCTCGCCTTGCAATTCCCAAGCATCCCATTCCTCTGCATTTCCAAAGAGCGGTTTCACCCGGAATTGAAGGACTCCATTCGCGACCACATCTACGCTTGTTTGACCAAGCCGATCGACCCGGACGAACTCAACTATTGGCTGAAATGCATCCGGGAAGACGATCAAAGTCTTACAGTCGGCTGAAAGCCCAATGACAACCTCACACCCAGACGGAGGAGAAATGGAAAAGGAAATGAACACGCCGCAAAACACCATTTCAGATCTCTTGAACGATCTGAAGATGAGCCGCCGGAGCTTTGTGAAAACCACGGCGGCGACCGGGGCCGCGCTGGCGCTCGGGACAGGGCTCACGCCGGATCTGCGGGCGCTGGCTCAGACCGGCAAGGCCGCCGGAGGGGACATGGGTCAATGGATCGCCTCGACCTGCCAGGGCTGCACGTCCTGGTGCTCCAAGGAGGTCTACGTCGTCAACGGCCGGGCGATTAAGGTTCACGGAAACAAGCGCTCCAAGGTCAACGGCGCGGCGAGCTGCCCGAGGGCCCACCTGGCCCTTCAACAGGTATACGACCCGGACCGGATCAAGACCCCCATGAAGCGCACCAATCCGAAAAAAGGGCGCAACGAAGACCCGAAATTCGTTGCGATTTCATGGGACGAGGCGCTCAACACGATCGCCGACAAGATCATGGAACTACGCAAGAACAATGAAACCCACAAGTACCTGCTCATGCGCGGCCGTTATACCTACATGCGCGACATCATCTATGACGCCATGACCAAAATCATCGGTTCGCCCAACAACATCTCACACAGCGC
>JAUQXK010000051.1 GCA_030834695.1 Desulfobacterales bacterium
CCCGAGCGTCATGTTCATGCTGGTGTCGCGGGTCTTCGACATGAGCATGAACTACACTCTGATGTCGGTGCCGCTGTTCGTGCTCATGGCCGGGCTTCTGCAGCGGGCGGGCATCGCCGACCAGCTCTTTCGGGCCGTGAATGTATGGGCGGGCGGGCTGCGCGGCGGGATCGCCATCGGCACCATCATCGCCAACGCCATCATGGCCTCGATGGTGGGCATTATCGGCGCCGAGATCGTGACCTTCGGCTTGATAGCGCTGCCCGAGATGCTCAGCAAAAAGTATGACCAAAAGCTGGCCCTCGGCAGCGTTGCCGCGGGCGGCGGCTTGGCGACTCTGATCCCGCCGAGCGTGGTGTTCATCGTATACGGCATGACAGCGGGTGTATCGGTGGGTGAACTCTTTCTGGCGGGGGTGCTGCCCGGGTGCATGCTGGCGGCGATGTTCATCGCTTACGTGACCTGGCGTGTCTGGCGGCACCCGGAGGCCGCTCCCCTGGTGGCTGTGGAGTTGCGCGACATGCCGGTCAAGCAGAAGCTCGCAACCCTCAAGGAACTGATTCTGCCGCTGCTTATTACCGCCGGTGTGCTGGGGTCGATTTACACCGGGGTTGCCACGCCATCCGAAGCGGCCGGCGTGGGCGTGATCCTGGCGCTCGTGTCCGCCGCCTTCAACCGCAGGCTCGACTGGCTCATGGTGCGCGACTCGATGTATGAGACCTTGCGCATCTCCTGCATGCTGGCCTGGCTCTTCTTCGGCGCCCAGACTATCATCGGCGCCTACACGCTCGCGGGCGGGACCACATTTGTCACCAATTCCCTCAAGGCTCTCGATCTGGGGCCCTGGGGCACCGTGGTGCTGATGAATCTGATCTGGGTCTTTCTGGGGTGCTTCCTGGACTGGATCGGGATCCTGTTCCTGACCGTGCCGATCTTCCTGCCGCTCATCTTGGAGTGGGGGTTCGACCCGGTGTGGTTCGGCGTGGTCTATTGCATGAACATGCACATCGCCTACCTCACGCCACCGTTTGCGCCGTCGGCTTTTTACCTGAAAAGCATCACGCCGCCGGAGATCACCATGACCCAGATATACAAAGCCACCATGCCTTACCTGTGGTGGACATTCGTGGCGACGACCGTGGTGACGGCCTGGCCGGGATTGTCCCTCTGGCTGCCCAGGCTGATGCTGAGGCATTGATCGGCGGGAGATGAGACAGTCGATGAATTATCCTGAGCTTCATATTCTGGAACAGGGTTTCAAGCCGAGGCCGCCGATCGATGTCCCGGCCAGCGTCCAGGTGGAACTGGAGCGCACGGGCCTGCTCGCGGCGGTCCGGTCCGGGCAGACCGTACTGATCACGGCCGGCAGCCGCGGTGTGGGATGCATGGCAGCGGTGCTGGCAGCGGTAGCGGCGGCCGTCAAGGCCAAGGGCGGCCGGCTGCTCATCCTGCCGGCCATGGGCAGCCACGGCGGCGGCACGGCCGAGGGGCAGATCGAGGTTCTCAAGCACCTCGGGCAGACCCCTAAGACCCTCGCAGCGCCCATCCACGACCGCATCGATCCGATAAAGATCGGCGAAGCGGCGGGGTGCCCGGTGTATGCCGACCGCGCGGCGGTCGAAGCTGACCACATCCTCATCGTCAACCGCGTCAAGGAGCACACGGAGTTCATCGGCGAGATCGAGTCGGGCCTGCTCAAAATGGCGGTCGTTGGCCTGGGACGTGTCGCCGGAGCCGAGGTCATGCACCAGCTCGCGGTGCGGATCAGCTACGTCAAGGCTATCCAGGCGATGGCCCGGGTCCTGTTCCAGAAGCTGCCCATCCTCGGCGGCGTCGCCATCCTGGAGGATAAGACCAACACCGTGCGCCGACTCGAGGCCGTGCCGGCCGCGGCCGTGTTCGAGCGCGAGCCGCAGCTGCTTGCGGAAGCCCGGCAGCACCACGCCTCGCTGCCCTTCGACCAGCTGGACGTCCTGCTGGTGGACGAGATCGGCAAAGACATCTCCGGCGCCGGCTTCGACACCAAGGTGATCGGCCGGATCATGAACATCTACGAGAAGGAATGCGAGCGGCCGCGCATCACGCGCATCGTGCTGCGGGACCTTTCCAAGCGGACGGGCGGAAACGCTATCGGTCTGGGGTTGGCCGACTATGTGCACCGCCGGGTGGTGGGCCGGATGGACGCCGGAATGACCGCGCTCAACTGCATTACGGCCGTCGCCCCGGAAAAAGCCCGCATCCCGATCGTGCAGGACAGCGACCGCCAAGCACTCGAGGCGGCCCTTCGGTCGATCGGCTTGTGGAACGCGCAAAGCGTGCGCCTGGCCTGGATCATCAACACCTCGGATTTGAGGCGGCTGGCGGTCTCGCCCACCCTGGCCGCCGAGGCGCGGGGAAAAGGGTTGACCGTTTCGGCAGAAAGCTTTGCGCTGCCCTTCGGCAACGACGGCGAACTCAAGGGCCTGCGGCCGGTGCTGGAGGCGATGACCGCCGCGTAGAGAAAAAGGTGTTCTTCCCATGGACGTGAGTCCTATCCAGAAAGCTTCGGCGACCGCCAAGGTATTCGAGGCGCTTTACGAAATGATCGCCACCGGCCGCTACAAGCGCGGCCAGAAGCTGCCCCCACAGGAGGAACTGGCGCGCCAGCTCGGCGTCAGCCGAAATACGCTGCGCGAGGCCGTCAACAAGCTTTCCACGATGGGCCTGCTGGTTTCCCGGCAGGGGGTTGGGACGGTGGTGGAGCCTCCCACCCCCGCCGGCTATATGAGCGCCCTGGGCGGGCAGTTCCTGCTGGATCCGTTGAGTGTCAGGGAGTTTATCGAGGCGCGCATCTGCATCGAGCGCAATGTCGTCCGGCTGGCCGTTGCGCGTGCGACGCCCGAGGACATCGTAGAGGCCGGGAAAATCCTGGAGCGGCAGCGCAAAGCCGTTCTGCACGGGGACGGGGCCGAGTTCACGCGGCAGGACCTGGCGTTTCATCTGCGGCTGGCCGAAATGAGCGGCAACCGCGTGCTCCAGAAGTTTTTAGAAACCACGCACGACATGCTGCAGCGCTTTATCGGCGAAGTGTCCGTGCTGCCGGGCGCCATCGAAGACGCCCTGGGGTTTCACGGCCGGGTGACCGAAGCGATCGCGGCCCGCGATGCGGACCGGGCCGAGCGCGAGATGATCCTGCATCTGTTCGATGTCGTGCGGCGCATCGAGGCTAATCTGAATATCGATCTTCAGCCGAACGCCCTGTGCGGGTTCAATTTCATCCATCGGAAAGCCAACACGCGGAGGCCCAAACGCAAATGAAGATTAATTCCCGTAATCTCGTTATGTCCGCCATGTTCGGCGGTCGGCGCGGACCGCGTCCGGCGGCGGGCAACCCCACCTCCATTGCCTGTCACGGGCTGATGGACAAGGTCGGCGTGTCCTTCCCCGAAGCGCATCTTAACGCGAACGCCATGGCCGAGCTGGCTCTCGCAGGGCACGAGGTGGTCGGATTCGACACGGTCATGCCTGAGTATTCCGTGGTCCAGGAGGCCGCCGCGCTGGGAGCGCGGGTCGATTGGGGCGATCGCGACAAGATGCCCGATGTGAAGGAGTTTCCCAACGCGGATTTCTCCGACATCCAAATCCCCGCCGACGTTCTTGAAAAACCATCCTGCCGGGTGGTGCTGGATGCCATCGCCATCCTGCGCCGGCATGTGGGCGGTCGCGCCGCCATCATCGGCAAGGTCATGGGCCCCTGGACCATGTCCTACCACATGGCCGGCACCCAGAACTTTTTGCTTGCAGTGGGAATGGGCGAGGGCGCCAAGGTGAGCAGGATGCTGCGGCAGTTGATGCCGGTCACCGTCGCCTTCATCAACGCCCAATTTCAGGCCGGGGCGGACATCGTGGTTCTGGCCGACCACGCCACCCGCAACCTAGTGGGGCCTTATCATTACGAGCAGCACCTGCTTCCCATCCACCAGGAGATTACCGCCCAGGTGGGCGGGCCGATTATTCTGCACGTCTGCGGCAACTGCTCGGACCGGCTGGAGCTCTTCGCCCGCTCCGGCGTCGACGCCTATCACTTCGAGTGGCAGGTGGACTCGCGGGAGGCCGTGCGCCGCATCGGGAACCAGGTCTCACTGGCCGGCAACGTCAACAACCCCCAGGCGCTTCTGCAGGGAACGCCGGAGGACGTTTACAAACAAGCACGCTACGCCATCGAGGCCGGTGTGCACCTTATCGGCCCGGAATGCGCCATACCGCTCTCAACGCCGCTGGAGAACCTCAGAGCCATTGTGGCAGCGGTCCGGGAGGGATACTGAAGGAGGTTAGGGATGGACTTGAAACCCGATTTCAACCGCTTCCTCGCGGCCGTCCGGCACCAGGAGACCGACCGGGTGCCGTTGGGCGAGATCTTGATCGATTATTCCATTCAAGGCAAATTTCTCGGCCGGCCGGTAACGGCCGACGACCTTGCGGCCCAGGTGGAGTTCTGGTGCAAGGCGGGCTACGACTTCATTCCGATCACCGTCAGCATGATGTCGCCGGGCAAGGTCACCGAGGAGTCCAAGATCACCCGGGTGCTCAAGGAAATGGTGTTGCGGGAAAAACCCGGAACCACCGACTCCAAGGCCTGGAACCTCGAAATGACCAGCTTCATCCACGAGCGGCCCGACCTGGACCGGTTCCCCTGGGAGGCTGCGGCCGACATCGATTTCAGCAAGCTGCACGCCGTGAAGGAACTCCTTCCCGAGGGCATGAAAGTGATCGCCATCTCCGGCAAGATCTTCACCCTGACCTGGATGCTGATGGGTTTCAACAACTTCGCGCTCAAGCTGGTGCTGGACGAGTCGTTTGTGGCCGAGGTGTTCGAGCGTGTAGCGACCATCCAGTTCAAGGCGCTCGAAACCATTTTCGGCATGGACCACGTGGCCGGGGTTTGGGTGGTGGACGACATCGCCTTCGGTACGGGCCCGATGATCTCGCCGGCGGCCCTCAAGAAACACGTCTTCAGCTGGTACAAAAAAGTGGGCGACCGGTGCCACGAGAACAACCGCATATTTCTGATGCACTCGGACGGCGATCTGAGCGTGCTGATGGACGATCTCATCGCCATGGGACTGGACGTGGTCCAGCCGATCGATCCGTCCTGCATGGACATGGTCAAGGTCAAGCGGCAGTGGGGCGATCGCATCTGCCTGATCGGCAACGTGTCGAACGAGCTGCTGCGCAGCGGCAGCCCCTCTGACGTCGCGGCGCGCGTCCGGGAGCTGTTGCGCGATGCGGCGCCCGGAGGCGGATTCGCGCTGGGCTCGGGCAATTCGGTGCCGAACTGGGCGAAGTATGAAAACTATCTGGCGATGCGAGAGACCTGCCTGAAGCACGGCAGCTATCCCATCTCGATCAAATAAGATGGACTCGTAAAAAGTCGTCACTCCGGCGAAAGCCGGAGTCTAGAAGATTTCTAACTGCTTGTAAATGCTTGATTCCGGCTTTCGCCGGAATGACAAAAAACAGGATTATTAGATTTTTTGCGAGTTCATCAAATAAGGAGGATTGAAATCGATGGCCGATCATCTGAACACGATCAAGGACGCCGTCATCGGCGGCAAACATGCAGAGATCAAGGAGCTCGTTCAGAAGGCGCTGGACGGAGGACTCGACCCCGGCGGAATCATCAACGATGCCCTCATCGCGGCCATGGATGTGGTGGGCAAAGATTTCGGTTCGGGCAAGATCTTCGTCCCGGAGATGCTCGTTGCGGCCATGACCATGAAGGCCGGACTCGAAATTGTCAAGCCGCGGCTGGCCGGCGGCGCGAGCCAGCCGCGGGGCACGATCATCATGGCGACGGTCAAGGGCGACCTGCACGACATCGGCAAGAATCTCGTCACCATGATGCTCGAAGGGGCCGGCTTCAAAGTGTTCGACCTCGGGGTGGACCTCGGCGTCGACAAGCTCATCGAGCAAGTCAAGGCGCTCAACCCGGATATCTTGGGCCTTTCGGCCCTGCTCACGACCACCATGTCCGAAATGCAGAAGGTCATCGGCGAACTCCGGGCTCAGGGCTTGCGCGACCGGATCAAAGTCCTGGTGGGCGGAGCGCCGGTTGATCAGGTTTTTGCCGATAAGATCGGAGCCGACGGGTACGGAGCGAACGCCGCCGACGCCGTCGAACTCGCGCGCCGCTTTACCGGTACCCACGCCTGATCATCATCGATGGAGCTTCGCGCATGAAGATGGTGGTGTTGGACGGTTATACCTTGAACCCCGGCGACCTGTCCTGGGAACCCCTGAAAGAGGTCGGGGATCTGGAGATTTACGACCGAACCGCAGCGGCCGAGATCGTCCAGCGGGCCCGCGCGGCCGAGATTTTGCTTACGAACAAGGTGCCGCTATCGCAAGCGACCTTGAATCAACTGCCTGCCCTTCGATTCATAGCGGTCACGGCAACCGGCTACGACATGGTCGATGTGGCGGCAGCCGGGCAGCGCGGGATTGCGGTATCGAATGTTCCGGAATACGGCACGGATTCGGTCGCCCAGTTTGTCCTTGCCCTGGTCTTGGCACGCTGCCACCAGGTGGAAGCTCATGGCATGGCCGTGAAATCGGGGCAGTGGCAAACGTCTCCGGATTGGTGCTTCTGGAACTCGCCACAGATCCTGCTGAGCGGCAAGAAAATGGGAATTGTGGGGTTCGGCCGCATCGGCCGGCGGGTGGGGGCGCTGGCGCATGCTTTCGGGATGGGCGTGCTGGCATTCGACCCCGCTACCCAATCGCCTGCCGAGTTCTCGAATTTCAAGTACACATCCCTAAGAGAGCTATTCAGCCAGTCCGATGTGGTGACTTTGCATTGTCTGATGAACGATCAGAACAGGGGCTTCGTGGACCGCAGCCTTATTGGCCTGATGAAGAAAAGCGCCTTTCTGATCAACGCGTCCCGCGGCGGGCTGGTCAATGAACAGGACCTGGCCGAAGCGTTGAACAGCGGCCGAATTGCCGGAGCGGCCGTCGACGTGGTTTCGGCCGAACCGGTCCGGCCGGAGAATCCCCTGCTGAAGGCCGACAACTGCCTGATCACCCCCCATATTGCCTGGGCGACCGCGACCGCGCGCCAGAACCTGATGAATACGACCGTGACGAACATCAAATCTTTTATGGCCGGTCGCCCCGTCCATGTCGTCAACAGCGGCTGCCTTCGATAGAGACCGATGCATCCGTCGGTGATTGGATCGGCTCCGACCTGAAAAGCGATTTTTCCGGATGTCCGCGGCCCGGCCGGGAATACTTTCCCCGTCGGGCTTTTTTTGTCTCTTGGAATCGCTCCAGAGAGGCATATCTTTCCACTTTAAGGTGTCCAATCCAGCAAGCTATCGCAGGAAAGCGAAGGCCATGCCGTATTCGAATCTTAAATTCAAATGGCTGGAAGGTCTTTCGGAAATCGGCCGGGAGCGCTGGAACGCGCTGGCAGAGCCGCTGCAAACCCCTTTTCTGGAGTGGGACTGGCTGCAGCTGATGGAGGCATCGGGAAGCACCAGCCCGGAAACCGGCTGGATTCCCCGCCATCTCACCGTATGGTCCGGCCGCGAGCTGGTGGCTGCCGCGCCGCTTTATGTCAAGACGCACAGCGCGGGCGAATTCGTGTTCGATCACGCCTGGGCGGATGTCGCCGGCCGACTGAACCGGCCCTATTATCCCAAGCTGGTCGGCATGAGCCCTTTCACCCCGATGATCGGCTACCGGTTTTTGATGGCCCCCGACATGGATCCGGCCGAGCTGACCACCCGCATGCTGGAGGAAACCGAGCGCTTTTGCCGGCATCACGGGTTGGCCGGATGCAGCTATCATTTTGCGGATCCGCAGTGGGCCGACGACATCGCCGCCCGCGGCTTCTGCCCCTGGGCTCACCAGAGCTTCGTCTGGGAAAACGACGGATTCCTCAGCTTCGAGGACTACCTGTCGCGCTTCAACGCCAACCAGCGCCGCAACATCCGCCGGGAACGCCGGCGTCTGGCCCAGCGAGGCATCCGCGTGGACATGGTCAGCGGGGATGGGTTGCCGCGAGAGCTCTACGAACGCATGCACGTGTTTTACACCCGAACCAACGACCAGTTCGGCCCGTGGGGCTGCAAGTATCTGACCGGGGATTTTTTTTCCTTGCTTCCGGACCGCTTTCGAAAACGCCTCGTATTCGCCGTGGCCTCGGATGGCGTCCGCCGGGATCCCATCGGCATGGCGCTGCTGGTGACCAAGGGGGGGCATCTTTACGGCCGCTATTGGGGATGCGCGCGCGAGGTCGAATTCCTGCACTTCGAGGCGTGTTACTACCGGCCGATCGAATGGGCCGTTGCCAGCGGCATCCGGCAGTTCGATCCGGGCATGGGCGGCGGCCATAAGCTGCGCCGCGGCTTTAAAGCCGCGGCGAACTACAGCCTGCACCGATTCATGGACCCCGTGCTGCGTCAGATCATGGATAGGCACATCGGCGCCATCAACCGCCTGGAGTACGAGGAGATCGCGGCACTGAACCGAAACCTTCCGCTACGGGACTTCACGGCGTCAGCCGCCGGGAAATGAACTCGTGGAACTGCTGGGAGAGATCCCTGTTCCAATAGCCGACCACTCCGGTCCGCACGGACACCTCGGTTACGTCCAGGCCGACGATGGCAATCTTGAGCGTCATGGGAGTTCCGTCTTTACGCTCGGTGGCGATGGTGGTTCGAACGCCGTCCGAGGTTTGCTCCCGGACGGGCATGTTCAGATCGTTCAGCACCTGGGTGCACACTTCCATGGTTCGGGTGTAAGTGGCCGGATAGGACCGCACCAGCTCTCCGTTGACGTACGTGTAGGCCCCGGTTCCCGCGCCCGCGCCGATCACCAGCGCCGCACAGCCTGAAATCAGCCCCCAGCAAACCAACCCAATCCCAACCAGCAACTTGTTTGCCATGTTCAGCGTCTCGCTTCCATTCGATTTGACCCGTTTCAGCCTACCATGCCCCGCCGGCATGTCAAGAACCGCGCATGGTTCAACTCTTACGACGATCGAAGCACTACCGCGGGCGGGCCGGGCCGGGTTGACATTGGAAGCCGCTATGCGTAGAGTTGCCGGAAACTTGATCGCAACCGGTTCCTTCCCGAGGAAGATGAAATGAATCCCCCCATCGAGGTGCCAAAATCCCGCACTGCGTTGAAGTTTCTGGTAATCCTTCTGCTGTCCCTGCTGCTGCTCTGGCCCCTGACATTCGGACTGGTTTGGCTGGTGGATCAGGGATACACTTGGCTGGACCCCACCCGCTTCCCCTTTTCCGAGTCCCGGATCCATGCGGTCCTGAAAGGCGTGCCACCGGATGCTGCCGAAACGCAAAAAGGTGCAGCGCTGAGCCATGCCCTGACCAACCGCCTGGAGGAGGAGCTGGATTCGACGTTCGGCTGGTCCGTTAATGACCTGTGGGTATCTCCGACCCGCTGGCTTGACAATCGCGCCAACCGGCAGCGCGGGGTGATCTTCATAACGCGTATGCTGGTCACGTTCTATGCGACCAACCTGGCCAAATACGGCAGCGTCGACGCTGAAAACGAATGGTTGAAGGAAGCCCGCGAAAAGCGTTTTGCCTTTTCGGAGGACAGTTGGTGGCTGCCTTCGAGCGAAAGCGAATACCGCAAGGGCATCGAGCTGCAGCGCAAGTATGAGGCGGCGGTCAAAGACGGCAAGGCTGTCTTCAACATGCGTTCGGACGACCTTTACAACTTGTTTACCTTTATTTTGAGCAACCAGGTGCTCGATCAGCCTCTGGGCCTTCTGGTTCAGGCTACCGAAGATGTTGATTATACCGATCTGGATGACCGAATTTACTACACCCAGGGAGTGATCCTGGTGTTGCGTGATTTTTTAGGAGCCATCGTCCAACTGTATCCCGTGGTCAGGGAAAAGGGCGGCGATGAAAATATCAGAATCGCTTTCAGAGAAATGGAGCGCGTCTGTACATTCGACCCGCTGGTGGTTCTGCGCGGCCGGCACGATTCCATCATGGCCGACCACCGTGGAAAGATGGCAAGTTATGTTATTTCCATTCGCGAACGGCTAAATGATGTGGCTCAATCCATCCGGCGTTAGCCGGTTGCGACGGAAGCCTTCAATCGAACGAACCATCTCTTCGAGAGGTTTGGGGCAGGCCGGTGGTAATCGCTGGGCGGGCTTGGAGCGAAACGAATCGATCCAGCCGGTGCGTCAACAGTATTTCACCCCGACGCCGTAGGCGTAGTAGGAATCCTTCAGGGACCGTTCTTGTATCCACACCACCTTGGCTCGAAACACATCATGGTGAGACGAGTAGGGTGAGTTTTCAATACCAATAAACAGCTCCGCCCCGACGTCGGGGGCCACGTCCGCCTCAAAACACATGCCGCCTCGGCTGTAGTTGACCATGCGACCGTCGTTATAGTTGCCGGTCAGGTAATTTTCGAACATGACGGGAGATGTAAATTGAAAGCGCTGGCTTTCTCGATGTTCATTCTTTGACACAACGATCTGGGGTTCCATGTGCATAGGATCTTTCTGTGGGTAACGAAATCGTTGCTTCTGCAACCAGCCTGTGCGCATCTCCGGGTCTCAAAGAAGAATAAAGATTTCAAACAGCATGACCAAGGTCAGGGTTCCGATCAGCGTTTTTGATAGCAAAATTAGGGAGTCTTCCACGCTTTCCTCTGTGGCAGGGATACGGGCCTAGGCCAAAGCATAAAACATGCCTGTCTTCAAAAATTGAAATTATCTATATGATTTATAAGCTAAAAATAACCGACAAATAGGTTGCCCCGAACATCAATGAAAATAATTACATGGAAGTATGAAATTTAATCAACAAGGGGTCGTATATTTATGAATTTGCAGTTACTGGCAGCCATAGCTGCGATAGGTGGGGTGGCGACCGCTCTTCAAGCCCATTTCATGGGTCTGATCGACAAGCGCATGGGCACGCTCGAAAGCGTTTTCATTACTTATTTCAGCGGCGGGGCCCTGATCGGAATATTGATGTTGATCCAGCGCGGCGGCAATTTAACCGCCAGCGCGGGGGTGCCGTGGTACGCCTATTCCTCCGGCGCATTGGGGCTTGTCATCGTCGGGACGTTGGCATACAGCGCCCCCCGCCTGGGACTGGTGGCTGTTTTCACCATCTTCGTTTTTGCCCAGTTTGCCATGGGCGCCCTGATCGATCATTTCGGATGGATGGGTTCCGCGGTGCGCCCATTGACCGTATCTCGTCTGCTTGGTATGGCGGTGGTGCTGGCGGGGGTCTGGCTGACCATCCGAGAATAACCCATGACAGTCATGTAAACAGACCCAAGATGGTTGAAGATTCGCATCGGCCGACTTACGTTTGTGCCAACCTTTAAAACCCGCCTGGGAGCAGCCGACACAGTGCGGAGCAATCCCGAACAAATCGAAAAATAGAAAGAACAACCCTCATCGAAAGTACTCCGCCAAGGGAGGAATCAGATAACATGGCCTCATGCATGAAAATGATGATTAAGCCCCAGATCGTGCTGGTCCTGCTGTTCTGTTTGAATTTCGCCTTCGCGGCAGATTCACCTGAAAAAAAAGGCTGGGGAGTCGACGATCCGTACAACAAGCTATACAACCCCAAGGACTTCGAAAAGATCAAAGCCAAGGTAGTTAAGGTGATGGAGGTAGTGCCCATGGCCGGCATGTCGCCGGCGACAGCCATGGAGGTGCGCGAGGGCAGCAATACATTCATGGTGCACCTTTGCCCCACGTGGTTCGCCAAACCCAATGAGATCGGGGTGAAACCCGGAGACCAGGTTGTTATGAAGGGCTGCTGGGCTGAAATCAACGGCAAGGATGTGTTTATAGCCTCCAAGATTAAGAAAGGGGATTCTCATGAGTTCAAATGCCGCCTTACAAAAGACGGGACCCCTTTCTGGACGATGACTCCTGATCAGTTGGCAAAAGAGCAGGCCGAAAAAGACGACTGAAGATGACCGGCGTCGGCGGGTTGATGTTGAAGCGCATGCGACGGGGGCTGGAGGGAAGCATATGAGCGCACGCGAATGGCACCCTGGAGAGTTGCTGGAGCTGTCCGGATATTATTGGAAGACCTGCGCCCTGCACGCAGGCGTCAAACTGGACCTGTTCACGACCATCGGCACGACGCCGATGACCGCCGAAGAAGCGTCCGATAAGGTGAGAGGGTCAAGGGACGGGATCGAGCGTTTGCTCAACGCCCTTGCGGCCATGGGGCTCCTGGTGAAGAACGACGGCCGTTTCGCATGTCCCCCTTCTGTGCACCGCCTGCTTGCAAAAGGCTCTCCGAAATACATCGGCCACATTATCCTGCATCATCATCACCTCATGGAGTCCTGGGCCCGGCTGGACCAATCGGTGCGCACCGGCCGGGCGACTCGCGGCCAGGCATCCGTGAACCGTGAGGAATGGCGTGAAAGCTTTCTCATGGGAATGTTCAACCTGGCCATGGCGATCGCCCCGCGGATGGCCGATGCCATCGACCTTTCGTCCCGGCGGCGGCTGCTCGACCTGGGCGGAGGCCCGGGCACTTACGCGATCCATTTCTGCTTGAAGAATCCAGCTTTGGTTGCATCGGTTTACGACCTGCCGACCTCCCGGCCGTTTGCCGAAAAAACGATCGCGGGGTTCGATATGGAAAGCCGGGTCTCCTTCACGCCCGGAGACTACCATTCGGACGACATCCCCGGGCGTCATGACGTTGCCTGGCTTTCCCATATCCTGCACGCCGAGGGCCCGGAAGCCTGCCTGAACATCCTCCGTAAGACGGTGGCGGCTTTGGAGCCCGGTGGAATGATCCTCATTCATGAGTTCATTCTCAACAACCAGCTGGACGGTCCGTTGTTCCCTGCATTGTTCTCGCTCAATATGCTGCTGGGCACCGACTCCGGCCGGGCTTATTCCGAGGCGGAGCTTTCGGCCATGCTGGCGGCGGCCGGCGCGAAGGATATCCGGCGCCTCCCGTTGCAGACCCCGAACGATTCGGGAGTCCTCCTCGGAACCGTCCCTTAGCCCGCTTGACATCGATGGCCGCGGGAGTTAGGGTTCCGCTTCGTTTCATTTCGAATCAAAACCTAAAACAAACATGATGATATCCACTATGCCGCCCGTTGTGTCTATCGTCGGCCGGTCCGAATCCGGTAAGACCACACTGATCGAGATCCTGATCCCCGAGCTTAAGCGACGAGGCTACCGGATCGGCACGATCAAACACACCCACCATGCGCTTGAAATCGACCAGACCGGCAAGGACAGCTCTCGGCACCGGGCCGCCGGCGCGCACACGGTTATTCTGGCCTCATCCGGACAGATCGCCATGATCAAGTCCACTCCTTCGGATTCCGTGACCGATCTGATCGGGTATTTCAATGATGTTGATCTTCTCATCACCGAAGGCTATAAGCGTGAAAATACGCCTAAAATAGAGGTCTTGCGGACCGAGGTGCACACCGAACTCCTATGCCGCAACGATCCCGGCTTGATCGCTGTGGCCACCGATGCGGACATCGCGGTTCACGTGCCGGTCTTTCGTCTGGACGATCCTGTGGCGATTGCGGTTTTCATTGAGCAGAGATTCCTGCGGCCGCCGGGCTGAAGGGAGCTGCAGGTGAGCACCAGCCCCAGCAGGGCGGTTTGACTTTGTTATTCAAAATTAATAGGGCCGACACAAACAATCGTTCGCCGGAAGCAACGGCCGACCGGTATTCGTATTGTTGTGCACCCCCCCAGCGCGGTAAATCGGAATGACGTCCTTTCCCATCGAATCCCTGATGTGCCACCGGGATAATCTGGAACACGTCCTGGACAACCTGAAAGAAGGCATCATTGCCCACGATCCGCAGCGCCGCATCTTTTTCTTCAACCGTGAGGCTGAGCGCATCACCGGTTACGATCGCAATGACGTGGTGGGGAGAGACTGCCACGAGGCTTTCGGAGCGCCTTTTTGCGGCGGCCGCTGTGCGTTCTGCGACCACCCCGCGGAGGTGGCGGATACCGCCGAGTATCCCTTGAACATTACCACCAAGTCGGGCGAGTCCCGGCGCATCGAAATGACGGTCACTCGCATGCAAGACGGGGATGGCGGGCTGGCCGGCGTTCTGACCTCCTTCCGCGACATGACCGACCTGCTGCGTCTGCAGCTTCAGGTCGGTGAAATGACACGTTTCAGCGGTATCATCGGCCGCGACAGCAAGATGCTGGCGATTTTCAAACAGATTCGGGATGTCGCCGGGTACGATTTTCCGGTACACCTGTCCGGGGAGACGGGGACGGGGAAAGAGCTTGTGGCCAACGCCATTCATGCCGAAAGCCGGCGCGCCGGGGCCCCGTTCGTTCCCATCAACTGCGGTGCACTCCCTGAAGGCCTGATCGAAACCGAACTCTTCGGCCATGTCAAAGGGGCGTTTTCCGGGGCCATCCGCGACAAGAAGGGCAGGTTCGAGCTGGCCGACGGAGGGACCGTTTTTTTGGACGAGGTGGCGGAGCTTTCAAACACCATGCAGGTTAAGCTGTTGCGTTTCCTGCAAGAGGGACGATTCGAACGCGTGGGGGGCGAGCGCACCCTGGCGGTGAACACCCGCGTCATCAGCGCCACCAACAAGAACCTGAAGAAGGAGGTGGAACGCAACCGCTTCCGCGAGGATTTGTTTTACCGGCTCAACGTCATCCCGATCCGCCTGCCACCGCTGCGGGACCGAAAAACCGATATTCCCTTGATGATCGACCATTTTCTCAGAGATGCCGCCGAGCGTTACGGGCGCGAAACGCTCGCGGTTTCCAACCCGGCCCTGTCCCTGATGTTGGACTACCGGTGGCCTGGAAATGTCCGCGAGCTGCAGAACGCCGTTCAGTTCGCTTTCGTCAAATGTGCCGGCAACCTCATCGAAATCGATCATCTCCCGCTGGAATTGCGCGAGGCGGCCGACGTGTGCGGCCGACGGGGCCCCACGCGCAAGCTCGACTTGGACGCCGTACGCAAAGCGCTTGTCCGCACGGGAGGCAACAAGGTGAAAGCGGCTAAGCTCATGGGGGTGGGGCGCGCTACGCTTTACCGCTTTTTGAACGACCACCCGGAGCTGGCGTGAGCGGAGGGAGAACCGCGGCAACCAGGCGGTTTTCAGATTGAACCAAAAGGAGATCCGTTGTCCGGAGGTCTCTCCCGCTCAACCGAACGACGGTTGCATGAATACCGCCGATCAGTGCGGCACGCCGAGCTCTTTCTGCAGCCACTGTTTCACGTCCGCATCCAGCGCATACACCCCTTTCAGTTCGCATACATCCTTTTCGAACCGCTGAGGCAGCTCGAACTTTGCTATTTCCTGGGCCTCGTCGGAATTGCGCCGGATGAGGTAGATGAAATACGGCCGCGCCCAGCAGTTAACCACGAAATAGGTGGTGTAATCGCCCTTCGAGCGGATCACGTACCCGTCGCCCCGCGCCCAGTTATTGCCCCACTCCAGGTAAAGCCGAACGGCTTCTTCGGGCGTCATGTCCCAGTTGATCTCGTCGATCAAGTCCGATTTCTTCTTCAGCTCTTCAAGTGACAACATTGAGCGACCCTCCTTAATCGGCCGGATGCGCGAAAGCAGCCCTCGGCCTGCAACAAAAAACGGGGTGCCCCGCAGGGCGCCCCGTTTTTTGAGAACTCAGGATTTTCCCGCTTTACGCTGCAGCGTCCAGCGACCGGCGGTCCGCCATGGACATCAGCTGCCGTTCGCGGGCCTTGTCGATGCCGAGCGCTTTGCGCTTCTTGTCGATGTGCTCGATGATCAGTCGCGCCATTTCGTAGGGGTCGTTGGCAAAGCCCCATTTGCCCATGCCCATCGTCTCGAGTTCTTCGAAGATGTGCTTATGGAACTTGGTGCCTTCCACGGTGGGGAAGGTGACCCCGAAGACCGTGAACACGCCGGAGGCAACGAAATACTGGCCGATGGAGATGGCCTTCTCGCTCATGTACTCCGGCGCGGCGCCCGCCACCGGCAGGTCGGCGATGCTGTTGCCGAGGCCTCCAGTCTTGACCATTTCGGAGGCGGCGATCAGGATGCGGCTGTTGTCGACGCAGGAGCCGATGCCGAGCACCGGCGGCATGCCGACGGTTTCGCAGACCTCTTTGAGGCCCGGTCCGGCCAGGTGTGCCGCTTCGGGCGTGGTCAGCCCGGCCTTGGCCAGGGCGATTTGGGAGCAGCCGGTCTGAAGGACCAGCACGTCGTTCTTGATCAGTTCCTTAACCAGCTCGACATGGAGCCAATCCTGTTTGACGCGCGGGTTGGTGCAGCCGACCACACCGGCCACGCCGCGGATGCGGCCGTTGATGATGTTGTCGTTAAGCGGGACGTAGGATCCGCGGAAGCTGCCGCCCAGCATGTAGTTGATGTACTCGTGGGAGAAGCCGTGCACGCCTGAGTTTCTAATTTTGGGGATCTCGATTTTGGCGGTGCGGTTCTTGAAGCGGCCGATGGCCTGAATGACCACCTCGTCGGTGCACTCCTTGGGGGTGTTTTCGTGGAATTCAAGGTGGGTCACCCCTTCGATGTGGCAGCGCGGGTTGGTGGTGATCAGCTTGGTGCCGTAGCAGTCGGCCACTTTGGCCAAGCCCTGCTTGATGCACTGCACATCCACGCACATGGCGTCCACCGCGCCGGTGACGAGGATGGTCTCAGTGGACATGAAGTTGCCGGCGTGCGGAATGCCGTGGCGCACCAGCACCTCGGCCCCCGAGCAGCACATGCCGCAGAGATTGATGCCCTTGGCGCCTGCGGCCTTGGCGGCCTGTACCAGGCTGGGCTCGCTCACGGACTCGATCATGGACTCGAAGAGGTTGGGCTCGTGGCCGTGTACGATGATGTTGACGTGATCCTCTTTCAACACCCCCATATTAACCTCGATTGAAACCGGAGAAGGGGTGCCGAAGAGGATGTCGGAAATCTCGGTGGCCACCATGGAGCCGCCCCAGCCGTCGGCCAGCGCCGTGCGGCTGAACTGCTTGGTGATGTTGACGTAGTCCTGATCGACCCCCATGTGGGTGCGGTGCATCATTTCCATGATCTCGCGCATGGCTCCGCGGGGAACGATTCCCTGCTTGCGCCAGGTTTCCAGAGTTTTCGCGGGCACGCGGCTCATAAAAGGAATTTCGCCCTCTACTTGGGTGTAGGTGCGCTCAAGCTCGCTGTAGAGGTCCTTGGCGATATCCATCATGTCCCGGCCCTCGGTCTCGATGCCGATGGACTGGGCGACTGCTTCGAGCTTCTGGGTGTCCTTGATGCGGTAGTCTTTGATGTGCCCGTTGACCACTTCCCGAAAAACGTCCAGCATGCTCATGCCGTGGTCGGTGTGGGCGGCGCAGCCGGACGCCACGAATCTTGCAAAGTTGCGGGCCTGAATGGTGTCGATGGTGGCGCCACACACGCCCACCTTGGAGTAGGGATCGCGTGCATTCAGACGGCAGGGACCCATGAAGCAGTGCTTGCAGCAGGCCGACTCCGAGCCGATGGGGCAGGCCTTCATTGTATGCGCACGTTCAAACGCGGTTTCCACCCCGTCTCGACGAGCTTTGTTAAGCATCTGGATGGTAGCGTCGCAGGTGGTGAAATCTTTGGGGTCGGGCATGTCTTTTTCTTTTTTCTTAAGGAGTTCCTTTTTTTCTTCCATCTAAAAATCCTCCCTTCGTGGAAAGGTTTCAAAAAGCAAAAAATCCGCGTTTGAACCGGTGAACCGTTCAAAAGGCTGGGGCAGGGTCTTGCTCTGGGAATTATTTTTGTTTTGCCTACGGGAAAAAAGCAGGTTTGTCAAGGGTCAGAGCCCATTACGCGTTCCCGGGGAGCTTGTCATCGACCGGTCCGCCGGATCGAAAGGCGCCGAAAGCCTGCACTTCATCATTTTTACGGTTGAAACCGTTCTTGTTTTGTAATAATTTTAAATCCGACTGGCTGCTCAACGTTCAGCCAGCCAAACCGAATCCTCCATCATCTTCCCCCCCGGCGAAGCGATTGTGTTGCCGGCGGGCGTCACGCCAGGAAGGGGAACAGGAATGTCTGATACGAGCAGCAACGGACCCGAAGAAGGGAAAACTCAGCCGGATGTCAAGATATACTCGCTGAGCACCTGCAGCCACTGCAGGGCGGCCAAGAAATTTTTGGGAGAGTGCACCATTAAATATGAGTTCGTGGACGTGGACATGCTCGAGGGTGACGAGCGCAGGGCCATCATCGAAGACGTCAAGAAATTCAACCCGCGTTGCTCGTTTCCGACGGTCATTATCGGAGACAAGGTCATCGTGGGATACAAGGAAAAAGAAATCAAGGAGGCCCTGGGGCTGGAATGAATGCGCAGCAGCTCTACGACATGATGAAAAAGGTTCAGGAGCCCAAAGGCTATTATTTCAACCGGGACCGTGAACGCGTGGACGAACTGCTTGAGTCGCTGTTGGTGAACAAGCAGCGTTACGGGTATATGGGATGCCCCTGCCGTCTGCTCGTCGGCGATCGGGAGAAGGACCGGGATATCATCTGTCCGTGCGTTTACAGTGTTCCGGACATTGCCGAGTTCGGCAGTTGCTACTGCAACCTTTACGTTTCCAAGGACTGGAACGAAGGCAAGATCCCGCGCGACTATGTGCCCGAACGGCGTCCCCCCGAAAAAATGCCTTTCTAAGCGTTCTTGTCGGTTCAGGGTCGGCAGACCAGCTTTAATGCAGCAGACGGTGCCGACGGCTGATAGGCGACGGTGAGGGGTGCAACCCCAATCAAGGAATGAGAGGTGCCTGATGGAAGAAGAGTGCAAAATTACACTCAACACCGGGTTGCGGGGCGTCACCATCGCCAATACCCGGATTTGCGAGGTCGACGGGAAGAACGGACGTCTGATCTACCGCGGATACAAGATTCAGGACCTGGCTCATGCGAGCTATGAAGAGGTCGTTCACCTGCTGTTGTATGAATATCTGCCAATGGCGGAAGAGCTCAAGTCATATCGTAAGCGGCTGGCCGCCGAACGCGGGCTTCCCGCTTCTTTGATGGCGGCCCTCCGAACTTGCCCTTCCAAGGCGCATCCGATGGACGTTTTGCAGGCGGCGGTACCCATGCTCGCCAGCCATGACCCCGACATTGCAGAATACTCGAAGGAAGCCGCCCTGCGTGTGGCCCATCGACTGGTTGCCAAGTTTCCGACCATTATCGCCGCGTGGCACCGTATCCGCAGCGGATTGGATCCGGTCGCCCCTTCGCCCGAGCTCGACCATGCCGCGAACTTTATCTATATGCTGAACGGCCAGGTGCCGGAGGAGACTGCGATTCGGGCGATCGAAACCGCACTCGTCCTGCACGCCGAGCATGCTTTCAACGCCTCTACGTTTGCCGCCCGCGAGGTGGCTTCCACCCAGGCGCACATGTACGCGGCGGTCGCTGCCGGCGTGGGTTCGCTGTCCGGGGCGCTGCACGGCGGGGCGAACGCCAAGGTCATGCAGATGTTGCTCAAGCTCGGCAGCCCCGACAAAGTGGCGGATTTCGTCAATGTCGAGCTCGACGCCGGCCGCAAGCTTTTTGGGCTCGGCCATGCGGTCTACGACGTGGACGACCCTCGTGCCCACATCCTGGCGCCCATGTCGAAAGCCTTGGGCGATCGAACCGGCAACCCACGCTGGTACGAAATGTCCACGCTGATCGAGAAGACGGCCAAGGAGATCTTCCGTGAGCGTAAAAACGCCGATATCCCTGTAAACGTTGATTTTTACAGCGCCTCGCTGTACTACTATCTGGGCATTCCGGTGGACTTGTTCACGCCGGTGTTCGCCATTGCGCGTGTGGCCGGATGGGCCGCTCATGTTATCGAAGAGCAGTTTGGCGGCGCAGCGGCCAAGCCCGTGCTTTACCGGCCGGAGTCCGAATACATCGGCGATTACTGCGGCCCGGAAGTGTGCGAATTCGTCCCGATTGAAAAGCGCAAAAAGGGATAGCCGGGTCTTTTGATCGTACGCCCTGATCCGTCTTATTCGGTCCCGATACCAGAAAGGCAAGAAGCTGTGCTGAATCCGTCCAGGCTGCGGATGACACGACAACGGATGGTGATTCTTGAGGAATTGCGCAAGGTCAACACCCATCCGAGCGCCGATGAAATTTATGAAATGGTGCGCAAGCGCCTGCCCCGAGTCAGCCTCGGGACGATCTATCGCAATCTTGAAATTCTTTCCGGGTCCGGTGAAATCCAAAAGCTGGATTCAGGCAGCAGCCTGAAACGCTTTGATGGCCGGGCGGACTGCCATCACCACATCCGCTGCGAACGGTGCGACCGGCTGGCAGACATTTTCTTTGATCCGGGAGTGGACCTGAACTCCCGCGTCAGGGATTTTACCGACTTCTCCGTTATCGGCCACAAACTGGAGTTCGTGGGTGTCTGCCCGGATTGCCGGCGCTCTTCGGAAGCCGGCTTACACGCAGCCAGGAATCTTCCCACAGACTGATCTCCTATCGTTTTCAGGGCGTTCAATTTCAGCCTGCCGTTGACAAACTCTAGCGTGCGACCTAGGGTGACGGTAATCCACATCCGGGGGTAGGGAATCCATGAAAATCCTGGTCACCGGGGCGTCCGGCTTCATCGGTACGCACCTGTGCCGATCATTGCTGAGCCGCAACCATCGGGTGATCGGCATGGGCCGCTCGGCAGCGAAAAGCCGGATCGCGCATGAAGGGTATCGATTCATCGCAGCCGACACAACCCGTCCGGGTCCGTGGCAGGAGAACTTATCCGCGATCGACGCCGTGATCAATCTGGCCGGAAGATCGATTTTCGGGCGCTGGACCGAGGCCGTCAAAAACGAAATCCGTGAAAGCCGCATCCTGACCACCCGCCATTTGGTCCAGGGCTTGGCGGCGGGGAGAGGAACGACGTTCATCAGCGCATCCGGCGTAGGATTCTACGGCAGCCGCGGCGACGACATCCTCACGGAGAATGAGCCGGCCGGTGAGGACTTCCTGGCCCGGCTGTCGGTGGATTGGGAAGGCGAAGCGCTCATCGCCGCGGAAAAGGGCGCGCGGGTGGTTTTGACGCGTTTGGGGGTCGTTTTGGGCGCCGGGGGCGGTGCCCTGGCCCAGATGATCCCCGCTTTTAAGCGTTTTGTCGGCGGGCCGATCGGCAACGGCCGCCAGTGGTTTCCCTGGATCCACCTGGAGGACCTCATCGCGGCGGTGCATTTTCTGCTCGAACATCCGGACATCAGCGGGGCGGTCAATTTCTGCGCACCGGCCCCGGTCTTGAACCGCGATCTGGCAGCGGCGCTCGGCAAGGCCCTGAACCGTCCGGCCTTCATGCCCGCGCCCGCCTTCGTGATCCGCATGGTCCTCGGTGAATTTGCCGAGGTGCTGCTCGGCAGCCAGCGGGCGATTCCGCAGAAACTGCAGGAACATCGATTCGCGTTTCATTACCCGGACATCGAGGCCGCCCTGCAGGCGGCGGTTCGTGCGGCTGCGGCATGACTCCGCAGGGGCATCGACCCGACAGAGGCTCGGAATGACGACATTCGACGACCTGAAGGGGTCCGCACGGGAATTTCTGACGCGATTGTACGAACAAACCGGCGGAGAGACCTCGCGGCAGCATTCGATGTATGATATCGGAAAAAATTTGGGCTGGGAGCGGGAGGCGGCCTCGCAGGCCGCTCAAGACCTCATGGCGGACGGCCTGGTGGAAATCCGTACTTTGTCCGGAGGAATCGGTTTGAGCGCAGCCGGGGCCGAGGCCATACGCGCAGCCCTCGGCCCTATGAACCCGGCTTCCGCCCTGCCGCGGCTGGGAACCGGCCGCATCCTGGATCCACCCGTCTGTCAGGCCGTCGCCCAGGTCTGCGACGGCATCAAGGCCCAGGCCGGCAGCTTAGGGCTGGATTTCGACAGCCTCGCCGAGTTGGTGGCCGATCTCAAGACCGTTGCCGACCAGTTGGGTTCCCCCAAACCGAAAACCGCTGTCGTTCGCGAAAGCCTGCGCTCGATCGAAGGCGTGTTGAAACGCTTCGCAGGAAATAAACGCCTGGCCGACATCCGCGTTCTGATCGGAGAGTAAAAAACGCTGCCCCAACGGAGGAGGCATGCCCCAACCGAAAAAACATCTCAAGCTCATATCCTGGAATGTCAACGGCCTGCGGGCGGCGATGAAAAAGGATTTTTTGGGTACGCTCCAAAAGCTGGACGCCGACGTGGTCGCCATCCAAGAGACCAAGCTCCAGGATGCCCAGCTGGACGCCGACATGAGCCGCATCGCAGCCTATGAGTCCTACTGGTCCCACTGCGCGGTCAAGAAGGGTTACAGCGGGGTGGGGACTTACAGCCGGGTGGCGCCGGCCGGGGTAAGCTACGGGGTCGGCGAAACGCGCTTCGATGCCGAGGGCCGGATCATCGAAATGGATTTCGGCAGTTTCCTGTTCTTCAACGTTTACTTTCCCAACGGCCAGATGAGCGCGGAGCGGCTGCAGTACAAGCTCGATTTTTACGAGACCTTTTTCGATTACGCCGACGACCGCCGGAAAGGCGGAAAAAGCCTCGTCATCTGCGGAGATTACAACACGGCCCACAACGAAATCGACCTCGCCAACCCCAAGGCCAACGAGGACAGCTCCGGATTCCTGAGAATCGAACGGGACTGGCTGGATCGCATGGTAGCCCGGGGCTACGTCGACACCTTTCGCCACTTCCATCCCGACGCGGTGAAATACTCATGGTGGACCTACCGCTTCAAGGCGCGCGAGCGGAACATCGGATGGCGGATCGACTACTTTTTCGTGACCAAAGACCTGATCGAGACCGGCCGGGCCAAAGAAGCCTTCATCGACAACGACGTCCATGGGTCGGACCACTGCCCCATCGGGCTGGTGGTGGAGCTTTAAATGGAACATCCGCGGATCGTGGCGTTGTACGGAAGCCCCCGGCGGCAAGGCAATACGGCGACGCTTCTGAAACAGGCGGTGGCCGGCGCGCGCGACGCCGGCGCCCAGGTGGAAGAGTTCGTGCTGCGGGACCTCCGGCTGTCCGCCTGCCTGGAAATCTACAGTTGTCGGCAGGACGGCGAGTGCCGCATCCGGGACGATTTCCAGAAGGTTCGCGACCAGGTCCTGGCCAGTGCCGGTCTGATGCTCGCCTCACCGATCTTCTATTATGCGGTGAGCGCCCACACCAAAATCCTTATGGACCGGTTTCATTCGCTCTGGGTCAAAAAGTACTGGGTGGATGCGCAGCGGAACCCGGCGCCGGGCGCGCGCCGCAAGGGCCTTTTTATTTCGGCGGGGGCCACCCGCGGCAGGCGGTTGTTCGACGGAACGCTGCTCAGCGTGCGGTATTTTTTCGATACCCTGGACATGGATCTCTGGAAAGCGCTGCTCTACCGGGGGCTGGAACATGAGGGCGAGGCTCAGGCGCACTCCGACTATCTGAACGAAACTTACCGCGCCGGCCGGGACCTTGCCGAAGCCCTTCGGGCGATGCCCCCGCCGGCGCCGTCAACCGATAACCCCGAAGGAAGATATGCCACTTAACTTTGAAGCGATTTCACTCGACCGGCAGAAAGACTATCTGGAATTGCTGGGCCGTTGCCCCCAGGTCGCCTCGGACTACAGCTTTCTCAACATCTGGGCCTGGGCTGAGGAATACGGCCTGCTCTGGGCCTGGGACGGGCCGTTGGTTTGGCTCAAACAGACCCGGCCGCGCGAAGTCCTCTGGGCCCCGATCGGCCCATGGGAGCGCATCGAATGGGGTCCGCATTGGGTTTCAACGGTTTTCCGCGGAAGCGTGTTCATCCGGGTCCCCGAGAAACTGGCAGACATCTGGCAATCCCATTTTGGGCAGCGGATCACCGTAGAGCCGGAACGGGGCCAATGGGACTATCTCTACGCCGCCCGAGACCTGATCGAACTGCCGGGCAACCGCTTCCATAAGAAGAAAAATCTTTTAAACCAGTTCCTGAAGTCTTACAGCTACACGTATGTCGACTTCGGGTCCAAACTCATCGAACAAGCCATGGCCATGCAGGAAGATTGGTGCACCTGGCGCGACTGCGAATCATCCGACCTCCTGGCCGCCGAAAACCGCGCCATTCTGCGGGTGCTGGACAACTGGAATCGATTCGAATCCATCATGGGGGGGGCGCTTTTCGTCGAGAACATCATCGTGGCCTACACCCTGGCTGAGCCTCTGACCGCGGACACCCTGGTCATCCACTTCGAGAAGGGCTGCCCCGCCTACAAGGGCGGATATCAGGCGATCAACCAGATGTTCCTCGCGCATGCCGCCGACGGCTATCAATTCGTCAACCGTGAACAGGACCTCGACAGCGATGGGCTGCGCAAGGCCAAGCTCTCGTACAATCCGTTCGACTTTCTGCGTAAGTCGAAAGTGACCTTTTCCGGATGAGGGTGACCGCGGTGCTGGCCGCATAAAAATTCCCCGCACCGGATGAAAATTGATCGCCAGCGCATGGCCGATAGAGGGAGGGACGCCATGAGCACGGACCCTGTCAAACGGACCACATGCAAATTAGAGGTCGAGGCGGTGTCGAACTACCGCACGAGGCTTCCCGAGGTGGTCGAGGCCATCATCGAAAGCTGCGCCGAGCACGAATGCCCCACGCACATCGACTACGACCCGATCCCCTCCCGCCAGGTGGTGGTGGAGATCATCGACCGGTTGCGGGAGCTGCTCTTTCCAGGCTACTTCAGCCGGGAAAAGATCGATCCGGTCACCCTGCGCTACAGCCTGGGGCAGGCCACCACGGGGACCTTCGACCTTCTCTCCGAGCAGATCTGCCGCAGCATCCGCCATGACTGCCTGCGCTACGACCAGCCCTGCACGGACTGCGAAAACCGCGGGCACACCTTGGCGTTGAGGCTGTTGGAAGACATCCCTGCCATCCGCCGGGTCCTGGCGACCGACGTTCGGGCGACCTTTGAAGGGGACCCCGCCGCCCGCAGCCACGACGAGATCATCTTCAGCTACCCCGGCGTTTACGCGATGGCGGTCTACCGCGTGGCGCACCGCCTCTGGGAGCTGGACGTGCCGCTGCTGCCGCGGATCATGACCGAGCATGCCCACAGCGTTACCGGCATCGACATCCATCCCGGCGCGCAGATCGACGAGAGCTTCGTCATCGACCATGGAACCGGCGTCGTCGTCGGCGAAACCACCCGGATCGGCCGAAACGTGCGGATCTACCAGGGGGTGACGCTGGGGGCGCTGTCTCTTCCCAAGGACGCCGGCCATCAGTACCGGGGCAAGAAACGGCATCCCACCATCGAAGACGATGTCATCATCTACTCCGGCGCCACCATCCTGGGCGGCGACACCGTCATCGGCGCGCGCTCGGTGATCGGCGGCAATGTCTGGATCACCGAATCCGTCCCGCCGGACACCCGGGTCGTCATGGAAGCCCCCCGCCTGATCTACAAGGCCCGCAACGGGGAAACACCGGGCAAAGGAGAGTTCAAACCATGAAATACTATGTATCCATCGGCAGCACCATCGGGTCGACCCCCATGGTTAAATTGAACCGCATCGCCGGCGGTCTGCCCGTTCAGATGTTCGCCAAGCTGGAGTTTTTCAATCCGCTGGGCAGCGTCAAAGACCGTATCGCCGCCTCCATGATTGCGGCGGCGGAGCTCGAGGGCCGGATTACACCCGAAACGCTGATCGTCGAACCGACGAGCGGCAACACCGGCATCGCACTCGCCTTCATCTGCGCGGCGAAGGGCTACCGCTTGTGTCTGACCATGCCCGAGACCATGAGCGTCGAGCGCCGCAAGCTCTTAGCCCATTTGGGTGCGCAGCTCGTCTTGACCCCCGGGCCGCAGGGTATGCCGGGCGCCATCGACAAGGCGCGCGAGATCCTGGCCGCCGAAAAAAACGCCTACATGCCGGACCAGTTCGCCAACCCGGCCAACCCGCGCGTGCACCGTGAGACCACGGCCGAAGAGATCTGGCAGGATACAGAGGGCCGGGCGGACATCCTCGTCGCCGGGGTGGGCACTGGCGGCACCATCACCGGCGTCTCCCAGACGATCAAGGCGCGCCGGCCGTCGTTCCGCGCCATCGCCGTCGAGCCGGCCGACTCGCCCGTGCTTTCGGGCGGCAAGAAGGGGCCGCACAAGATTCAGGGCATCGGGGCGGGCTTCGTCCCCGACGTGCTGGACCGATCGATCATCGACGAGGTTCTCACCGTGAGCAATGAGGCCGCGTTTGAAACGGCGCGCGACCTGGCCCGTCAGGAAGGCATTCTCTGCGGCATTTCCTCCGGTGCCGCTACCTGGGCGGCCCTGCAGGTCGCCAAGCGGCCCGAATCCGCCGGCAAGATCATCGTGGTCATCCTCGCCAGCACGGGCGAGCGCTATATTTCAACGGAGCTCTTCAGATCCTGAGAGCGACTCGCTCAACCTGATTGGTGGAGGTTCCCCGGTGACGCTGCATCCGTCCGTCCGCGCTCGAAAACTCCTTGGCCTGATAGGCGCTTTGATCTTCGTTGTCTTCTTCGGTTCGGTGCTGGACAGCTGTGTCGCACGGTTTCGGGAGCCGCTCTTTACCGTGCATCTGCTGCCGGGCGGAAGCGACTTGGTCGAGGGGCAGGTGGACCATGCTCTGAAAGACCTGTCGCTCCTGCGCGTCGAGACTTCAAATGAAAGCGTTCAACTGACGATCGATCGGTTTCAATCCGGATTGTGGCTCGGCGGAAACATGTGGATCGGCACGATCTCCGTTGCAGCCGATGCCGTCGCCGGCATTTACGATCTGCGGGTGTTCGTTTCCAATCAACCGCCCGAAAAACCAGTGGCCGCGTTTCAAGCGGTCGTGTACCCGGAATACGCGGCGCTGAGGAGAAACTCGTTCTCCGTCATCCGCCGCGCTTTCGACGTTGCCCCGGGGACGATGGCGCTGGCATGCATCCCAGCGCTGGGGTTGATCATGGGTCTGGCCTACCTGCTGGGCCGTCGGGTGGATCGCTTGCTGGCCAGCCAGGGACGGGCCGAGGTTTTTCTAACGAAAAAGGCCGCTGGCGGGGTCGAAGTTTATTTCGGGCTGGGCCGACGCCACGGGATCGAACCCGGGATGAGTGTGAGCATCCGCTCGGAGAAGGGCCAAGCGATCTGCGGCGCCGTGATCCAGTGCGTGGATGCGGACAACGCCATGGCGCTTGCAGACTTGCCGGCCGAGCGTTTGCCGCACGGTGCGGTGGTCGTGCTTCCGGAAGGACGTTAGGGAATATCGATGGAATACCTTACGATAATTGTCCTTGTATTCGGCTCGATCATCATCGGGCTGGTCATCGGCGCCCGGCTTCGGAACCGACGCAAGCCATAGGTCCTGCTTGTGCCGAAAACGCCGCGTCGACTGATCAATCGTCACCAGGCCGACATGATGTAACGATCGACGGGGGCGTAATCATCGGTCAGAGCCGGATATGCCGCAGGCTCGGGAACCTCCAACCGCCTGGCCAGCATGGCTGAAATATCGGGGTCCGGGCTGGTGAGCCGGGCTTCTTCTGAAGCGGCGAATGCAGCCAGAATGATGTTTTGCCAGCATGACGGGTCTTGGGGGTTTCCCACGGCGAAGGCCAGCACCCGGGGAAACACCGCCGTGTAGGTGCCGACCATTGCATGGAAAAAGCGGCTGCACTCGCCGTCCGGGCTCGACAGCAGGTTGACCAGAACCACTCCGTTCGGAGACAGGGCGGTCTTCATGCGTTGCGCTGCCTCCACGGTGGCCAGATGAAACGGGATCGCATAGTGCGAGTTGAACGTATCGCAGAGGATCGCATCGTATGCCTTCCGATTCCGGTTGAGAAAGGTGCGCGCGTCCTCGGCGATGATGACTTGGCGCGGGTGGTCCTTTAGCTCGAAATAGTCCCGCGCCAGAGCGGTGATGCCGGAATCCAGCTCCACCACATCCACGCTGGCATTCGGATAGTTCGCCAGGGCGTATTTCGGGAAGGAAAACCCGCCGCCCCCCAAAACCAGCAAACGTCTCAGCTCCGGAACGAAGTGCTCGACCAGCCGGAAATAACGCGTGTACGGCAAGGCCAGGGCCGAGGGGTCGTCCAGGTACATGGCCGACTGCTTCGCGTGCGGGCCGGTGGCCATGACGCGCATGAGCCGGCCCGTGTGGCTCTCGGCACCCTTGAAAACCATGACCCGGTTGTAGGCGGTGTCCGTGTCGACGAATCCCGCCGACCTCAGCTGAGCATCGTAGCCCCAGGCCAGCAAAAGCAGGATGAGGAACAGGGCGCCTGCTGCCGATTTGATGGCTGCGCCGCTGCGCGCCGCCAGGAAGGAAGCGATGGCGAGGACCGCTGCCATGAGCAATAGGATATTTGTGCTCCCCAGCCAGGCAATCAGCACGAACCCGGCCAGGAATGTACCGACGATGCTGCCGATGGTCGAGACGGCATAGAGGTTGCCTGCCGTCCGTCCGCCGGTCCGGGTGCCGGCCAGTTTGAGCCGAACGGCAAACGGCGCCACCATGCCCAACAGCACCGATGGCGGCGCGAACAGCAACAGGGTGGACCATACGGCCGCCGTGTGCAACCCGGCGCCCGGCGACTGGAGCAAACCAAGCACGAAAGACTTGGTCGCGGCGATAGCGGCAGTGGCCAGGGCCGCCAGCAAGATGATCCGTCCGAGCAGCCGCGCCTCGGGGCGGCGATCCGCCAGGCGGCCGCCCCACCAATACCCCAGGCTCAGCGAAGCCAGGATGATCCCGATCAGGCTGGTCCAGACCACCAGCGAGGTGCCGAGATAGGGCGCCAAAACCCGCGATCCCGTCAACTCAAGGACCATGATCACCGCACCGCACAGAAAAACAGCTATCTCGAGCATACAGCACCCTTACATTGATGGCATTGTAAAAAGCAATTTATGGCCCGCAGCGCCATCCTAATCGCAAAGGAAATCTAATCGGCTCCATTCCCTCCGTTTCCCCCTTTGGGAAATGGGGCGAGGGGGATTTTTAAATCGATTTCCTCATCAAACTGTTGGGAAAGGTAGCGAAGGAACGTGCGGCATGTCAATCGGTTTGATCGGTTAGAATTGGTTCGCCTTTGTCTGCCTTTAGCGTCACCATCTATAACGTTGACTCGGCCTCCCATTCGGTACCAAAGAGAGCACTTTGAATTGAACCTATGAAAACAGCAGGGAGGCAAAATGGAGTCTCTGAGGACCAACCGAAGGAAGCGAGGCATGCGCCTGAGCATCATTCTAACCGTGGCATTTGGGATTGCGTGCGGTCTGCTCACACCGGGATACGCCCAGGAATACAAACAGATCGTGATTGCAACGGGAAGCCCCTTTGAGCTCGGCCTCATCGATGAGTTGGCCAAGGCGTTTCAGAAAAGCCACGGCGGCATCGTGCGCTGCATAAAGACCCCCACCGGACCGGGGCTTGAGTTGGGTCGATACGGCCTGACGCACATCACCATGGGTCATGAGCGCGAGGCCACCGCCAGGTTCGCCGCGGACGGTTTTGCCGCCAGGCGGACGGACCTCATGCACAACTTCACGATTGTGGTGGGACCCGAGAGCGATCCGGCCAAGGTTTCCGGCCTCAGCGACCTAAAGGATGTCCACAAGAGGATTTTCCAGGCGAAGTCGCCCTATCTTTCGAGAGGCGACGGGGGCGGTATGGACATCCTGGAAAAGAAGATCTGGAAGGATCTGAAAGCTGATCTGCAGGGAGAGAGCTGGTACGAGGTCAGCAACAAGTTCATGCTGGCCTCCTTGCTGGATGCCGACAAGAAGGGCCAGTACCACATGCTCGATTCATCGACCTGGGCACTGCACAAATCCAAGACCAAAGGCCTCAAGCTTCTCGTCAAGGGCCCGCCCAACGAATACGAGATGTGCCTGGTGAGTACGACCAAACACCCCAACCTGAAATACAACCAGGCCCTGGCCGAGACATTCTACGATTTCCTGGTGGGAAACGACGGCCAGAAGGTCATTGCCGGTTTCGGCGTGAAGGAATACGGAGAGCCGATTTATTATCCGACGGTGATCCGAAACCCCCAATGAAGGAGGAACCCGTATCCAGCCGCATTCCATGGTTCGGGCATTGAACCGTGTTTGGAAAAAGCTGTGGACGGCAGGATGGCAGCGGGCATTATCGAGTTAAATGGACCGGGAATGCCCGGTCGGCGACTGGCCTCGGTGAATACCGGGGCTTTTCGCTTTTTAAAGGGAGCCTTTTAGCCTGCATGCCTTTGTGTTAGTGTTCGCAAAAAAGGTGTCGAACGACAACCAAGCCGTCTGTTCAGCGATCCAATCTCGGCGGCAGCAAGGACTTTGAAATCGAAAGAAAAAGGGGGATGATCATGAAGCATCTTCTGCTGTGTACGGTTATGTTTGTCCTGTTCGTGATGCCGCAGATGGCCCAGGCCATTGAACTGGGCCAGGTTCCGATGAAGGTTGAACTGCAGGAAAATCTGGGCGGCCGCCTGGACGGAACCGCCTGGCGCAGCGATGAACTCAAAGGCAAAGTCCATGTGCTGTTCTATGTGGACCCGGATGAAAAAGACACCAACAACGACGCCAGCGAGGCGCTGGACAAAGAGAAGTTTCCGGCGGAAAAGTTCCAATCCGTGGCGATCATCAACATGGCCGCCACCTGGATGCCCAACTTCGCCATTTCCATGTCGGTCGAGGACAAGCAGAAACGCTATCCCAGGACCATTTACGTGAGGGATTACAAGAAGGTGCTCGTCGATGCCTGGAAGATCGCCGACGACAGCAGCGACATCCTTGCCTTCGACAAGCAGGGAAGGCTGATCTTCCGAAAAGACGGCAAGCTCAGCCCTGAGGATATCCAGAAGCTGATCAGGGCGATCAAGGACAATCTCTAGGTGCCGGAGCTGCCTCCCGGAGCACCACAGAGACGCAAAACAGTTTCGCTAATCGCAATTTGGCAGCCATATATCGGTTGGCCGATCAGAACGCCATGCTTGAAAAACCGCGAGCCCTTTCGACCGGAAAGGGCTCGATTGAAATATCTAATGCTGAAACTGTTTACACGGCTCAGTCGCTCTCGATAAACCGCTTGATTGCATCGCCGGCCTTGGCGATTGCAAACACCCCGTCCAGATGGCCGCCGTCGCCCTCGATTACGAACAGGTCGGCGCTTCCGCCCTGCGCCCGGAAGCGTTCCAGCGCCCGCTTGGACAGCTCCGGCGGGAAGATCACGTCGCTCGATGCGGGCACGAAAAGGATCTTGGCTTTGATGCCTTTTACTTCGGCGTCGGACAGCCGATAGAGCTGATTCGCCTTCGACATGTAGATCATATGGTTTGCATCCGTGGTCTTGGCGCGCGCCATGCCGGCGCTGTTGAGCACGGACTCGATCTGGAACTGATTGGCCACCGCCGCTGCCGGGTCCTTCTTTTCGTCGGCCGGCTTGTAACCGAAGCTCTTTTCGGCCCAGCCCCAGTGGCGCGCGGTGAGGGTGACGATCTTCAGCGCCTGCGCCACGCCGTCGACCGGCTCCTCCTTGCCGTAGTAGTCCCCGTTGTTCCAGCGCGGGTCCAGCCGGATCGGCGTGACCCACACATCCAGCAGGCCGACCACGTATGGATGGATGTCGAAGCCGGGTCCGATCACATGGATCACGCGCGCGACAAAATCCGGGTACAGCGCGGCCCACTCCATCGCCTGGACGGAGCCCCCGGAAGCCCCGGCAACGGCAGCCAATTTTTTCACGCCGAGCGAATCGAGCAGGGCCTTGTGCACTCGCACGGAATCGCGCATGGCCACGACCGGAAAGCTCAGCCCGAATGGCTTGCCGGTGGCCGGATCGACGGACGCCGGCCCGGTGGTGATGACGTTCGGGTCCTTGCTGTTGAGGTTGGCGAAGGTGTCGGCGCTGACGACAAAGTATTTATCGGTGTCGATCGCCTTGCCGGGTCCGATAATGGGGTTCCAGTAGCCCGGCGCCACATCGCTTTCCTTGTACTTGCCGGCCGCATGGGAGGTGCCGGAGTAGAAATGCGCTATAAAAACCGCGTTGTCTCCGCGCGCGTTCAGTTTGCCGTAGGTTTCGTATCCCAGGCGCACGTTGTTGATCGCCTGGCCGCCGACGGTGGTATAAGCCGCCAGCGTGAAGGTTTTCTTCTCCACGAGACCGACATCTTGGGCCCTTGCAGGCGATGCAACCAACAGCATGAACAGCAGCGTAAACGAGAAAACGGACCGAGTGCAGGTGTTCGCTTGCAGGCGATGCAACATGGTGGCCTCCTTATCGGCAAGAAAGTTTTTATTGGTGGGCGGGGTTTCCAGCCTCGATCGTCGCCGCTGGAAAGCCGCTCCCACAGAAAGAGACCTAACTTGCTTGAAAGATGTAGAGAGAGTGATTGAAGGACAACCGTGGGGACGCATATAGCACCGGACGCAGAAAAGAGTCAAGGCAGGCCCGTTGTGATGGCGCATCGCTACGTGGGCTCACTGGACCGGCCGCCATGCCCAAAATTCGAATCAAAAAAATAGAGCCTTTCCGAGAGAGCTCGAAAAGGCTCAGCTGGACAACGTTTATAGAAGTTCAGGTTATTGGTGGGCGGCTTTCAGGGCCTGGCCCAAGTCGGCGATGATGTCGTCGGCGTGCTCGATGCCGACCGAGATCCTGACCATTTCGGGCTCCACCCCCGCCTTGAGCTGCTCCGCGGGCGGGAGCTGCGAGTGGGTCGTGGTGGCCGGGTGGATGACCAGCGTACGGGCATCCAGGATGTTCGCGAGATGCGAGCACAGCTTGACGGATTCGATGAACTTCTTGCCGGCCTCAAGCCCTCCCCTGAGGCCGAAGCCGAACACGGCGCTGGGGCCCATGGGGAAGTACTTCTGCGAGCGGGCGTAGTCCGGATGACTCGTCAAGCCGGCGAAGTTCACCCATTTCACGAAGGGGTGCTTTTCCAGAAAGGCGGCGACCTTCCGGGCGTTTTCGCAGTGGGCCGTGGCCCGCAGCGGCAGGGTCTCCAATCCCTGCAGGATCAGGAAGCTGTTCATGGGCCCGAGCGCCGCGCCGATGTCGCGCATCAGGCCGGTGCGCAGCTTGACGCAGAAGGCCGTGCACGGCGTTCCTTCGAGCGTGCACAGCGCCTCCCAGAAGTTGAGGCCGTGGTAGCTCGGATCGGGTGCCGTGATCTCGGGAAATTTTCCGGCCTTGGCCCAGTCGAAGCCGCCGGCCTCGACCACGGCTCCGCCGATGCTGTTGCCATGGCCGCCGATGATCTTGGTGAGCGAATAGACCGCGATGTCGGCGCCGTGGTCGAAGGGGTTGAAAATCGGCGGCGGCGAGACGGTGTTGTCAACGACGAAGGGGATCTGGTGCCGGTGGGCGGCATCGGCAAGGGCCTTGATGTCGTCCACGTTGCACTTGGGGTTGCCGATGCTCTCCGTGAACACCATGCGGGTTTTGGCGTCGATAGCGGCTTCGACCTTGGCCGGATTCGAGGAATCGACGAAGCGCACCTCGATGCCGAAGCGTTTCAGGGTGTTCTCGAAAAGCACGTGAGTGCCGCCGTAGAGGTTCGAGCCGGAAACGATGTTCTGACCGGCGCCGGTGATGGCGGCCACCGTGTAAAAGATCGCCGACATGCCCGAGGCCGTGCAGATGGCGGCCGTGCCGCCGTGGATCGCGGCCAGGCGGCGTTCCAGCACGTCGGTGGTGGGATTGCCGATACGGGTGTAGATGAAGCCGCTCGTGTCGCGCAGGGCGAAGAGGTCGGCCGCGTGCTGGGTGTCTTTGAAGACGTAGCTCGAGGTCTGGTAGATGGGGACCGCGCGGGAGAGGGTTTGCGAATCGGGCGTGTGCCCGGAGTGAAGCACCATGGATTCGATGTGCAACTTGGGGTTTGACATGCGCCTGCCTCCTTTTATGGTCTGCAAAACAAATTTTGGGTAAAGTAATCCCGCGGTTCGGCATTTACAAGTCAGCGAAAAACGCTCGCATTTTTTTGCGGCTTTTAGTATGGTGGCCACCGGGGAGCAGGCAGGCGCCGTCCGACGCATCTCGGACATTTGCATTCACCGCGGATGAGCGGACGTCTACAGGTGCGGAATGAAATTGAGCGATCTGCCGATCTTCAACATTTTTCGATCCCGCAAGAGCCACTCGCGCCAGGAGCTGATGGCCGGCTTCACGGTCAAGTACGACAACTTCAAGCTGCTCCTGGAATCCAACACCGAACTGCTCAAGATCATCTCCGACATCGAGCAGAAATTGCGCGGCCAGTCCGCCTTCGGTCTGCCCTACATCGAGGCTCAGACCATGCGGGCCTTCTTCCACTGCAGCCGGATGATCCATTGCATCGAGCAGATGTCCGGCCGGCCCTATCCCCTGCTGAAAAAAGCCCTGGAGGACATCCAACATGTCATCAAGGGGGAGGGCGGTCCCGCCCGGCTTACCACCTGCAAGGACTTCATCCTGAAATACCCTCAGATCACCTCGCGCGACCTGACGGAGGCCGTCGGTGAAAAGAACGCCAACGTGGCCGAAGTGCGCAACCGGGTCGACCTGGCCGTGCCGCGCGGCTTTGCCATCACAACGACTGCCTTCGAACACTTCATGGCCGCCAACCGGCTGGTGGAGGTCGTGCAGCGGTTGAAGGCCAAGGCCGACATAATCGAGACCGAAACCATTCTGCAGGTGAGCGAGCAGATCCAGATGCTCATGGCCGAATCCGAGGTGCCGGAGGATCTCGGCCGGATGATCGTCGCAAGCTACGACGAACTGGACGCCGAGACGCCGGCCGCCCGCAAGCCCCTCAAGATCTCCATGCGCAGCAGCGCCATCGGCGAAGACAGTACGCTGTCCTTTGCCGGTCAGTACCTCACGGTGTTGAACGTCCCGCGGGAGAAGCTCCTGGAGGAATACAAGAACATTCTATCCAGCCTGTTCACGCCGCGGGCCATCGCCTACCGTCTGCACATGGGCATCCCGTTCACCGAGGCGTCCATGGCGGTCGCCTGCATGGAGATGATCCCGGCACGGGCGAGCGGGGTCATGTACACGCGTAACCCCGTCAACGCCGTCGACAACCGGGTGCTCATCAATGCCGTATGGGGGCTTGGCCCCTATGCGGTGGACGGCATCGTGCCGCCGGACAGCTATTTCCTGAGCAAAGACTGCCCGCCGGTGCTGCTGAAGTCGCGAATCCAGGAGAAAACGGCCCGTTTGGTCGGGCGTGCCGACGGCTATGTCATCGAGGAGGCGGTTTCCGAAGAGCAGAGCAAACAGGCTTGTCTGTCCGAAAGCCAGACGTGCGAGCTCGCCGCCGCCGGCCTCAAGCTCGAAGCGCATTTCGGGGTTCCGCAGGATATAGAATGGGCCTTGGATGACGCCGGCCGGTTCATTATTCTTCAGACCCGACCGCTGCGGCTCGAAGGCCGGGAGTCGGACGGCAAATCACTCGATCCCGGGGTGCCCGAGGGCGCAACGCTGCTGTTGGACGAAGCCGACGTAGCCTGCCCGGGGGTCGGGTTCGGCCCGGCCGTGCACGTCCGGACCGAGGCCGATCTATCTGCTTTTCCCGACGGAGGGGTGCTCATCGCCGTGCATGCCTCGCCGCAGTATGTCATGGCCATGAACAAGGCTCAAGCCATCATTACCGACTTCGGCAGCATTGTAAGCCACATGGCGTCACTCGCCCGCGAGTACATGGTGCCGACCCTCATGAACCTGCGGCAGGCCACTTCGCGGATTGCGCCGGGAACCGAGATAACGGTCGACGCTTACAATGGCCGCGTGTATTTGGGCCGGGTGCCGGAGGTCCTGAACTCCGGGCTGCAGCACGGCGGCTTCGTGGTGAAGGGGCCCGCCTACCAGGCGCTGCGCCGGCGCGCAGACCTGATTGTGCCGCTCAACCTCACCGACCCCAGATCCCACCAGTTCGCCGAGCAGAACTGCCGCACCATCCACGATATCATGCGCTTCATCCACGAGAAATCCTATGCCGTGGTCTTCCAGCTCGGCGACCTAATCACCGACCGCGCCAGCATATCGGCACGGCTTAAGGCGGCCATCCCCATCGACCTATACGTGATCGACCTGTTCGGCGGGCTGAGCGTGGACGCCACCCGGGTGGTGTCCGTCACGCCGGAGGATGTCGCCTCCGTACCCTTCCGGGCGCTTCTCAACGGCATGCTGCTCAAGGATCTCTCCACGTCCCAAACCCGGCCCGTGAACCTGAGCGGCTTTCTCTCCGTAATGGGTGAACAGATGGTCTCCCAGCCGGGAGCGGGTAACGAACGTTTCGGTGACCGCAGCTACGCCATCATCTCGGACAAATACCTCAACTTCAGCTCGCGGGTCGGATATCATTACAGCGTGCTCGACTGTTACTGCGGCAAAACCCCGGCCAAGAACTACATCAACTTCCAGTTCAAGGGCGGCGCCGCTGACGATGTCAGACGATCGCGACGGGCGCGAATGATCGAAAAGGTGCTGGGTAGCCTGGGGTTTTTGGTGGAAACTACCGGTGACCGGGTAAGGGCGCGCATGGCGAAGCAGGAACAGTCCTACATCGAGGAGAAGCTGGATCTCTTGGGAAGGCTCTTGATCTACACGCGCCAGATGGACATGATGATGCACTCGGAAGCGCACGTCACCCAGCTCACGGAATGCTTCCTGCAGGGCAATTACAGCCTCGATCCCGTCGGTTCAGGAAATCGAGAAGGAGGCTGCCCCCTGCCCGAAGATGACCGGCCTCGGCCTTGAGCAGAAATGAGGCCGGGCCGTCTTTATACAAGGGGGATCGTTTCGGGCGCGCCCGGATGGGCGCAAGATGAGAAGTATTCGTCGAAGACGTTTGGAGGCTTTCAGCCTCTATCAACGCGGCTGGATCCCGGCTTTCGCCAAAGGCAGGCGGCGCTCCCACAATAAAAAGGTAAACTCCCCCACAGCGGCAACACCTCGCTCTCAGCCGGACGCAACCCCTTGAGGGATGCTGATCAGACAGCCCAGCTTGATGCCGCTTTCACCCGAGACCAGCGCTTCGCTTTCGGTTTCGGTGCTCCCTATCACTTCCACGACACCCACCCGGAACCCATCCTCGTTAAGGACCGCCAATTGCATCCCCGGCCGAACCCCGTGGTCGGTTCCGCGCCGGAAGGAAACGATAAACCCCGCGGCGGACTTCTTGATCATATAGATCTCGGTGGTGTCGCGCTGGGACATGAACCGCTCCATCTTGCTGGGGCCCCAACCCGCCGGCGCCCGCGGCTGCGCCGGCAAACCCTGGCGGTGGTGCATCCGCCGGAGGAGGCCGTGAAAAAGCCACCCAAGAGGGCCTCAAGCCTTGACCGTTGCCGGGCGCAGGCGACGCTTGGCCAGTGCGCCGACCACCAGGGTCGGGATGAGCATGCCGAAAAAGGCCTTGATGAAGGTCGCCGTAAAGTCCTCAGCGCTGGCGACGGCCAGGTACATGGCCACGCAAAGCTCGGACAGCACCAGCACATCCATGACGATAACGAACAGCCACTGCCGGGGGCTTTGCGTCACGTCGACTTCGTTTACGGGATCCATGAAAACTCTCCACACGTTATTACTTCGGCAATTAAATATGCCAAGATTTGTCATTCCGGCGAAAGCCGGAATCCGTGCGCCTGGGAGTGGATGCCGGATCAAGGCCGGCATGACGGTATTTGCGTATTTCGCTGCCGGTCTAGTAATTCAATTTTGCGGCCGGTTTTCAGCCGGCCGCAAATTAAGTTCGTCTACTTTTTGAAGATGTCGGTCTGAGTGATGTTCATGAAACGCAGGGACTTGCCCTCTTCCTTGTAATAAATGCGCACTTCATCGCCGGCATCCCAAGTGGAATCCGGCAGCGTGAAGTACTCCTCGGGCAGGCCGATGGTCTCGAGGATCTTTTGCCGGCTCGAGTAGATGGTAACGGTCTTCTTGGCCTTGTCGACCACCGGGAATTTCTTGCCCTTGACGAGCAGGTCGCCACGTTCCACGCCAGTTTTCTTATCGACCGGTTTGAAATCGATGGTCTTGAAGTTCTGGGTTTTGGAGTCGAAGATGACGATCTGGTTCTTTTCCACGTCCAGCTTCATGCGGCCGCCGGCTTTAGGCAGCGGCCCGATTTCTTGCGGGTCGACCGGCAGCGCATAGGTCAAGGGCGGCAGGTACGAGTAGTCCGGGTTGAGCGTGTCGATCTTCTTGTCCCGGATGAGAGTCACCAGCTTCTTGTCTGTGTCGAATGCAACCACCCTGCCCTGGTCCACTTTGCCGGATTCCGCACAACCGAACAGGAAAACGAGCGGCAAAGCGACGAGCAGGTTCAACCAAAAACCTTTTTTCAACATGTTATCCTCCTTGACGCGTGGATTTCCAATCCGGTGGTTAGGCCTTGCCCTTCTTCATGGCCACTTCTTTCGCGGCCCCCTGGACCATTTTGACCGTTATGTAGACCGACATCGCGGCCACCAGGCCGAGAATCAGGACCGTGGCGGTCACGTCGCAGATCGTGTAGAGTTCAGGCACGTAGTTGGGGATCAACTTCAAGAGCACCGAGATAAAGCAGCCGACCACGGCCAGCCCGAAGGCGATACGGATGCCATAGCCTTTGATGTACTTGGTCGCGACCGAACCGACCTGTGCGCCCATGGCGGCGCCAATCAGCATGATGATGGCGGCCACGAGTTCGGTGCGGCCCTTGTAAGTATAAGAGGCAGCTCCATAGAGTCCGGAGATCATGACTTCGAAGAGGTCGGTTCCGACGGCCACGTGAGTCGGGCATCCGATGAGATAGATCAGGGCCGGCATGCGAATCAAGCCGCCGCCGATGCCCAGGATGCCGGCCAGCCACCCGGTGAAGAAGGACACCAAAATCGGCAGCCACGCTGAGCAGGTGATTCCGGCCGCTTGCAGGGTCACCATCGGGGGGATCTTGATCTTGTGCAGCGTCTTATGCCATTCGATGCCGGTGGCCAGTTTGTCCACTTCCTTGCCCGCGGCAATAGCCTCGCGCTCTTTTTTTCGCTTTTTTGAAACGTCGGCAAACACCATCCAGGCAATCAACGCCAGCAGCACAAGGTACATCCAGCGCACCACCGGGCCGACCTGACCGATGCGCTCCAACCACATGATCATCTGGGCGCCGATCTCGAAGCCCACAACAGTTCCGATGAGCATGATCATGCCGAGCTTGTAGTCCACGTTGCCGAACTTCCCGTGGCGCATGGTGGAGATCAGTGATTTGCCTGCCATGTGGGCGATGTCGGTGCCGATGGCGAAAGCCATGGGGAAGCCCAGGATGTTCAACCCTGGGGTCACCATCCACGCGCCGCCCATGCCGAAAAATCCGCCGATGACGCCCACGCCGATGCCAAGGATGATGAGTCCCGGCCAGAAGATTTTCACGCCCGCGATGGGCATGAGAACATACAACCAATCCATGCCGACTCTCCTTTCTTAAATAATGAGGTATGGCCTGATGAGGGTGAGTTCGCCGGACCCCGCGTCAATGCTCTGCCAGATCGCGCGACGAGAGATCGATGCCGATGAAGTGCATGATGAAATCGGCCAGCACACCGAAAATGACCCCGATTAAGGGGATCAGGACGACGGTCAAGGCAGTAAAGTACAGATGGCTCTCATTGTAGAGATTCGCCCACCAGGCCATTATCCCTGTGAGTTTTCGGGAGTCGGCCACGATGACGATGAATTCCCCGCCTCCGCCTGCCGCAAGAGCCGTCTGCGCGGTGAGCCAGAGAGTGGCCAGGATCAGTGCAAGTCTTTTTACCGCTGGCATTTGTTGATTCCTCCTTTCCCAGTTTACGTTTGTTTGGTCCAAACAGCGCTCATATTGGTCAATGCGTTCTCAGCAATGCTCATGCCATATCATCTGGCAAATCGTTAAAATCATTTTTTACAATAATTTCATTTGATTTTTAAAATTGGGTGTGGCAGAAAAAAATCTTGCAAACATAGATTTAAGTTTTTTGCACAAAAAATGGATATTGCCATGCGCTGGTTGCGCGGTGAAATTCCCGATTCAAGCTTCGAACGACTCCGGACTGCCATTCAGACCAGCAGTCTGAAAACCCGTTTGATGCTCGGTCTGATACCACCCGTAGTTATAATCATGATGTTCACCGGATATGTAACCTACCTGATATCCAGGCAATCCATCGGAAATGCCATCCAGCGAACCAGCCAGCTTCAGACAGTCGCGGTCCGCAATGAGATTGAAGGCTACCTTGAACGCTGCCGTCAGGACATTGCCCACCTTGCACAGGAAAACATTACGCCTCAGGTAATGCACCGATTTATTGCAAAACAAAGGACTTCAGGTGGAATTGAGTACCTTGAGGTCGCCTATATTGCGCAAAAAAGTGCAGACCACCTTGTTTATATCGCAAAAGACGACCGAATCGTGCAGATCCCGGCTGATTCGATCAAGCCTAGTCCTCTATCTTATTACGAGCAACTTAAACAGGTTGGTTTCGGGCAGGTCTGGCTCTCACCGATCTTGGAAATGGATTTCCCTTTCCCGGAGCCGAACAACCCAAATCAGAGGTTGATTCGTAAGGTTATCCAGATGGCAACCCCCTGCTGTGTCGAGGGGGATGCGCCCGGCTATTTGATGGTTTCGGTGGACATCCGTGACTTGCGGAACATCCTTTCGCTTTACAACTCGAGCCAATCGCCGATCTGGGCCTACCAGCGCACGGCGGAGGAGCGCTATTTCTACCTTTTCGACACGGACGGATGGATATTATTTCAGTCTGACTCCGTGGAGCGACCCCTGTCCGAGCCATCCACCCATCTGGCGCGTTCGGGCTACACCGGGACTCTGGGCCGGCAAGGACTGGAGTTCGCATTCCGGCCAGATAGCATTTACGACGACTACTGGAAAATGGTCGCGGATGTGCGCGACGGGCGTCAGGACGTCGTATCGCTGACGGCCTACCAGCCCAATGCCTACGGCCGGAGCTATTACCTTGCCTATGCGCCCGTGCGCTTCAAAACATCCATCGAATCCGCTCCACACGTCATCGCCGGCGTCGCCTATCTGGACATCAGCCGCCTGACATTGGCGGCCGGCTATAAGCACGTCGACACCATGTTTTACATCACCGTTGCCACGGCCCTCGTGGTCGGCGCCCTGATTTACGTCCTGGGCGGAATCCTCACGCGGCCGATCCTGAAGCTCGCCGAAGCGGTGACCGAACTGCCCCAGCACGCGGGCCTCACGCCCATCGAGTTGCCCTACTACGGCAGGGAGATCACTGTGCTTCAGAAGTCCATCAATGCCTTGATCGCCACCTTGACGAGTCAGCTGGAAGAGATCCGGCAGAAGGACAAGACCATCCGCAGCGCGAACCTCAAGGAACAAGCGTTTCTGGACCAGGTTATCGCCGAGCCCGCCTCCGACGGATCAGTCGACCACGTGCCGTCCATCGTCGGCCAGGGCTCCAGGATCGAAAAGTTCAAGAGCGAGATCCTCAAGGCGGCCCAGGTGGGCGTCGATGTCTTGATCATCGGTGAAACCGGGACGGGCAAACAGCTGGCAGCCGAGGCCGTCCACCGGCTGAGCGCCCGCTCCGAAAAGCCTTTTATCTCCATCAACTGCGGGGCGTTGGACGAAAACCTGCTGCTCGACACTCTCTTCGGGCATGTGCGCGGGGCCTTCACCGAGGCCAAGAACGACCGCAAGGGCGCGTTTCTTGAAGCCGACCAGGGGACGCTGTTTTTGGATGAAATCCAGGTGGCATCCGCTCGCGTTCAACAGGCCATGCTTCGGGCGATCGCCGTGCGCAAGATCAAACCGCTGGGGAGCGACCGCGAGACGGATGTGGACGTGCGCCTGATCGTCGCCAGCAATATCGACTTGCGGGAAGCGATTCAGAGAGGGCAGTTCCGGGAAGACCTGTATTTCCGCCTCAAGGTCATCACTATTCATACCTTGCCGCTGCGCGAACAGAAGGAGAACATCCCGGTGCTGGCCCGACACTTCCTCAATTTTCAGGAGCGCCTGGCCGGGCGGACCGGCATGGGGTTGAGCAAGGGCGCGCTCTCCAAACTGATGCGATATGACTGGCCGGGCAACGTGCGCGAACTCCAGAATTGCATTACCCGCGCAGTGGTTATGGCTGAGCGCCCGGTCATCCAGGCGGAGGACATCCCGTTGGACGTCGGCGATTGGGATGCGGATTCCGGCAGCGCCAGTCTGCCGGCGGTCGTTGATCCGGCCAAACCCGAAAAGCCTGCCATCGATCTCAACCACCGCCAACGCAAGGCCTGGGCGACGATCCTGGCTCAGGGTCGGATCACCCGCAGCCAGTACCAGGAGATCATCGGCGGCAACATGCCCACTCGAACGGCGATTTACGATCTTCAGGACTTGGTGAATAAGGGGGCTCTGAAAAAGACCGGTAAAGGACCGGCCACGCACTATGTTTTATCAGAAAGGCCGGAACCTGGTCAGAGTTGACTTTCATCCATCGGCGGCAAACGCGCCCAAAAAGGGTTCCAGGATTCAAGGGGTCGAGGGGTCAAGTGAAAAGACACATCCATCCTTTACTCGAACCCTTGACCCCTGGACCCCTTGAATCCTCTCTTCACCGCATCCGTGCACACCAAGAAGCGTAGCGTAGGTTGCGCGCGCGCAGGTCGGCATGCGCTCCCCGATCAATCACTCGACCGTTTTCCATCACAACCACCTCATCCAAGCGTTCCATTCCGATCAACCGATGGGTGATCCAGAGGACGGTACGGCCAGTCGTGGCGTCCAGCAGCGACTCGACCAGCTCTGACTCGGTCCTGCGGTCGAGTCCCTCGGTCGGTTCGTCCAGGACCCAGATCGGCGCATCTCTCAAAACAGCCCGGGCCACGGCCAGCCGGCGTGCCTGGCCGGCCGATAGGAGCCGACCGGCTTCCCCGACCCAGGTATCGAGCCCATCCGGCAAACGGTCCACGAAATCGGCGAGGCGTGCGGCGGATAGCGCCCTTCGCAGCTCGGCATCGTCGGCATTCGGCCGGGCCATGAGCAGGTTCTCCCGAACGGTTGCGGAAAACAGATGGGACTGCTGGGAGACGACAACGACCGTCCGGCGCAAATCCGGCTCGCTCAGATTCCGGATGTCCGCACCGCCGATGCGGATGTGGCCGGTTGCCGGGTCGAAAAACCGCACCAGCAGGTTAACCAGGGTAGACTTGCCGGCACCGCTTTCCCCGACGACGGCCATGCGCCGGCCCGCGGAAATGGTCAGGCTGACGTTCTCAAGCGCCCATGGAAGCTCCGGACCGTAGCGAAAGCTCACGCCGTCGAAATCGACACCGCAGCGTTCGGGGAGGACCGTGCCGGAGGCAGCGTCAAAACGGACCGCGGGCTCGCATTCAACGATTTCGACCAGCCTGCCGCCCGCGGCCCGGGTGCGGCTTAGAAACTGATAAGCCGTCGGCAGGCCAAAGACACTTTCAAAGGCCGCCGCAATCGCCAGGGCCATGAATGCCAGGGTGTCGCCGGGCTGCTTCCCGGAAGCGACGAGCCCGCCGCCGAGGTAAAGTGCGGCCAGCACGGCGGCCCCGGAGAGCAGGTGCATTGTCGCCGCCGACATGCCGCGGATGCGTGCCATGCGACCCTGACCGGCGATTAAGGCCGATTGGGCTCTTTGGACCCCCTCCCGATGCGGTTCGGCCGCTTCGAATAAGAGGATTTCCGCCAGTCCTTGAAACTGCTCCACTGCGCGGATGCGCAGCTCAGCGGTTCGAATGGCGATCAGGCGGCCGGTCGGGCCGGCAATTTTAGCAGCACCGACGGAAACGCCGCCGCCGGCGAGCGCGAACAGGATCCAAAACGTCGCGGCGATCCAAACGTCAAAGGCGGCGAGCAAAAGATACGCAAGGATCGAAATCAGCAGGGCGACCGCGGCCGGAGAGAAGGCCCGTAGATACAGATTGTCCAGGGCTTCGATGTCGGCGACAATGCGGTTTAATAGGTCGCCGCTGCGGAAGCGCCACAGGCCCGAAGGGGCCAGCGGCTCAATCTGCCCGTAAAACCACACCCGCAGATCCGCCAGAACCCGCAGCGTGGCCTCGTGAGTGAGAACCCGCTCAGCGTAGCGCCCCGCCGTACGCAGTATGGCGAAGATGCGAACCCCGATGCTCGGCATGAAGAAATTGAAAAGAACCGCCGTGGCCGGTGCCAGCCCGGCCGCCGCCGCAGCCGAAATAAACCAGCCCGAAACGGACATGAGGCCGATGGCCGCCGCGGCCGCTGCCAATCCGGCCAGGGTGCCCAGGGCCAGTCGCGGAAGGTGCCGAGCGAAGACTCTCGCGAACGGCCGGAAGTCTCTTAGCGGCCCGGCCGTCATGAGTCGGCACCTCCAGGGTGAGGGCCTGCCAGCCTTTGGAACGGACCGCCGGCAGCCAGGAGTTCATCCGGACCTCCCGATTCGATGATCCGCCCATCCTCCAGCACCTCGATGCGATCGGCTCGGTGGATGTCGGCCAGGCGATGGGTTACCATCAGAACGGTGCGGCCGCGGCGATAGGACTCGATCGCGCCAAGTACCAGGCGCTCGGTGTCCGCATCCAACCCGGAGAAGGGCTCATCCAGAAGGAGCACCGGCGCATTTTTGAGAAACACGCGTCCCACGGCCACGCGCTGGGCTTCTCCGCGCGAAAGCCCCAGCCCCTGTTCTCCGACGAGGGTATCCAGCCCAAGGGGGAGCCGGTCCGCAAAGCTCAGCACGCCGGCCGCCCGGGCAGCAGCGATGATTTCAGCGTCACCGGCATCGGGCCGCCCCATGCGCAGATTGTCGCGAAGGGTCCCGTGAAATAGAACCGGGTCCTGGCCGATCCAGCCAATCTGCCGCTGCCACCAGGCCGGGTCGATTTCGTTCAGGGGAGCGCTGTTGACGAGGATTTCCCCCTGATCCGGCCGGACGAATCCCAACAGAAGAAAGAGGAGCGTTGATTTGCCGGCGCCGCTGCCGCCGACCAGGGCGGTATGGCGGCCGGGGAATAGATCTAAACCGACCCCCTTGAGCGCGGGCCGTCGGCCGTCGTCGTAGCTGAAATGCAGGCCCTGGCATTGAATGTGGATCCCGCGGGCGCCCGTCGGACGCAACGCACCTCCGGATATGCCCGGAAGCGGCGCTTCCAGAAGCATCCGGATGGAGTCGGCCGCTGCCAGGGCCTGGGCACGCACGTGGTAGTGCGCGCCGAGATCGCGCAGGGGCAGAAAAAATTCCGGTGCCAGCAGTAGGATGAACAGGCCGTCGGCCAGGATCAGCGGCCGGCCGTAGGTGCCGAAACTGAAATACCCGAGGTAGCTCATGCCCAGATAGACGGCCGCCAGTGCGATGGACAGGGAGGCGAAAAATTCAAGCACCGCGGAAGAAACGAAGGCAACCCGCAGGACGCTCATGGTGCGTCGGCGGAAGTCGTCGGAGCGATGGGCGATGCGTTCAGCCTCCTCGCGGCTGCGGCCGAATAGCTTGAGGGTCGCCAATCCCTGCAGCACATCGAGGAAATGGGCGCTCATGCGGGCCAGGGCCTGAAAATGGCGCTGGCTGATGTTCTCCGCTCCCATCCCCACCAAGATCGTAAAAATCGGGATCAGGGGTGCAGTCGCGAGCAGCAGCCCCGCGGCCGCCCAACTCAGGGGAAAGACCGCAGCTGCTATGGTCAGCGGAAGCAGGACGACCAGCGCCAACTGCGGGAGATACAGGGCATAGAAATCCTGCAGCGCCTCGATCTGCTCCACCCAGACACTGGTCAGGGCACCGGTGCGCTCCCCGCGGGTAAATGCCGGCCCCCGTGCGGTGATCCGCTCCAGCAGCCGCAGGCGCACCTGGGCCCGGACCCTTTCGCCGGCCGAAAAAGCACTGATCTCCTTGAGCCAGGCCAGGGCCGCACGCAGCAGGACGGCGGCCGCAAAAGATGCGAAGGCGTCGGCCAGGGACTCGCGCGGCCGGGCATCGATGAAAAGCGCATGAATGATTTGAGACAAAAAGAAAGCTTGGGCGATGACGGCAAGCCCCCCCAGCCAGCCCAGGGCCACGGTGCGGATCATGGCACCGCGCGCCAGACGGGTTTGGGCATATAGCCAACGTCGAGATGGAAGGGTATCGACCGCCATGTCAAAATCGTTGACAATTCCGATAGGCATCAGCTATCGAAAGCTATTACCTGTCCCGAAATAGTACCCCGTCATGCCGGGCTTGACCCGGCATCCAGAAAGCAACTGGATTCCGGCCTCCGCCGGGATGACAGACTTGGGGCTATTATGAGACGATTAATAAGAAAATCGTAACACAAAGCGGCTGGGGCAACCGGCCCGGCCGGGCTGATTCTGATAAACGCTGTTTTCGGCGCATTTGCAAGCAAAAAGCCCGTTGCCCGAGGGGCTTTTTAATCCTTACTCTTTTTGCGGGAGCGGCGCCTGTATCCGGCGATAGCCGGGGACTCCAGCCGCGAAACCAGAAGCCACCAAGGAGCCTGTCCATGTTCGCTCTGCCCACCGAAACCCTCGTCGAATTGTCCCGCTGGCAGTTTGCGTTGACCGCCATGTATCATTTCATCATGGTGCCGCTCACGCTGGGCCTGTCCTGGATCCTGTTCATCATGGAGTCGGTCTACGTGATGACCGGCAAAGAAATCTACAAGGACATGACCCGGTTCTGGGGCAAGCTCTTCGGCATCAACTTCGCTCTGGGAGTGACCACCGGCATCACCATGGAGTTCCAGTTCGGCACCAACTGGGCCTATTACTCGCACTACGTCGGCGACATTTTCGGGGCGCCGCTGGCCATCGAAGGCCTCATGGCCTTTTTCCTGGAATCCACCTTCGTCGGGTTGTTCTTCTTCGGCTGGAACCGGTTGAGCAAGCAGGCCCATCTGCTGACGACCTTCCTGGTGGCGCTGGGCTCCAACCTCTCGGCTCTGTGGATCCTGGTGGCCAATGCCTGGATGCAGAACCCGGTGGGCGCGGAGTTCAACCCCGCCACGATGCGCATGGAACTCACGAGCTTCGCCGACCTGTTCTTCAATCCGGTGGCCCAGGTCAAGTTCGTGCACACCGTTGGCGCCGGCTACGTGACCGCCTCGATGTTCGTGCTGGGGGTGAGTTCGCTCTACCTCCTGAAGGGACGGGACCCGGCCTTTGCGCGGCGATCGTTTGCGGTGGCCGTTGGGTTCGGCCTAGCCTCGGTCTGCTCGGTCATCGTGCTGGGCGACGAGAGCGGTTACGAGGTGGGGCAGGTGCAGAAGGTCAAGCTCGCCACCATGGAGGCTGCCTGGGAAACCGAGCCGCCGCCGGCATCTTTCACGATTTTCGGTTTGCCGGACCAGGAGGCCCAAACCACGCGCGCCGAGATCAAGGTCCCCTGGGCCGGCGGCCTCATCGTGACGCGCTCGTTGGACAAGCCCATCAAAGGGGTCAAAGAGCTGATTCAGGAAAGCGAAGTTCGCATTGAGAAGGGCATGCAGGCCTACGGGCTGCTCCAGAAGCTTCGCGCGGGCGAGAGCTCGCCGGAGCTGCTCAAGGAGTTCAGCCGCCTCAAACCGCATCTGGGCTACGGCCTGCTCTTGAAGGGCTACACTCCCCACGTCACCGACGCCACCCCCGAGCAGATCCATCGTGCGGCCATGGACACCATCCCGAATGTGGGGGTCATGTTTTGGAGCTTTCGCATCATGGTGGGCCTGGGTTTCTACATGCTGGCACTGGTCGCGGTCTCCTTTTATTTCTGCGCCAAGCGAGTGTTTCACCAGAAGCGCTGGCTGCTGAAGACGATCGTGTTCAGCATGCCGGCCCCCTGGATTGCGGCGGAACTGGGCTGGATCGTGGCTGAGTACGGGCGCCAGCCCTGGACCATCGGCGAAGTCCTGCCGACCGCCCTCTCGACCTCCACCTTGTCAACGGGAGACCTGATCGGCAGCATTGCCGCAGTGGTGCTGCTCTACACGGCGTTTATGATTGCCGCGGCGTATCTCATGGTGAAGTTCGTGCGTTTAGGTCCCAGCAGCCTGCACACCGGGCGTTACCACTTTGAACACGGCCACGCGGCCTGATCCGCCTTTTGGAGGAGGACCCATCCGATGCCCATACTGTTCGACTATTTCACGCTTAAAATCATCTGGTGGCTGCTCGTGGGGGTGTTGCTCATCGGGTTTGCCGTCATGGACGGCTTTGATCTGGGGGTGGGAACGCTCCTGCCTTTCGTGGCCCGTACGGACGACGAGCGGCGTGTGCTGATCAACAGCATCGGCCCCACCTGGGAAGGCAACCAGGTCTGGTTCATCACCGGCGGGGGGGCGCTGTTCGCGGCCTGGCCCCTGGTCTACTCGGCAGCCTTCTCGGGCTTTTACTGGGCGCTTTTGCTCGTGCTCTTCGCGCTGTTCTTCCGCCCGGTGGGCTTCGAGTACCGCAGCAAGCTCAGCGACCCGCGCTGGCGCAGCGCCTGGGACTGGGGGCTTTTCGTAGGCGGCGCCGTGCCGTCTCTGGTCTTCGGGGTGGCCTTCGGGAACCTGCTGCAGGGGGTGCCGTTCGCGTTTGACGACATGCTGCGCCCGTATTACAGCGGCGGCTTCTTCGGCCTGCTCAACCCCTTCGGGCTGCTTACGGGCGTGGTGAGCTTGGCGATGCTCGTCATGCACGGAGCGGTCTACCTGCAGATGCGCACCGAGGGTGCGATCGCCCAACGGGCGCGGGGCGCTGTGCGCATCTTCGCCATCGTCTTCATTCTGGCTTTTGTTCTGGCCGGGATCTGGCAGGCATACGGGATCGAGGGCTTCCGCATCGTGACCAGCCCCGACCCCGGCACCTCCTTCAGCCCGCTCGCCAAGAAGGTGGAAAGGGCGGCCGGCGCGTGGATGGCCACCTATGCCGGCCATCCCTGGATGTGGCTGGCGCCGGTGCTGGCGGTGGGCGGCGGGCTGCTGGCGCTGCTGCTGTCGTCCGCCGGCCGCGGCGGGGCGGCCTTCGTCTTCAGCGCGGCGGCCCTGGCCGGCACGATCCTGACGGCCGGGTTCGCCATGTTCCCGTTCGTCATGCCGTCTAGCGCGCTTCCCAACGCGAGCCTGACCGTTTACGACGCCGTCTCGAGCCACCGCACGCTGAACATCATGTTCGTCGCCGTGGCGCTCTTCCTGCCGATCGTCCTGCTCTACACGAGCTGGGTCTACCGTGTGCTGCGGGGGAAAGTGACCGAGAAGCGGATCCAGGAGGAAACGCACTCGGTGTATTAGATTGAAGGCAAGTTATGACTCGCCGGACCAATGCCCCATGGGGGAACGAAATCCTCTTTCGCCCCCTTTAGCAAAGGGGCATGGGGGGATTTTGGATTGGACCGAAAAATTTTACAAGTCCGACATCCTGGGCCGCAAGCAGATGCTTTATCGGGAGCCGGGCTACGACCCACTTCAATAAGAAAGCATTATCGATACGGGAGGCTCTATATGTGGTACTTCACCTGGATTTTAGGCGTGCTGCTCGCCTGCGCCTTCGGCATTATCAACGTCATGTGGATGGAGTCGGAGGAAATGCTAGGCAAGGATAAAGACTAATTGGGCCAAGACCCTCGAAAGGGGAAAGTTCCATCTGGATTGTGATGGAATTACCTGTCCATCCTCCTTTGGGCTGACAGCATATTCTTCAGCCCCCTTCCCAATTCAACTTCAGTCCATTCCGCCACCGATGCTTCCCGTATCGACGAACGCGTCATGGCCGGCGAGGCGCAAGGCATATCCGAGCGCATGCGCGACGAACAGCGTGTCGGCGCGCTGGTAGGAGACGAAGACGTTGGAGCGTTTCACAAGACGTGTGTTTTTCACTACAACTTCCGCTTCGGCAGACGAATTACGTTGGGGTTGGATGTGGCTTCCTGTTTCGGCTCCGACGCGTGGCGCAAGAGCTGCGGGGAAACGGTCCAGCGCTGGCCGGAATCGGTAATCACCGTCACCGTCTTCTGGTTGTGCCGGGTGACCACGCCCATCTGGAGTGGATGGCCGGCGGGCTCAAATTCGACCCGCTCTCCGATCCTGAACTCGAGCATCTCAACGTGAACTACCAAAGGGACGCCCGTGCATTCATGCAATTTACGATTTTTCAAAAACCAGTCCATCAGTGGCGGCGACTCGTTCTCCCCGTTGCACACACCGGCTCGCCGCCGATGGACTCAAGCTCATCTTTTCACCGGCCTCGGTATTAGAAAGTACCTTCCGAATTGCCTATTCGGCTCTCTAACCCAAATGACCACTTTTCTTTTGCTCATGAAGTCTATGAATTTATCGTCATAGTTTCAAGGAAGTCGATTTTAAAATCCCCCCGTCCCCTTTGGCAAAGGGGGACACCGAGGGAAGTATGCTTGTGGATTTCGTTGCCGAGCAGGATGGCGCTGCGCGTCATAACCCGCTTCTTACGAGGTCATCAATCTTCCGGCTACCCGCGCGGAAAGCGTTTCAGCCACATGGTCACCTGATTGTGGGGGTCCGGACACTTGAGCTCGATGGCGTCTCCTTCCCACCAGGGGAGATTCCCCCCGAACTGGAAGGTGCTCAGGCTGGGGAAGATGTCATGGTAGAACCAGCCGCACAATCCGCCGGTGTTGTAACAGCTGATTTCGAACGTTTCGCCCACCCGGTGCCCCGATCCGCATTCGCCCTTGACGCCCGTGATGGTCGCCTGTACCCGGTAGCCGATTCCAGGATCTTGCGCCATGATGTCTCCTTTCGTTCCGTCAAAGAAAACCCTTCTTCCCGCCGAAAGCTGCAAAACAGGAATTCTTGTGCAGCAAATCCACCTCGACAAAACCGACCCGGCGCAGGAGGTCCATTTGATAGGTCACCGGCCGCGGCGAGTCCTCCCGGTCGATGTAGTCGAATACCTTGCGCCGGTATTCCTCACCTTGCAGGGATTCCAGGTAAGCCCCGTAGCGCGCCCACATCAGATCCTGAACCCCGCTTATTTCGTGAGCCACCAGATCGGTGATCCAGACGCTGCCGCCGGGAGCGGTGAGGTTGAAGATTTTGCGGAAGGCCGCCTCCCAGTCGCAGTCGTCCCGCAGGTGGTGCAGCACCGCCGCCGCCACGATTACGTCATAGCGGCCTGCGGGCAGATCGAGCGTTCGAAAATCTCCCTGGAGGATCGCAGTCCGGCCGTGGTTGACTGCACCGACCCGTTCGCGGGCGCGCTCGAGCATGGGGCCGCTCAGGTCCACCAGGCAGCAGTCCAGTGGATTCACATGCTGCAGGAGCTTGAGGGTGTTATTGCCGGCGCCGCAGCCGATGTCGAGAACGCTGCGGATCGGGTGGGTTACGGCAAGCGCCGCCCGCGTGATTAGCTCCATCGCCAACGGCGCGTCCACCGTGGCCTGCTGGCCCGTTTCGAGATTGGAGAACCGCTCGACGTCGGCATCGAAGCGCAGACGGATGTCCTCGATGGAAGACTTGTGCTCAGTCGGGGTCGTCATTGAAAACCGCGGCCGGCGGTGCGTCGCCGGCCGCTCCTGGGTTCGAGTTGCTCGACCTTATTGTCCGGCCTTGCCGGCATAGATGGCCTTGATCTCCGTTTCGGCCCATTCGACAGCCTCTTTGGGGCTCTTCTTGCCGGTGGCCGCGTAGGCGAACATGTCGTTGATGATGAACATGTCCCACACCACCTGGCTCTGGGCCGTCACCGGGCCGGGGAAGCCGATGGTGTGCTCATACTTGCCAATCTCGCCGATGAAACGAATCTTGGGGTCGGAGGTGAACACCGCATGTGAACGGTAGCCCTGCAGGAAGGGGACGTTGTAGCCCACGGCCACCTCGAGGAACTCGTCGAACTGTTTCTTGGCGAAATGGTATTTCAGGAACTCCTTGGCCAGGGCCTTGTTCTTTGAAAATTCCCAGATCCCGAGCGTCAGGCAGTCCGCGAAGGCGAAGCGGCCCTTGGGTCCGGCCGGAGGCAGAATGTGGTCGATCGCGTCCGCAAGCGGTTTGTCGGTCTCGGTTACGCGGATGTCCTTGCTCTTGGCAGCCTTGTAAATGCTGGGGCTGTTGAAAGCCATCGAGCAGGTGCCGGCCAGGACGGCGCGGTTGTTGGCGGCGTCGTCCCAGGAGATGACCTCGGGGTCCATGGCATCGGTGTAAAGGGCTTTCACAAACTCCACGGCCTTGATCGTCTCCGGGGAGTTGATCGTGACGGTTTTGCCGTCCTTGGCAGTGATGGCCGCGCCGTAGCCCCACATCAGGGCCAGCATGGCCCCGTTGCCGTCGCGCGAGTGGCCGAGCTGGATGCCCACGGGTTTGCCGATTTTCTTAAGCTTCGCGCCGATCCGCAGCACATCGTCCCATGTGTCCGGCGCCTTTTCTCCGACCTGGGCGACCAGGTCGGTGCGGATGACCAGCGGGTAGGGGTAATAATACCATGGCACGGATTTCCAGTGCTCCCCGACTTTGCAGGTCTCGGCGGCCAGAGGAATCAAGCCGCCGTAAGCCTTGCCCAGGTCGCCGACCAAATCGTCCACGTCGGCCAGTAGCTTGTCGTAGAGCATGGGATCGGCGCCGTAGTTCATGATGATGTCATGGCCGGATTTGGCCTGGGCTTCGGCCGCCTTCTTGGAGGCGAACTGCTTGAGGTCGATGGTGTCGATGCGAACCGTGACGCCCTTGGCGGCGCCGAACTCCTCGGCGTGTTTTTTGAGCACCTTGTCCACGTCCGGTATGAAATGCGACCAGACGAGAACCGTGATTTCCTGCTTCTGGGCCGCCGCCGGCAGACTCAAGGCAAGCGCCATCACCAAAACCACAGCCAGTCGAAGAATCCATCTGTTCATTCAATACCTCCTACGATTTCTGGGGTTGGGGTTTCTCTTAAGCAGCCGGGGCCGCGTCGATCCGCCGCTGCGGTTCACGCTTCTCGAACAGGTGCATCGAATCCATGTTGAAAACGACGGGTATCCGGTCACCCGCCTTCACCGGCAATGCCGGGTCGGCCAGAGCGATCAGCCGCTCGGGGCCGCACGTCAGCGTGAGCTGGACGTGTGACCCGAGCATTTCCACGAGATCGACTTCAAGGCGCGTGACCGTCGCCGCGTCGACCGCGATATCGCCCTCCCGGGTGCCGCGCAGATGCTCCGGCCGAATCCCGAAAATCACTTCCTTGCTCTTTAACCTCTCGTACGCCTGCCGCCATCGGGCGGGGATCGGCAGGCGGAAGCCGTCGGTGGCTACCATCATCTTCCCGTTCTCCGCCTGGATCCGCGCCGGCACGAGATTCATGGGCGGGGTACCGATGAAGCCGGCCGTAAACGTGTTGACCGGACGGGTGTAGAGCTCCAGCGGCCGGCCGATTTGCTGGCATATCCCGTCTTTGAGCAGCACGATGCGGGTCGCCATGGTCATGGCCTCGATCTGATCATGGGTGACATAGACGATCGTGGTGTTCAATCGCTGATGCAGCTTGGAGAGCTCGGCACGCATCTGCACCCGCAGCTTTGCGTCCAGGTTGGAGAGCGGTTCGTCGAAAAGAAAGACCGCCGGCTTCCGAACGATAGCCCGTCCCACAGCCACGCGCTGACGCTGGCCGCCGGAAAGCGCCCGGGGTTTGCGTTGGAGCAGGTTTTTGATGCCGAGGATCTCGGCCGCTTCTTGGATGCGCCGGCCGATCTCCGCTTTGGAGTAACCGCGCATGCTCAAGCCGAAGGCCATGTTGGCATAGACGTCCATGTGCGGATAAAGAGCGTAATTCTGAAAAACCATGGCGATGTCGCGGTCCTTCGGATGCAGATGGGTGACCTGCCGGTCGCCGATGCTGATTCGTCCCGCGCTCGCCTCCTCGAGGCCTGCAATCAGGTTGAGGGTCGTGCTTTTGCCGCAACCGGAGGGCCCGATGAGTACCAGAAATTCGCGATCCTCGGCCGTGAAGCTCAAGCGGTCGACCGCCGTCACACTCCCGAATCGCTTGGTCAGGTTTTCGACGACCAGCTTGGCCATGCCGATGTGTCCTTAACAAATGATGCGGTGCGGTCTCCCTTACTTGATCGCACCGACCGTCATACCTGAAACATAGTAGTCCATGAACATCACATAAAACACCACGACCGGCACGGAGCCGATCAGGGCACCCCCCATCAGCGAGCCCCAGAAATAGACATCCCCTCGGATCAGTTCGGTCAACACTCCGACCGTCAGTGTTTTTTTCTCGGTCGGCGATATGAAAACCAGTGAATACAGCAGATCGTTCCAGGCCAGGCTGAAAGCGAAAAGCGTGGCGCAGACGATCCCCGGCACGGCCAGAGGGATGATGATTCGCGTCAGGATCTGCAGGCGGTTGCAGCCGTCGATCATGGCCGATTTCTCGATCTCCTCCGGAATGGTCTTCATATAGCCCATTAAAAGCCAGGTGGAAAACGGCACCAGAAAAGTCGGGTAGGTGACGATCAGCGCCCACAGGCTGTCCGCAAGGTTCAGCCAGGTGACGACGCGCGTCAGGGGCAAAAACAACAGCGAGTAAGGCACGAGATAGGTGATGAAAATCGCGATGCCGAAGGTGGCCGCCCCCCTGAAACGGATCCGCGTCAGCCCGTAGGCAGCCAGAATGCTGATCACCATGGCGATCGCCGTGCTGGAGAGACTGACGATCAGGCTGTTCATCAGCCAGGAAGCAAACAGGGTGTCGGTGAAAAGCAGGCGATAGTGCTCGGCCGTCAACGCTCCCAGAGAGACCAACAAGGGATTCAGGTTCAGGTTGTAAAGCGCCCGGTCGGTCTTAATGGAGGTGAGGAACATGTGGTAGATCGGGAAAAGTGCGAACGCCACGAACAGCAGCAGGGGCGCATAAATGCCTATCGTACGCCGGGCCGAACCATGAAGGCGGTCAGTCATAGGTGGCTCCTCCGCGGATCGTCTTCAGCTGGAAATAAACGACGACGCACAGCACCGGAAACATGAAAAGCGAGACCGCTGCCCCCAGCCCCAGCCGGCCGCCGGAAAGTCCCATCTGAAAGGAGAGCGTTGCCAGCAGGTGAGTCAGGTTCATGGGCCCGCCGCGCGTCAGGATGTATACGATGTTGAAATCGCTGATGGTGGAAATGGTCGAAAACAGGATCACGATCAAGAGCAGCGGCTTGAGCAACGGCAGCGTAATGCGGAAGAAGCAACGGACTGCGCCGGCGCCGTCGATATGAGCAGCCTTGTAAAGTTCGGGAGGGATGGACACCAGGCCGGCCAGGAGCGTGATGGCGAAAAACGGCAGCCCCCGCCAGACATTGACCGTGACGATGGAGACCATCGCCCAGTATGGGTTCGACAGCCAGGATACGTTGGTTTGAATGAGGCCGGCATGCTTGAGCACCCAGTTGAGCACGCTGAAAAGCGGATCGAACATCCACAACCAGCCGAGGGTGCTCATGGTGTTGGGAATGACCCAAGGCAGCAGGATGGCGCCCCGGAAGATCCGCTGGAAACGGATCCTGGCGTTCAGTAGCAAAGCGAGCGCCATCCCAAGAATGGTCTTGACCGTAACCGCGAAGAACGTGAAAACGAGCGAGTTCTGAAGCGTCTGCCGGAAGATGTCGTTTTGCACCAGGTCGATATAGTTGCGGAAGCCGACGAATTTTCCCTCCGTGCCTACCCATGCGTCGCTCATGCTGAGGTAGATCGCCATCACGAAGGGATAGGCGACCAGGCAGAGAATCACCAGCAGGGCCGGCAGTATGAAAGCGTACCCCGAGACGTTATGGCGGTGCCATGCGGTCTTGATACGCGGCAGGATCCCCATGGAGGCGGTACTGGATGTCGAGCAGATGTTCATTCAAATTACAGCTCTCTTGGGCGGAAATTGAAAGCCAACGCCCAACTACCCGAGCTTGAGGGCCTTTAGCACAAAACCATAAGCTAAAAAAGCGAATTCCTGGCAGGTTCTCAGGGCGTTGCTTTGCGGTCGGAGGGGCGGCAGACCACAACCTGCGGCAGTCTCCAGAGGGCCAACAAGGCGGCAGCGAGATACAGCACGGCAATGGCCCCGAACACTGCCCGCAGGCCCAGCCACATGGCGATGGACACTCCGATCATCGGCGCCAATGCCCGCGCTCCGGAATTAATGGAATTGTCAAGCCCGTAGACGGCGCCCTCCTCGCCGCAGCGTGTGTGTCTGGCCAGCAACGCGCTGACGCCTGTGACAATGCCGCCGTGGGCGATACCCGCCAAAAGCTGCAGCGACAGAAACTGCCAACTGCGATTCACCCAGACCTGCAGGAAGAAAGAAGAAAAACCAGCCAGGGAGCAGGCAATGACGACCCAGCGGTGGCCGGTGCGGTCCCCCAGGCGGCCAAAGAATACCGAAAAAACCGCAGCGGCCGCTGCCGCCGTCCCGATCACCAGGCCGGTGAAGCTGTTCACGCGCGACGCCTCGGCCATGAGCTCCAGGGCAAACAACGGCAATATGGGGATGAACGCCATCCGGGACAGCGAGTCCATGAAGCGCAGCGCGTAGGTCGCCACGATCCCGGGGGTAGAGAGAATTTGGCGCCATTCGCTCCAGAATCCTGTCCGGCGGCAATCGGTTTTAGCCGGAGGGACGAAATGCTCCTGCACACAAACGGCGACGATCATTCCGGCAGCCGCCAGCAGAGCTCCGGTGACGTAAAACGCCGCGCGGTAACCGTAGGCGTCGGCCACCGCGCCCCCGATGATGGGGCCGAGGCCGACGCCGGCGCCCAACCCGACCTGCAGCAGCCCCATTGCAAAACCGCACCGTTCGCGCGGTACGATCGAAGCCACCAGTGCGTTGGCGGCGCCGATCGTGCCGGTGATCATCCCCTGAATGGTTCGCAGCAAAACCAATTCTTCGGCGGAGCGGGCAAACGCCATCAAAAGCAGGATCACGGCACCGCCGAACATGGCCCGTTCCACCATGAGCTTGCGCCCCCAGCGGTCCGCCACCGCTCCCCAGATCGGCGAGGCGATCATCATGGTCAGTGCCTGGCTGGAGAACACAAGCCCTGAGAGTATCTCCGTGCCGAGAGAGGTCACGGATCCCAGGGATTTCACATAAAGGGGCAGGAAGGGAAAAATGCTTGAAAACCCGATGGAGGTGATCACCTGGCAGAATACCATGATGTAAAGCGTTTTGCGCCAGGAGGGCGTTGCGTGCATATCGGCGTTCGGCAGCGTCATAACGTAATCGAACCTGAATCGGCTTTATATGGCCCGCGCCGAGTCATGGGTGTGATTCGAGCGAAGATCGGCCGGGGATAGGTCGAGCCGCCCAACACTCCACACAGATAAAAAAACGAGCGACCTGCTTCTTGAAACGCGGATTATATCGGGTTGGGAAGCCCCCCCACCAATAACGCCACGATCCAAGCGGCAGGTCATGGCAACACGTACCACATTCCGTGCGATTTGGATACATGCAACAGCCTCATTATTAAGAGCCTCATAATTGTCTTTACGTCGTCAGTCCGGCATGCTTTTAGCCGGAATCCGGTGGATTCAATCCGTTCTGGATGCCGGACAAGCCTGCCCCGGAAGTCATTGATCCGGGGTCCGGCATGACAGTACTATTTCGAGACGATTGATAAAAGCAGGGATTTTCAAATCGACTTCATCGAGCGGACAGATGAAAGAGCGTAACCTCCGGCGGTGCGTTCAGCCGCACCGGAGTGAACGTGGTTCCGATCCCGCGGCTGACGTATAGGTGCGAGGACCCGATCCGGTAGAGCCCTTCGGGGTAGGGGGTTCTGAGGTGAGCCAAGCTGAACTCGCCTCCCGGCAGGCTCAGCTTGACCTGGCCGCCATGGTAATGGCCGGCGAGGGTCAGCGGGATGCGGTGGCCGGCGGCATCGGGAAAGATCTCGGGCCGGTGGGAAAGGAGCAGCGTCGGGACGGCGGGATCGATGCCGTGGAGGGCCGCTTCCAGGTCCGGCTGCCCCCAGCGCAAGTCGTCGATTCCGGCGACCGCCAGAGCGCCCCCTTCCGTTTGGATCACCCGATGTTCGTTCTGCAGCAAGTGGATCCCGTTTGCCTCGAAAATGTGCCGGTAGTAGCCGATCTGCCCGTACCAGTGTTCGTGGTTTCCCATGGTGGCGAAGGTACCGTAAGGAGCGCGAACCCGTGCCATTTCCTCCACAAAATCCGGAAAAAACACCGTTGAGTTCGAGATGTAGTCTCCGGTCAGGACGAACAGCTCGGGCTTCAGAGCAATGACTTGATCGACGTAACGCCGCATCCGGTCGCGGGTCATGAAAATGCCGGCATGGATGTCGGTGAGCTGGGCCACCCGCAAGCGGCAGCCGAAAGGCAAGGCCAGCTCTTCGACCACATGGTTCCGGCCGGCATAGGCCGCACCATACCCGGAAAACAGGAAGGGTGCGGCGGCAAGCCCTCCCATTCCGGCTTTGAGAAACATTCGCCGGCCGGGGTTTGCGGGTGCAACCTTCGCCGGTCCGGCCAAACGCCGATAGATCCGAACCGCCGTTCGTGCCACTCCTCCTATAATCTGGGCGATGAGCAGCAGCAAAGCTGAAAAAATCGAACCGAAGCTCCACACCGCCGGCGCATAAAAAAAGACAACCTGCACCAAGGTCGGCGGATCGATCCAGGGAATCGGCGTGTACATGATATGCCAGTTCAAGGCAAACAAGACACCGATCAGGATGCCGGCAAAGGCAACGCCCAAGGCCGCCCGGCGGCCGGATCCCGGCGCGGACCGAACGGCCTGACGGATGCGCCAGAACAGATAAAACTGTGCAAACCCGGCCAAACCGACGATGATCAGACGAAATGTTCCGAAGGACACGGGAACCATAAAAATTACACCTTTTCGAAGTTCATGGCATCCTCCTCCCGGCAGTCCTGGAGTTTAAAATGTTCGCCACCGTCCACTTGGGGCTGCCGGACAGGCGTCTGCGCATGATGGCAAGCTAATGCAGCTCATTCGGCAGGCCAAGGTGCGGCCGGGAAAAGCGGGGAACTTCAATAAGGATAGCCGGGATAGTGCCACCAGCGCCAGTAGACGGGGTAGCCGAAGGAGTAGGGATATGGGTATGCCTGCGGAGCTGACGGTCTTCTCCAGAGATATAACTCCAGAGCGGAAATGACGGGATAGCGGTAGTCGATTTCACCCAGGCGGCGCACCTCGGAACCTCGAACTTCCCCCGCTACGGTTATATCCCGTCCGGATCGGTAAATGGCAGGATCCAGGAAGCGATCGACCACAACCAGGAATCTTCCTTCGGATTTATCCGTCAGGTGGGGTTCGCCTGAAGCGTTTGCTGGTTTCTGGACGACTTCGATCTCGGTTTCGTTTGGTTTGGGCACCGTCTGCACGATGGTGCCGCCCAGGAGGACAACCTTGCCCTTGAACTCGTCCGACCGGGCGGCCAGCGAGGCATAGGTCACATCTCGGTCGACCTGGTCCATGAGCTGGGGGGAGATGACGGGCGTACAGGCGCCGAGCATCAGCGACAAGATGCCTATCACCCAGAAGTTGCGGTCTGGTTGCAGCATAACGCCCCGTAATTTTTAAAGCGGGATCGTCATCGACAACGCTCCGCTTCCTTTAAGAAGCAAACCCCTATCCGGCGGATTTGGCCAGGCGAAAACCCAGCCCGGCGCCGAAATAATCCTCGGGGAACCCGAAGCGCCGGCTGCAGCGCGCACTCCAGGCGTCGAGGTTCCAGCTGCCGCCGCGGATGACACGATCCGATCCCTTCCGTTGAGCCGGTCGGTCCAGGCCGCGCCCGACGATGGCCCCGGGAACGTAGACGTCCTGGCACCACTCCCAGACGTTGCCGCTCATGTCGAACAGCCCCAGGCCGTTGGGCGCCTTGAGCCCGACCGGCCGGGTGGATCCTCCGCTGTTCTCGGAGTACCAGGCCAGGCCGTCGATGTGGTCTCCGCCGGCATAAAGCTCTTTCCGGCCGCCGCTGCGGGCGGCGAATTCCCACTCGGCTTCGGTCGGCAGCCGAAACGGGGTTGCGCCGGGCGCTAGCTCATTCAACCGCTGGATGAATCCGGCCGCGTCCAGCCAGCTGACCTGCTCCACCGGGTGCGAATCCCCCTTGCGGAACATGGACGGGTTCTCCTCCATCACCTTCTCCCAGGCTCCCTGGGTCACGGGATGCCTGGCAAGATAGAAGCTTTCGATGCACACCTCCCGCAGCGGAGTTTCGTTGTCCCAGCCGTCGCCGTAGAGATCCCCCATTTGAAAAGTGCCGGCCGGAACCAGAACGAATTCCATGCCGGTGACCGGTTCGACGAATGCAACCGGTGTTTCCGTTTTCTCCGGCTCCGTTTTCCGACAGGCCGGGCATTCGGCTTGGCCGGGCGGCAGGCGCCGGCCGCAAACCGGGCACTTGAGGCGTTTTTCGCATTCCGGGCAGATTTTCCAGTTTTCTCTGACGTCGATCCCGCAGCCCGGACACGTCAGCCGACCGAGCGGCGCCTCGCAGGCCGGGCACACGTTCCATATCGTTTTCACGGCCTCACCGCAGACCGGGCAACTTGATCCTGTGTTCACGGCAACCCTTCACACCTCCACGGAAATTGGAATCGGCTTCCTTTCAACCAAGTCATGGCGCCGGTCACCGCTTTTTCGGTGAAGTTCAGCGCACCCGCAACCCGGCGATCTTGACCGCCCCGCGGTGATACCCGTCCGGAAACAAGGCCTCGAGCTCCCCGATCTCCAGGTCGTTGGCCTCACATGCCTCGGCCGCGGTCGGGACCTTGCCCGTCTTGTAGAAGGTGCTGCGCAGATAGCGGATGATCTGCCAGTGCATCTTGGTCAGCTTGCCACCCGGGATTTTCATTTCGAAGGCCCGATGGCCGGCGTAGTGCTCGTCCCATTCATCCGGGTCCACCAGGAATCCGCGCACGTCCACCCGATATTCCTGGCGCTGGGCAATGGCGTGCAGATCGACGGCGCTGTGCTCCAGGTAATCGGCCCCCAGGTAGGCCTCCTTGTAGCTGATGCCGGCCAGCTTGCAGGCCCCACGCATGTAGCCCTTGGGAAAGAGGCGCTTCAATTCGGCCCGGCGCAGGTTGATTTCACGGCAGGCCTCGAACACGTTGGGGCATTTCCCGGTTTTTTCGTATGCCTTGCGGATGTAGTTGATCACGTCCCAGTGCTCTTTGGTCAGCCCGTTCGGAATCCCAAGCTGGGGCGCTATCTGCTCGGCCAGCGCGGGCTCCCACTTCTTCGGGTCCACCAAAAAACCGTCCACATCGAGATCGAACTTTTTCTTGGGTTGCGTAGAAGTGCTCATGGGATCGTCTCCTTTCATCGCCGTTAGGAGTAACGTGATGCTGCATCTCCATATCCGTGAACATGCGCATCGAGCGTTGGCTTAAGTCGTTTCAGGACCATACAACCCCCGATGTAAAAAGACGCGCACCAATGCTTCTTGATGAAGAAAAAAAAGATTGGGATCCTCGAAATATCGCTCATCCCGGCCTTAAAAGTCCAGCGAAAAGTCGGACGGGAGGGCGCCGGTCCGGATAGCGCTTAGATCTCCGCAGATCGCAGGAGGCCCTCGACGCGCTGGAAGGTTTCCAGATCGGCGGTCTTGCCAATGATCGTCAGGAAACGCTCCGGGATCCGGGCTCCGGAAAAGCTGGAAAGCTCATAGCGGCCGGCGACGTACTGGAAAAGTATGGTCTGCGGCGGGTCGGACACATCGACGATGCCCTTAATCCGGAAAATCGGTGCGGGAAAGCGGTCGACAACCTCGATAAACCGGCTACGGTCCAGGGTGTGCGGAAGCCTGATGGTCCGAGCGCACAAACCATCCTGTGCATGGGTGGGGTGTACCTGTACCGGCATGGCCGCTGCGCCGGGCAATTCCTGCCGATCTCTCGAACTCGAACCGGTCTCAGCATCGAAGATCATGGCGGGATTCACGTCTCCCTGGCGGGCTACGCATACTGGGGCATTCGGGTTGAGCCGGGTCAATTGCCTCTGGACGTCATCCAGCTGGACTTCGTCGACCAGATCGCTCTTGTTTAGGATCAGGACGTCCGCAGCGGCGACCTGGTCGGCCGCGATGGCGCAATCGGCCAGGCTCGACTGGAAATTAAGCGCATCCACCACGGTGACCGTGGCATCGAACCGGATCATCTCGGCCAGCTCGGCCATATCATCCAGCAGGTTTTTGGGGTTGGCCATCCCGGAGGTCTCCAGAATGACATAATCCGGCGAGAAGCTTTCCAGAATGCCCTGAATGGCGCGTTTGAGGTTGCCGACCAGGCTGCAGCAGACGCAGCCCTCGTCGATTTCCGTGACCTTGTAGTCCAGCAGCTTGCCGTCGAGGCCGATCGCGCCGATCTCGTTCTGGATCACCGCTACGAAGCGGCTGCGCTGGGTCTGGTACTCGATGAAGTGCTGCAGGAAGCTCGTTTTGCCGGAACCGAGAAAGCCCGTCAGAATGATGAGCGGCGGGCGGTCGTCCATGCCCAAGAGTTTCTTGTCGACGCTTTTGAAGTCCCGGAGCTGGTGGGCGCGCCACCAGAGCCTGTCCTGGTAGCTCCGGGGGGCGCTGTCCGACCCGGAGGCGGTTCGCGCCGCCAGCGGCGCGCATTCCGTTGCCGTAACCGTTGAGCATAGAGCATCGAAGTCCCCAGCCCCGTAGCCCAGCGCCACGAGCCCGCTCCAGAGGTCCGGCGCCTCCTGGGTGGATATTGCGCCTGACCCGTCGTACACCGCTTGGGTCGCCGGGTATCTGCGTTCGACCAGACAAACCGGAGCCTGCTCGAGATTGAATGTCACGGAGGCGGCCAGCACGTCGAAGAAGCCGAGGGCGGTCTCGAAGGCGGGCAGATCCTGGTCGCAGCCGCCGGGAGCGACCAGTTCCACCATCTGTCCGTCCCGCAGCATGCGCACGCCTTCGCGGGCCAGCGTGCGTTGGGAGGATACGCTTTGCATGACCAGCGCCAGCGCGTGCCGGTCCGGCCGGACGCAGAGCAGCAGGCTGCCGATTCCGAAAAGCTCGCACATTTCGGGGTGCTGCAAGAAATCGCGGACGCAGGGCCAATAATCCGCACTCTGGGTGAAGGCCGCCGCACGCAAGGAATACCGTTCAACAAGGGCCTCCGCCGGGTCGGGGAAATAGCACAGGCCGAAGAGGCCCGCGATCCATCCCGGCAGCGGTTCGACCCCCATGAAAAACAGGCCGAACACCCCGGAATTGCCCCTGATCTTGGCCGTCCAGCCTTCCACCGCCGCCGCGGACTGCTTCAGGCCGCGCCACCCGATGACATGGCGGACCGCAGGCAGAAACTGGGTGCGGATCAGGATCGACCGCATGATGGCCTGGAGCCCAGCGCCCGGATCCTGGTCAAAGTCGCCCTTGAAAAATGAGTTCAGGTTCACGTCCGGCGCCACCGCTGCAAGGACCTCATCAGCGCAACCGCAAACCGGCGATTTTTACGGCCCCGCGGTGGTAGCCGTCCGGAAACAGCGCTTCAAGCTCGTCGATTTCGATGGCATTCGCTTCACACGTTTCCGCGATGGTGGGAATCCGGCCCGCCTTGTAGTAACTGCTGCGCAAATAGCGGATGATCTTCCAATGCTGTACGGTCAGTTTTCCGCCCCGGATTTTCATGTCGTAGGCGCGGTGGGCGGCATAATGTTCGTCCCATTCATCGGGATCAACAAGGAAGCCCCTGACGTCCACCCGATACTCCTGGCGCTGGGTGACAGCGTGTAGATCCTTGGCGCTGTGTTCCATGTAGTCGGCGCCCATATACGCTTCCTTGTAGCTCATCCCCGCCATCTTGCAGGCGCCCCGCATATAGCCGGTCGGAAACAGCCGCTTGAGCACCTGACGGCCCAGCCGGCACTCCCGGCAGGTTTCGAAGATGGTGGGGCACTTGCCGCGCTCCCCGTAAAAGCGCCGGATGAAGCGAATCACATCCCAGTGTTCCTCGGTCAGCCCGGAGGAAATTTCGCACTCGCCCGCGAGGCCTTCGGCCAGATCGCGGTCCCATTTCGCCGGATTCAGCAGGAACCCGTCGGCGTCCAGCTCGAAAACTTTCCCCTTGTATTTGAATCTGCGCATACGCTCACCTCCCTTCGTTGGTCGGCCGTATACTGGCTCGCTCGCGTCCGGCGAGACGACCTTGACAGCTCTTCATCTTATGCCGGCTATCCGGGAAATCCATCGTTCAGAATATCGCCTGAGGCAACGATGCGGGCATCTCAATACTCGACCTTGCCTCCTTTGGGGCCGCCCCAGGCGAATTTGACGATCTTGCCTGCCTTCCACCCTATGGTGAAGATCCGAACCGTGCCGACTGCGGCCGGCGATTCCTGGCATTTGTCGACTCTGGACTCAAGGGTGTAAAACGTGATTCCGTCCTTTTCGTCGCTCTTGGATACGACCGGCTTGGCCATGTCGCACACCGTCAGCTCCGGCGGCACCACTCCCGGTTCGCCGTATTTTTTGAGAACCTCCGCCAGTTTGGCGCGGTCCGTAAAGTTGTCGATCACCTCTTTCATTTCCGGGATGACCTTGGCACCGAAAAAGCCCAGCAGCGCCGGCAGCAATAACGCCAAGAGAAGGACTCTTCCTTTTCCTTGCAGTTGTTTCAGCATCCTTCGCCTCCCCGATGAGGGCAGGCGGCAGGAGAGCCACCATCTCCTGCCGCCGCAGGTCGAAAATCATCACACTTCGATTCCGTACCCGATCTTGTCACCGTTGCCGAGATAGTTCGTCTCTTTGGTACGATGGCGCGCGGTGCCCTTGACGACCGGATAGCCGGCTTCCACAAATTTCTTGGCACACATGAGTCCCGTGCAGTGGTTGCAGCCGATCTTCTGGAAACCGTATTTTCCTAAAGAAAGCACCAAGTCATCGTACTTCGGGTCCCAGTCCTCGAAGGGAGAGATGTGCAGGCCACCGTAAATTCCATAGAGATTATCCTTCTCGTATTTGATTTCCCGGAAGGCGGTCTCGGAAAACTGAATAATGCCGAAGTGGCAGCAGCCGGTGATGCTCACCAGCCCGAGGTCCTTGACGTTTGCGTAAATCGCCTGCTCCCCGTACACACGGCAGATAATAGGAACAGCGAAGACAAAAGTAGCCAAGCCCGGAATCATGGGATTTAGCCCCGGCTTGATCTTGATCACCTTGCCCTTGTGGCCGGCATCCTGCAGATACTGCAACCCCTCGGGGTAAAACCCATCCGGTATGTAGGTAGTAATGGTTGGGTCGTACTTGTAGGTGACTGGAACCCCCCAGTAGTGGTCGAAGTGCTCGTGGGAAATGAATAGGGCCTCAATCTCTTTGTTCTTCAGCATCTGGTCGATGCCCTCGCGCTTGAAGCTCTCGTCCATCCACTTGTAGGACCAGCCGCTGTCGAGCAGGAATTTGCGTTTGCGGCCGTCCATTTCCTCGATCTCGATCAGGGCCGCGAATCCGCCTGCATTCTGCGGGCTCACGGAAAGCTTCTCGGTGATCGCCCAGGCCTCCTCGAGGTTGTTCGGCAGAAGATGTTTGATCTTGGCGATGCCCTTCTCGTAACTGCCCTTGCCGAGGCCGGAGCCGTCGCCGAAGGGCGGCCAGTTGTAGCTGTACTGGTTCACCAGCAGTCCGCCGGCGCCCTTGATGTCGCCCATGAGGACCGCGTTATCGAACCAGCTCGTTTCCGAAATATTCGTCACTTTGATAGACTTGCAGGCGCCGATGTCGGCCAGCTTGCGTTTCACGTCTGGAAAATAGGATTTGCGCCATGGAGAATACGAAAAAAGGCCCATTCCCAGCGCGGTGCCCCCCAGCACACCCATGGCCGCCCCTTTGAAAAAATTCCGGCGGCTGATTTTGCCTTTATCTTCAGACATAGTTCCTCCTTGTCTATCCTACTTGATAACGGTGATGTTCTGATACACCCAGGGCAGCACGCTCAGGGTGATAAAGTAGATCGCCACCCCGCATACCGCACCGGCCCCCAATCCCCAACCCAGGGCCGGGTCCCAGCGGACCTCCGCCAGCTTCGCCTTTTCGGCAGCGTGATCGGCCGCGATCTCCTCGGCGGTCTTGGGAACCATCTTCCAGCCTGGCCAGTTGTCCATGAACCAGTGGTGCACCAGCCAGATATTGATCAGCCAGATGGTCGGGATCATGGGGAACTGCTGTTCGTGCATGAAACCCTTCTGGGTGCCCAGGTAGTCATGGGAAGTCTTGTAATAGAAAATATAGAGCAGAATGGCGGCCGAAATGGTAATCAGCGTTCGGACGAGAACGTTGACCGGAAGGCTGAAGCGCTTGGGCCAGTTGCCGCAATAGAAGGTAATGAACAGGGCTGGAACGAGGAAGAAAACCGCCATCTCGCCTACATGCAGCCAGCGCCAGTCGGGTGCGTTGATCAGCCGGGTGCCGCGGATGGCCGGCCCCCAGGTCAGCTCCTGGGCGAAATACAGGAACAGGTGCATGGCCCAGGCAATGGCGATGATGCCGAAAAATGCCACCACGCGCCGCAGCCAGTTCGTGCGGATCAGCTTGAATGGGAAGCGCTCCCAGATGGTTTCCACGATCCAGACCGTCACCGTGCAGCACATGATCCAAGATACGTGGAAGTTTCCCGAGACCGTGTTCGCAAACTTTTCCCAGTACGGCGGTGCGATGGACGTAAAATACTGCCAGGGATAGTAGAGAATTCCCATGTGGGAATGCATGGTCATGAAGAAAATAAGGGTGCTCAAAAAGAAGGTCGCCACCAAAATGCTGATCCCCTTGCCCGGCTGGTTCAGGTTCTGCCAAGGGACTTCCTCGCAGGCCACCACCCAGGCCGGGCTCAGCCACGAGGCGATTGCCGCGAACATCAGGCAGGCCAGGGATGCGTATTCGAGCGCGAAGAACTCGGTCATCCCGGGCAGCTTCAACAGGTTGCCCGGGTTGAAGTAGGCTATTCCATAATTACCCAGCAAGGACTCGAAAAACCCCTTGATGAGCACCCACAGGATCACCACCGAGATCACCGTGAGGACCGCCCCCTTGACGACCGGATGGGTGTCTTCCAGCCATTTGCGTTTGAAGGGCCAGTAGTTGAAGATGTAAACCATCCAGATGAGCATGATCAGCCACCAGCGGGTGTACATGTAGCCGACGTAGGGGGTGTACATGCGCATCCACCCACGGGGGTCCTGAAAAATCCACCAGGTGGCATAAAACACAGCCAGCGTCAGCACCAGCGCCACGATCGCCGGTATCGGCTGCGGCCAACGCTTGACCAGCTTGCGTTCCTCCAAATATCCCGTGCCGTAACGCTCCATTTCAGCCTCCTTTCGTAACCAGGTCTCGTTGAGTTTGAAGATTTTGGGTCAGTTCCTGATAAATCTCCTGTTGCAGAATCTCCGCATCGCCGGCCCCCAGGCGTACTCCCCGCAGTTCCGCCTCGATCGCCAGCAACGACGGACTGAGCTCGGTCGCCCACAGATCGGAACCGCGATCGCGTTGGCCATGCTCCGCGGCTCGATCCTCATATCCGGCGGTCAGGTCGTCAACGGCCTGCATTCCTCGAAAAAGCAGATTTTTAAAAAATTGTTTTCTTGAGAGCACCGATGCAATTCCCGAAAAGGTTCAGCTGCCCTGGGCGTAGATATGGACCCGGCCTCCCCCAACGCTTTATATTTATCAAGCAACAGCGGTGCCATTTGCGAGGCCCGCAGATGAGGCTCAGTAGGGTTTAGATTTAATTCCGATTATTGCAATATCCGGAAGAAAACCTCCGACCGGAAGAATATGGATGGGAACAAATTGGAGGCATGGGAAAGACGATAATGGTGCAGAATGTTCCCGGATTTGTGGAGGCTAATCGGAGCCCGGCATACGGAAGCGCGGCTGATCGAGCGTTCCCCTGTGGTAAGCGTCGATCACCTCGTCTATGTCCCCGGTGATTCCGCAGACCAGATCGATGTCCGCCTCCCTGAGAAGATTGTAGAAGGAGTCGCTCACCGCACCGCAGACGATGACGCCGATGCCCAGCTTCTGAATTTCGCGGGCCCGTTCAAAAAGAGAAGCGTGTTTTACCGATATCGTACGGCGAGCGTATTCCTGCTTCCCGTCCGATTCCAGCAGGCACAACCGAGTGCAAGTGTCCAGAACCGGTGAAACCCTGCCCCTGAAAACCGGAACGGCGGTTCGGGGGAGTGATGCCGGCCAATCCGCCGGGATTGTTTGTCGAAGCATCCCGTTGCTTGATGCTCTTTTCATCGACCTGTCGCAGAAGATGCATGGACTCATCGGCATGGCTTGAGCACAGGAGTAAGGTTCATTGAAATCAGGCCTGCTGTTCCTTCAGCAACAAGCGTGCCCGCAATTGAAGAGCCAGGCCGTCCGATCACGCTTTTGATTGAATTCGGGGACGTTGGAGGGGGGGGATTTCAACGCCGGTGCTGTGTCGACGGGTCGCCGCGTCAGCTGAAGCTTGACTCCGATTAAAAAGGGGAACAAAATGCACCCTAAAAGCCCTGGCACCTGCTAACGCCTTTTGAAAAATGGAAGAAAAGCCTGCAGTCTCTCAGCAGCGGCATCATGAACTGATCCTGGACAGCCTCGCAGAGGGGGTGTTCACGGTGGATCTGAACTGGCGCATCACGTCGTTCAACCGCGCGGCCGAAACCATCACCGGAATTGAACGATCTCAGGCGATCGGCCGGCATTGCTTCGAGGTCTTTCGGGCGGACGTGTGCGAAACCGGCTGCATGCTGCGCCGTACGATTGAAACCAAGGCGCCCATTTCGAACGTTCCGGTGCATGTTTATCGCGCCGATAAGAAGCGCATCCCCATCAGCGTCAGCACGACCCTGCTGAGGGATCAGGCGGGGAGCATCATCGGGGGGGTGGAGACGTTTCAGGACATGTCCGCCCTGCAGGAACTTCAAAAAGCGCTGCGTCGGCAGCACTCGTTCGAGGACATCGTCAGCAAGAGCGAGAAGATGCTCAAGATCTTCGGCATCCTCCCTCAGGTGGCCGAAAGCAGCAGCACGGTGCTGATCGAGGGTGCCAGCGGCACCGGTAAGGAACTGATCGCGCGCGCCGTCCACAATCACAGCCCCCACCGCGGCGGACCGTTCGTCGCGGTGAACTGCGGGGCGCTTCCGGACTCCCTGATCGAGTCCGAGCTGTTCGGCTACAAGGCCGGCGCGTTCACCGATGCCAGGCAGGACAAGCCCGGCCGCTTCGCATTGGCCCAGAACGGAACGATTTTCCTTGACGAAATCGGCGACATCTCACCTTCGGTCCAGGTGCGCCTGCTGCGCGTGCTGCAGCATCGGGTGTACGAGCCGCTGGGCTCCAACAAGCCGGTTCCGACCAACGCCCGGGTCATCGCCGCCACCCACCGCAATCTCAGCCAACTCGCGCGGGAGGAGAAGTTCCGGGATGACCTCTACTTCCGGATCAACGTGTTCAAGATCGTGCTGCCGACCCTGGCCGAGCGCCGGGACGATATCCCGCTGTTGACAGACCACTTCATCGAGCGTTTCAACCACCAGAAGGGCCGCGGGGTGAAAGGGCTTACCCGGGACGCACTCGCCGCCCTGATGCTGCACGACTGGCCCGGGAACGTACGCGAACTGGAAAATGCGATCGAGCACGCCTTCATCCTCTGCCGAGAGGATTTCATTCGTATCGATGATCTTCCCGAACACCTCATCCCGCGCAGTGGCCACGTCAGCATGCCGGCCGGCATGACTCTGCAGGACATTGAAAAAGCGGCCATTCTCCAGGCCCTGCAGCGCCACAACGGCAAAAAAGTCGCCACTGCCCGCGAGCTCGGCATCGACAAAAACACCCTGCGCCGCAAGATGATCCGCCTCGGCATCCGTCTCGTTGGATTAAGCGCCCAATAATCGTCGTTGCAATAGCGACTGCATGTCACGACGCCCATCGACAACAAGGAGAACATAAACGTTCTTATCCATAACTCGGTAAATGATGCGGTAAGGTTTGAAAAAGACCTCGCGATACT